>LSHP01000012.1 GCA_001555775.1 Acidovorax delafieldii | reverse complement strand
CGCGCCCACGCTGGCCGTATAGCGGGGCCTTCGACAAGCTCAGGCTGAGCGGAGGGGGGCGCTTATGTTATCAAACCTACAAAACGGTGGTCCCAGATAACTGCCCAATTGCCGTACTGAAAGCTGCTTGCTAAACTGCTCGGATGAAACTGAAACAAACAATAATGTGGCTGGCTGCAACTCTGGCTCTATTCTTCGGTTGCTGCCTGGTCATGTTTTTCGGTCATGGGCTCTTGTCAGCATCGGAATGGCTGACGTTTAGCTTCCTCGCTATTTGGGGACTAAGCGCCTTGGCATGGCCATGGTTTTTGATCAGAACGCTAATTCAAGGCAGACGGGCGTGGGCGGATAATCGCCAGTTCCGTCAGGCTGCCCGGTAGGCACCCGAGCGGCACAAAGCCCCTCAAGCCTCCAGCTCGACATCCCAGTACAGCCAGTCGTGCCAGCTCTCATGCAGGTAGTTCGGCGGAAACGCTCTCCCGCGTTCCTGCAATTGCCAGCTGGTCGGGCGGATCGGTTGGACCATCAGGCGCATGTTCGCTTGCGCCGGGGTGCGGCCGCCCTTGCGCATGTTGCAGGGCGCGCAGGCGGTGGCGACATTCTGCCAGGTGGTCTTGCCGCCCAGGCGGCGCGGGACGACATGGTCGAAGGTGAGGTTGTGTGGCGATCCGCAATATTGGCAGTGGAAGCGGTCGCGCAGGAACAGGTTGAAGCGGGTGAAGGCGGGATATTCGGACGGCTTCACATATTGCTTGAGCGCGATGACCGACGGGATTTTCATCTGGATCGTCGGAGAGTGCACCTCGCGCTCATAGGTCTCGATGACATCGACCCGGTCGAGGAAGATGGCCTTGATCGCGGTCTGCCACGGCCAGAGGCTCAAGGGATAATAGCTCAAGGGCGTATAATCGGCGTTCAACACGAGGGCGGGGCAACTGTCCGGATGCCGGCCTATGTCCGGCTGCGGATCGCGTACCGCCCGTTCGATCAAGTCGGGATGAAACATGGTCGGCTCAAACCTTCTCCCATTCGTCCGCTGAAGTTCCTATAGACCCAAGTGCGTGACAGCCCCGTGACAATATTGAATGTGTTCGATTTACGGTTAATCAGCATGACCGCGCGGCCAAGGTCAAGGGGGCGATCCCACAATATATGGTGATAAGTCCGCACATTGCACCCAAGGCAAAGGGCCGCGCGCGATGATGCGCACCCGCTTTGCGCCCAGCCCGAACGGCGCGCTACATCTAGGCCATGCTTATGCGGCGTGCCAAGCCCACGACCTGGCCCGGCAACTCGGTGGCGCCTTCCTGCTGCGCATCGAGGATATCGACGGCGTACGCTCGCGGCCTGAGCTGGTCGAGGCGATCTTCGACGATCTGCGCTGGCTGGGGCTGGACTGGGACGGGGAGGTGCTGTTCCAGTCGTCGCGGCTCGCCGCCTATGATGCTGCGCTGGCCGAGCTCAAGGCGCGTGACCTCGTCTATCCCTGTTTCTGCACGCGCAGCCAGATCGCGGCGGCAGGCGCGCAGCCGGGGCCGGAGGGGCTGGTCTATCCCGGCACCTGTCGCGCGCTGTCCGATGACGAGCGCGCCGAGCGTATGGCGAGCGAACCGCATGCCTGGCGGCTCGACGTTGCCAAGGCGCTCGTGCACACTGGCGCGCTGGTCTGGCACGACATGGCCGCCGGAGAACAAGCCGCACAGCCCGAGCTGTTCGGCGATGTCGTGCTCGCGCGTAAGGATGCGCCTGCCAGCTATCATCTCGCGGTGACATTGGACGATGCGCACCAGCAGATCAGCCATGTCGTGCGCGGGCGCGACCTGTTCCTCGCGACGCATGTCCACCGGCTGCTCCAGGCGCTGCTCGGTCTGCCGGTGCCGCTCTATCGCCACCACCGGCTGCTCGCCGGACCGGACGGGCGGAAACTGGCGAAAAGCGAGGGCGCCGCCGCGCTGGCCGCCTTGCGCGAACAGGGGGTGGATGGCCCCGCCTTGCTGGAAAATTTGCGCCAAGGCGCTCTTCCGTCTGGCATTTCCTGGGCAGAGCCCTCATATAGTGTGCCATGAACGTCATCATCATCCTCGCGATTGTCGCGCTGGCAATCATGGTTCTGGTCAGCCTCGTGCGCGGCCTTGTCGCCTTCATCCAGATGACCGAGGAAGACCTCAAAAACCCCGGGGTCGGCCGCAGCCATCAGATGCAGAACAAGATGATGTTCGCGCGCGTCAAATATCAGGCGATGGCGATTGCCGCGGTCGCCGTGCTGCTGCTGGTCAACCGCTGAGCCTCAGGGCGGCGGGGGCGCACAACGATGGTCAAGCTCAACAAGATCTACACGCGCACGGGCGATGACGGCACGTCAGGCCTGGTCGATGGCTCGCGCATTCCCAAGCATTCGGCGCGCATGGCGGCGATCGGCGATGTCGACGAACTGAACAGCGCGCTGGGCCTTGCGGTGGTCGCGCTGGGCGAGAGCGAATTCGCCGCCGATCTGGTGCGCGTACAGAACGACCTGTTCGATCTCGGCGCCGATATCGCGACGCCGGGCGAGGATTTCACCCCGTCCGAAATGGTGCTGCGCATCGTGCCCAGCCAGGTCAAATGGCTTGAGGACCGCATCGATGCGGTCAATGACAGCCTTCCGCCGCTCACCAGCTTCATCCTGCCCGGCGGCAGCCCCGCTGCGGCTGCGGTGCATCTCGCCCGCGCCATCGCCCGCCGCGCCGAACGGACCCTGGTGGCGGCATCGCACGAGGGATCGATCAACCCGCAAGCGCGTATCTATGTGAACCGGCTGTCGGACTTTCTGTTCGTCCTCGCCCGCCGGATCAACAATGGCAACGACCCGCTCTGGGTGCCGGGGGCTTCGCGATAGAGCTTTGCCGCGCCCGTGTATTGGACGGGTGATTAGAGTATCGTCACCCCCGCGAAGGCGGGGGTCCCGCTTTTGGCTTCGGACAGGATAGCGGGATTCTGCGCTTTCGCGGGAATGACGGACAAGGGGGTAGAATGACGACCACCAGCGCACCGGCAATCACCGCCTTCGATGCAAGTCGCCACGACGACCTCGCCCACCGCTTCACCCAGGTCCGCACCCTCACGCGCGATCTCGTAGCGCCGTTGTCCGATGCCGATGCCACCGTCCAGTCGATGGACGATGCCTCGCCTTCCAAATGGCATCTCGCGCATACCAGCTGGTTCTTCGAAACCTTCGTGCTGCGCGATCATGTGCCCGGCTACGAAGCCTTCGACGCCAACTACGCGTTCCTGTTCAACAGCTATTACGAGGCCGAAGGCGCGCGCCATGCGCGGCCCCGGCGCGGCATGCTGACCCGGCCGTCGCTCGACGAGATCCGCGCCTATCGCGCGCATGTCGATGCTGCGGTGCAGGCGGCGCTGCCAGGCCTGAGTAACGATGCGCTCGATCTGGTCGAACTGGGGTTGAACCACGAGCAGCAGCACCAGGAGCTCTTGCTGACCGATATCCTGCATCTGTTCGCGCAGAACCCGCTGCATCCGGCGGTCTGGCCTGCGGTGCCGCTCGGCTCGGTCGAGGCTGCGCCGCTCGCATGGATCGAGGGCCCGACCGGGCAGGTCGAGATCGGCCATGCGGGCAAGGGCTTCGCGTTCGACTGCGAAGGCCCGCGCCATGCGGTGCTGCTCACCCCCTATGCGCTCGCCAGCCGACCGGTGAACAATGCCGAATGGGCCGCGTTCATCGCCGATGGTGGGTACAGTGACCCGCGCCACTGGCTGTCCGACGGCTGGACCTGGGTGAAGGCCGAGGGCATCATTGCGCCGCTCTACTGGCAGCAGGATGACGATGGCGGCTGGATGCAGTTCGGGCTCGATGGCTTGCGCGCACTCGACCCCGCTGCGCCGGTCACGCATATCAGCCTGTACGAGGCCGATGCTTATGCCAGCTGGGCAGGCGCGCGACTGCCGACCGAGCAGGAATGGGAGGCGGTTGCGACGATGCACGATGCTTCCTCGGGCAACCAGCTCGACCGCGCCGGACCCGTGCGACCGCGTGCCGATGCGGCGGCCTCGATGTTCGGCAATGTCTGGCAATGGACGGGCAGCGCCTATCGCCCCTATCCCGGCTTCAAGGCCGCAGAGGGCGCGGTCGGCGAATATAACGGCAAGTTCATGTCCGGCCAGTTCGTGCTGCGCGGATCGAGCTGTGCAACTCCGCGCGGTTCCGTGCGTCCCAGTTATCGCAACTTCTTCTATCCCCATCAGCGCTGGCAGTTCACCGGTCTCAGGCTCGCCAAGGACCTGAACTGACCCCGCGCAGGAGACATGTCCTTGGCTACCCTGATCGACTCGCCCGAAGCCCAGACCGCCGCCGCATCGGGTGAGGCCGATCCCGCCTTCCGCGCCGATGTGCTCACCTGTTTCCGCGACACCCGCCGCGCGATCCCGGCGCGCTGGTTCTATGACAAGACCGGCTCCGAACTGTTCGAGGCGATCACCGACCTTCCCGAATATTACCCGACCCGCACCGAAACCGCGCTGCTTGAGCGCTATTGCGGCGAGGTGGCGCAGCAGGGCGGGGCAGGGCGCACCGTAGTCGAATTCGGCTCGGGCTCCTCGGTCAAGACCCCGCATCTGCTGCGCGCGGTGCAGGGCAGGCACTATGTGCCGATCGACATTTCGGGCGAATTCCTGCGCGAATCCGCCGCCGCGCTCGCGCACGATTTTCCCGGGCTGAGTGTTCATCCGCTCGAAGGCGATTTCATGCGACCGCTGAAATTGCCCGAGGCTGTCGCGGATGAACCCAAGCTCGGCTTCTTCCCCGGCTCGACCATCGGCAATATGGTCGCGCGCAGCTCGCTCGACCTGCTGCGCTCGATGCGCGAGACGCTGGGCGTCGGATCGCTGCTGTTGATCGGCATGGACCGCATCAAGTCGCCCGATATCCTCATCCCCGCTTATGACGATGCGCAGGGGGTGACTGCGCGGTTCAACCTCAATCTGCTCCACCGCATCAACCGCGAGCTCGAAGGCACCATTCCCGTTGATCGCTTCCGCCATGTCGCGCGCTGGAACGACAGTTATGCGCGGATCGAGATGCATCTCGAGGCGCAGGAGGACCTGAACTTCACCGTGCTGGGTGAACGCTTTGCGATGCACAAGGGCGAGACCATCCACACCGAAAACAGCCACAAATACGGCCCGCGCGACGCGCGGCTGCTGCTGCGCGCCGGCGGCTGGACGGTGCGGCACGAATGGACCGATCCGGACGACTGGTTCGCGCTGATACTAGCCGAAGCCAAGCCGTTCCAGACCGCGCCCTGAGGCGTGGCGGGGATCAGCCCGCCAGCTTCTTCATCACCAGATACCAGTGGTCGAGGCCCTTGTAGAAATCCTCGACGCGGATGCGTTCGTTGAGGCCGTGCGCAAAGATATCCGCGCTGCGCATCGCGGCATTGCCGATGCCCACGGTGTTCATGCCCAGCGCACGATAGTGCATGCCATCGGTACCGCCCGACGACAGTTCGGGCACGATCGGCAGGCCAGGATAGCGCGCATCGAGACTGGCCATGATCGCCGCGCGCACTTCGGGGGTCAGCGTGGATTCGGGGCTTTCGACCACGCTGGTCATCAGCTTGAACTTGACATTGTCATTGCCGATCGCCTTGGCAAGCGCGGCCTGAGTGGCTGCCGCGCCGCCCTCGCCGGGCATGATCCGGCAATTGACCGTTGCGGTCGCCGATTGCGGCAGCGCGTTTTCTGCATGGCCGCCGCGCAGCATGGTCGCAACGCAGGTGGTGCGCATCTGGGTCGATATGCCCGGATCGGAAAGCAGCTTGACGCGCGGTTCGGGGGCTTCGGGATTGGCGGCAAAGGCCTGCATCGCCTGGCCCATCTCGCCCGGCGTCAACTTGCCCATCGCGCCGAAATAGCTGCGCACCAGCGGGCTTGCATTGACCGGGAACTGATAGGCCTGGATCTTGCCGAGCGCCTGGGCAAGCTCGTAGATCGCATTGTCGGCGCGTGGGCGCGAACTATGGCCGCCCGGATTGGTGACGGTGAGCTCGAACGTCGCAAAGGTCTTCTCGCCCGCCTGGACCTGGTACATGACCGGCTTGAAATCCTCGGTCATCGCCACGCCGCCGGCATCGCCGTTGAGCACCAGTGCGGGCTTGATCGTTTCCGCCACCATCTTCGCCTGCGCGCGGGTGGAGATCATGCCGGTCTCCTCGTCGCCTGAAAAGACGAGATACAGGTCGCGCTTGGGCGCCCAGCCTTCCTTTTTCAGCCGGATGAAATTGTGCGCCAGCGTCGCGACGCCGTATTTGTTGTCGAGCGAGCCGCGACCGAAGAAATAGCCGTTTTCCTCCACCAGCTTGAACGGAGGGCGCTCCCAGTCTTCGGGCAGCGCCTCGACCACGTCCATATGGCCCAGGAACACGATCGGCCCGGCCTTGGGCTTGCCCTTGGCGGCATAGCGCACCACCAGCCCCTGGGTCGGTTCGCCGTCGCTGTCATAATCGGTGATCGTGATGTCGCTTTCGGCAAAGCCGGCCTTGAGCAGTTGTGCCTTGAGATAGCCGGTCATCACGCCCATCTGCCTGTGGCCGCGCGCGGTGCGGATGCCGACGACATCGCTGTAGAGCTGGCGCGCGGCAAGCTCGTTGGGCGTGCGCTGCGGGGCCGGGGCTTGCGCCAGCGCGGGCAGGCTCGTCGCAGTCGCAACAGCGGCCAGGCCGGTGGCCAGCGCCAGTTTCATCACGGTTTTCATGGTATTCGGCGTTCCCTTTTCTATCACCCGCACATCTCGCCAAAGCCGGTCGAAGCGACTATAGCGTTCGCATACTCTTGGAGAACAATTCATGTCGGCCCACAACCCCTCTTTGCGACCCTGGCGCGATATCGATCGGCGCAAGTGCCGCCAGATCATGGTCGGCAAGGTGCCGGTGGGTGGCGATGCACCGGTCAGCGTGCAGACGATGACCAACACGCTGACCTCCGACGCGAAGGCGACAATCGACCAGATTCGCCGCTGCGAGGAGGCCGGGGTCGATATCATCCGCGTCTCTTGCCCCGATGTCGAATCCACCGCTGCGATGAAGCAGATCGTTCGCGCCTCGCGCGTGCCGATCGTCGCGGACATCCATTTCCACTACAAGCGCGCGCTCGAAGCGGCGGACGCGGGCGCGGCCTGCCTGCGCATCAATCCGGGCAATATCGGCTCGTCAGAGCGCGTGCGCGAGGTGGTCAATGCTGCCAAGGCCAATGGCTGCGCCATCCGCATCGGGGTGAATGCCGGAAGCCTCGAGAAGGACCTGCTCGAAAAATATGGCGAGCCGTGCCCCGAGGCGCTGGTCGAAAGCGCGCTCGATCATATCAAGCTGCTGCAGGACCATGATTTCCACGAGTTCAAGGTCGCGGTGAAGGCGAGCGACGTGTTTCTCGCGGTTGCGGCGTACCAGCAGCTCGCCGATGCGGTCGATTGCCCGCTGCACCTCGGCATTACCGAAGCGGGCGGGCTGATCGGCGGCACGGTCAAGAGCGCAATCGGCATCGGCAACCTGCTCTGGGCGGGCATCGGCGATACCATCCGCGTCTCGCTCTCCGCCGAGCCGGAAGAAGAGGTGCGCGTCGGTTTCGAGATCCTGAAATCGCTCGGCATCCGCACCCGCGGCGTTCGCATCGTCAGCTGCCCGAGCTGTGCGCGCCAGGGCTTCGACGTGATCCGTACGGTGCAGAAGCTGGAGGAACGGCTGCAGCACATCAACACGCCGCTGTCGCTCTCGGTGCTCGGCTGCGTCGTCAACGGCCCAGGCGAAGCGCGCGAGACGGACATTGGTCTCACCGGCGGCGGCAAGGGCAAGCATATGGTGTACCTGTCGGGCATTACCGACCATACGGTCGAGGACGAGGACATGGTCGATCATATCGTCCGCCTGGTCGAGGCCAAGGCCGCAGAGATCGAGGCCGAAGCAAGCGACGCAGGCAATGCCGAGCCGGTCGCCGCGGAATAGTTCATGGGACCATGGCTGACTCTGGTTGCAGCCGGCCTGTTCGAGGTCGGCTTCACCACCTGTCTGCGTTATGCGGACGGGTTCCGTAACATGGCCTGGACCGCGGGCTTCATCGTCTGCGTGATCCTGAGCTTCACGCTGCTCGACAAGGCGGCCAAGACCATTCCGCTGGGAACCGCCTATGCCGTATGGGTCGGCATAGGCGCCGTCGGGACGCTGGCGGTTGGAGTGGCCACGGGCGATGAAACTCTTGGCCTGGTCCGGCTGGCGCTGGTCATCGGGCTGATAGGCTGCGTGATCGGCCTGAAATTTGCCGGACAGCATTAGGAACACGAATAATGACTGTAAAAATTCGGCCGGCAGTGCCCGGCGATGAGGCTGCCATCCTCAGCATGGTCATCGCGCTCGCGGTGTACGAGCGCGAGCCCGATGCGGTGAAGGCGACCGAGGAGTCGTTGCGTGCAACCCTGTTCGGCGACAACCCGCAGGTGTTTGCGCATATCGCCGAACTCGACGGAGCGCCGGTGGGGCTGGCGCTCTGGTTCCTCACCTATTCGACCTGGACCGGTGCGCCCTCGCTCTATCTCGAGGATCTGTTCGTGGCCGAAGCCGCGCGTGGAACCGGCACCGGGCGCGCGCTGCTGACGGCGCTGGCGCGAGAGGCGAAGGCGCTTGGATGCGCGCGGATGGATTGGGCGGTGCTCGACTGGAACGAGAAGGCCAGGGCATTCTACACCCATATCGGCGCGCATCATTCGAAAGGCTGGGAGCCCTGGCGGATCGAGGGCGACGCGCTAGAGCGACTGGCGGCGGGCTGACCGCGGGTTGGTTGAGTCGCCTTGGGTCCTGTGGTAGTTTTAGGTCCCAAGGAGGCGAGCATGACCTATTCGGCCAAGATCATCAAGGGCGGCAAGATCGTCATCCCGGCGGAACTGCGCCGAGAACTAGGTTTTGTTGATGGCGACCGGCTGGTGCTCGAACGTGAAGGCGAGGCGCTCGTAGTCAAGAGTCACTCGCAGGTGATCCGCGAGTTGCAGCAAGCATTCAAGGCTGCCATGAAGGAGCCGTTTACCGTCGATGATTTCCTGGCGGAACGGCGCGCAGAAGCTGCCCGCGAATGACGGTCGTCCTTGATGCATCTGCATTGCTTGCGGTGCTTCTGGTCGAACCTGGCCGCGAGAATGTCGAGCCTCACCTGATGGATGCGGTCATTTCGACGGTCAATCTCAGCGAGGTCTTTGCGCGTGCTTTGAAGGCCGGGGTTTCCTCCGATGATGCTCAATGGATAATTGAAGGTTTTGGCCTGATGACAATCTCCTTCAGCGCTGAACATGCGATCGAAACTGCTCTGCTGCTGCCTGTCACCCGCCATCTTGGCCTTTCGCTGGGCGATCGCGCCTGCCTGGCGCTGGCGCGGCGCGAAGGACTGCCCGCGCTCACCGCCGACCGTCAGTGGGAAGGCCTGGATGTCGGCGTCGAGATCCGCCTGATCCGCTGAAACGCGCTGCCGCTTTAACGCGATATTAGCAATCGGGGCGCATCCTTTGCTCATGCGCAAAGCCATCGCCATCGCCGCCCGTCCTTCGCAGACCGATACCGCCTGGCTTGCTGTGCTGCGCTTCGTGCTTGTTTCGGGTTGTGCGGGCGCGCTCATCCTGGCGCGCTATCCGCTGCCTTTCTGACTGGCGAGCTTGCGCTCGATCCCCTGCCACAGCTTGGCATAGGCCTGCGCCGCGGGGCTTTTCGCGTCGAATGCGCCCACCGGCAGCCGTTCTTCGGCCATTCGCTCGACCGCGCTCGCCATCGGGATGACCGGCCAGTCGGGATAGGCTTCGAGCGCCTGCTTGTGCAGCGCGCGCCTGCGATCGACCATCACGAACACCGGCAGCATCGGCGCGTGGCGTCCTGACTTGCCGTCGAGATAATTCTGCACCTCGGCAAAGGCACGCTGCGACAGCGGCGAGGGGATGATCGGCACGATCACCAGATCGGCCGCGCGCAGCACCTGATCCGAGGTTTCGCTGAGGCCCGGCGGGCAATCGAGCACGATGCGGTCATAATGCTTGCCCAGCCCGTCGATCAGCTTCTTGAGGCGCTTGGCCTTGCCGATCTCGAACAGCATCCGGTCGAGCCCGCGCAGCGAATGGTCGGCGGCGAGAAGGTCTAGCCCAGGAATCCGCGAAGGGCGAACCAGCTTTTCGGGCGAGACGTCGCGCGCGAAGATCGATCGCGCCTCGTCCTTCACCGCGTGATCGTCGCCGATCAGATGGCTCGCCGCGCCCTGCGGGTCCAGGTCCCACAACAGCGTCCGGCGCGAGGAGAGGACCGCAGAGCACCAGGCCAGATTGACCGCACTGGTCGTCTTGCCCACGCCGCCCTTCAGATTGTAGACGGCTACGCTGTGCATCCGGTCCCCCATTTCAGCCCTCCTGTTGCGCTGCCTCACTGATGGCTGGCACCTTGGCAACAGGCGCTGCGGCTGGGCTAGCGCTGGATTGTGTCGCGGGTGTTGCAGTGCGATTGAGCCCGGTCTTTTCCAGCCAGGCGCGCAGATCGGCGACGGTGCGCTTCGGGTCCTCCTCCATCGGGATATGGCCCAGATCGTCATAGGTGACGAGCGTGTCGTTGGGCAGCTGCCGCGCGAACCAGGTGGCGTTCGCCAGCGGAATCAGCATGTCCTTCTTCCCCCACACGATCAGCGAGGGCATGGTCAGGCCCGCAAACTCGACCGCATCGGCCGGCTTGCGCGGGAAATCGCCCCGCGCGACGGTCGCCTCGCGATTGCCGGGATGGCGCAGCAGCTTCCAGTAGAGATCGACCATTTCGGGCGTCACCTTGCTGGGATCGCCCACGCTCTGCTTGAGGCTCTGTTCGATGATGCTGCGCGGCGTGAAGATCTTCATGATGGGCCGCACCGCCGCGCTTTGTGCCAGGCGAAAGCCGATCGGGATCTTCGTCGGCTTCGCCTCGGGCGCTCCCGAACTGTCGACCAGTACCAGCCCGGCGACCCGCTGCGGGTATTTGAGCGCGATGTTCCAGGCGACCCAGCCGCCCATCGAGTTGCCCGCGACGACATAGCGGTTGATGCCGAGCGCGTTCATCACTTCGGCCCCGGTGTCGCGGAACGCCTCGGTGCTGTAATCGCCCTTGATCTGCGCGCCGGTCAGGCCATGGCCGGGCTGATCGTAGCGCACGACGCGATAGTCCTTCTTCAGGTCATCGACCCAGCCCTGCCAGGTGTGCAGCGAGGCGTTCGAGCCATGGATCAGCAGGATGGCGGGCGCATCGCGCGGGCCTTCATCGCGGACATGCACGCTCTGGCCATTGGGCAGTTCGATGAAGCGCGACGGCGGCCTGCCATATTGGGCTTGCAACTCGCTCGGCTCGATATCGGGTGCATAGCCCCAGATGCCGAGCCCGACGATCGCCAAGACCAGCAGAATGAACAGCCATTTCAGGAATTTGAGCATCCCGCTTACGTCTCCACCTTTGGCGGCCCGGATAGGCCCTTATGGTTCTGCAAGCGCGTTACTGCACCGCTGCGGCCTGCCCGCAAGCAAAAACCCGCGCGCGCCGACATCCCGTTGCGCGGCGTTGTTGCAGATTTGTCACGCAGTACGAAAATGCACCGTATGAGCAATTGCATATTGCGGGTGATAACGCCTCGCATTAAGCGCCTCGGCAAGGCGCGGCTGCGACCGTCATGCTGTCTGTGGAGATGTTTGAAATGGTATTGCCCGAAAGCTGGCGCTGGTCCGCTGGAGCAGGCTTGGCAGCGCTGGTCATGGCAAGTATGCCAAGCACTGCCTTTGCTGGATCGGGTAATGCGACCATTGCAGACGGTGGCGCAGCTGCAGCTGGCGCCGCTGCCGCCAATGCGGTTGCGGAAGCCGAGGCTCCGGGCGGTTCGCGCACCGATATTGTCGTCGTCGGCGATGCCATCAAGGCGGACGAAATCGCCGGATCATCCGCGATCGTCACCGATGTCGACCTCAAGCGTTCGCGCGTGTTCAACGTCAATGACGCGCTTCGCCAGGTCGCCGGGCTGTTTCCGCGCGACGAGGAAGGCGCGGGCGCGCGTCCCAATATCGGCATTCGCGGGCTCAACCCGATCCGTTCGACCAAGGTGCTGCTGCTCGAGGACGGCGTTCCCCTGGGTTTTGCGCCTTATGGCGACAATGCCGCCTATTATCACCCGCCGATCGAGCGTTTCACCGCTGTCGAGGTGCTCAAGGGCGCCGCGCAGATCCGCTTTGGCCCGCAGACGATCGGCGGCGCGGTCAACTATATCACGCCGACGGCGCCCGACGATCTGTCGGCGCGCTTTACCGGCAGCCTTGGCAATCGCGATACGCTCAACCTCGACGCGATGGTCGGCGGACCGGCGCTGGGCGGCAAGCTGCTGCTGCACGTCAACCACAAGCGCACCGATGGCAATCGCGACAACCAGGCACTGCGCTTCACCGACATCTTCCTGAAGGGCGAGTGGGAACTCGGGCCCGACCATGGCATCACGCTCAAGGTCTCGCGCTTCGAGGAAGACAGCCAGGTCAGCTATTCTGGTCTGACCCGCGCCGAATTCGCTGCCGATCCGCGCGGCAACGTGTTCGTCAACGACGATTTCCAGACCGAGCGCTGGAACGCGACACTGGCGCATCGGTGGTCGATCTCGGAAGCCGCGACGCTGCGCACCACGGCCTATTATCACTATTTCACGCGTGACTGGTGGCGCCAGTCGTCGAACAGCGGCCAGCGCCCGAACGATTCGAGCGACCCGGCCTGTGGAGGTCTCGCCAATCTGCTGACGACCTGCGGCAACGAAGGCCGTCTGCGCGATTATGATACCTATGGCATCGAAAGCCGCCTGGAACTCGATCATGCCGCGCTCGGCTTCGGCGGATCGACCGAGATCGGCATCCGCTATCACGAGGAGCGCCAGCGTCGCCGCCAGTGGAATGGCGATACGCCCAATGCCCGCACGCCGGGCACCGGCGTCAACGCGGGTGTTCGCGAGAATAACGAGCGCGATGCGACGGCCTTTTCGGCCTTTATCCAGTCGCGGCTGGAATTCGGCAAGTTTGCGATCATTCCCGGCCTTCGCGGCGAGTTCATCGATTTCGAGCGGCGTAACCTGCCGATCTCGGTGCTGGCAGGAGGACGCCCGACCGGTGCGGTGACCGCTCCCACCGCCGCTTCGCAAAGCCTTGACAAGCTGCTCCCCGGAATTGGTGCGACCTGGGAAATCGCACCCGATGTGACGCTTTATGGGGGCGTCCATCGCGGCTTCGCTCCGCCGCGCGTCGAGGACATCATCACTGCGGCAGGCGGCACGGTCGATCTCGATCCGGAGCTCAGCTGGAACTGGGAAGCCGGTGTACGTGGCAATATCGTCAAGGGCGTGCGCGGCGATGCGACGTTCTTCGTCATGGAGTTCGACAATCAGATCGTCGCGCAATCGGTGGCGGGCGGGGTCGGTGCGACGCTGACCTCTGCCGGGCGCACGTTGCACCGGGGCGGTGAGCTGTCGCTGTCGCTCTCCTCGCGCGAGGCGGGGTGGACGGGAGCGGACACCGATGTGTTCGCGCGCATGGCTGCGACCTGGGTCGCCAATGCCCGCTACAAGAGCACGCGCATCGCCACCGCGCCCTGTTTCGACGGCGCGACCACCGGCACGCCGGTGCTTACCGGCAACGGCCCGGTGCCTTGCGGTGTCGCGCGCAATATCGAGGGCAACCGGCTGCCCTATGCGCCCGAGTGGCTGTTCAACGCAGCGGTCGGCATCGAGCATCGCGGCTTTACCGGCCAGGTCGAACTGGTCAGCCAGTCTTCGATGTTTGCCGACGACGTCAACCTGATCCCGGTGACGCCCGATGGCCAGCGCGGCCGCATCAACGGCTGGACCCAGGTGAATGCCGCCGTGTCCTACGGTCCGCCCCAGGGCAATTGGGAGGTGTTCCTCTCGGCACGCAACCTGTTCGACCGGCTGTACATTGTCGACCGCGCGCGCGGCGTGCTGCCCGGCCAGCCGTTCATGATCCAGGCCGGGTTCACTGTCCGCATGTGATCCAGGCCGCTCCCGCCGCTATTGGCGGGAGCGGTGGCGACCCGGCTCAATGCGCCAGCAGCAGCGGGATGTTGGAATCCTTGAGGAAATAGCGCGTCACCCCGCCGAGCAGCACTTCGCGCAAGCGGCTATGGCCGAACGCGCCCATGACGAGCAGGTCCGCGCCGATCTCGCCTGCGACATTCTCGATGATCTCCTCGATCGACATGAGGCCGCGCTCGCGTTCGATCAACTCGCTGCATACGCCATGGCGCGAGAGATATTCGCACGCCTCGGTCGAGGGGAAGCCGGCGGCCTTTTTGGGCTCGACCACCGTCAACAGATGCACCGAGCCTGCGTTCTTGAGCAGAGGAAGCGCCTGGCGCGCCGCATTGGCCGCTTCGTGGCTGCCGTCCCAGGCGATGAGGATCTTGCCGCCGGTATAGAGCGACTTGAGCGTGGTCGGCACCGCCAGCACCGGGCAGCGCGTTTCGACCGCGACATCGGCGATCGACAGCAACGGATGCGGGCGTACATTGCGCTCGGCATTGTCGAGCGACAGCACGATGACATCGGCAAGACGCGACGCGCTGATCACCGCCTGGGTGACGTCGCCGTCATAGGCGGTCCAGTCCCAGGGCAGGCCCTCGATGCTCATCTGCGCCTCGACCAGCGCGCGCAGCTTTTCCTCGTCGGCGCGAAGCTGTTCGAGCATGCCCGCAGGCACATAGCTGCCGCCCATCGGGTCCATCACGATAAAACCCGAAAGCGGCGTCGCCTGCAGGAAGGTGATATGCCCGTTCTGCGCGCGGGCGAGGTCAAGCGCCACCTGCAGACGGGATTCGAAGGCCTTGCCGCCATCGGCGTAAACCAGAATGGATTTCATCACACGCTCTCCTCTTTTGACGTAACCAAATTGCGCCGGAAGCGGACCCAAGTGCATTGATTCAAATCAAGCGGTGCTGGAAAAAGCCGGGGCGGGACGCTAGGCGAAGGCGGGACGCTCGAATCATCCAAGTTGGCCGTCCGGCTGCCGATCCAAGACCCTTTTGACTGGGAGACATCCGTCATGCAGAAAATCTATCCCGACGCCGCATCCGCTCTGGAGGGACTTCTGTTCGACGGGATGCACATCTGCGCAGGCGGTTTCGGCCTGTGCGGTATTCCCGAGCGGCTCATCGACGCGATCCGCGACGCGGGCACCAAGGATCTCACCATCGCCTCGAACAATGCCGGGATCGACGGCGAGGGGCTCGGCAAGCTGCTGCGTACGCGCCAGGTCAAGAAGATGATCTCAAGCTATGTCGGCGAGAACAAGGAGTTCGAGCGGCAGTATCTGGCAGGCGAGCTCGAGGTGGAATTCTGCCCGCAAGGGACACTCGCCGAACGCTGCCGCGCGGGCGGTGCGGGCATTCCCGGCTTCTACACCAAGACCGGCGTCGGGACCCAGGTCGCCGAGGGCAAAGAGCACAAGGATTTCGACGGCCAGACCTATATTCTGGAACGCGGCATCTATGCCGATCTGTGCATCATCAAGGGATGGAAGGCCGACAAGTCGGGCAACCTGATCTTCCGCAAGACCGCGCGCAACTTCAACCAGCCGATGGCGACCGCAGGCAAGATCTGCGTCGCCGAGGTGGAGGAAATCGTCGAGACCGGCAGCCTCGATCCCGATGCCATCCATCTGCCCGGCATCTATGTGAAGCGCCTGATCTGCGGCGCGCCGTACGACAAGAAGATCGAGTTCCGCACCGTGCGCGCGCGGGCGGACGCGTGAGGATGCGACAAGACCACCGCGCTGGCAGGGGCGGCGCGGTCCTGGCCGCGTTGGCGCTCTCCGCCTGCACCACGACCATCGTCGAGGCGCCCGCCGCGCCGCCTGCTCCGGCACCTGCGCAGACCGCGATGGTCCCGACCGTCCCGATGGGCCAGCAATGGCTATACGGCTCGGCCGAGGGCGCGATCTCGGTGCGTCAGACCTATGGCGCGCTCACATCCTATGCGCTCGCCAAGGCCAAGGCGCGGCCTGCCGACAGCGTGATCATCGACGAGACGACCGGCAAGCCCTTCGCCTGCGGCAACAAGCCGCTCGCCGCCGTGTTCGATGCCGACGAGACGCTGATCTGGAATATCGGCCCGATGCGCTGGTTCGCGATGACCGGCAAGGAATTCGACGCGAAGACCTGGGACCAGTGGGAAAAGACCGGCACGGGCAAGGCCGTGGCGATGCCCGGCGCGGTCGAGGCGATGCAGGCTTTGCGCGCGGCGGGGATCACGCCCATTGCCAACACCAACCGCTCTTCCGCTAATGCCAAGGGCAGCGAGGAAACGCTTGCCGCTGCGGGCCTGGGCAGCTTCAAGCATGGCGACACGCTGTTCCTGATGGGCGACGACGCCACGGGATCGAGCAAGGACCAGCGCCGCGCGACCATCGCCGCGCGCTGGTGCGTCATCGCGATGGCGGGCGACCAGCTCGGTGATTTCCGCAATGCGTTCAACAAGCCCGAACTGCCCCCGCTTGAGCGCCGCGCGCTGGCGATGGCCGCACCCTATGACAGGCTGTGGGGCAATGGCTGGTTCCTGTTCGCCAACCCGGTCTACGGCCCGTCGATCCGCGGCGGCTTTGACGACATCTTCCCCGCTGAAACGCACTGGCAACCTTCTGAAGGAGCACAATAATGGCCTGGACCCGTGACGACATGGCGGCGCGCGCCGCGAAGGAACTCAAGGACGGCTATTACGTCAACCTGGGCATCGGCATCCCGACGCTGGTCGCGAACCATGTGCCTGAAGGCATCGAGGTGACGCTGCAGTCGGAAAATGGCATGCTCGGCATCGGCCCGTTCCCGTTCGAGGGTGAGGAGGACGCGGACCTGATCAATGCGGGCAAGCAGACGATCAGCGAACTCGCCTCGTCGAGCTATTTCAGCTCGTCGGACAGCTTCGCGATGATCCGCGGCGGGCATATCGATCTGACCGTGCTCGGCGCGATGGAGGTCGCCGAAAATGGCGACATCGCCAACTGGATGATCCCCGGCAAGATGATCAAGGGCATGGGCGGTGCGATGGACCTGGTCGCGGGCGTCAAGAAGATCATCGTCGTGATGGAGCATACCAGCAAGAACGGCGACCCCAAATTCATTCCGGCCTGCACGCTGCCGCTCACCGGCAAGAATGTGGTCGACATGATCATCACCGATCTCGCGGTGTTCCAGCGACCCGACCATGACAGCCCTTTCAGGCTGATCGAACTGGCCCCAGGCGTCACTGCAGATGAGGTCGCTTCTAAGACCACCGCGCATTACGTCAGCTGAGCCTCGCATGAAGCGCGGCACGAAGCTGGGCCTTGGCGTGGTGTTCGCAGCGGTGGCAGGGCTGGGCCTTGTCGCCGCGACGACCTCGCCGCCGCTGCTGCTGAGCCAGCTTGATGCCGCGATGGGCGGAGGCAAGGGCGCACGGCTGGTAACGCAGGGCGTGCGCTTCGGCAGCCATGGCCAGACGCTCGACATATGGCGCGCCGAAGGGGCATCGAACGGCGACAAGCGCCCGGTGCTGATCTTCTGGCATGGTGGCGGCTGGGTAAAGGGCGCGAGAGCGGACTATGCCTTTGCCGGACGCGCCTTCGCACGCCAGGGCTTCGTTGTCGTCATCCCCGATTACCGCAAGGTACCGGAGGTCCGCTTCCCGGCATTCGTTCAGGACGGAGCCGAGGCGGTCGCCTGGGTACGCGACAATATCGCGCGCTTTGGCGGTGACCCCCAGCGCATCGCATTTTCCGGCCACTCGGCAGGCGCGCATACCGCCGTGCTGCTCGCGCTCGACCCGCGCTGGCTCAAGGCGGCAGAGGTCGATCCCGGCATCGTCAAGGCGGTGTTGGGTCTGAGCGGCCCGTACGATTTCTATCCCTTCACGACCAAGCGCTCGATCGACGCGATGTCGCATTATCCCGATCCCAAGCTCACCCAGCCGATCGAGCAGGCGCGCGCCGATGCGCCGCCGATGCTGTTGGTGACCAGCACCAGGGACGAGACCGTGCGCCCGCGCAATGCGATCAACCTGTCGAAGCGGCTCAAGGCACTGGGCGCGCTGGCAGAGCTGATCAACTATCGCGGGCTTGACCATGAGGAAGTCGTCATGGCCTTGTCGGTGCCGTTCCGCAGCAAGGGGCCGGTGCTGCAAGACAGCGTCGCATTCCTGAACCGCCATCTGGGCAAGGAGGCAGATTGATGAGCTACACCCTCTTCACCGCGAACCGCAATTATTCGAGCTGGTCGCTGCGTCCCTGGCTGCTGATGAAGGCGCTTGGCATTCCGTTCGAGGATCGGCTGGTGCCCTTCGCCGGGCCCGACAATTCCGAAGAGTTTCGCAGCTTCGCGCCCAATGGCAAGGTACCGTGTCTGCACGATGGCGAGGTGATCGTCTGGGATTCGCTCGCGATCGTCGAATATCTGGCCGAACGGCATGCAGGCGTCTGGCCCGCCGATCCAGTCGCGCGCGCCTGGGCGCGCTCAGCGGCGGCCGAGATGCATGCGGGCTTCTCGCCCCTGCGCAATATCTGCCCGATGAGCGTCGGCGTGCGCGCCGAGCTGATCGCGGTCCCGCCCGCGCTTCAGGCCGATATCGACCGTATCGGCGAGCTCTTCGCGCAAGGGCTCGATCGGTTCGGCGGCCCCTGGCTGGCGGGTGATAGCTTCACTGCCGTCGATGCGTTCTTCGCGCCGGTCGCCTATCGCGTCCGCAGCTTCGATCTCAAGATCGGAGCCAAGGGCCAGGCCTGGGTCGAGCGCGTACTTGCGCATCCCGCCATGCTCGACTGGGAGGCGCAGGCGCTGGCCGAAACCTGGCGCGATCCTGCGCACGAGGAAGAGATTGCTGGCGTCGCGACCATCCGCGAGGATCACCGCGCCGCATGAGCCAGCCGCACCGCGTCCTGCTCACCGGGTCGTCGGGCTGGCTCGGACGGTTTCTGGCCCCGATGCTGCGCGAAGCGGGGCACACGGTCATCGGCCTCGATATCGTCGCCGGAGCCGAGACCGATATCATCGCCTCGGTCGCCGACCGCGCCAGCGTCGAGCGCGCCTTTGCCGATCACCAGCCCAGCTGCGTCATCCATGCCGGCGCACTGCACAAGCCCGATATCGTGCGCTATCGCGCGCAGAGCTTTGTCGAGGTCAATGTCACCGGCACGCTCAACCTGCTCGAGGCAGCGGTCGCGGCCGGGCACAAGCGTTTCATCTTCACCTCGACCACCTCGCTGATGGTCCGCGCCGATGTTCGCGCGGGCGCAGCGGGCGGGGCGAAGGCGGCGTTCTGGCTCGACGAGGATTTCGGTCCCTTGCGCCCACGCAACATCTATGGCGTCACCAAGCTGGCGGCGGAGGAGCTGTGCCGCCTCTATGCCGATCTGCACGGCATCGATGCGCTGGTGATGCGCACCGGACGGTTCTTTCCGGAGGACGACGATACCGACGCATCGCTGCCGGGCCCGAACCTCAAGGCCAACGAGTTTCTCAACCGGCGATTGACAGTCGAGGATGCATCACGCGCGCATATTGCCGCGCTGGAGGCACCGGCGGGGCTCGGCTTCCAGGCCTTCGTGCTTTCCGCCCCGCCGCCCTTTGCGCGCGGGGATGCCGCAGCGCTGGTGGAAGATGCACCAGGCGTGATCGCGCGCTATCATCCCGATGCCGCGGAGCTCTACGCGCAGCGCGGCTGGCAATTGCCGACAGCGATCGACCGCGTTTACGATCCTGCCAAGGCTGAACGGCTGCTGGGCTTCAGGCCCGTGACAGATTTCGCCGCGATCCTGCAGGCGCTGCGCGCAGACAGTCCGCTGCCGTTCCAGCACGATCCCGATTATGTCTCGCCGATCGTCGCGGCGGGGGCCGACCCGCTTTAGCCGCCAGCCTGACGCGCTGCGGCGACAGGCCGAATCGTGCCTCACTTGTGTTTAAGCATTTTACAGGGCAGAACGTGTAAAGTGGCTGAGATGCAGGCAATAAGGCATTGCGGCCGGGGCGCAATTTACACATCGGAGATCGCATGAAGCACTGGCTGCGCAGTCCGTTGGTCTGGACCGCAGGCGGCGTGGCCGCGGGGGCCTTGCTGATCGGCATGAGCGTATCGCGCGGGGGCGGGGTCGTCGTCACCGGCACGCCCGCGATCGCTGCACAGGCCAGCGCGCCGCTCATCGACGATGCCAATCTGCCGCTGACGCCCGATCGCTGGCAAGGCCAGGTCGATTATGCCGCGCTCGATGCGCGGATTACGCGAATGATGCGCGATCCCGAAATGGTGGGGCTTGCGGTCGCAGCGGTCGAGAACGGGCGGCTCACCTTCGTCAACGGATATGGTTTTGCCGATCGCGAGGCCGGGCTGCCGGTGAGCCCACAGACTGTGTTCCGCTGGGCCTCGGTCTCCAAGGGCGTCGCAGGAACGCTCGCCTATCAGCTCGCGCAGCAGGGCAAGCTCAGCCTGTCTGCGCCCTTGTCCTCGTATCACACCACACTGAAGCTGGCGGGCGGCGCGGAAAACCGGCTCGCCATCCCGGACTTGCTGGCGCACCGGCTGGGCCTTGCGCGCAATGCCTATGACGGAAAGCTCGAATCGGGCGATCCTGCGCCGATGCTGCGCAACATGCTGTCCACCGTGCCGCAGCAGTGCATGCCGGGCGACTGCCACAGCTATCAGAACGTCGCCTATGACGCGTTCAGCGAGATCGTCGCCAACGCGACCAAGACGCCCTATGACCAGCTTGCCGAGCAGATGCTGTTCGCGCCGCTGGGGATGAAGAGCGCAGGCCTCGGCATGGCGAACCTGACCGGCGCGAAAAGCTGGGCGCGGCCCTATCGCCATCGTCAGGTGCAGACCTTGTCGGACGCCTATTTCCGCGTTCCCGCCGCCGCTGGGGTCAGTTCGAACATCGTCGACCTGGCGCGCTGGATGGAGGCGCAGATGGGCCAGGCGCCGCAGGTCATCAGCCCGGGCGTGCTCGCCGAAATCCACCGTCCGCGTGTCGCGACCTACAAGGGCGGACGCGGCGGGCCCGAGGCGCTGATCATCAGCCATGGTTACGGCCAGGGCTGGCGCAGCCATATCTATGACGGGCATTGGCTGGTCGGCCATGGCGGCGCGGTCAACGGCTATCGCGCGGTGATGTGGTTCGATCCCGAACGGCGCACCGGAATCGTGATGCTGTGGAACAGCGGTTCGACCCGGCCCTTCCGCCTGCCGTACGAGTTTTTCGACCAGGTCTATGGCCGTCCGTACAGCGACTGGACCGAGCTTGACAACGATCCGCGGCTGAACGCGCCGTTGCCCGAAGCCGCGCCCGAGACGATGACGTCTGCGGACTGATCGCAAAGCCTGCAAGAACATAAGAACCGGAGAGAAACGCCATGAGCATCGTGCTGCATCACCTCGAATATTCGCGCTCGACCCGCGTGATCTGGCTGCTCGAGGAAATGGGTACGCCCTATGAGATGGTGCGCCACCAGCGCGATCCGCAGACCTTCCGCGCGCCGCCGCAGCTGGCCGAAGTGCATCCGCTGTCCAAGGCGCCGACGGTGATCGTCGACGGGCATGTCATGGTCGAATCGGGCGCGATCATCGAATATCTGATCGAGCGCTTCGGCAGCGAGACGCTGGCCCCGGCGAATGCCAAGGACCGCCCGGCCTATCTCGAATGGCTGCATTTTGCTGAGGGCACGATGGCGAGCCCGATCATCTTTTCCGCGCTGGCACCCCGCTTCGGCGGCCTCGGCCCGATGCTCGGCGGCTTCATGGGCGCGGAAGTCAACAAGCTGCTCGACCATGTCGAACGCGCGGTCACGGGCCATGACTATCTGGTCGGCGACCGGCTGAGCGGGGCGGACATCAACATGGCCTATCTGCTCGAGGTGGCGACCGTCAGCAAGCAGATCGGCGAGCGGCCCAATACCATCGCCTATCTCGAGCGGCTGCGCGCGCGCCCGGCCTATCAGAAATCGATCGAGATCGGCGGGCCGATGATCTTCGCGGCGATCTCCGCCTGATCAGGCAAGCGAAAGGCCGGGCAACCACTCGGCCCAGAGCTTCATCTTCTCATGCAATATCTGTTCGGCCTGATCGGGCTGGACGGGCACCAGCAGCATCGTCGCATTGGGCGCGAGCTGGCCGATCAGATGCCGGTCGGCGCGGATGACCTGGCCGATGCGCGGATAGCCCCCCGTGGTCTGGCCCTCGCAGCCGATCAGGTACGGCAGGCCATCGGGCGGGCACTGGATGATGCCGGGAAAGACCGCGCCGCTGCGGATCGGCGTGGCGGAGTTCAGGTCGATCACCGTGCCCTGCAATTTCAGCCCCATGCGGCTCGACCGCGACGAGACCCTCCATCGCTTTCTTGCAAGCGCCGCCATGCCCAGCGCCAGCCGCTCGCTTTCCGGCCCCGCCACCACGCGCAGCACGAAGCCATGGCCGAAAAACGGCTGCAGCTCGGGCGGGGTGACCAGCGCGGGCACCGCGTCGCCGTCCTCGCCCAGCGTCAGCACATCGCCATCGGCGAGCGCGCGCCCGTCCAGCCCGCCAAAGCCCGCGCCGATCAGCGTCGAGCGGGTGCCGAGCACTGACGGAACCTCGATCGGGGCGGACAATGCCATATAGACTCGGCATCCGGCCCAGACGCGCCCGATGCTGAGCGTGTCGCCGGCCTTGAGATGCAGCGTCTGGTGCGGCTCGGCCTCGTCGCCGTTGATCTGCACCTGACACGGCGCGCCGGTCACCGCGACGGCGAGTGCACGATCGGCGCGGAACTCTGCCGGACCGAGCGTGATCTCGATCGCGGCGGCATCGAGCGGGCGTCCGACCAGCCGATTGGCGAGCGCGAGGCTCAGCCCGTCCGCCGCGCCGCCCGAAGGCACGGCCAGCTTGCGCAGCCCGCGATAGGGGGCGGCCTGGATGCTCGATTGCAGCCCGGCCTTGACCACGGTGAGCGTCATGCCGCGCCTCCCGTGCGGCGTCCGAGCTCGCTCGCATCGATCCGCTCGAACCGAACCTTCTGCCCTGCCTGCAGCAGCGCAGGCGAGGGGCCGTGCGGATCGAACAACGTCTCGGCGATCCGCCCGATGATCGGCCAGCCGCCCGGCCCTGCGTGCGGATAGAGCCCGCAAATCTGGCCGAGCAGACCGACCGACCCCGCCTCGACGCGCGACCGAGGATCGGCGAGGCGCGGGATGTCGGGAATGCGCGCATCACAGGTGAGATAGGCAAAGCCGGGCTGAAAGCCGAGCATCGCCACGCGCCAGTCCTGCGCCGCGTGCCAGCCGGGCAGCGCATCGGTCGGCATGCCCAGCAATTCGGCGACGATATCGGCATCATGCGCCCAGGGCTGGTCATAGCATATGTGCAATATGGCAGGGGCGATCGATGCCATAGGCGCTGCCTCGAAATCGCTTGCGGCAAGCATCTCTGCCGCAGCGCGCGCGGCCTCCAGGTTGCGCTCCGCCGGGTTCCAGCTCAGCGACAGGCTGTCGAGCCCCGGCACGATATCGTCCCAGCCACCGCCTTCCGCCGCCGCTGCGAGGGCCGCCACGCGCTCCGCAGGCAAGCCCTGGATCATCAACCAGTCATCGGCGCAATAGATCGACTGGCTCATCGGGCAGCTCTCCAGGGGCTTTTATGGTTATCCCCAAGACTGCCATCTCGCCTGCAATCCGCAAAGCGGTTTGTTCAGCACCGGGACTGTCCGAATGAATGCACAGGCTTTGCGCCATAACATGGATCAGACTGCCGTCATTGGCGGTGATCGGCTCGCCTGTCGCAATCGCGATCGCCTGCGCGGCGCGATCGGTATCGCTGGCGATCAAGGCGCCGGGCTGCGAGCGCGGGACCAGGCGGCGCGCGGGCGTATAGCCACGATCGACAAAGCCCTCGGCGATGAAGCGGGCACTGACCGCGCGCGCCGCCTCCTCGCTGGCCGAATGCGCGAGCCCGACCTGCGCCAGATGCGGGAAGGCGTCGTGCAGGGCTCGCGACACCGCGAGGGCCATGGCGGGCCGGTCGGCCAGATCGTTATAGAGCATGCCGTGCGGCTTGATATGGGTGAGTGCCACGCCCTCACGCGCTGCAACGGACTCCAGCGCGCGCACCTGTTCGAGCAGCGAGCCGATCAGCGCGTCGAGCGGCATGTCGAGCGACACCCGCCCGAAACCGGGGCGGTCGGGATAGCTGGGATGCGCGCCCGCCGCGACACCCGCCGCCCTGGCCGCGCGCAGCATCACCGTCATGCTCGCCTCGTCCCCGGCATGGCCGCCGCACGCGATGTTGCAGCTGGAGATCACCTGCATCAGCGCTATGTCGCGCGCCTTCTCCTCGGGCTGTTCGCCCAGATCGGCGTTGAGATCGATCGAGCAGTTCATGGCCAGATCCCCGCCGAGCGCAGGATCAATCGCGTGCCCAGCCCCGCACAGACCAGCACCACCGCGCCGCCTGCCAGATTGGCGACGGGGCCGTTGGCGAACGCGCCCAGGCTCGCCTTTCGCGCGGCGACCCAGAGCAGGAAGCCGGCGAGAATCGGCAGCAACAGGCCATTGGCCGATTGCGCGATCAGGATCAGTTCGACCGGGTTGACCGCGAAAAAGGCAAAGGCGGTGCCGATGCCGATCACCGCCAGCGCGGTGCGCTTGAAGATCCGCGTGCGCCGCGCAGGATCGTTCGCGCTACCCATCATCTCGGCCAGCACATAACCGGTCGCGAGCGGCGCCGTGAGGGCGGAACTGAACCCGGCACCCACCAGACCAAGCGCGAACACGATCCGCGCCGGCAGGCCGAAAAGGCTCTCGAGCCGCAGCGCAATATCGTCGAGCGGGCCGCTGCCGGTCGCGGCCATCGCTGCCGTCGCCGCGCCCATCACGACGATGGCCATCGACAACAGTCCGCCGATCACTACCGATACCGCCGTATCAATTCCTGATGCTGCCAGCCCCTCGGCATCGGCGGCGAACTTGCCGCGCACCGAGGCGGCGTGGAGGAACAAGTTATAGGGGACGACGGTGGTGCCGATGAGCGCGATCGCGGTGAACAGGCTGTCGGCGGGCAGGCTGGGCACGAACCCCGCCAGCACCGCGCCCCAGTCTACCCGGATCACCGCGAGGCCGCCGATAAACGCAAGCGACATGGCCAGCACCAGCGCAATCAGCAGCTTTTCCAGCCAGGCCGGCTTGCCGATCACCACCAGCGCCGCCGCCAGCAGGCCGGTCGCCAGCGCCAGCAGGGCAGGGGACACCGTGCCCGCGCCCAGCAGCTTGAGGCCCGCCGCCGTTCCGCTGATATTGCCCGCCTGATAGGCCGAATTGCCGATGGCGAGCGAGGCGAAGATCAGCGCCGCGATGGCCCAGCGCAGCGCCGGATTCGCCGCCGCCGCGAGGATCGCCTCGGCCAGCCCCTTGCCGGTGACGATGGCGACGCGCGCGGCCATGTTCTGGAGGACAATGGTCGCGATGGTCGCGAAGACGAGCGCCCAGAGCAGCGCATAGCCGAAACCTATCCCTGCGCTGGCGCAGGCGGTGACGGTGCCGGGCCCGATAAAGGCCGCCGTCACCAGCATCGCGGGACCGGGGCGGTATCGGGTGGCGCTCACAGGCGCCAGGGCCTCTCGCGATACCATTTGGTGAGGACGTATTTGGTGCCCTCACGAACCTTCATGCCGTGGTGGATGGTGGCCGGATTGCAGCTGCCATCGGGCCTGCGGTTGTTCCACGCGACCAGCTTGCCGATTTCCGGACGGATCGACTTGTCGATGGTCTTGAACCGTGTCGCGCCGCCCGCTTCGGGTTCGTTCAGATAGATCATGAACGTCCAGGTCCGCTGGCCGCCCACTGTTGTATAGCGGGTGAAGTCCTGACCCTGTGGCTCGAAATAATCGGTATGCGCCTTGAATTCCTGGCCCACGGCATAACGCTGGCCCTGCAGCGTTTCGCCGAATTGCAGGTCGATGCCCGACAGCGCGCTCAGCCGCTGGTCGAGCGCGACCACATCGGGATCGTCGCCGCGCATGTCGCAGGTTTCGGAGGTGCGGAAATAATTGTCGCCATTGGGATCGGCGATGGTCGACGGCCTGCGGTCGGCATCGATCTTCTCGACGAAGCGCGCGCATTCTTCGGGCGAAAGGAAATTGCGCAGGATGTACAATTCCATGCGGGGGGTCGGCACCTTCTGGATGCCGGGGATCCTGCCCAGCGCCACCGTGTTGCACTGGTTGCTTGCTGTCTCGCTGTCGCTCATCGTCCCCATGCCTCTTGCGGCCACGCCCCGCCTTGCGAATAGCGGTCAATCGGGGGGCGATTCAAGCCGCAAACGGCTGGCGCGGGGCTGCGTTGACGGCTAAATGGCGGGCCATGCCGCGCCGTCCCCGCCCATCCCGCCGAGACTCGGGCTTCAGCCTGCTCGAAATGCTGGTTGCGCTGGCGGTGTTCTCGATCGCCGCACTCGCGCTGATAAAGCTGCAGGGTGCGAGCCTGATGCAGACCGCAGAGCTCGACAGCCGGTTGTACAGCGAGATCACCGTGCGCAATCTGGCGGTCGAGGCCTTGACCGATCCCAATCCGCCCGCGCTCGGCGACACGGAGGGCAGGGTGACCAACGCGGGTCGCGATTTCGCCTGGCGGCGCAGCACGACAGCCCTGCAAGGGGGCGAACTGCTCAAGGTCGATCTGGCGGTGCGCCAGGGGACGGGGCCCGAGGTGACGCTCACCGTGCTGAGGCCGGTTTTGTGATTTCGCGAGATCGCACTCCCCTCCGTTTGTCCCGAGCCCCTCGGCTGGCTGGCAAGCCAGCCGCTCGGGATAAACTTCCCGGCCAAGCCGGGAAGTCGAGGGACGTGTCCGCAGGTCCCTCGACTTCGCTCGGGACAAACGGGCTAGAAGTAGAGCGCGCCACCGTATCCAATGGCTTCACCCTGGTCGAAATGATGGTCGCGCTGTTCATCTTCGGGATGATCGCCACCGCCTCGGTCGTGCTGCTGCGCCAGAGCGTCGAGGCCGAGGCGCGCAGTGCGGTGCGGCTCGAGGAGATGGGCGATCTGCGCCGCTTTTCCGCGATCCTGGCGCAGGACATGACGCTGATGCTGCCGCGCCCATCGCGCGATGCGATGGGGAGTGACCGAGTAGCCCTGATCAGCGGCGAGGGCGGCTTGCTGCTCGGGTTCTCGCGCCAGGTTGCGCAGATCGACCCGCAGCCGGGATCGTCGAGCCTGCAGCGGGTCGAATGGGCGCTCACCGATGGGCAGTTGACCCGCGCGATCGCGCCCAAGGCCGATGGCGCGAAAACCGGCGCGCCTGTCGCGATTCTCGAAGGGATCGAGCAGGCGCGGCTGCGCTTTCGCGACAAGCAGGGCGTTTGGCAGACCGAATGGCGCCCGCAGCGCACCGACGAACTGCCGATCGCGATCGAGCTCACCCTGGTGCAGCAGGGCAATGGCACGCGGCCGCTGACCTTCGAATTCCTGGTCGCAGGCGGCGGCGGATGAGCGCGCGCCCTGCCAGCAAACCCGGCGAACGCGGCATCGCGTTGCTCAGCGTGCTGTTGCTGGTCGCGGTGATGGCGATCGTCACCACGCTGATTCTCGATCGGGTCAACCTCGCCGTCCGCCTCGCCGCCAATGCCGATGCGGCGGACCGCGCGCGCTTTGCGGCGCTGGGCGCGGAGCAGTTTGCCGCGCGCGAGATCAAGCGCCAGCTCGACCTGAGCCCGGCGCGCACGGTGAATGTCGGCGGCTGGATCGGCCAGCCCAATGTGCTGCCGATCGGCGACGGATCGGGCGCGGTGGTAACGGCTACGGTCAACGATGGGGGCAATTGCTTCAACCTGAACTCGGTGGTCGCGGGCCAGCCGGGCGACCTGGCCGCGCGGCCCATCGGCATCGGCCAGTTTGCCGGGCTCATGCAGGCGCTGGGCATAGGGTCGGACGAGGCGCGGGGGCTGGCCGATGCGCTGGCCGACTGGATCGATACCGATCAGGCGGCGCAGCCCGCCGGGGCCGAGGACCAATATTATCAGCAGCTCGACCAGCCTTATCGCACTGCGGGAAGACTTCTGGGCGACAAGGGCGAGATTCAGGCGCTTCGGGGCATGACGCCGCAGATCTTTGCGCGGCTCGAGCCGTGGATTTGTGCGCTGCCCGATGCGATTCTCTCGCCGATCAACGTCAACACGCTGCTGCCCGAACAGGCACCGCTGATCATGATGCTCGCCCCGGGCAAGATCCCGCTCGACCGCGCGCGCACCATGATCGCGGATCGTCCGCCGCTCGGCTATGCGCGCATTGCCGATTTCTGGCGGCCGCTGGCACTGCAATCGCAGACCTTTGGGCCGGAGATCGAATCGCAGCCGCAGATCGTCACCCGCTGGTTCGAGCTCGATCTGGTGATCGCGCAGGGCGAGAGTCGGTGGCGGCAGACCAGCCTGCTCGATGCGCAGTTGACGCCGGCGCGCATCATCAGCCGCCGCATCGGCGAGCCGTGAACCGACGCAGCTAATTTAATTTCGCAGACAAGCATTTTTGCCGCATTTTCCCTTGCATTGCAGGGGCAGTTTGTAAGATAGCGACCGCCTTGATTTCGTCGCTTGACGATCCCGCCCGCGCGCCCCTAAGGGACGCCTCCGCGTGGCGTAAGCAGTGTGTGGCGACCGTAGCTCAGTTGGTTAGAGCGCCGGTTTGTGGTACCGGAGGTCGTGGGTTCGAACCCCATCGGTCGCCCCATCTGCTCTTGAAATCCTTGCCTTTTTTCAAAGGCCTGCCGCGCGACCAGCCTTGGGGAGACGGGCGCGTGCAAAGCTATTGGGATCTGCCGGACTTCGACGAGCATGAGGCGGTGCAATATGTGCACGACCGCGCCTCGGGGCTTTCGGCGATCATCGCGATTCACTCCACGGCTCTGGGGCCGGCGGGCGGCGGCACGCGCTTCTGGCATTATGCCGACAAGGGCCGCGCCATCACCGATGCGCTGCGCCTGTCGCGCGGCATGAGCTACAAGAACGCCATGGCGGGCCTGCCGATGGGCGGTGGCAAGGCGGTAATCCTCGCCGATGCCGATAACCGCAAGACCCCCGAAATGCTCGCCGCATTCGGCGATGCGATCGATGCGCTGGGCGGACGCTATGTCACCGCCGAGGATATCGGCATGTCCGATGCGGACATGGTGGCGATCTCCAAGCGCACCAAATTCGTCTCGGGCCTGCCGGTGCAGGACGCAGGCTCGGCTGGCGGCGATCCGGGACCGTTCACCGCCAAGGGCATTTTCCTGGGCGTCAAGGCCGCGGTCGCGTTCAAGCTGGGCACCGACCGGCTGAAGGACGTGCGCATCGCGGTGCAGGGCACGGGCAGCGTTGGCGGCGGTCTCGCCCGGCTGCTCGCCGCCGAAGGCGCGAAGCTGACGCTGGCCGACGTCAATGCCGATCGCGCAAAGCAGCTCGCCGACGAGCTGGGCGCCGAAACCGTCAGCGCCGACCGCATCATGCAGGTCGAGGCCGATGTGTTCAGCCCCAATGCCCTGGGCGCGATCCTCGATTCGGAAAGCATCGAGAAGCTCAATGTCGCCATCGTCGCGGGCGGCGCGAACAACCAGCTCGCGCGATCGCATCACGGCGACATGCTGATCGACCGCGGCATTCTCTATGCGCCCGATTATGTCATCAACGCCGGCGGCATCATCTCGGTCGCGCTCGAATATTTCGCGCAGGCTGAAGGCCGCACCGCGCAGGTCGAGGAGGTGCACGCGCGCCTCACCGGCATTCCGCAGCGCCTGACCGGCATCTGGCAGGAAAGCCGCACCACAGGCGAATCGCCCGCGACCGTCGCCGACCGGATGGCGCAGAAGCTGATCGGGCGAGGTTGACGAACGGAGGTCACCAACGCCGCTCAGCCTGAGCTTGTCGGTGGCTTGGCGCTAAGCTGAGTGTTTGGTCGATCCGTCACCCTGAACTTGTTTCAGGGCCCATTTCTCCCCACGCGGCTTCGGCTTTTGGGGGCACGATGGGTCCTGAAACAAGTTCAGGATGACGTTCTTGAGGCGAACGAGCGGATTACAGCCACTGGTACGTCCGCCAGTTGCCTTTGGTGCATCCCGCTAAACGCAAATTCCCTTGAGGCTGCAGCGGCATCGTGGCAACAAGGGCACGACGCCGATATGCCTCGGCGCTAGGAAGCTGACGCACCTTCGCTCATGCACGGTTTTGCCAATCCCACGCGGTTCCTGTCCATCGCCCGTCCGCTGACCCCGGCGTTCATGGTTTCCGGGCTGATCATGGTCGCCATCGCGCTGTTCCTCGGCGTGTTCAACGCGCCTGCCGACCGGCTGATGGGCGAAACGGTGCGCATCCTCTACATTCACGTGCCTGCCGCATGGCTGGGCATGGCGGGCTGGACCAGCATCGCGATTGCCAGTCTGGTCGAGCTGGTTTGGCGGCACCCGCTCGCCGGGATCGCGGCGCGCGCTTCTGCCGTGCCCGGTGCGTTCTTCTGCGCTTTGTGCCTTGCGACCGGATCGATCTGGGCGCGGCCGACCTGGGGCACCTGGTGGGTGTGGGATGGACGGCTGACTTCGATGCTGGTGCTGTTCTTCCTGTACCTCGGCTATATCGCGCTCGCCGATGCCAGCCAGAAGGATGCAGCGGCCGGACGTGGCGGCACGTCGCGCGTCGCCGCGATCTTCGGGCTGGTCGGCGCGGTCAACGTGCCGATCATCAACCGTTCTGTGGTATGGTGGAACAGCCTGCACCAGCCCGCGAGCATCTCGATCGGCAAGTCGGCGATCGACCCCGCCTTTCTCTGGCCGCTCGGCATGGCCGTGATCGGCTTTTCGCTCATTTTCGGCGCGATCGTGCTGATGCGCATGCGCACCCTGCTCGCCGATATCCGCATCGAAGCGCGGATGCGCAGGCTTGCTGCCGCATGACCCAGTGGACCTATGTCATCATGGCCTATGGGCTGGGCATTGCCGGGACTGCAGGGCTGATCGGCTATTGCTGGTTCGCGCTCAAACGCGCAGAAGCGCGGCTGGATGCGCTCAAGCGCAAGTGAACCGGATAACGACCCCATGAAAGCCAAGCACCAGCGTCTCGTCCTGATCTGCATCGCCCTGGTCGGCCTCGTCGCCGCCGGGCTGATCGCGGCCTATGCGCTGCGCGACCAGGCGAGCTATTTCTACACGCCGGGCGACATTGCCGAAAAGGGCGTCGAACCCGGCCAGGCCATCCGTCTGGGCGGCATGGTGCAAAAAGGCTCGATCAAGAAACAGGCCGATGGCGTCACGATCGATTTCATCGTCGAGGATGGCAAGGGCACCGTTCCGGTGCGCTTTACCGGCATCACGCCCGACCTGTTCGTCGAAGGATCGGGAGTCGTGGCCGAAGGCCGGATGAACGCCTCGGGCCAGTTTGTCGCCGACAATCTGCTCGCCAAGCATGACGAGAATTATGTGCCGCGCGAGATGCGGGACATGACCAAGGCCGATGTGAAAAAGCTCGGCGGAACGGTGCAGCAGCCATGATTGCCGAAATCGCGCTTGCGATCCTGTGGCTCGCCGCCGCGCTCGCGGTCTTGCAGCTGGGCCTGGGCAGCTATGCGCTGACCGCACGCGGGGCCGAGTTCCTGCGCGCGGTACGCCCGATCGCGGTGGTGCAGGGGCTGCTGGTGGCGATCGCGTTCGCGCTGCTGATCGTGCTGTTCCTGCGCACCGACCTGTCGGTCAAGCTGGTCGCGGCGAACAGCCATTCGCTCAAACCGCTGATCTACAAGATCGCCGGGGCCTGGGGCAATCACGAAGGCTCGATGCTGCTCTGGGTCACCGTGATGGGGCTGGCGGGCGGTTTCGTCGCCTTGCTCGAACGGCGGCTCAACGAGCGCACGATGGTCGCGACTTTGGCGGGCCAGGCGTTCGTGAGCCTGGGCTTCTATGCCTTCATGCTGTTCTCGTCGAACCCGTTCGAGCGGCTCAATCCCGCGCCGGTCGAGGGCAATGGCCTCAACCCGCTGCTGCAGGACCCCGGCCTCGCCTTCCATCCGCCGACTCTGTATATCGGCTATGTCGGGCTCTCGATCGCCTTTTCCTTCGCGGTCGGCGCGCTGATCACGCGCGATGTCGGCCCCAGCTTTGCCCGCGCGATGCGGCCCTGGGTGATGGGCGCGTGGATCTTCCTGACGCTGGGCATCACAGCAGGTTCGTGGTGGGCCTATTACGAACTGGGCTGGGGCGGCTGGTGGTTCTGGGACCCGGTCGAGAATGCCTCGCTCATGCCCTGGCTCGCCGCGACCGCATTGCTCCATTCGGTCAGCGTGCTGGCAACGCGCAACGCGCTCAAGGCCTGGACGGTGATGCTGGCGGTGGTCGCCTTCTCGATGTCGATGGTCGGCACCTTCCTGGTGCGCTCGGGCATCCTGACGAGCGTGCATGCGTTCGCGGTCGATCCTGAGCGCGGCAGCTTCATCCTCACCCTGCTCGCCATCTATATCGGCGGCGCGCTCGCTCTGTTCGGGCTGCGCGCTTCGACCGTCACCGAGGGCGCGAAATTCCATCTGTTCAGCCGCGAAGGCTCGCTGGTGATGAACAACGTGCTGCTGGTCGGCGTGCTCGGTATCGTGCTGATGGGTACGCTCTACCCGCTGGTGACCGAGGCGTTCGGCACCAAGGTTTCGGTCGGTCCGCCCTATTTCAACCCGGTGAGCGCGATCTTCGTCTTCCCGATGCTGGTCATCATGGCGGCGGGTCCGCTGATGCGCTGGCGGCAGGATAACGGGCGCAAGCTCGCCAATCTGCTCGCGGTGCCCGCGCTGGTGGCCGCCGGGACGCTGGCGCTGGTGGTGGTGTTCGGCGGCGATATCGGCGTGCTGCCTCTGCTCGGTCTGGTCTTTGCCGCTGGCCTAGCCGTGGCGAGCCTGCTGCCGCTGTGGAAGCGCAACCTGCGCCGCACCCCTGCGCATATCTGGGGCATGGTCATCGCCCATCTCGGCATCGCCGTCGCGCTCGCCGGCATGGCCTCGGAAAGCGCGTTCAACACCGAAAAGCTGGTCGCGAGTGAGATCGGGCAGAGCCATACCGTCGGCCCCTGGACGATCGAGCTGCAGGGCGTCAGGCCGATTGCGGGAGCCAACTGGACCGCGCTCGAGGCGCGTCTGGTCGCGCGCTATGGCGACAGCAATGTCCAGACCGTGCTCAACCCGCAGGCGCGCATGTTCGCCTCGCCGCCGACCGCGACCAGCGAGGCGGCTTTGCTCACGCGCTGGAACGGCCAGCTCTATGCCGTGCTGGGCGAAGAGGGTGATGACGGCCGCTGGCAGCTGCGGCTGTGGTGGAAGCCGTTCGTGCCGCTGATCTGGTATGGCGGTCTGCTCGTGGGACTGGGCGGCGTGCTGTCGCTGGTTGGTCGCACCGCGCGTGACCTGCGCCGCAAGGGCGAACCCGAGCTCGAGCCGGCAAGCGAACCGGCCGCGCCCAAGCCTGCTGCCGGGGGCCAGGAAGCGCTCGCATGAAACCCCTAAAGTCATGAAGCACTGGGCGATCTGGCTCCCGCTGGCCCTGTTCGGCCTGCTGTTCGCGGTGTTCGCATCGGGGCTGATCGCGCCCGGCGATCGTACCATCGCCTCGCAGATGATCGGCAAGCCGCTTCCCGATTTCGATCTGCCCCAGGCCGTGCCCGATCGTCCGGCGCTGGCCAAGGCCGATTTTACGGGTGGCAAGCCCAAGCTGCTCAACGTGTTCGCCAGCTGGTGCGTGCCGTGCATCGCCGAAGCGCCGGTGCTGGCTGAGCTTGCCAGGGCAGGCGTGGAGATCGATGGCGTCGCCATTCGCGATCGGACCGCGGACGTGCAGCAGTTCCTGGCGCGCAACGGCAATCCCTATACGCGGATCGGGCGCGACGATGTCAGCAAGATCCAGTTCGATCTCGGCTCCTCGGGCGTGCCCGAGACTTTCGTGATCAACGGCAAGGGCGTCATCACCTATCAGCATATCGGGGAAATCCGCGCCGATCAGGTGCCCATGATCCTGCAAAAGCTGAAGGAAGCGCAGTGATCCGCGCTCTCATCCTCTTCCTGTCGCTCACGCTGTCCGTGCCGGTAGCAGCCCAGGACTCGCTCCCTCCCGCGCCCTATGCCTACAAGCAGCTCGAGGACCCGGCGAAGGAAAAGGCCGCGCAGGACCTGATGATGACGCTGCGCTGTCTGACCTGTCAGAGCCAGTCGATTGCCGATTCCGACGCGCCGATGGCGGGCGACATGCGCAACCAGGTGCGCGAGCGCATCGCCAGGGGCGAGGACCCCGAAGCGATCCGCGCCTGGCTGATCGAACGCTATGGCGACTGGGTGTCCTATGAGCCGCGCGTCACGACGATGACCTGGCCGCTGTTCGCTGCACCGGTCGTGCTGCTGCTGCTTGCCGCGATCATCGTGCGCAAGCGTTTCACCCGCGCCAGGGCGCAAGGAGGCAAGGGCTGATGGCCTGGATCGTCGTGGGACTGCTCGCCGTGCTCATCATGGCCGGGCTCATCTGGCTGGGCAAGATGCCGCGCAAGGCGTGGGAGCTCGCCGGTGCAGCGCTGTTCGTCGGCATTGCGGGCTATGCCTGGCAGGGCCAGCCCTCGCTCGCAGGATCGCCCAAGGAGCCGGTCGAGAAGCTCGGCATGTTCGACGAAGATCTGGCCAAGCAGCGCGATGAGATGGGCGGCAATTTCGGCGATGCCCGCGCCTGGCTGGTGCTCGCCGATGCGCAGAGCCGCCAGGGCAAGTTCGCCACCGCCGCCACCGCGCTCAGCAAGGGGCTTGAGACCTTTCCCGAAGACCCGGACCTCTGGGTGGCGCTGGGCAACGCGCTGGTCGGGCACAGCAACGGCCTGCTGACCCCGGCCTCGCAATATGCCTATCAGAAGGCCGCAACGCTCTCGCCCGATCATCCGGCACCGCCGTTCTTCCTGGGCCTGGCGCTGGCGACATCGGGTCAGTTGCAGCAGGCGCGCGCCATCTGGGCGGAGCTTCTCGAGCGCTCGCCGCCCGATGCCGAATGGCGCGAGGACCTGACGAGCCGACTCGCGCGGATCGATGCCCTGATCGCCCAGCAGAACGGTGCGCCTGCGCCCGGCATGCCCGGATCGGTTCCACCCACCGCAGATCCCGGTCAAGCCACTGAAAACAAACCATAATCGCTCTATTGCGATTATATTGCACTGCATCATGCGCCATGCTAATCCGCCTGCCATTGCCCCTATGGGCGATAGGCGAAAGGGGACGATGAGCGCTGGTTGATCGCAAGGTCCGCAGCGCCCGCATATTGCCCGATGATCAGCGATTCACCATCAGATGCGCCCATAGCGCCACCCGCCGCCGGATCGGCAGCCGGGGATCCGGGCGTGCAGCCTCCCGGGCATGACCATGGCAAGGGCAGTTCGGTCGCCGCACTCGCCTTCGGTGCGATCGGCATCGTGTTCGGCGATATCGGCACCAGCCCGATCTACGCCTTTCGCGAAACCTTTGCCGGGCATCACCCGCTCACTCCGGATGCCGAGCATATCTTCGGCGTTGTCAGCCTGATCTTCTGGTCGATGACCCTGGTCGTCGGCGTGCAATATGTCAGCATATTGATGCGCGCCGACAACAAGGGGCAGGGCGGAAGTCTCGCCCTGGTCGCGCTGATCTCGCGCAGCATCGGACGGACCAGCTATGGCTGGCTGCTGATCCTGCTCGGCGTGTTCGCCACGGCACTTTTCTATGGCGACAGCATGATCACGCCGGCGATCTCAGTGCTGTCGGCGGTCGAGGGGCTGACCGTGGTCAATCCCGGGCTGCAGCCGCTGGTCGTGCCGATCGCGGTGGGGCTGCTGGTGTTCCTGTTCTTCATCCAGTCGCGCGGAACGGCAAAGATAGGCACGCTCTTCGCGCCGATCATGGTGCTGTATTTCGGCACGATCGCGGTGCTGGGTATGTACCAGATCGTGTTCAACCCAGAAATTCTGCTCGCCCTGAACCCCTGGTTCGCGATCCGATTCTTCATCAACGATGGCTGGTTCGCCTTTCTGGCGCTCGGCTCGGTCGTGCTGGCGGTGACGGGGGCGGAAGCGCTCTATTCGGACATGGGGCATTTCGGGCGGGGACCATTGCGCCTTTCCTGGTTTGGCTTTGTCATGCCCGCGCTGCTGATCAACTATTTCGGCCAGGGCGCGATGATCATTGGTATGTCGCCAGAGGTTGCGGCGGAGACGATCAGGAACCCGTTCTTCCTGCTTGCGCCTGATGTGCTGCGCCTGCCGCTGGTGCTGCTCGCGACCGGCGCGACCTTCATCGCCAGCCAGGCGGTGATCTCGGGCGCGTTCTCGATCACGCACCAGGCGATCCAACTTGGCTATATCCCGCGCCTGTCGATCAAGCACACCAGCGCGTCGGAAAGCGGCCAGATCTATATTCCGCTGATCAACTGGGTGCTGATGGTCGCGGTGATCCTGCTGGTGCTGAGCTTCCAGAGCTCGAGCAACCTCGCTGCGGCCTATGGCATCGCGGTGACGGGTGCGATGCTGATCGATACCTGCCTGATGGCGGTGCTGCTGATCGCGATGTGGAAATGGAAGCTGTGGATGGCGATCCCGATCATCGTCACCTTCGTGGTGGTCGATGGCGCCTATTTCCTCGCCAACGCCACCAAGATTCCGGATGGCGGCTGGTTCCCGCTGGTCATCGGCGCGTTCACCTTCACGCTGCTCACCACCTGGGCGCGCGGGCGCAAGCTGATGCGCGAGACGATGATCGAGAGCGCACTGCCGATCGAGGTGTTCGTCAAGTCCGCGCAAGGCTCGGCCACCCGCGTCAAGGGCACCGCGATCTTCATGGCCTCCGCGACCACCGGCGTGCCGACCGCGCTGCTGCACAACATGAAGCACAACAAGGTGATCCATGAGCGCGTGGTCATCCTGACCGTGCAGATCATGGAAGTGCCCTATGTCACCGACGCCAACCGCTTCCAGGTCGAGGACCTGGGCCATGGCTTCTACCGTATGGTGCTGCGCTACGGCTTCATGCAATCGACCGACGTTCCCGCCGCGCTCAAGGACGTGAAGGAATTGTGTGGCGGCAAGTTCGAGATGCTGCAGACCAGCTTCTTCCTGTCGCGCCAGACGCTGCTCACCGCCGAGCGGCCCGGCATGCCGGTCTGGCGCGAGAAGATCTTTGCCTGGATGCTGCGCAACTCGGCGAGCCCGATGGAATTCTTCAACCTGCCCTCGAACCGCGTGGTCGAACTGGGCAGTCAGCTCGAGATCTAAGGAGCCTCGCCATGATCGTCATCGCCGGTTTCTATCGCTTTCCGCTCGACCAGATCGAGTCCGTGAAACCTGCCATGGCGAAGATGATCGCGCTCAGCCGGGCAGAGCCGGGCTGCGGCCATTATGCCTTCTCGTTCGATGTGGTCGAGCCCGGCATGGTGCGTGTCAGCGAGTCCTGGGCGGATGAGGATGCGCTGAAGGCGCACGCGGCGAGCGCGCACATGGCCGAATGGCGCGCCGCCAGCGCGGCGCACGGCATTCATGATCGCACGATCACCGCCTATGAGGTGACCGGCGAACGCTCGCTTTAAAGTCAGCAGCGCAGCCCCAGCGTCCGCTTCTGCATGTCATAGGTCAGGCTGGCGCAGCCTTTCAGGAACGCGCGTCCCGCGACGATGCGCAGGTCGACATCCTCTTTCTTGTCGCCGACGACGACGATCTCGTCCGAATCGCCGCTGGCCTGGTCGGCCGCGGCAATACCGCTGGCATCGCCATAATCGCTATAGCGCACATCGGCGGTAGCAAGCTGGCGCGGGCCCAGCGCGATAGGCTCGGCCAGCGTCATTTCGCGGGTGGGGCGTTGGATGCCGTAAAAGATCAGCGTCTGGCGGGGTTGGCCGGTGAACTTGCCGCCGCGATACTGCGCCAGCCAGTTGCCGGTGGGCGCGCTGACCAGAGTCTCGTCACGCGCCAGGCTGAACTGGAACCGCACCTTCTCGTCGCCAAGGCTCAACGTGGTGCCGACACCCAGGCGCCCGAGAAAGCCGAAATTGTCGAGTGGCAGGCTGATCTCGCGTGCTGCCGCGCTCGCCTCGCCAAGCCGGAAGGTGACCTTCTTGTAAGGCAGCGAAGCAGGGCTGATCGTACCGTCGGCGATGGTCGAGCTCTGCCGATCGGTCCAGAAGATGCGCTGCTTCTTCTCGCCTGCGCCATAATCGACCCGGTGTACCGACGAGTTGCCGTTGATCTTCTCCGGCCCCACCATGCTGCGAAACGCGATCATGCCGGGCTTGAGGCCAAGTTTCGCCGCGACATCGGCGTTGAGCGTCGGCGCTTCTGCGGCTTCGGGCCGTACCTCCAGCCGCAGCGGCTGCCCGTTGATCGTGACATCGATGATGTTGTCGCCGGACAGAACCAGCTCGTCCGGCAGGGCGGGCCGCGCCTCGGCCTGCGCAGAAGAAGCAAGAACCAGTGCAACAATGGTGAAAGTGGAAGCGACCCGCATGTAAAAACTCCCGTGCTGAATGAACACCACGGGAGCTATACTAATATCGGGAATGCTGACCGGCAGATGAACTGCCGTGCGTTACGCTCAATAATTCGCGCGTGCCAGCAGCGACGCCTTGGCCGCCTGATATTCCGCCGTCAGACGGGCAACCATGTCGGCAACGGTATCGACCTTGCCGACCGCGCCGATGCCCTGGCCGCTGCCCCAGATATCGCGCCAGGCCTTGGCTTCGGTATTACCCCCCGAACCGAAGTTCATCGTGCTGTAATCGCCCTTGGGCAGATTGTCGGGATCGAGCCCGGCATTGACAATCGACTGGCGCAGGTAATTGCCCGACACGCCGGTGAACAGGTCCGAATAGACGATGTCCGCGGCCCGCCCTTCGACGATGCCGTTCTTGTAGCCGTCGGTCGCGCGCGCCTCTTCGGTGGCGATGAAGGCAGAGCCGATATAGGCAAAGTCCGCGCCCATCGCCTGGGCCGCCAGGATCGAGGCACCGCAGGCGATCGATCCGGAGAGCGCGATCGGCCCATCGAACCAGCTGCGGATTTCCTGCATCAGCGCGAAGGGCGAGATGGTGCCGGCATGGCCGCCCGCGCCTGCGGCGACAGGGATCAGCCCGTCCGCGCCCTTTTCGATCGCCTTGCGCGCGAAGCGATCGTCGATCACGTCGTGCATGGTGATGCCGCCCCAGTCGTGCACCGCCTTGTTCAGGTCCTCGCGCGCACCGAGCGAAGTGATGATCATCGGCACCTGCCACTTGGCGCAGGTCATCAGGTCGGCTTCGAGCCGGTCGTTCGACTTGTGCACGATCTGGTTGACCGCGAAGGGTGCTGCGGGCTTGTCCGGGTTGGCGCGGTTATATTCGGCCAGCTCTTCGGTGATCTGGTGCAGCCATTCGTCAAGCTGTGCCTGAGGGCGCGCGTTGAGCGCCGGGAACGAGCCGATCACGCCCGCCTTGCACTGGGCAATGACGAGCTCCGGCCCAGAAATGATGAACAGCGGCGACCCGATGACGGGCAGGCGCAGGTTGTCGCAAAGCGGGGATGGCATGGTCATGGCGGGGACATTAACCTGGGTTTCGTTGGTGTCCAGAGGCAATTAAGCGTGCGATTAAGTTTTGATTGGGGATGGGTTTGGAAGGACAAAATCCTCCCCCAGCTCGTCTGGGGGAGGGGGGACCATCCGCAGGATGGTGGCGGGGCTCTTTCCGATGCTTGCTTGAAGAGCCCCTCCACCATTTGCTGCGCCAACGGTCCGCCTCCCCGAGACAAGCTCGGGGAGGACTTAGAGCTCCTCCAGCGCGCTCAGCACCGCCTTGATCGAGGCGGTGGCGACGTCTTCATCGACGCCGACGCCGAAACAGGGCGACCGGCCATCGATCGCGCATTCGACATAGGCCGCAGCCCTCGCCTTGGAGCCCGAGCCGATGGCGTGCTCGCGATAATCGGCAATATCGATCGCGATGCCGAGCGCCGAGGATAGCGCATCGACCACGCCCGAGATCAGCCCGTTGCCGCGTCCGCTGACTGGAATTTCCTGCCCGTTCGCCAGGATGCGCCCGACGAACAGCCGGTCGGAACCCGCCTTGCGCTCCTCATAATCGACCAGCCGGTATTTGCCGGTGCCGTCAAGGTGATAGCGCTGCTGAAAGGCCTGCCAGATATCGCTCGAGCTCAGTTCCACGCTCTTCGCATCGGCAAGCGCCTGCACGGTCTTGCTGAAATCGGCCTGGAGCCGCTTGGGCAGCTTCAGCCCCTGATCCTGCTCGAGCACCCAGGCGACACCGCCCTTGCCCGACTGCGAATTGACGCGGATCACCGCCTCGTAGCTGCGCCCGATATCGGCCGGGTCGAGCGGCAGATAGGGCACGGTCCAGAGCCGGTCGTTGCGCTTTTCCTGCGCGGCAAAGCCCTTCTTGATCGCGTCCTGGTGGCTGCCCGAAAAAGCGGTGAACACCAGTTCGCCCGCATAGGGGTGCCGCTCGGGCACCTTCAACTGGTTGCAATATTCAACCGTCTTGACGATCTCGTCCATGTCCGAAAAGTCGAGGCCAGGGTGCAGCCCCTGCGTGTACATGTTGAGGCCCAGGGCCACGAGATCGACATTGCCGGTGCGCTCGCCATTGCCGAACAGACAGCCCTCGATGCGGTCCGCACCCGCCATCAGGCCGAGCTCTGCCGCAGCGATGCCCGATCCGCGGTCGTTATGCGGGTGCAGGCTGATGACGACGCAATCGCGCTTGCTGATATGGCGGCACATCCATTCGATCTGGTCGGCATAGATATGCGGGCCGGCAGCCTCTACCGTGGCGGGCAGGTTGAGGATCAACGGCTTGTCGGGCGTCGGTTGCAACACCTCCATCACCGCCTCGCACACCTCCAGGCTGAAATCGAGCTCGGCGGTGGAGAAGGTTTCCGGCGAATATTCGAAATGCCAGTCGGTCTCAGGGTATTTTGCCGCCTGTTCCTTGAGGATGTTCGCGCCCTCGACCGCGATCGCCTTCACGCCCGCGCGATCGAGCCCGAACACGATCTCGCGCCAGGCCGGGGACACGGCATTGTACAGGTGGACGATGGCGCGGTGGACGCCCGCCAGGCTCTCGAAGCTGCGCTCGATCAGGTCGCGGCGCGACTGGGTGAGCACCTGCACGGTGACGTCCTGTGGGATCTTGCCGCCATCGACGAGGCCGCGGATGAAGTTGAACTCGGTCTCGCCGGCAGACGGGAAACCGACCTCGATCTCCTTGAGGCCGATCTTGACCAGCAGGTCGAAGAAGCGCTGCTTCTTCGCGCCGTCCATCGGATCGATCAGCGCCTGGTTGCCATCGCGCATGTCGGTGGAAAGCCAGCGCGGGGGCGCGGTGATGACCGCATCGGGCCAGGTCCGGTTGGGCAGGTCCACGCGGGGGAACGGCCTGTATTTCTGCGAAGGATCGGTGAGCATCGGCATGAGAGAAGCGCCCTGTCTGGATGGTTGTGCGATAGGCAGGCCGGGGCATGAGCGCAACCGGCTTTGCGGGTGTTCCGGGATGGAAATGCCCTTAGGCGCGGGGCACGCCAGACTGGCGCGCACAAGGTCAGCCGCGCCTAAGGGCGCGTAAGTCGCAGACCAAGAAGGAGGGCGTGGGGCATCATTTCGGGCGCTTCATTGCGTCAAATGGGTCCTGAGCGCAATAAAAAAATCATTCGCCGAGTCCTGAAACCTGAGCCGCGCTTCGGGCGAACCGCAGGCCATTCCCTGACTCGAAAGGTATTCCAGCGATGAAACACATGATGACGGCGCTCGCCCTCGCGCTTTCCGCAACCGGTCTTGCGATGGGCAGCGCAGCCCTGGCAGGACCGGTCTATACCGGGCTGCAGGGCGATGTCGCGGTCGGTGGCTATGACGCCGTGTCCTATTTCACCGGCGACGGCACGCCTGCCAAGGGCTCGTCCGAATTCGCGGTGCGCCATGGCAATGCCGTCTATCATTTCGCAAATGCCGAAAATGCCGCGAAATTCCAGGCGGACCCGGCGCATTACGCGCCGCAATATGGCGGGCATTGCGCCTGGGCGATGGCGCGCGGCTATCTTGCGCCGGGCGATCCGCTGCAATCGCGCGTAGTCGATGGCAAGCTGTACCTGAACTTCAACGCCGAGGTGAAGGCCAAGTGGCTGCAGGATATTCCGGGCTTCATCGCGAGCGCCGACAGGAACTGGCCGGGCTTTCCCGACGACGCGAAATTCGGGGGGTAGCCTATATCCACTTCCGCTCAGCCTGAGCAGCGGGCGCAGCCCGCGTCCGTCGAAGGCCCCGCAATACGGCTGGCGTAGGCGCGTGGCCTTCGACAGGCTCAGGCTGAGCGGCGTGGGTTCAAGCGTGTTGCGTTACTGCTTCTCGAACGCCACGCTGATGTCGAGCTCGACTTCGTCGCTCACCACCGGCAGGCCATACATGATACCGAAATCGCTGCGCTTGATCGTCGTCTCGGCCTCGAAACCGATCGTTTCCTTCTTGTTGAACGGGTTGGCGCCTGCGCCGGTGAATTCGGCGTCGAGCACGACTTCCTTGGTCACGCCGTTCAGCGTCAAGTTGCCGGTGATCTTGGCGGTCATTCCGCTGGCGACGACCTTGGTCGAGACGAAGCGCGCATCAGCGGGAGCGGGGCCGAAGAAGTCGGGCTTGCCGCCATCCTTGCCGGCGCGCAGCAGATGGCTGGTGAGGCCTGCGCTTGCCGTCGTGACCTTGGCGACGGGGATGGTCACGTCAACCTTGGCGGCATTGGGATTGGCAGGGTCGATGGTCAGCGTGCCCGCGACATCACCGAAAATGCCGAAATAATCGTTGAAGCCGAAATGGTTGACCTCCCAGCCGATCAGCGAGTGGCCGGGGTCGGTCTTGTAGGTGCCGGCGGTGACGCGCGATGCGTCCTTCTGGCCGGGCAGCTGCATGCCCTGGCCGATCAGCGGCGTGGTGGCGACAGCGGCGGCGAGAGCGAGAATGGCGAGGGTCTTGCGCATGACGAACTCCTTGGGAGGGGGAAGGAAACCGGAAACTGTGGCTCCGAGGCTCCCAAGTCAATCATTGTTCCGCGCAACGCAGCGTTTACGTTTTGCGCTCAAGGCCCTCGCGCACCACGGCATAGACATGGGCCAGCTGTTCGCGCGTTATGCAATAAGGCGGCATGACATAGACGGTGTTGCCCAGCGGCCGGATCAGCACGCCGTGCGCCTTGCCGAACGCGTTCAGACGCACCGCCCAGTTCGACAGATAGCCACTGGTATCGGCAGCAAGATCGAACGCGGCGATGGTGCCGCATTGGCGCGTGCTTTCGACCTCGGGATGCGATGCGATCGCGGCGAGCTCGGAGGCCTGCATCGCGGCCAGCCCATCGATCCGCGCCTGCACCGGCTCGTCGCGCCAGATGGAAAGGTTGGCCACCGCCGCCGCGCAGGCGATCGGGTTGGCGGTATAGCTGCTCGAATGGAAAAAACAGTCGGCGCGGTCCTGCGACCAATGCGCCATGAAGATCTCTTCGCGCGCCATGGTCACGGCGAGCGGTACCGCGCCGCCGGTCAGCCCCTTGGACAGGCACAATATGTCGGGCACCACGCCCGCCTGTTCGCAGGCAAGCAAGGCGCCGGTGCGGCCCCAGCCGGTCATCACCTCGTCGGCGATGAACAGCACGCCATGGCGCGCACAGATCGCGGCCATCTCGGCGAGCACGTGGGGCGGGTAGAACAGCATCCCGCCAGCACCCAGCACCAGCGGCTCAACGATGAACGCCGCCGCCCCCGCCCGGCACGCGGCCTCGAGCGCATCGAGCGTCGCCTGTTCGGCCCCGGTGGCGGGGAAGGGGATGCTGGTCACATCGAACAGCAGCGGCGCATAGGGCCGGTTGAACACGCCGCGCGCGCCCACCGACATCGCGCCGATGGTATCGCCGTGATAGCTGTGCTCCATCACGATGATGCCCTGGCGCGATTCTTTCCGGTTATGAAAATAGCCGAGCGCCATCTTCAGCGCGACCTCGACCGCGGTCGACCCTGAATCGCTGAAGAACACGCGGGTCAGCGCCTCGGGCATGATCGCGGTCAGGCCGCGCGCCAGCGCTTCGGCGGGCTCGTGCGTCCATCCGGCAAAGATGATCTGGTCGAGCCGTTCCGCCTGCTCGCGGATTGCCGCCATGATGCGCGGATGCGCATGGCCGTGCGTCGTCACCCACCAGCTCGAGATCGCATCGATCCACTCGCGGCCATCGGCGCCGTGCAGCACCGCGCCTTGCCCGCGCGCGATCAGCGGAATGTCCTCACCCAAGCCATGCTGGGTGAATGGATGCCAGACGGGAGAATCGCTCATGCGAAATCGGCGATGTCGAAACCGGCGATGAAGGCCGCCCGCAAGGATTCGGGCATGATTTCGGGCAGCATATCGAGCCGACCCAGACGGCGAATGCCGGACATTTGCGCGATCGTCGTCTCGCTGTCGGGCATCGCCTCGCCAATGAATGCGATGCCATGGATCGGCACGCCGCGCGCCTTCAGCACCTCGATCGTCATCAGGCTGTGGTTGATCGTGCCGAGCGCGGTGCGCGCGCAGACGATCACCGGAATCTGCCAGCGCGCGAAGATATCGGCATAGAGCACGGCCCTCGTCACCGGCACCAGCGCGCCGCCTGCGCCCTCGATCACCAGCGGCGCATCGACTTTCGGAGGAGTGAGCGCTTCGGTGTCGATCTCGACACCGTCGATCTCGGCCGAACGGTGCGGCGAGAGCGGGCTCACCAGCCGCCAGGCTTCGGGCAAGGTGGAGCCGGGCACCATGCGCTCGACGAACTGGGTGTCGGTTTCGTCCTCGATTCCCGATTGAACGGGTTTCCAGTAACGGGCGGAAAGCGCCTGGGTCAGCGCAGCACTGAACACCGACTTGCCGATTCCGGTGTCGGTGCCTGTCACAACAAATCGCGGTTTCATGCGGGGGTCATGATCCTGTCGAGTGATTCGGAGAGCGCGCCGATATCACCCTTTGTCACGTTGCGGGTAATCGAAATTCTCAGGCGCGCGGTGCCCTGCGGCACGGTCGGCGGGCGGATGCCGCGAATGTCGAAGCCCTGGCGCTGCAATGCCGATGCGATGCGCATGGTGCGCGCATCGTCGCCGATGATGACGGGCAGGATCTGCGTGTCGGACGGTGCTGCGCCGAGCCTGGGGGCGAGCAGGCTGCGCGCTTCGGCTACACGCGCGAATAGGTCCTCGCGCCAGTCGTCATGGCTCGCCACCAGGCCGATCGCCTTGCGCACCATATGCGCGACCAGCGGTGAGGGTGCGGTGGAAAAGATGAACGGGCGCGCGCGGTTGACCAGGAAATCGATCGCGACGCGGGGGGCGCAGATCAGCGCGCCCTCGCAGCCCAGCGCCTTGCCGCAGGTGTGCAGCGTGATGACATTGGGCTGCCCGGCCAGCGCCTCGGCGAGGCCACGCCCGCCGGTGCCGAACACGCCGGTCGCGTGCGCCTCGTCAATGATCAGGATGGCGTCGTGCCGGGCCGCGACCTGCGCCAGATCGGCGAGCGGCGCGCGGTCACCGTCCATGCTGTAGAGACTCTCGACCGCGATCCACGCGCGCCCGGTGCCGCCAGAGGCGCGCCAGGCGGTGATGGCGTCATCAAAGGCTTGCGTATCGTTATGCGCGGCGGCGCGAATATCGGCCCGGCCCAGCCGCATCCCGTCATGCGCCGATGCGTGGATCAGCGCATCATGGACGATAAGGTCACCGCGCTGCGGCAGGGTGGCAAACAGTGCGGCGTTGGCGGCAAATCCCGTCGCCATGAACAGCGCCGCCTCGGTGCCGTAATGCGCTGCCGCCTCGGCCTCGAGCGCCTCGTGCGCTGCATGGTTGCCGCGCAGCAGCCGCGATCCGCCCGAACCTGCGGGCAGGCCGAGTGCCATGCCTTCGCGCAGGGCATCGTGCAGCAGTGTTGAGCCGGCAAGGCCCAGATAGTCGTTCGAAGCGAAATCCTTGCCCGCTCGAGGCGCAAGCGCGCGCAGCCGCGAACCCCTTTTCAGGGATTCGAGCTGCGCGGCCTGTTCCTCGAAAAACGAGCGGGTCAACGCAAGGTCAGTTCTTGGCCTTGTCCACCAGCTTGTTCGCGCCGATCCACGGCATCATCGCGCGAAGCTGGGCACCCGTCTTCTCGATCGGATGCGCGGCGGCGAGCTTGCGCGCCGCTTTCAGCTCGGGCTGGCCGGCACGGTTGTCGAGCACGAAATTCTTGACGAACCGGCCTTGCTGGATGTCTTCCAGAACGCGCTTCATCTCGGCCTTGGTTTCGCTCGTGATGATGCGCGGGCCGGTGGTGATGTCACCATATTCGGCGGTGTTGCTGATCGAATAGCGCATGTTGGCGATGCCGCCTTCGTACATCAGGTCGACGATCAGCTTCACTTCGTGCAGGCACTCGAAATAGGCCATTTCGGGCGCGTAACCGGCTTCGGTCAGCGTCTCGAATCCGGCCTGGATCAGATGGGTGAGGCCGCCGCACAGCACGGCCTGCTCGCCAAACAGATCGGTTTCGCACTCTTCGCGGAAATTGGTCTCGATGATGCCGCTGCGACCGCCGCCGACGCCCGACGCATAAGCGAGCGCGATGTCATGAGCGTTACCCGAAACGTCGCGATCGACCGCGATCAGGCAGGGCACGCCGCCACCGCGCACATATTCGCTGCGCACGGTATGGCCGGGGCCCTTGGGGGCGATCATGATGACGTCCAGGTCCTCGCGCGCCTCGATCAGGCCGAAATGGATGTTGAGGCCGTGCGCGAAGGCCAGCGCCGCGCCGGGCTTCATGTTGTCGTGATAATCGGCGGCATAGATTGCGGCCTGATGCTCGTCGGGGGCCAGGATCATGACGATATCGGCCCAGGCGGCGGCTTCCGCGTTGCTCAGCACCTTGAAGCCCGCGCCTTCGGCCTTGGCGGCGGTGGCGCTGCCGGGGCGAAGCGCGATCGCGACATCCTTGACGCCGCTGTCTCGCAGGTTCTGCGCATGGGCATGGCCCTGGCTGCCATAGCCGACAATCACGATCTTCTTGTTCTCGATCAGCTTCAGATCGCAGTCGGAATCATAATAAACGCGCATGTTCTTTCCCCATTTCTAGCATTCTGGTCCCCTGCGAAGGCAGGGGCCCATCTCCAGGGCTGTGCGAGATCGGATAGCGCCGGAGATGGATTCCCGCCTTCGCGGGAAACCGGTAGTTGATGAATTACCCCGCCACGGCCCCCCGGGTCATGGCGACGACCCCGGTGCGGGCGACCTCGACCAGCCCGACCTCGCGCATCAGCGCGATGAACTGGTTGATCTTCTCGACCGATCCGGAAATCTCGAACACGAAGCTGTTGGTGCTGGTATCGACCGGACGGGCGCGGAAGATGTCCGCCAGGCGCAGCGCCTCGATGCGATGTTCGCCCGTGCCTGCGACCTTGATCAGCGCCAGCTCGCGCTCGACATGCGGGCCGAGCTCGGTGAGGTCGGCGACGCGATGCACCGCCACCAATCGGTCGAGCTGCGCGATGATCTGGTCGATCACCGCAGGCGGGCTCACCGTCACGATGGTGATGCGGCTGGTCGCATGGTCCTCGCTGATATCGGCCACCGTCAGGCTTTCGATATTGTAACCGCGCGCGGTGAACATGCCGGCGATCTTGGCGAGGATGCCCGCCTCGTTATCGACCGTGACGGTCAGGACGTGCCGCTCGGACGCGGCTTCACGGATATGCATCAGACCAGGGCTTTCGCTTCGTCTTCCATCGTCCCGGCGACTTCATCGCCGTAGAGGATCATGTCGGTATGGGCCGCGCCCGAAGGGATCATCGGCAGGCAGTTGGCGAGCTTGGCGACGCGGCAGTCGACCATCACGGGACCCGGATGATCGATCATCGCCTGGATGCCGCTATCGAGCTCGCTTTCGTCCGAAATGCGGATGCCCTTCCAGCCATAGGCCTCGGCGAGCGCGACGAAATCGGGCAGCGCGTCGGAATAGCTTTCCGAATAGCGGCTTTCATAGGTCAGCTGCTGCCACTGGCGCACCATGCCCATATATTCGTTGTTGAGGATGAAGATCTTGACCGGCAGGCGATATTGCGTCGCGGTGCCGAGTTCCTGGATGTTCATCTGGATCGAGGCTTCGCCCGCAATGTCGATGCACAGGGCATCGGGGCAGCCGAGCTGCGCGCCGATCGCGGCAGGCAGGCCATAGCCCATTGTGCCGAGACCGCCCGAGGTCAGCCATTTGTTCGGCTGTTCGAAGCGGAAATATTGCGCCGCCCACATCTGGTGCTGGCCGACCTCGGTCGAGATGATCGGGCTCTGGTCCTTGGTCAGGGCATAGAGCCGCTCGATCGCCAGCTGCGGCATGATCTCGGACTTGTTCGCGGGATAGGCCAGGCACTCGCGCGTGCGCCATCCGGCGATCCGCGCCTTCCATTCGGAAAAGTCGCGCGGGGCATGGCCGATGGCGTTCAGCTGATCGATGATCTGCTGCAGCACCGTCGCGCAATCGCCGACGATGCCGAGATCGACCCGGACGGTCTTGTTGATCGACGAGCGGTCGATATCGATATGGATCTTCTTCGAATTGGGCGCGAAGGCATCGAGCCTGCCGGTGACGCGGTCGTCGAAGCGCGCACCGACGCAGATGATCAGGTCCGCGCGGTTCATCGTCATGTTGGCTTCATAGGTGCCGTGCATGCCCAGCATGCCCAGCCAGTCGGGATGCTCGGACGGGAAGGCGCCGAGGCCCATCAGCGTCGAGGTGACCGGCGCATTGGTCATCGCCTGAAGCTGACGCAGCAATTGCGTGGCATCCGGTCCCGAATTGATGACGCCGCCGCCCGAATAGATCACCGGACATTCCGCCTCGGTGATCATCCGCGCCGCCGCCGCGATATCGTCGGCTGTGCCTTCCTTCACCGGTGCATAGCGCATGTTCGGGCGGGCAGGGGTGTCGCCATCATGCGCTGCGGTGGCGACCTGGACGTCCTTGGGGATGTCGATCAGCACCGGGCCCGGGCGGCCCTGGGTCGCGATATGGAAGGCCTCGCGTACCGTCGAGGCGAGCCGCGCAGGGTCCTTCACCAGATAATTATGCTTGGTGCAGTGGCGGGTGATGCCGATGGTGTCGGCTTCCTGGAAGGCATCGGTGCCGATCAGCGTGGTCGCGACCTGGCCGGTGATGACGACCATGGGGATCGAATCCATCAGCGCATCGGTGATGCCGGTGACCGCATTGGTCGCGCCGGGGCCGGAGGTGACGAGCACGACGCCAGGCTTGCCGGTCGCACGGGCATAGCCCTCTGCGGCATGCGCGGCGGCCTGTTCGTGGCGCACGAGAATGTGGCGCAGCGACGGGTGGCCGAAAATCGCATCGTAAATCGGCAGCACTGCACCGCCGGGATAGCCGAAAATCACTTCGACGCCCTGCTCGACCAGCGTTTCAACCAATATCTGCGCGCCGCTCAATTCGGCCATGATGCAAGCCTTACTTCGTCATTAAACCGCAGCCCGCTTAGACAAGCTGGGCCGATGTTGCAAAACCATATGCTGCCTTGGGTGCCGCATCCCTGCCTTGAGCAAAAAAGCACCCGGCGCAGACGGGCCGCGCCGGGCAGGGTGAATATGCGACGTGTCAGAAGGGCGCTGGCAGCAACGCCTGACGAGGTCGATCTATGCGACATAAAATGCCGTGTCAACAGCTAAATGCGAAATAAAATATCAAAATATAGTCTATCGCTATCCGAATATGGCTTTGTATACCGTTGCCAGCTCTCTGGCGGCTGGTTGCGGAACCAGGTATATTGCCGCTTGGCATATTGGCGGGTGGCAAGCTGGCCTGCGGCGAGCGCGGCCTCGCGCGTCAGCTCTCCGCGTATCATCCCGGCAATTTCGGGCACGCCGATCGCGCGCATCACCGGCAGATCGGCGTCGAGCCCGCGCGCCAGCAGCGCCTCGACCTCCTCGACCGCGCCCGAGTCGAGCATCGTGGCAAACCTGCGGTCGCAGCGTTCGACCAGCCAATCGCGCGGCGGCAGCAGCACCAGCGGTTTCAGGCTGACCGCACGGCCAATGCCGCCCAGCTTGCGGGCCTGCCAGCTCTTGAGCGTCTGCCCCGTCGATCGCACGACCTCGAGCGCGCGCGCGACCCGGGTGGTGTCCGCCGCATTGAGCCGCGCGGCGGCATCCGGGTCTTCGCTCGCGAGCGCCACATAAGCCTCCGCCACCGGCAGCGCGCGCACCGCCTCGCGAATCGCCGGATCGATCGGCGGGACCGGCGCTATGCCGTCAAGCAGGGTGCGCAGGTACAGCCCCGTCCCGCCGACCAGGATCGGCAGCGCATCTGCGGCATGCGCCGCAGCGATCTCGGTGCGTGCATCCTCCGCCCAGCGCGCGGCGGAACAGGCTTCGGCCCCGTCGATATATCCGAACAGCCGGTGTTCGATCCCGCCCATCTCCTCTTCATCGGGGCGGGCGGAGAGCACGGCCAGATCGGCATAGACCTGCGCGCTGTCGGCGTTGATGATGACCGCTTGCCGCCCGCGATCCTCTAGCCACACGGCATAGCGGACGGCCAATCCGCTCTTGCCGCTGGCGGTGGGTCCGGCAATAAGCGCCAGCGCCGGGCGGATGTCTCCGGCGGTTTCGGGGGAAGTGTTCGTGCCCATCGCCACGCTGATAGCAGCAGACAGCCTGCCTGCGGGAGAGCTAAACGCCGCCGCCGACCGATTGCATGCCGCCGGGCTGGTGATCGGCGAATCGCGCTGGATCGAGCCTGGCAAGGTGGGCGAACTGCACTTCACCGGCGACCGCGCGGCAGGCGATGCCGCGTTGGCCGAATATCGCAACACTGCCGACGTGCTGGTGCTGGACGATGACGCGCGCGGCGTGCGGCTGCTGGTGTCCGACATGGACAGCACGATGATCGCCAATGAATGCATCGACGAACTCGCCGATTATGCCGGGGTCAAACCGCAGGTCGCCGAGATTACCGAGCGCGCGATGCAGGGCGAGCTCGATTTCGAGGCGGCGCTGCGTGAACGTGTCGCATTGCTCAAGGGGTTGAGCGAGCATGTCATCGGCGATTGCCTGGGCCATCGCATCCAGCCGATGCCGGGTGCGCGGGTGCTGGTGCGCACACTGCGCTCGCGCGGGGTGGATTGCGTGCTGGTGTCCGGCGGGTTTCACTCGTTCGCCGACGTGATCGGCGCGGAGCTGGGCTTCAACGCAGTGTTCGCCAACCGGCTGGTGATCGAGCATGGCCATATGACCGGCGCGCTCGAAGGCGGAATCGTTGACGCCGCGCGCAAGGCGGCGATCCTGATGGAGCAGGCGGCGGGGCAGCGGATCGATGCCGCGCAGGTCATCGCGCTGGGCGACGGCGCGAACGATATCCCCATGCTCAAGGATGCAGGGACGGGCGTTGCCTATCACGCCAAGCCCGCCGCGATCGCCGCCGCCGACGCCCATATCGCGCATGGCGACTGGACCGCGCTGCTCCACGCCTTGGGCATCGCGCGGGGTGATTGGAGCGAATAGGGGTTGGGGTGTGTTCGACCGACCGGTGTACTCAGTGGCGGATGAGCTGTTTGAAGTTTAATCCGCTTTTTACTGTAAGTTTTTTGCATCTATCGCGAGAACGGGCAGAAAAACATCTGCGTTCAGTTTGCAAACTCCGTGCTGAATGACCCGGAGGACAGATGTGCTGCGAGCTCTTCTGTCGTGAGGTCCTCAATAAAAGAGGATGTGCCGTCAAAATTCGTTTTTCGATAAGAATCTAACCATTTCAACCGCTTCTCAATTCCCTTAGTCACGGGATCATCAGTCAGTTGCACCGTCACCCGCCTGAGCTTGACGCCCTCGCCGAAACTGGCCGCGAGAGCATCAGGATCGACGCGCTCCACAGTGGTTGGGTCATTGATGTCGCGAAAGCGGACCAGCATCGGGCGGGCAGGCATATCCCTAAGGACGCTGATATTGTTAAAGTTCTTGGGCAGCACGATCGGTCGACGATTTTGCAGCATGGCTTCATATCGCGCTCTGAACGAAGCGTCAGAGTCATATTTGCCATTCTCATCATTAACCCTCACCTGCGGTGCCAGGCGGAACAGGAGATTTGTCGGCCAGTCGACTTCAACATCCGACCGTAGCAGAGCGAACAAGGTGCCGTGCTGCCCCTGATCGATCGTGACGGCCTCGCCGTTGAGGCGATGCCGCACCGCGCCGGGGCTGGGGATGCTGGTGCTGCTGGTCATCGATGTGGACACCTCCACCACGCTGGAGCCGGTCTTCAATCCCTCGGGCGTCTCGACCTCGACCGTTAGCCGATAGCGATAATCGGGCAAGGTGCTGCCGCAACCGGATAGCATCACGACAAGGCCAGCCATCAAGGTCATGACCCCGCGCAAGCCGCCTGAAATGCTCATGATCCGTGCCCCTGCTATCCAGCGCCAATTCCGATGACAGCAAAAATAGCGGCTGAATGTCACCGAGTGATGAATTTTAACAGCGGCTCACTCATTCAGTGTGGAATCAAAAAGGGGCGCGACGATTACTCGCCGCGCCCCTTTTTCGTAACACTCGTGCATTTCCATCGTCATTCCCGCGAACGCGGGAATCCCGCTTTTTGCTTCTGCGATTGAGAAGGAAGCGGGACCCCCGCTTTTGCGGGGGTGACGAGGTGAATGCTATTTGGTGCCAGCCGATCAGCCCTGCAGCAGGCGCATGATCGTCATCGCCTGTTCGCTGCCCGACTGCGGCACGGTTTCGCCGGTGCGGTCGATGATCTTGTCGAAGATACGCGCCACGCCTTCGGGGGTGCGCTCGCCTTCGGGGAGCGCTGCGCCCTGGGTCATGGTGACATAGGCGGCATGGAACGCGCCTGCGCCCGCGCCGATGATCATGTTGGTCGGGGCCTCTTCAGACACCAGATAGAGCGCGGCGGGAACGACGTTTTCGGGCTTGAACTGGGCAAAGGCTTCGGGCGGGAAGATGTCTTCGGTCATGCGCGTTCCGGCGACGGGGGCCAGCGTGTTGACCTTGATGTTGTTCTTCGCGCCTTCCAGGTACAGCGTCTTGGTGAGGCCGGCGAGGCCGAGCTTCGCCGCGCCATAATTGGCCTGGCCGAAATTGCCGTACAGGCCGGTGGACGATGCGGTCATCAGGATGCGGCCGTAATTCTGCTCGCGCATCGTTTCCCACACCGCCTTGGTGCAATAGCCCGAACCGACCAGGTGGACCTTCACGACGAGGTCGAAATCGGCGGGCTCCATCTTGGCGAAGCTCTTGTCGCGCAGGATGCCGGCATTGTTGATGAGCACGTGCACGCCGCCCCAGGCTTCCTTGGCCTTGGCGACCATCTCGACCATCTGCTCGTATTCGGTGACCGATCCGCCATTGGCCATGGCTTCGCCGCCTGCGGCCTTGATCTCCTCGACAACCTTTTCGGCGGCGTCCGAGGTGCCGGTGCCGTCGCGCGCACCGCCCAGATCGTTGACGACAACCTTCGCGCCGCGCGCGGCAAGCTCGAGCGCATAGGCGCGGCCGAGGCCCCCGCCTGCGCCGGTGACGATGGCAACGCGGTCCTTGAAACTGATGGTCATGGCAAGCATCCCTCTCTTGAATGCGCGGCATTGCCACGCGGAATGGCGCGGGTTTTAGCCATGTTGAAGCGCTTGGCAAGCGCCAAGCCACGGGCTTTCAACTTTACGCGTCCGTCAAGCTGGGCTGACGCTACGGCGATCAGGCCAGTTCGCTGTCCAGCGCATAACCGGCAGAGCGCACGGTGCGGATGATATCGGGCTGGCCATTGGCGTTGAGCGCCTTGCGCAGCCGCCGAATATGCACGTCAACGGTGCGAATCTCGATATCGCTGTCATGCCCCCAGACGCTGTCGAGCAGGCGTTCGCGCGAGAACACCCAGCCGGGATGCTCGAGGAAATGGCGCAGCAGGCGGAATTCGGTGGGGCCGAGCGGAATGGTCTGCCCGGCGCGCTTCACCTTGTAGCCCACCGTGTCCATCTCGATATCGGCAAAGCTCAGCGCCTCGCCCGCCAGCGCCGGGCGCACGCGGCGCAGCACGGCATTGACCCGCGCGATCAGTTCGCGCGGGGAGAAGGGCTTGGTGACATAATCGTCTGCGCCGATGTCGAGCCCGCGCACCCGGTCTTCCTCTTCGCCGCGCGCCGACATCATGATGATCGGGATGTTCGAGGTATCGTTGTCGCGGCGCAGGCGGCGGCAGACCTCGATGCCCGACAGGTTCTCGATCATCCAGTCGAGCAGCACGATATCGGGCCGTTCCTCACGCGCGATCAGCATCGCTTCCTCGCCATCGGCGGTCTGGCTGACGCGGAAGCCCTGTTTGTCGAAATGCCAGGACACCAATTCGGCCAAGGCCATGTCGTCTTCAACCAGCAGCAGATGCGGAGTCGTCATCGGTATCGTGCTTTCGTTTCAAAAGGTCCGGTCAGTCGCTGCCGGGCGCCAGCGCGTCGTCGCCGCGCTCGCGCTCGTTCATCGACTGGCCCATGACCGCGAAGTAAACCATCTCGGCCACATTGGTGGCGTGGTCGCCGATCCGTTCGAGATTCTTGGCGATGAACAGCAGGTGCGTGCCCGCGCCGACATGCTCGGGATTATCGATCATGTGCGCGATCAGCGCGCGGAAGATGCTGTTGTAGAAATCGTCGACGGTCTTGTCCTGCGCGCACACCGCGACGGCAAGGTCGGCATCGCGCTTGGCAAAGGCGGTGAACGCATCGTCGACCAGCTGGCGGGTCGCGTCAGCCATGGCGGGCAGCAGCCGCGCGGCATCGATCTGCTGTTCGGCATCGATCAGCAGAACGCGCTTGGCGATGTTCTTGGCATAATCGCCGATGCGCTCGACCACACCCGAAATCTTGAGCGCGGCGACGAGTTCGCGCAGGTCATCGGCCATCGGCGCGCGCAGCGCGATGGTCTGGATCACCATCCGGTCGATCTGCTCTTCCAGCGCGTCGATGCGCTTGTCGCCCTCGACCACCTGGCGCGCCAGATCGTGATCGTTGTTGGCGAGCGCGGTCATCGCACCCTCGACCGCCTTTTCGGCGCGCCCGCCGATCTCCGCGATCAGCCCGCGCAGGGTGATGAGGTCGCCGTCAAAGGCCTTCAGGGTGTGTTCGTTCAGGCTGTGGTTCATCAAGAAATTCCGTTCGTTGCGATGCCAGGCTTGGCGGGGCCCCCGTATCCCCGTGCTGCCGAGCCGTGTCGCTTAAGCATGTGGTGCGCCTCAGCCGTAACGGCCAGTGATATAGTCGCGCGTCCGTTCCTCGCGCGGATTGGTGAAGATATCCGAAGTGTCGCCATATTCCACCATGGTTCCCAGGTGGAAGAACGCGGTCTTCTGCGAGACGCGCGCGGCCTGCTGCATGTTGTGCGTGACGATGACGATGGCGTAGCGGCCGCGCAGCTCGTGGATCAGCTCCTCGATCTTCGCGGTGGCGATCGGGTCGAGCGCCGAGCAGGGCTCGTCCATCAGGATGACCTCAGGGTCGACCGCGATCGCACGCGCGATGCACAGCCGCTGCTGCTGGCCGCCCGAGAGCGCGGTGCCGCTGTCCTGCAACCGGTCCTTCACCTCGTTCCACAGGCCTGCGCGCACCAGCGAATTCTCGACGATCTGGTCGAGCTCGGCCTTGTTGGGGGCCAGGCCATGGATCCGCGGGCCGTACGCCACATTGTCGTAGATCGACTTGGGGAAGGGGTTGGGCTTCTGGAACACCATGCCGACGCGTGCGCGCAGCTGCACCACGTCCATGCTGCTCGAATAGATGTTCTCGCCGTCGAGCGTGATGTCGCCCTCCACCCGCGCGATCGGGATGGTGTCGTTCATGCGGTTCAAGGTGCGCAGGAAGGTCGACTTGCCGCAGCCCGACGGGCCGATGAACGCGACGACATTGTCCATGTCGATATCGATCGACACGCCCTTGATCGCTTCCTTGGGGCCATAAAAGACCCGCACGTCGCGCGCGGACATTTTCGGTTTGGTGGTGGCAGAGGCCAGATTGTCGAGCATGGATCGGGTTACCAGCGGGTTTCGAAGCGGTTGCGCAGGTACACGGCAATCGCGTTCATGGTGAGCAGGAAGACGAGCAGGACGATGATCGCGGCAGAGGTCTTTTCGACAAATCCGCGATTGACCTCGTCCGACCAGAGGAAGATCTGCACCGGCAGCACGGTGGCGGGGTCGGTCAGGCCGTCGGGCGGGGTGGTGGTGAAAGCGCGCATGCCGATCATCAGCAGCGGCGCGGTCTCGCCAAGCGCACGCGCCATGCCGATGATCGTACCGGTCATGATGCCGGGAATGGCAAGCGGCAGGACATGGTGGAACACGACCTGGATCGGGCTCGCGCCGACGCCCATCGCCGCCTCGCGGATCGAGGGGGGCACGGCCTTGATGGCGTTGCGCGCGGCGATGACAATGACCGGCATGGTCATCAGCGCCAGCGTCAGACCGCCGACCAAAGCCGCCGAGCGCGGCATCGACAGGAACTGCAGGAACACCGCCAGACCCAGCAGGCCGAAGATGATCGAGGGTACGGCCGCGAGATTGTTGATCGACACCTCGATCAGGTCGGTGAAGCGGTTCTTGGGCGCATATTCCTCGAGATACACCGCCGCCAGCACGCCGACGGGGAAGGCGAGGAACAGGGTCACGACCATCGTGATCAGCGAGCCCTTGAGCGCGCCCCAGATGCCGACGCGCGCCGGATCGGTGCCGTCAGAGCCGGTGAGGAACTGCATGTTGAAGCTCTGCCGCACTTCGCCCGCCTTGGTGAGCGCGGCATAATCGCGCTCGGCTTGCGGTGTCGAACGATCCTTGGCAGCGCGGTCGATATCGGCAGAGGTCGGCAGCCAGAAGCTGGTCTTGCCCATCACCAGATTGGGATTTTCGACCAACTGGTCGCGCAAGGCGGTCCAGGCGGTGCTGGCGAAATAGCGCGCGCCGTCCTCGCCATATTGCGCCTGCACGGCATTGTCGAAGATGCGGCGAACGTCGATCGAGGCCATGGTGGCGCGAAGCTGCGGCCCGGTCAGCTGATCGGGCGAGATGCTGCCGGTCGCGGCGGGCAGGTCAATGGTCAGCGTCGCCTCGGTGGTCACGAAACCCTTGGCCCCGTTGCCGATCATCACGACGAGCAGGAAGGCGAGAAACAGCGACGAGGTTGCGACCGCAGCCAGGCCGAGGAACTTGAACCGGCGCTCGGCGGCATAGCGGCGCGCGATCCGCTTCTGCATGGCATCGCCCATCCAGTCGGTCTTGCGCGACGAAGGGCTTCCTGTCTGGGGCGTGGCGGTCATGGTCAGGGCCTCAGTCATACGCTTCCCGGTATCTCTTGACGATCTGCAGCGCGACGATGTTGAGCAGCAGCGTGACGACGAATAGCGTCAGGCCGAGCGCGAAGGCGGCGAGCGTCATCGGGCTGTCGAAATCGGTATCGCCGGTGAGCAGCTGGACGATCTGCGTGGTGACGGTGGTGACGCTGGCGAAGGGATTGGCGGTGAGGTTCGCGGCCAGGCCTGCGGCCATCACCACGATCATCGTCTCGCCGATTGCGCGGCTGACCGCGAGCAGCACGCCGCCGACCACGCCGGGGAGTGCCGCGGGGATCAGAACCTGCTTGATCGTCTCGCTCTTGGTCGCGCCCATGGCGAGCGAACCGTCGCGCATGCTGCCGGGCACGGCGGCGATGCTGTCATCGGCCATGGAGGAGACGAACGGGATGATCATCACACCCATCACCAGGCCCGCGGCAAGCGCCGATTCGGACGATGCGTCGGTGATGCCGATCGACACGGCAAAGCTGCGCAGCGCAGGCGCGACGGTCAGCGCGGCGAAATAGCCATAGACCACGGTCGGCACGCCCGCGAGAATCTCGAGGATCGGCTTCATCCACTTGCGCACATTGGCGCTGGCATATTGAGTGAGGTAGACCGCGCTCATCAGCCCGAGCGGGATCGCGACCAGCATCGCGATGATCGCGCCGATGAACACCGTGCCCCAGAACAGCGGCACCGCGCCGAAGCCGGTGGCCTGGCCATCGACGACCTTGTCCGACGGGTTCCAGTCGAGCCCGAACAGGAATTCGAACGGCGAGACCATGCCGAAGAAGCGGATCGTCTCGAAGATCAACGAGGCGACAATGCCGAGCGTCGCCAGGATCGCGATCAGCGAGGCGAGCAACAGGCCGAACATCACCGTGCGCTCGACCTGGGTGCGTGCGCGGAAATCCGGGCGGATGCGGGTAAAGGCAAAGGCGCCGCCGGCAAAGCACAGCAGGAAGGCGGCGAGCGCGCCGATCATCGCATATTTGCTGTCCGCGGCTTCATAGAGCGGGGCGAGCCTGACTGCGGCGTCGTTGAACACCTTGAGGTCGGGATTGTGCGACAGCGCGCGCGCTTCGGACAGAATCGCGGCACGCTCGAAAGCATCGGTGGGAAGCCCTGCGGCCAGCGGGCTTTCGAGCACCTGGTAGCTGCCGAGCGCCGGCGCGATGGTGCTCCACACCAGCAGGAACAGGATCGCGGGAACGACCGCCCACATCGCGGCATACCAGCCATGATAGCTGGGCAGCGAATGGACGCTGGCAACACCCGACTGGATGAAGCGTCCGGCACGCGCGCGGGCGAAGACCCAGGCGATCAGGCCGAGGCCCGCAATCAGGAAGAAAGTGGCGGTGATGGTCATGACACTGCTTATTTCAGGTCCGCGCCGTCGAGCGCGGTGAGCGACTTGATGCGACCGAGCATCTCGGTACGGGTCTTGTCGGGCGCGGCGATCAGGCCGATCCGGGTGAGATAGCCCTCGTGCTCCCCGCCGCGCAGGAATTCGGCGACGAATTCGCGCAGGCCCGGGATCACGTCGACATGCTTCTTCTTCACATAGATGTAGAGCGTGCGCGCGCCGGGATAGGTGCCGTTCTCGATCGTCGCATAGCTCGGTTCGACGCCGCCGATCGGCACGCCGCGCACGGTGTCGGCATTGTCGGCCAGATAGCTGTAGCTGAAGATGCCGACCGCATCGGGGTTGGTCGAAAGCTTCTGGACGATCAGGTTATCGTTCTCTCCGGTATCGGTATAGGCCTGGTCGGTGCGGATCGAGTGGCAGATGTCCTCGAACTTTTCCTTGTCGCTGTCCGACAGCGCCTTGATCGCGGGATCGGTCTTGCAGCCCTTTTCCATGATGATCTCTTCGAGCGCATCGCGCGTGCCCGAGGTGGCGGGCGGGCCGAAGATGTTGATCCGCGTATCGGGCAGCGCCGGATTGATATCCGGCCAGCGCATCGCGGTATTGGGGCCCTTGCCGAACGGCTGGGCGGCGAGCGCGGTGTAGAATTCCTCGACCGTGAGCGACAGCTTGGGTCCCTTGGTCGACTGGGCGAGCGCGATGCCGTCAAAACCGATCACGATCTCGATCACCCCGTCGACGCCATTGGCCTGGCAGCGTTCGAACTCGCTCTTCTTCATCCGGCGCGAGGCGTTGACGATGTCGGGCGTCTTCGCGCCGACGCCCGCGCAGAACAGCTCCACCCCGCCGCCAGTACCGGTCGATTCAAGGATGGGCGAACGGCGCTCGGGATCGAAATTGACGAATTCCTCCGCCACCTTCTTGGCAAAGGGGAAGACGGTGGATGAGCCGACGATGCGAATCTCGCTGCGGCTGCTGCCCTCGCTGGTCGACGCCGGGTCCTTGCATCCGGCCAGCAAAAGCGCCGGAAGGCAGGCAAAGGCGAGCTTCCTGATCAACACGTCGACCCCTCTCTGGGCAAGAACATCAGCCGCACGTCCGGCCATGAAGGCGGCGGCAGCGGACATGGCAGAATCGCGCGACGCGGATCATGCCTTTGCCTGGCCCCCTTCCGTTGAGGCCGTTAGGGAGGGGCCGTTGCCCGAACATGACAATCAGGTGACGCTTTTGTGACAGCGCTTCCGGCGGGTCCGGACGGTGGCGCCTCAGGCGGGCAGCGCGGGCTCGTCGGCCGGTGCGGAAGCATCGCCCTGAGCCCCGCGCGGATCGGCGGGCAGGGTGATGGTGATGGTCGTGCCCTTTTGGACTTCGCTGTCGATTTCCAGCCGGCCGCGGTGCCGCTCGACGATATGCTTCACGATCGACAGGCCGAGGCCCGTGCCGCCGATCGCGCGGCTGCGGCTCGAATCGACGCGATAGAAGCGCTCGGTCAAGCGCGGCAGATGCTCGGGCGCGATGCCTTCGCCGCAATCGCTGACCGAAAGCCGCAGCAGCGCTCCGTTGCGCGAGGCGCGCAGCCGCATCGTAACCGGCGTGCCAGCCTGGCCGTATTTCATGCTGTTCGACACGAGATTGTGCAGCAGCTGCGAAAGCTGCGCCCGGTCGCCGCGCAGCGGCGGCAGGTCGGGGCCGATATCGACGACAATATCCGCGCCGCGCTCGGGCTGGCTCTGGCGCAGCACAGACTGAACCTCGCGCATCAGATCGGGCAGGTCGACAGGCGTATCGGGCACGCGGAACTTCTCCGCCTCGATGCGCGAGAGCGAGATCAGGTCGTCGATCAGCTTCTGCATGCGATTGGCTTCGCGGAACATCACATTGAGGAAGCGAGCGCGGATCTCGGGATCGTCGCCAGCTTCCTTGTCTTCCAGCGTCTCGATAAAGCCCTTGATCGAGGCGAGCGGGGTGCGCAGCTCGTGGCTGGCATTGGCGACGAAATCGGTGCGCATCCGCTCGACCGCATAGACGCCCGAGCGATCCCAGAGGTGCAATATGCGTTCGCCGCCGGGCATGTCGCGCACCAGCATTTCCCAGCGCTGGTCGCGGCTGCCGATGCCGACCAGCTGGATCGGCCCTTCATTGGCCAGGCTCGCCTCTGCCAGCAGATCGGCCGCTGCCGGATGGCGGATGACCAGGCGGATATCCTCGCCGACGCAATATTCGCCCAGCAGCTTGCGCGCGGCGCTGTTGGCGCGGCGGACATTGGTGCCGGTCAGCACCAGCACCGGGTCGGCCAGCCCGTCGATAAAGCTGGTAAAATCGCGATGCTGGCTGATCGGCTTGACCTCGGGCTCGCGGATCGGGGCGGCGGCCTGGGGGTTGTGCTTGGCCGGGCTCGAAAGGTCGGCCATGATGACGATCGCAACGATGCCTGCGGCGAAGCAGATCATCGCCTGCTCCATGCCGTTTGTGCCGAACTGGCTGATCGCGACCCCTGCGCCCAGCACTGCTGTCGCGAGGAGGAAGCGGCCGCCGTTCAGTCCCGTTCCGCTGGCCTGTCCCATGTCGCGCGGGCTATACCAGCCTTGGCTGGGCCGCGCCATCGATGATCGGGGCGGTGCGCATTTTCATGGCGGTGGCTTGCCTTGTCCCGGCAAAGGACAGCCGATCAAAGGCCTTGCCTTTGCGCCGGTGACGGGTCTTTAGTCTTTTCGGCCGATATTTGCGCTGCGATTTTGCGCGTTTGGGACGATGAAGATGCACGCTGACGACAGCAACATGGATGGCTCCACCCCCAGCGATTCGGGTGTTGGACCTGCGCCTGTCGATGCGGCCCGCAGGACGCTGCTGATCGGGGCCGTCGCCACATCGGCCGTGGTCAGCATCCGCCCCGCGCTGGCACAGACCGCAGGATCGGTGCTCAACTGCCAGATCCCGGTGCCCGAGCGCGGCAAGGGCATGTATATCGACCCCACCGGCAAGCTGGTGACGCCCGACACGCCTGGCGCCTTTCCGCCGTCGCCGCGCGACTTTACCGGGGAAGAGGTGCGCAAGGCGCTGCAGGGCAGCAACCTGCCGGGCACCACGCGCGAACAGTCGCAGGCTTATCTCAACTATATCCGCAAGCTGCAGAACGGGCAGAGCGGCTTTACCTGCTATGCTTCGCTGCAGATGCCGCGCCGCTGACCCGAGGCGCAGGCGGTGAGCGAGCGTGCCTATGCTGCCTTGCCCGGCCATGCGCTCAAGCGCGTAAGGCTCGGCGGGCTGGAGGCGATCTATCACGCGCCTTCGGGCATCACGCATCTGCTGGCCGAACCCGTGCCCGAACTGCTCGATGCGCTGGATGCTGTCGGAGCAGGCACATTTGTCACAGCTGAGCGGCTCGTCGCGCAGATCGCCAGGCGATTCGATCTGCTCGGTGACGACCCGCAGGAGCGTCCCGAAACGGTACTTGGTGAGCGGCTGGCAGAGCTTGCCGCGCTGGGACTGGTGCGCGTGCGCGCGCAGGCGTGACACACTTGCATCAGCGCGATGTAAATCCGCATCGCTCGAGGGCATAGGCCCCCGTTTCCATTTTGTCCGCAGGGCCGCAAACGATATGGCACTTGCCATGCGCCATGCCTGTTTCATCACTGTCGGACCGGCCCGATTCCGCATCGGCAGCGATTGGCGCGCGCCGATCGATCAGCTGCGCGCGCTATATGCCGACTATCCGATGGAAGAGGTGGTGCCCGATTTCACGGTGCGGCTGCAGGCAACATCCGCGCTGCGCCGCTATGTCCGCCCGCAGGTCGCCATTGCGGGCGATTTCACGCTACCTGATGCGCTGCCATTGCCGCTGGAACAGGGGCTGCTTGCAGCGGAAATGGCGATGAACCTGCAAATGGCGCTGGGCTGGCGGCGGCATCTGCTGCTTCACGCCAGCGCCGTGTCGCGTCAGGGCCGGGCTGTCGTGATGACCGGGCTGTCGGGCGCGGGAAAGTCGACGCTGTCGGCGCTGCTCGCCGAACGCGGCTGGCGCTTCCTCGGCGACGAATTCGTCCTGCTCGATCCCGATAGCGGCAAAATCGCGCCGTTTCCGCGCCCGGTGAGCCTCAAGAACCAGGCGATCGCAGCGATGGAGCGCGAGGTCGATGACGAGACGCGCTTCGGCCCGGTGCTGCGCGATACGCCCAAGGGCACCATCCGCCACCTGCGCCCGCGCACCGAATGGATCGAGCAGATGGCGCGCGAGACAAGGCCTGGCCTGCTGCTCTTCCCGCGCTTCGGCTTCCCTCGCGCGGTGCGCCGCATGGACGAGGCGGAGAGCTTCGTGCGCCTGACCCAGGCGTCGACCAATTATGTCGCTTTGGGCGAGCGCGGCTTCGATGCGCTTACCGGCTTCGTGCGCTCGGTTCCCGCCTGCGCGATCGACTATGCCACCGGCGACGAGGGCGTCGAACTGGTCGAACGACTCTGGTCCGAACAGGGGGCCAGAATGGGGGGCCAGTTTGGAGACGGGGCGGCCGCAGCGGCATGATCGACGGCTGGTCGGTTGCGCGCGCGCTCACCGATCCCGCATCGGTCGCCCGGCTCGATGCCGCCGGCTGGACGCGGCTGCTGTCCACTGCCCGTGCGCTGTCGCTGATCGGAACGCTGGCCGAGATCATGGCCGACCAGCCAGTGCCTTTCCCCACGGCGCGGGTGCTTGCCGATGTGCGGCTTTCCAACCAGGCCGGGCTGCGCCAGGCCTTGTGGGAAGCCGAATGCGCGCAGATGGCGCTGGCCTGCTATCCGGGTCGCGTCATTCTGCTCAAGGGCACCGCCTTTGCCGCTGCCGGGCTCGATGCCGCCATGGGGCGGTCGATCGGCGATCTCGACATTCTCGTCGCGCGCGAAGGGCTCGATCAGGTCGAGGCGTCGTTGCTGCAGGCGGGCTGGGAATGGGTCAAGCCCGATCCCTATGACGATGCCTATTACCGGCAATGGATGCACGAGCTGCCGCCGCTGATCCATGGCGAGCGCGACCGGATGATCGACGTGCACCACACCATCCTGCCGCTGACCGCCGGGCCGAAGCCCGATGCCGCGGCGCTGATCGCCGATGCGCGGGAGCTGTCGTCGGGCCTGTATGTGCTCTCGCCTGAGGACATGATCTGCCATGCCGCCGCACACCTGATCGCCGATGGCGATTTGTCGGGGGGCATGCGCAACCTGTGGGACATCGACCGGCTGGTGCGGCAGTTCGTGGCGGAGGACGCCGGCTTTTCAGACCGGCTGGCGGAGCGGGCGAGGCTGCACGGACTGACACGGCCGGTGGAACGCGCGTTGCGGCTGACCTATCGCCTTTTCGGTACGCCCGCCATCTGGCCGATCCGTCCGGCAGTTACCGACGCCCTGTTCCTGCGCCGGATCACGGCGGTCGATGGCTGGGGGCGCAAGACGCGCAAGCTGACGCGCCAGGGCTTCTATATGCGCTCGCACCTGCTGCGCATGCCGCCGGCGATGCTGGCGCGCCATCTGTGGACCAAATGGCGCAAGGGGCATCGCGGGTAGACTGCACCTCCGCGAGTAGGCAAAAATCTTCGTTTGTCCCGAGCGAAGTCGAGGGACCCATGTTTGAACGGTTGCGATCACGTCCCTCGACTTCGCTCGGGACAAACGGCTGGGTCCGATACTGAACGGCCTATTTCGCCGCAATCCGCTCCAGCGTGGGGATGAACTCGTCATAATGGTCGATGATCGCATCCGCACCCAGTTCGTCCACCGGCTGGTGCAGGAAGCCGAAGCTGACCGCGACGCACGGAATGCCGGCATTGTGCGCGGCCATCACGTCGTAGATGCTGTCACCGATGAACGCTGCGGGAGTCGCTCCTGGCTCGCCGCCGCAGCGGCGGATCATCTCGTCGATCGGCGCGCGGTCTGGCTTGGACTTGCCCTTGCCCATGGTGTCGCCGCCGATGACGCAGGCGAACCGGTCGATCAGCCCGACCTCGGTCAGCAGCTTGACCGCGAACCGCTCGTACTTGTTGGTGACGATGGTCATTTTCACGCCCATCGCATCGAACCGCGCCATGCAATCCAGCAGGCCGGGATAAGGTGGGGAGCCGCTGCCCAGATTCTCGCCATAATGGTCGAGCAGGATCGGCAGATACTCGCGCAGCGCTTGCGGATCGCTATTGCCGGCACGCTCCAGGCCCACCTGCAGCATGTGCTTGGCACCCAGGCCCACCATTGGCTTGATCTCTTCCTGGGTGAGCGGCGGCAAGCCGGCGAGGCCCAGCGTGTGATTGACCGAAACGGTCAGTTCGGGGCTGGTATCGAGCAGCGTACCATCGAGATCAAAGCCAATGATTTGGTAGGGAAAGTCTGTCATGGGGCAGTGCATCGCCCGAAAAAGGTGGCGGATGCAAGCAGTTCGTGCCAAGGGTAAATACGATCTGCTTTGGGAAACGCGGAGAACGTTACGAAATGGCTGAGCAGCCGCTGGCAGCAATCATTCTGGCAGCGGGCCAGGGAACGCGCATGAAATCGGAGCTGCACAAGGTGCTCCATCCGATAGCAGGGCAACCCATGCTGCATCATCTGCTAGACAGCCTGGAGGCGGCGGGGGCCGCTCGCCAGGTGGTCGTGGTGGGGGCGCGTCGCGAACAGGTGGAGGCCTCGGTCGCGCCGCGCGGTGTGGACATAGCGCATCAGGCCGAACAGCTTGGTACGGCGCATGCCGCATTGCAGGCAAAGCATGCATTGGCGGGGTTCGACGGCATCGCGATCGTCTGTTTCGGCGATACGCCTTTTCTGCGCCCTGAGACCATTGCCAGGCTCAGCGACCGGTTGCTCGCCGAAGATGGCCCACGTGTCGCGGTGCTGGGCTTCGTGCCTGAGGACGCCAAGGCCTATGGCCGGATCATCGCCGATGCCACAGGTTCGATCTCGAAAATGGTCGAGTTCAAGGACGCGACCGATGCCGAGCGCGCGGTCAGGCTGTGCAATTCGGGCGTTACCGCCGTGCGCACCACCGATCTTTGGCCGCTGCTCGAACGCGTCGGCAACGACAATGCGGCGGGTGAATATTATCTGCCCGACATCATCATGCTGGCGCTGGCCGATGGCGACGGGGCGGTGGTGGTCGAGACCGATCCCGACGAACTGATCGGCATCAACAGCCGCGCCGAACTGGCGGAAGCCGAAAGCATCTGGCAGGCCCGTCGACGGGCGCAGGCGATGGCTGATGGCGCAAGCCTGATCGCGCCTGAAACCGTGTGGTTCGCACATGATACCGTTGTCGGGCGCGATGTCGTGATCGAGCCCAATGTCGTGTTCGGCCCCGGCGTGACCATCGCCGACAATGTGGTGATCCACGCCTTCAGCCATATCGAAGGGGCGACCATCGCCAGCGGCTGCACCGTCGGCCCGTTCGCGCGGCTCCGCCCCGGCGCGGACATGCGTGAAGGCGCGAAGGTCGGCAATTTCGTCGAGATGAAGAAGGCGGTGCTGGGGCCGGGGGCCAAGGCGAACCATCTGACCTATCTGGGCGATGCCACGGTCGGCGCGAACGCCAATATCGGCGCGGGCACGATCACCTGCAATTATGACGGCTATTTCAAATACCAGACCGTCATTGGCGAAAACGCGTTCATCGGATCGAACAGCGCGCTGATCGCCCCGGTCAGGATCGGCCGCGATGCGATCGTGGCAGCGGGCAGCGCGGTATCGCGCGACGTCGCCGATGGCGAGTTGCGCCTGGTCCGCGCCGAGCAGCTGGTCAAGCCCGGCTGGGCCGACCGCTTTCACGACGCGATGCGCAAGAAGAAGCGCGAGGGGAAGTGAGGGGGCATCCGCTCTTCCCGGTTTTTGTGGCGTGCTTGGTGTTGCTTGCTGGCATCGTGTTGACGGTGTGGCGCGTGGTTGCTTGCGAAACATCTGGTGGGGTAATCACTTCGGCCACCCGGTTTGGCCAGTGCGCCATGCCTTGACATGATATCATGATATGATATCAGTATATCATCGCCGTTCTGGAGATGACGATCGCATGCGCATACTGACCGAAATCCCCGACGAAGATATCGAGAAGCTCGATGCGATTGCGGCGAAGAGCAGTACGTCGCGGGCAGCCACCATTCGCGAGGCGGTGAAGCTGTATCTGGTTCAGAACGGGGATGACCGCAGCTGGATTCAGCGCGGTGCGGGCTACTGGAAAGATCGCGATGATATCGGCGACGCGGTCGAATATCAGCGCGCCATGCGCGAAGACCGCCGCAGCTATGATGATATCTGATCCGTGTCCGATCCTTTTTTTGATACGAACATCCTCATCGACTGGTTGAAGGACAGAACGCCAGCCATTTCGGAGCTGTCGCGCTATCGCCATCACCGGATCAGCAGGATCGTCTGGACCGAAGTGCTGGCAGGCGAACCGCTGGAAAAACGCGATACCATTCGTCATCTGTTGTCGCCGTTCGACGTGGTCGAAATCGATCAGCGTATCGCCTCCGCGGCAGCCGATATCCGTTTTCGCACCAGGATGAAGCTGATGGACGCCTATATCCTGGCGACCGCTCAGGTGAACGGGGCGATCCTGATTACACGAAATACCAAGGACTTCCCGGCAGAGATGCCGGGCATCCGCGTTCCCTATCTGCTTTGAAAGGCCCATCGTAAATGTGTGGTATCGTTGGAATTCTCGCCCGTCGTGACGTTGTGGGCGATCTGGTCGATGGCCTGAAGCGCATGGAATATCGCGGTTATGATTCGGCCGGGGTCTGCACGGTGCACGATGGCCAGCTGGTGCGGCGGCGCGCCGAGGGCAAGCTGCGCAACCTGGTCGACGTGCTCGCGCGCGATCCGGCACCCGGCCATGTCGGTATCGCGCACACCCGCTGGGCAACGCATGGCGCGCCGACCACCGCCAATGCGCACCCGCATGCGACCGGCGAGGTGGCGCTGGTGCACAATGGCATCATCGAGAACTTCAAATCGCTGCGCGATGAACTGATCGCACGCGGCCGTACCTTCGAGAGCGAGACCGATACCGAGGTCGTCGCGCATCTGGTGAGCGAGCGGATCGAGGCTGGCGACAGCCCGCAGGATGCGGTCAAGGCGGTGTTGCCCCAGTTGCGCGGCGCGTTTGCGCTCGCCATTGCCTTTCGCCAGCATCCCGATCTGCTGATCGGCGCGCGTCTGGGATCGCCGCTCGTGCTCGGCTATGGCGAGGATGAGGCCTATCTGGGATCGGACGCGCTGGCGCTCGCGCCGCTGACGCAGCGCATCGCCTATCTGGAAGAGGGCGACTGGGTCGTACTGACCCGTGAGGGCGCGCAGGTCTATGATGCCGACAACCAGCCGGTCGAGCGCGAGATCACCCTGTCGGGCGTCACCGGAGCGCTCATCGACAAGGGCAATCACCGCCATTTCATGCAGAAGGAAATCTTCGAGCAGCCGGTGGTCGTGGCGCAGACGCTGCAGAGCTATATCCGCTCGGTCGAGCAGCAGGTGGCGCTGCCGCAGATGGACTTCGCGCTTTCGGATATCGAGCGGGTGACGATCATCGCCTGCGGCACCGCCTCCTATGTCGGGCTGATCGGCAAATACTGGATCGAGCAACTCGCACGCGTTCCGGTCGAGGTCGATGTCGCTTCGGAGTTCCGCTATCGCGACCCCGTGCTGACGCCGAACATGCTGGGCGTGGTCGTCTCGCAATCGGGCGAGACGGCCGACACGCTGGCGGCCTTGCGCCATATGAAAGCGGGCGGCGTGACCACGGCCGGCATCATCAACGTGCCGACCAGCTCGATGGCGCGCGAGGTCGATCTGCTGCTGCCGACGCATGCCGGGCCCGAGATCGGCGTCGCCTCGACCAAGGCGTTCACCTGCCAGCTGGCGGTGATGGCGGCGCTGGCGGTCAACCTTGCGCGCGCCAAGGGCAGGCTCGATGCGGCGGAAGAGGCCGAGATCGTGCGGCACCTGATCGAGGCGCCTGCCGCGATTAACGCCGCGCTGGCGCACGATGCCGAGATCGAGGCGATGGCGCACACCATCGCGCAGGCGCGCGACGTGCTGTATCTGGGCCGCGGCCCCGATTATGCGCTGGCGCTCGAAGGCGCGCTCAAGCTCAAGGAAATCAGCTATATCCATGCCGAAGGCTATGCCGCGGGCGAGATGAAGCACGGACCAATCGCCTTGATCGACGAAGCGGTACCGATCATCGTCATCGCGCCTTCGGGTCCGCTGTTCGAGAAGACCGTGAGCAACATGCAGGAGGTCCGCGCGCGCGGCGGCAAGGTGGTGCTGATCTCTGACGCAGACGGCCTGGCGGAAGCGGGTGAGGGGTGCCTCGCAACGATCGAGATGCCCAGCGTGCACCCGCTGATCGCGCCTTTGGTCTATGCCGTGCCTGTGCAGCTGCTCGCCTATCACGTCGCCGTCGCCAAGGGCACCGATGTCGATCAGCCCAGGAACCTCGCGAAATCCGTTACCGTGGAGTGACGGTGGAGCCCTAGCGGCTGGCGGTGGCCGCCCATCGCGCCATGCCCGATTCGAACGCGGTGAGCAGCCTTCGCGGTGCGCTTTCGAGCTGACGGCCGATCCGCGTGATCAGGCTGACCGTGACCGTGTCGATCGTCTCGTCGAGCGGGATGGCGAGCAGCCGCCCGTCGGCGATCTCGGGCCGCGCGGAAAATTCGGGCAGCACAGTGGTGACGCTGCCCGTTGCCGCCAGATCGCGCATTGCCTGGATCGAGTTGATGACGATCGCCGGCTCCAGGAACAGCCGCTGTCGCGCTTCGGCGGTGCGCAGCAGCTGGCGGATGAGGAAATCCTCCGGCCCCAGACAGATCGGGTGCTGCACCAGATCGGCGAGCGAGACGCGTGCCATGCCTGCCAGCGGATGCGTCGGCGCGACCATGACGCGCAGCGGTTCGTTCACCGAAATGCGCACGCGGATATTCGGCTCGGCCGGGGTGTAGAGCACCAGCCCGAAATGCGCTTCGTCCGCCAGCACGCTGCGCACGATCGCGGTGGACGAGGTCACGTTGCTCAGCACCTGCACCTGCGGGTGCTCGCGGTGGAAGCGGTCAATCAACTGGTTGAAAAAGGGGCCGAGAAAGCCCTCGCCCACGCCCAGGCTGACCATGCCGGTGCGTGCCTCGCGCAATTCTTCCATTCGCATCGAGAGCGATTCGCGGCTGGCCATCAGCGAACGGTAATGCTCGATCGCCAGCTCGCCCGCCTGGGTCAGCTGGATCGTGCGGCGGCCGCGCTCGAACAGCGGCATGCCATATTCGAGCTCCAGCTGCGCAACCTGGCGGCTGATCGACGAGGCGGCCACGCCCAGCCGGTCGCCTGCGGCGCGCATCGACCCGGCCATCACGGTTTCGTAGAGGTAACGCAATGCTATATCGGACATGGATCATTCCCTAGAGCCGATGGGGCATGGAAAGCTTGTCGCTTAGTGTTGCCTGATACGCAATGACAATTGGCCTGCGTTGCTATTGATGAAGCACAAGACATCGGCGCAGGGTGACGAGAACACAATTTCCTGGGGGAGTTGCCGAAGGTGGCAGACAAGCGGTCGAGAGTGAACTGGCGGGGTTATCTGCCCGCCATCGTGACGCCGTTCAGCGATGATGGCGCGCTCGATCCGCAGCGGCTGGGCGCGTATCTGGAATGGCTACTGGCCGAGGGGATGCACGGCCTGGTGATCGGCGGCACCACCGGCGAATGGACTAGCCTCTCGCCTGCCGAGCGGCGCGACCTGTTCTCGCTGGTCGGCGCGCAGATGAAGGGCCGGTTGCCGATCATTGCAGGCTGCACCAGCTTCACGCCGCAGGACAGCATCGAACTTGCCCGCCATGCCCGCGATTGCGGCTTCGATGGCATATTGCTGACCCCGCCGCCTTATGTACGCCCGTCCGAAGAGGAGTTGTTCCGGTTCTACAAGACCGTGTCGGACGCCAATGTGCTGCCGATCTGCGTGTATAACTGGCCGCCCGGTACGGGCATCGACATGCCGCCCGAGCTGCTGGCGCGGATTGCCGGGCTGGACGGCGTGGTCGCGCTGAAGCAATCGACCGGCAGGCTCGATCTTTTCGTCAAGACCTTCTTCATGTTGCGCGAAACTGTGCGTATCTTCGGCTTCGCGATGGACGAACACGGACTGACCCTGCTGAACGGCGCCGGTGGCGATGGCACGATGGGCGCTGGCGGCGTGCTCGGCCGCGACCAGCCCGATTTCTACAACCATCTCTGGGCCGGAAATCTCGACGCCGCACGTGCTTGCGGGGCGAAGGACCGGATGATCCTCGACCAGTGGTACACGCCCGATCTGGTCGGCCGGTTCGGCTCGGGCCCGGCCGTGCTCAAGGCCGCCTTTGCCGCGCTCGGCATGCCGGTGGGCGGGGTGCGTGCGCCGCTGATCGATGTCGACGCGCATGGCCGTGCCCAGGTGGAAGCGACGCTGCGCCAGGCCGGCAAGCTGTGAGCGGATGACCGCTCTCGATGTTCTCATCGTCGGCGGCGGATTGACCGGCTGCGCCACCGCCTGGCATCTGGCGGAGCGTGGGGCCAGCGTCATGCTGGTCGAGGCGGGCGAACTCAATGGCGGGGCCTCGGGCCAGAATGCGGGCTCGCTGCATTTCCAGATCGAACGGCGCTTTCTCGAGAACGGGCCCGCGCTGGCCGAGCAGGCGAGCCGGGTGCTCGCGCTCAACCGGCTCGCCATCCAGGACTGGCGTGCGCTCGATCAGCAGTTCGGCCCGGCGATGGAGATCGTCATGCATGGCGGGCTGATGGTCGCCGAGAGCGATGCCGAGGTGGCGCTGATCGAGCGCAAGGCCGCGCGCGAGGCGGAATTCGGCGTGCCGACCGAGTTGCTCGATGGCGCCGGCGTGGCCGCGATCGCGCCCTATCTGTCACCCGGCATCCGCGCCGCCACCTGGCTCGCCGATGAAGGCCATGCCAACCCGCGCACCATCACCCGGCTGCTCGCCGCGCGCGCGATCGAAAGCGGCGCTGAGGTGCGCTCACACACACGGCTCGCCGATGTCGGCCGGTCGGCAAGCGGCTTTCAGGTCACATTGGCCAGTGGCGAGGGGCGCGAGCAGGTCCGCGCCGACCGCGTGCTGCTCGCCACCGGCGCTGCAACCATGAGGACCGGCGTGCTGTTCAATCTACACCTGCCGGTCTTCCCGGCAGGGCTGACGATGACCGCGACCGAGCGGACCGCACCGATGATCGGCCATCTGGTGCAGCATGTCGGGCGGCGACTGTCGATGAAACAGGCCGAAAGCGGCAACATCCTGATCGGCGGCGGCTGGGCCTCGCGGTTGCAGCGCGCCGACACGGGCTTCGACCTTTCGCGGCCCGCGACGATCAATCCCGAGGCGTTGCGCGCGAACCTCAAGGCAGCGGCCGATACCGTGCCGGGCGTCGCCGCGCTCAACATCATCCGCAGCTGGACGGGCATCGTCGCATTGACTGCGGATCAGCTGCCGCTGGTCGGTGCGGTGAGCCGGGTGCCCGGCCTCTATGTCGCAGCAGGCGGATCGGGCTTCACCCTGGGGCCGACCTTCGCGCGGCTGCTCGCCGCCGAAATGGCGGGCGAGTGTGGCGGCGACGGCGAACTCGCGCTGTTCAGCCCCGACCGGTTCGATCATCTGAACGGGTTCATGGGATGAGCCACCGGATCGCCAGCCACCATCCCGAGCCGATCCTCATCCGCGTCGATGGCGCGGAGGTGACCGCACTGCCCGGCGAGATGCTCGCCTCGGCGCTGCTCGCGGCGGACAAGCCGGTGTTCCGCGCCGATCTGGAGGGCCAGGCGCGCGGCATGTTCTGCAACATGGGAACCTGCGGCGAATGCTTCGTGACGGTGGATGTGCCGGGGCGAACGGCAAGGCGGCTGCGGGCCTGCCTGGTTCCGGTCGAGCCCGGCATGGAGGTGCGGCGCGGATGAGCGAGATGTTCGACCTGGCCATCATCGGCGGTGGTCCTGCCGGACAGGCAGCAGCCGAGATCGCCTGTGCGGCGGGCCTCGGCGTCGTCGTGCTCGACGAGCAGCCCCGGATGGGCGGGCAGATCCTGCGCCAGCCGCCTGCGACATTGGGCGTGCGCGACTGGCTGCCCGGCGCGACCTATGACGATCTCAAGGCGCAGCTCCACCGCACCGAGGCGCTGGACGGGCTCGACTGGCGCGGCGGTATCTCGGTGCTCGGGCTGTTCCGACAGGCAGATGGTTTTCAGCTGCTGGCAACGGACCGCGACGGACGGATGACGATTGCCGCGCGCCGGGTGCTGGTCGCGGCGGGATGCTATGACATGCCGACTGCCTTTCCCGGCTGGACGCTCCCCGGCGTGATGAGCGCGGGCGGGGTGCAGGCGTTCCTCAAGAGCCAGCAGGTCGTGCCGGGCAAGCGCTTCGTGCTGGCGGGCACGCATCCGCTGCAACTGCTCGTCGCCGATCAGCTGCGCAAGGCCGGGGCCGATGTCGCCGGCGTGCATTTCGCGCAAGGGCTGGGTGCGATGGCGGGCCAGCTGCTGCGCGATCCGCTGCTGCCGCTCGGCAACTTGCGCCCGTTTCGCGATGCCGCTGCGGCCTTTGCGAACTTGCGGCGCGCGGGCGTGCCTGTGCGCTTCGGGCAGCGGCTGGTCCGTGCGAGAGGCAGCGAGCGGCTCGAGGCGGCGGAATTCGCCGATGGCAGCAGAATCGCCTGCGATGTGCTCGCCACCTGTTACGGATTCCTGCCCCAGGCCGATCTGCCGCGTCAGGCGGGCTGCGCGATGCAGCGCTGCGAGCGCACCGGCGGTATCGCGGCCAAGGTTGATCGCTGGCAGCGCAGCAGTGTGCAAGGCCTCAGCGCGGCGGGCGAGACGACCGGGGTGGCCGGGGCAGAGATCGCGCTGCGCGAAGGGCGGCTGGCGGCGATAGGGATTCTTCTGGCCGATGGGTTGCTGAGCGAAAGCGAGGCAGAGATGCGCGCCGCGCCGACCCGTCGCGAACTGGCGAAATTGCAGCGCTTTGCCGATCTGCTCGCCCGCATCGCCGATCCGCGCGCGGCGATCGCGGGGCTCGCCGACGATGCCACGATCCTGTGCCGCTGCGAGGATGTGACGCGCGGCGCGCTGATCCGCGCGATCAGGGCGACTGCAGGGCCCGAGGATGCAAGCGCACTCAAGCTCGTGTCGCGCGCAGGCATGGGCGTGTGCCAGGGCCGGTCGTGCGAGCATGCGGTGCGCGCGCTGCTCGCCGAACATGGGGCGGCGCCGGGCGGCGGCTTTACCGCCCGCTTCCCGGCGCGTCCGGTGGCGATTGCCGATCTGATCGACTGACGTCCGACCAGATCGACAAGGGCGGTCAGCCGATCGCTGCGGTCGCCTCGATCTCGATCAGGAAATCGGGCATGGCGAGCGCCGCGACGCCGATCAGCGTGTTGGGTGCAGGCACGCCCCCATCGTAGAATGCACCGATCTCGGGCAGCACCACGCCCAGCTTGTCGGGGCTGTGATCGACGATATAGGTGCGCAGCCGCACGACATCGGCCGGGGTCGCACCTGCAGCCTCCAGCACGGCCTTGAGATTGGCGAGCGCCTGGCGGGTCTGCGCGGCGAGATCGCCTGGACCCACGACGTTGCAGTCCTTGTCCCAGGCGACCTGGCCGGCGAGGTGGATGGTCCTGCCGCCGTCCTGCACCGTCGCGTGGGAAAAGCCGAACCCGGTGCTTTCGTAAAGCGAGGGCGGGTTGAGGCGGGTATTGGACATGGCAGGCTCCTTCAATCGACGATTTCGAGGCTGTGGCCAAAGGGGTCGCGGATATAGAGGTTCTTCTTGCCCGCGAGCGGTCCTTCGGTAATCTCGATGATATTCTGCACGGTGCAGCCCCTGGCGGCGAGATAGGCAGCGGCCTTCTCGACATCGTCGACGCGCAGCGCGAGATGATGCCCGCCCGCATCGCAGTTGCGCGGCGGAACCGGGTTACGATCGCCGGGCGCATCATATTGCACCAGCTGCAGGTTCAGATTGCCGACCAGCTCGAGCATAGCGAGCGTCAGCGTGGCGCCCGCGACCCCGACATGCGCCTCCATCCAGTCGCGGCCATCGGGCATCGCCGGGATTTCGCCCGCCGCGAGCGGCCCCATGCGGAACAGCTCGCGCGCGCCGAACGTGTCGGCATAGAAGGCGATCGCCGCTTCGAGATCGGGCACGGTGAACGAGACATGGTCGGCGGCGAGAAAGGCGGGCGCGTCGGTCATCAGGCGGTTTCTCCTTGCGAGGCGAGGGGCGGGTTGAGGGGCAGGGTATCGGTCGCACCGGCGCGGCGCGGGGCGACGAGGCTGATCGCGACGGTGACAATCAGCGCCGCCCCCATGGCGACCAGGCCCGGTTCCCATTCGATGAAATTCGCGGCGATCCAGGCCTCGCCCGGCGGGGTGACGAGCAGCGCATAGCCTGCCACCAGCCCGCCTGCGACCGCAACCGCGCTGGTGCGCGGCCAGAGGAAGGCGAGGAACACGCCCGGCGCGAGCAGGCCGATCGCGCCATAGGCCGACAGCCCGATCTCGACCAGCGAGCGGTTGCCGCCGAGCGTCAGATAGACCGCGATGGCCGCCGCGCCCACCATCGACAGCCGCGAGGCGAGCAGGCCGGCACGATCGCTCAGAGCCGGATAGAGCGGGCTCACGACATTGCGCGCAAAGATCGATCCGGCAGTGAGCAGCAGCACCGATCCCGGCACGAGCGCGAGCAGGCAGGCGGTCCCCGCGAGCAGCCCGACGAGCCAGGGCGGATAGCGATCGGACACGAACTGCAGCAGCACGGCGTTGATATCGCCATCGGGTGGGATCGTGCCCGCGAGCAGCGCGGCGAGGCCCAGCAGGATGATGAAGAAATAGGACAGCGAATAGATCGGCTGGAAGATCGCGTTGCGGCGGATCGCATCCTCGGTCGCCGCCGAATAGCTCAGCTGGAACATGTGCGGGAAGATCCAGTTGGCGAGCGCGACATTGAGCGCCGAGGTCATCAGCCAGGTGGTCGACAGCCCGCTATCGCGTTTCAGCCCCGGCAGCTTGCCGATGCCGGGAAACGCGTCCTGCGCGCGGGCATAGACATCGGCCATCGAGCTGGCGCCGACAATGCCCGCCACGGTGGCGCTGAGCGCGATGACCAGCACCAGCATCAGCACGTCCTTCACGCCCGCAGCAAAGGCAGCGGAGCGCAGCCCTGCCAGGAACACGAAGGCCAGCATCGCCGCAGCCGCAAGCACCGCCGCCATGCCCGGGGAGACATCGGTGCCGAGCGTCATGCGCAGGATGAGGCCGAGCGCGGTGATCTGGATCTGCACATAGACCACCAAAGCGGCGATCCCGACCAGCGCGACGACCACGCCCAGCCAGCGCGCGCGATAGTGATCGGCAAAGAAATCTGCCTGGGTGACGAGCGACCGCGCGCGGCCTGCTGCCCAGATCTTCGGCATCAGCCAGTACCCGATCGCTGCGGACAGCGAGACCGAGCAAAAGGCGAGATAGGCCGGCGCGCCATAGGCCCAGGCGAAGCCCGATATGCCGAGCACCGCGAAGGTGGTGTAGATCTCGCCCGCATTGAGGAACCAGAAGATCAGCGTCCCCATGCGGCGTCCGCCCAGCGCCCAGTCCTCGACCGACCTCGCCTTGCTCTGCGCGCGGCCATAGAGCACCGCTCCGATGATCGTGCCCAGAACGACCAGCAGCGTCACGCCCAGGATCATCGGCGCTGCTCGCGCTTCAGGTCGATCGCGCGGACCAGCGCGATGACGGCGCTGGCAAACAGCACGCCCGCCATCTGCCACACCATCGGAAAGGGCAGGCCGAAGGGCCGCCAGGCAATGTCATTGACCAGCGGCACCGCGCCCACCTGCCACAGAAAAGGGAGCAGCAGCAGTGCGAGATGCCATCTGCGCGGTGGGGCAGAGCTCATGCTATCCATTGGCTAGCCGCCTCTTCGAGCACCGCCATCGGCACCGGGCCCGAGCGCAGCACCAGATCGTGGAAGCCGCGGATGTCGAACTTCGCGCCCAGCCGTGCCCGCGCCGCCTCACGCGCGGCGACGATGCGGTTCGCGCCGACCTTGAAGCTGCACGCCTGGCCGGGATAGACGGCATAGCGCACGACCTCGCGATCGGTGCTCTCGGGGCTTTCGCCCGCATTGTCGACCATCCACTGCACCGCTTCCTCGCGGCTCCAGCGCTTGTGGTGCAGGCCGGTATCGACGACGATGCGCGCGGCGCGGAACAGCTCGGACTGAAGGTAGCCGATGCGCCCGAAAGGGTCGCCCTCGTACACGCCGAGTTCGTCCGCCACTTGCTGCGCATAGAGCGCCCAGCCTTCGGTATAGGCGGAAAAGCGCACGACCTTGCGGAACAGCGGCAGCGCGCTGCCATGGCGCAGCACCGATGCCTGGTAATGGTGCCCGGGAATGCCCTCGTGATGTGTTAGCGTCGGCAGCCGCCACAGCGGATGCTCGCCGGGGTTCTTGAGGTTGAGCGAATAGGTGCCCGGCTGGCCCGCGATGCCCTCGGAATAGAACGCCCCGGGTGCGCCATTCTCGATCGCGACCGGAATGCGCCGGACCACCAGCGGATCGATCTCGACCGCGCTGAACGCGCCCGCCAGCCGCTCGCGCACCCGCGTCAGCGTGGCTTCGGCCGCCTTGATGATCTGAGCGCGTCCCGCATCGTCATCGCTCACGGTGAAGCGCGGATCGGCGTTGAGCGCCTTGATCCGATCGCCCACCGAGCCTTTGGAAAGGCCTTGCGCCTTCAGCCCGGCATCGATCTCGGCGATCAGCGCGGCGCACTGGGCGAGCCCTTCGCGGTGCAGTTCCTCCGGCGCGATCGTTGAGGTGGTGTTGGCGCGCAGCGCGCTGGCATAATAGGCATCGCCATCGGGCAGCCGCCAGCATCCGGCGGTCTCGACCGACTGTGCCCGCAGCGCCTTGAGCGTTTCCGCCTGACGGCCTAGCGCAGGCGCGATCGCCTTGGCGAAGATGGCCTCGCCCTTCGTGCCGATATCACCCAGCCCGGCCGCCTCGGCGCGCGCGATCGCCTTGGCCATCAGCGATGACGTGCGCGGCGGTGCATCGCGCAAAGCCTCGATCTGGCGCACCGTGCGGTCGATGACGAAGCCGGGCGGGATGACCCCGGCTGCGGCATCGATCCGGATCCGGTCGGTCTCCTGATCGAGCGCGACCGCAAGCGCCGCCAGCCGGTCGTGCCAGGCCGCGACATCGGCAGCGCTTTCCAGCGGATGCGTTCCGCCGATGAAATCGGGCAGCCAGTAATAGGCCCCGTTCATCTGGCTGACGATATAGGGGCTAGGCCGCAGATTGGCGTCGACATAGCCATAGCGGCCGAGCGTATCGGCCAGCGTTTCATAGACGAAGCGCGCCACCGCATGGTCGAGCTGGGCAGGCTTCGACAGCGCCAGGACATCGATTTCGTCGAGATCGGCCAGCGCGATCGTGATGGCCGCGCGGTCTGCCTCGCGCGCGGCCTGCGAACGGTCGTCGAGCCGCGCGCGCAGCGACGCATTGGCTCCGGTATCATAGCCCAGACTCGTCGCCTCTTCGGGCGAGCGGTGCAGAAAGGCATGGGTGTGGCGGCGCAGCAGCCGGGCGAATCCCTCATCGGGATTGCCCGGCGGCTTGGCGGCCCAGGCCAGGGTGCCGGGCAGGGCGGTTGCCACCGCGCCTGCCATGCCGGAAAGCAACAGGCTTCGCCTGTCAAACGTCATGCCAGCAACCCCTTAACCCCTTGTACCTGCTTCAGAACTTGTAGCTCAGGATGATGCCATAGCTCTGGAACGAGGGCTCCACCTGAACGCCCGAATAAAAGGCCTTTTCATAAGCGTTGGCAAAATATTTCGCGTCGAAAAGGTTCTCGACGAACACCGTGGCACGCCATTTTTCGCCCTCGATGCCCGCGCGCAGGTTCACATTGTGATAGCTGGGCGAGATGAACGGGAAGCCGCTATAGCGATAGGGGTGGAGAGCATCGAGCTGCGATAGCTCCATTCGGCGCGGACGAAGGCGTCGAGCCCTTCGCGCAGCGGCTGCGTATATTGGGTCTGCGCACCGAAGGTCCATTTGGGCGCATTGACCAGCGGCCGGCCCGAAATGTCGATGACGATGCCGTCGATCAGAGCGTTGGGATAGCTCTTGAACTTGGTGTTGTTGTAGCCGACCTGGCCGCCGAGCTTCCAGTTGTCGGTGATCTTGGCGTCGAAGCTGCCCTCGATACCATAGCTCTCCGCGCTCGCCGCATTGGCGATGCCGCTGACGCCGCGCAGCAGTCCGGTCGCCGGATCGATGAACTGGAAGCGGATGGTCTGCTGGACGTTCTTCCAGTCCATGTAGAAGCCGGCAATGTCGACCCGCACCCGGTTGTCGAACAGGTCGAACTTGGTGCCGACCTCATAGTTCCACAGCGTTTCGGGGTCGAAATCGTTGGACAGGTTGACGTTGTTCGAGGTCTGTGTGCCGCCCGACTTGAAGCCGCGCGATGCGGTCGCATAGACCATCAGCGAATTGCTGGGCTTGTAGCTCAGCGTCGCCTTGGGCGAGAAGTCCTCGAAGTCCGCAGTGCGGTCGTTGACGCCAGTGATGGTGAGGTTCGACCGGTTTTCGGCGAAGTTGCGGGTCTTTTCCCACGAATAACGGCCGCCGAGCACCAGGGTAAGCTCGGGCGTGAAATGCAGCGTCGCCTCACCGAAGATCGCGAAATAGCGTGTCGTGCTGTCCGAATCGAACCCGGTGACCTCGAGCCCCGAGCAGTTGCCGACGCGTCCGGCGGGGCACAGCGGGCTGTTGCGGCCGTGGAAGGTCGACTGGTCGGTGGTGCCGGTATCGCGGCCGATGAACGCGCCGACGCTCCAGTCGAGGAAGTTCTTGCCGTTCGACTGCAGGCGAAGCTCACCGCTGGTCGATTTGCGCTTGAGGAAGAAGTCCTCGTAGAAAAAGTCGGGGCTGCCGCCGTCGACATCGCCGAAGTTGAACACGTCCGAGGTCAGATGGCCGACCACGCCGGTCAGCGTCGCGACGTCGAAATCCCATACTGCGCGCGAGCTGAAATACTGATAGGTGCTGCCAACATTCTGCGGCCGGTTGAAGTTCACCTTGTTGTCATTTTGAGGGAAGAAGCCGACGCCGTCGGGTGCGCCGGTGATCGTCGTGGTGCGGCCGGTGGCGTTGTAGTTGACGCCGTAATAGACGCTCGCCCAGGTGCCGGTGACCGCGCCGGTCGGCACGCCGTTGCGCATGCCGACTTCCTCGTTCGAATAGCTATAGGCGAAATCCCAGGTCAGCCGATCGGTCGGGGTCAGCCGCGCCTGGACACGCGCGGTGTAGAACTTGCTGTCGTTGCCGCCGCCGATCGGGTTGATGTTGCGGATATAGCCGTCGCTCTTTTCGTATTGCGCGGAAGCGCGCACCGCGAGCAGATCGGGGATCACCGGAATGTTCAGCACGCCCTGCGCGCGGAAGGTGTCGTAGTTGGAATAGGCGGCCTCGAGTTCGCCTTCCCAGTTCTGCACCGGCTTCTTGGTGATGACGTTGATCGCGCCGCCCACCGCATTGCGGCCGAAATAGGTGCCCTGCGGCCCGCGCAGCACCTCGATCCGCTCGAGATCGACGATCTGCGGGTTGCTGGTGCCTGCGGCGACGTTGAACTCGTCGATATAGAAGGCATAGCTCGACTGGCGGACATCGGCATAAGGGTTGAGCTGGTTGGAAATGCCGCGAATCGACAGGTCCTTGCGGTCGCGCGATCCGTTGGTCTGGAAGCTGACATTGGGCGTCAGCGCGAAATAGTCCTCGACGCTCTGGACGTTCTGGTCCTTCAGCGTCTGCGCGGTGACCGCGGTGATCGCGATCGGCACGTCCTGGATCGACTGCGAGCGGCGCTGCGCCGTCACGATGATCTCGTCCTTGGCTTCGGTCTCGGTCGCGTCGGCCTGGGCGGCGTCCTGCGCCAGCGCCGGTGCCGCGATGCTGCAAAGGGCAAGCGCGATCAGGCCGGTTCCCATGCGCAGATGGGCGGTCGTTGTGGCAATCGTCATGGCAATATCCCCTTTTCTGCCGCCAGCAGGAGCCGGCGACATGGTTTTTCATTCCCCTGGAATTTGGGCGGGCGCCTTTAGGGTCGCTCCGCCGAAACCGTCATGTGTTCAGCGCGTCCAGCATTGCGGATCGGTCTGGCCCTTGGCCGGATCGAGCTCCGAGCGGACCAGCACGATCGAGGCGATCTTGCCGTCGCGGATCACGCCATGGCCCGCCGCCAGCGAGCAGGCGGTCTTGCCGTCCCGGCGCGACCGAATGACGTGATAGGTGTAGACCCGGTCGCCAACGCGGAACATGTCCTTGAACGGCACCACGATCTCGACATCGCCGCCACCGGCCTGGATCTTCTGGAAATGCTTCGCCCAGCCTTCGACGCCGTTGATCACGGTCTTGCCCTCGAGCACCAGCGTCGCATCCTCGGTGAAATGCTTGCGGAAATTCTCAGGGCTGAACCCGCCGGGGGTCTTGAACGCCTCGTTCCACCAGACGAACATCTGCGACACCGGATCGTCCGAAGCGACGGGCGCGGCGATGGCCGCCGGAGCGAGCACCGGCAGAGCGGGCGCGAGCGCCAGTGCGGCCCCGGCGATCAGTCTGGTCATCATGGTCATCTTGGAAATCCCCTTCATTGTGCGATGAGGCCGGTCTTGTCGTCGCGATAGATGCGGCCGTCCTTCATCACGAAATCGATGGTGCGCAGCGCCGAGATGTTCTCGACGGGATTGGCGTTCACCGCGATGATGTCCGCCGCCAGACCCGGCTTGATACGACCGGTCATGTCGTCGATCTTGAGCATCCGCGCGGTCTCGGTGGTGCCCGAGCGCAGCGCCTGCAGCGGAGTCATCCCCGCCTTCACGTAAAGCTCGGCCTCGGCGACGGTCGCGGTGGTGCCGTCATTGGGCTCGAACGGGAACTGGTCGGTGCCCAGCGCGATGTTGACGCCCAGGCGGATCGCCTTTTGCAGCATCGCCCAGTGCTCCTTGCCGGTGCTGTCGACGCGGGCGAGATACCAGGCGGGCGATCCGATCTTCTTGTAGAATTCCTTGGCGCCCGGCTGGCTGACGACGATGGTCGGCACCAGCCACACGCCCTTTTTCTTCATCAGCTGCAACGCGGCATCGTCGAGATAATAGCCGTGCTCGAAGCAATCGATATCGAACTTGAGCGCCTGCTGCGCCGCCTCGGCCGAGCCATTGTGCGCGGTCACCGGAATGCCGTTGCGATGCGCCACCTCGATCAGCGTCGAGAGCTCCTCGTCGGTCATCGGCGCCGCGCCGATCGCGCCGTGCGTGTCCGAAATGCCGCCCGAGATCGCGATCTTGATCCAGTCCGCGCCATATTTGATCTGCTTGCGCACCGCTGTCGCCAGGCCATAGGGGCCATCGGCTTCCAGCGAGCCATGGCCGCCGGTGGGCACGATGATCTCGCCTGCGGTCAGGATGCGCGGGCCGATCACGTCGCCGCGCTCTATCGCGGCGCGTAGCGCGAAGTCATTGCCATGATCCTCGCCGGTCGAGCGCGTGGTGGTGACCCCGGCAAGCAGCGACTTTCGCGCATTGCCCGCCATGCGCAGCACCTGTTGCGGGTCGGTCTCATTGACCAGCGCCGCACCTGCCGCACCGGGAAGCTTGAGCCCGTAATGCGTGTGCATGTTCATCAGGCCCGGGATCAGCCAGCGGCCCGCCATCGACACCTGCTTGGCATCGGGCGGAATGGTGGTCGAGGCAGCAGGCCCCACCGCGCTGATGCGCCCCCCGGTAACGATCACGACCGCGTTCATCATGACATTGCCGGTGTCGACATCGACGACATTGCCGCCGACCAGCGCGATCACCTCGGTGCTGACCTCCTGGTCGACCATGATCTTGCCTTCGCGCGCCTCTACCACGCCCGCCGTCGCCAGTGGCATCAGCGTCGCCGCCGTTGCCATCGCCGCCATCATCCATCGCCGGTAGCGCATATGCCTGTCCCCGCAGCCCCTTGAATACGTGCAACGTCACGCAAATGACGCATTCGTGCAATGCAGCAAAAACATCCGAATCGTTGCGTCAGGCGCAACATATGAAAGGTAGCCAGCGCCCTGATGAAATTAGATTGTTGTAAACGCGCGATTTCGGCGCCGGATGGCCATTATGATCAATGCGCTCTGCCGATCTGAGCGCTTGAATCTGTGCCGGCTGTGGTGAGGATCGGCGCATCAGGGAGACAAGGACATGCCGACCAACGGACTGGAAGTGACGCGCAGAACCACGCTGGCGGGCGGACTCGCGCTGGGGGCGATGGCGGGCCTGCCGTTGCAGGCGCAGGCGAACGATGCCGGGGCCCGGCTGCGCGCGCTGCTCGAACAGGCCGATGCGGCCGACGCTCTGCTCGATCCGCTGTCCGACGAACGGCGCGGCGAGAGCAGCGGCCCGGCCTATGTCGACCCGCTGGGCGATGCCTATGGCGACACGCTGCGCGCCAACAAGCAGGCGCAGAAGCAGGCGCTCGAGCAGATCGATCGCAAGGCGCTCTCGCCGCAGGACGCGATCGCCTATGACGTGTTCGCCTATCGCACCCGCGAGGTGCTGAACCTGTTCGACAGCGGGCTGTTCGTCATCAAGCGGCAACTGGCGCTGGACCCCTCGTTCGGCCCGCATGTCGAGGTCGCCGATTTCGTTTCGGGCGGCGGCGCGCGCTTCGAGTCGCTCGCCGATTACGAGCGCGGCCTGGAGCGACTCGACGGCTTTGCCGATTATCTGCAGACCGCGATCGTGCGGCTGCGCGAGGGGCTGGCTTCGGGCCATGTCCATTCGCAGGTCGTGGTCGCCAATGTGCTGCGCCAGGTCGATGCGATGCTGGCGCTCGCGCCCGACGACACGCCGTTTTTCGCGGCGATCCGGCGGATGCCCGATCCGGTCAAGGCCAGCGATGGCGAGCGGCTGACCGCCGCCTATCGCACGCTGATACGCCAGCGTATCCTGCCCGGCTATCAGCTGTGGCACGATTTCCTTACCAGCGATTACGCGCCGAAGGCGCTCGCGCTGCCGGGGCGCGGGGCGATGCCCGATGGCGCGCGGCTTTATGCGGCGGAGCTGGCGCGGCACACGACGACGAGCCTTGGCGCAGACGAGATCCATGCGCTCGGCCTGTCGGAGGTCGCACGCATCCGCAGCGAGATGGAGCAGGCGCGCAAGGACATCGGCTTCGAGGGCGACCTTGCCGGGCTGTTCGAGCATATCCGCACCGATCCGCAATATTATTACAAGACTCCCGAGGAACTGCTCGCGCGCTTCGCTGCGATCGAGGCGAAGATTTGGCCGGCCATCCCCAAGCTGTTCGCGCGGCGGCCCAAGGCGCCGTTCCGCGTCGCGCCGCTGCCCGCGCTCGGCGACCAGCGCGGCACCGGCTATTACCGGCCCGGCCCTGCCGATGGCGTGTCGCCGGGAACACTCTATTTCAACATGGCGATGCTGGGCACCCGGCCCATCCCGACGCTGGAGACGCTGACGCTGCACGAAGGCATTCCGGGCCATCATTTCCAGCTGACCCTGGCGCGCGAGAACGAGGCGCTGCCGCCGATCCTGCGCTTCGGATCGTCGACCGCCTATTCGGAGGGCTGGGGGCTCTATGCCGAGTCGCTGGGGCGAGATCTCGGCATGTTCACCGATCCGCTGCAGTGGTTCGGGCATCTCGACATGGAGATGCTGCGCGCGGTGCGGCTGGTGGTCGATACCGGGCTGCACGCGAAGAACTGGCAGCGGCAGCAGGCGATCGATTACATGCTCGCCAATACCTCGATGGCGCCCAAGGATGTCGCGGTGGAGATCGACCGCTATATTGCCTCTCCGGGCCAGGCCTGTTCCTACAAGATCGGCGAGATCCGCATCGCGGTGCTGCGCGAACGCGCGCGCAAGGCGCTGGGCAAGGCCTTTGACATCCGTGACTATCACGACCAGGTGCTCGGCACCGGCGCGCTGCCGATGGCGGTGCTGGAGGCGAAGATCGACCGCTGGATCGCGGGCGGGGGAGGGGCTGCCGGCTCAGGCTTCTGAGCCAGGCGCATCCTTGGGCCAGACCGGCCTGTCCAGCTGGAAAAGGTCGGTCAGCCGCACATACCAGCCCGCGCCGTGGACGCGGCCGATCAGCCCCATCGCGAGCGTATCGAGATGGCAGCGGTCGGCATCGAGCACGAACTGGTCGGCGATATGCGCCATCAGCACCTCGCCGATGACGATCACCTGGCCGCCCTCGCCGCCGGGATAGACGGTTTCCAGCACCCGGCATTCCAGGCTGACCGGCGCGCTGGCGATGCGTGGCGGCCCGACCAGCCGCGAGGGCAGCAGCTCGAGCCCTGCCAGTGCGCACTCGTCGACTTCGGGCGGCGCGTCGATGCAGGTGAGGTTCATGGCCTCGGCATCGGCTTCGCGCACCAGGTTGATGACGAATTCGCCGGTGGTGGTGATATTGACCGCGCTGTCCTTCAGCCCGCCTTCGGGCCGCAGCATCAGGCCCAGCACCACGGTCGGCGGATCGGAGCCCATCATGTTGAAGAAGCTGTACGGCGCGGCGTTGTGGATTCCGTCGGCCGAACGGCTGGTGACCCAGGCGATCGGGCGTGGGGTGATCGACGAGGCGAGCAGCTTGTAGCGCTTGGCAACCTCAAGCGCGCGGAGATCGAATTCCATGCGGCTCAATCCTCGACGGTGCGGACGACGCAGGTCTTGGGGCGCTCGTCCACGGTCAGGCTGAAAATGTCGGGCCGGGCATAATGGCCGGTCACGTCGAAATCATATTTGCCGCGCACCACTTCTTCGGTGTCGATCTCGGCATAGAGGATCGTCTCGCCCGCATAATCGGGTCCGGCGAGTACATCGCCCAGCGGACCGATGATGCAGCTTCCGCCGCGCATCAGCACGGTGGACGGATCGCCGCCCAGCGCGCAGTCATAATCCTGCGGATAGGCGGCGCGGGTGATGTGCTGGCAGGCCGAAAGCACGAAGGTGCGCCCTTCGAGCGCGATATGCCGCATCGAGGCGAGCCAGCCGTCGCGATCGTCGGCCGTGGGCGCGCACCAGATCGAGATTCCCTTGGCGTACATCGCCATGCGCATCGCGGGCATGTAATTCTCCCAGCAGATCACCGCACCGATGTTGCCCAGCGGCGTGTCGAGCACCGGCATGGTCGATCCGTCGCCAAAGCCCCAGATCAGCCGCTCGGCGCCCGTGGGCATAAGCTTGCGATGCTTGGCGACCAGCCCGGCCGCGCCGTCGAAGAACAAGGCGGTGCAATAGAGCGTACCTCCGTCGCGCTCGATCACGCCGATCACCACGAAAAGCCCGGTTTCTGCCGTGGCTTCTGCAATCGCGGCGACCTCGGGCCCATCCAGCGCGATCGCGCCTTCGTGATAGCGCTGGAAGTCGCGGCGACCCTCGGGCTTGCGCATACCGACCGGCGTGCCGAACGACGCGCCCTTGGGATAGGTGCCGATAAAGGCCTCTGGAAACACCGCCAGCCGCGCACCGGCAGCCGCCGCTTCGTGGATCAGCGCTGCCGCCTTTTCCGCTGACGCCATCGGGTCGAAGGGATGCGCCGCCGCCTGAACCACCGCCGCCTTGTATCTCGCCATCGTCGCGCCTCTCCCAAAAATCTCGCCGCCAGAATAGCTCTGACAGTTGACGTTTCAAGCTTAAAGTTTTAACCTTCAAATATCTCGAGTGGAGGAATCGGCAATGGCATCGACCTATGACCAGTATCGCGAGGATGTGGCGGGCAGGGCCAATGTCACCGATACGCCGGAGCTGGTTCGCTATTATCGCGAACTCGAGGAGCTGGGAACCGGCGCGCTGTGGACCGTCGCGAACAAGATCGAGCCTTGGGAGCCCGCCTCGCCCTCGGTCCCGATCATCTGGCGCTACAACGACCTTCGCGACCGGGTGATGCGCGCGCTCGAACTGGTGACGCCGGAACAGGCCGGGCGGCGCGTGGTCTATCTCGCCAATCCGGCGCGGCAGGATGTCGTGGCCGCGGTGGGGTGGCTCTATTCGGGGCTGCAGGTCATGGCGCCGGGCGAATGCGCCTCCAGCCACCGCCATTCGGCCTCGGCATTGCGCTTCATCATGGAGGGCGAGGGCGCCTTCACCAATGTCGACGGGCACAAGATGACGCTAGGCCGCAACGATTTCGTGCTGACGCCCAACGGCACCTGGCACGAGCATGGTGTTGCAGAGGGTGGAACGCCATGCATCTGGCAGGACGGTCTCGACATTCCGCTGATGAATGCGCTCGATGCGAATTTCTACGAGGTACACCCCGATCTCAACCAGGCGGTGACCTATCCAGTCGACGATGCGACCGCGACCTGGGCCGGAGCGGGGCTGCGTCCGGCGGGGCAGGACTGGTCGAAGCGCTATTCGCCGCTGTTCAAATACGAATGGGAGCCGACCTATGAGGCGCTGCAGCGCTATGCCAGGGTCACCGATGGCAGCCCGTATGACGGCGTGCACATGGATTACATGAACCCGCTGACCGGCGGCGCGGTGATGTCCACCATCGGCGCGTCGATCCAGATGCTGCGCCCCGGCGAGCGCACGCGCGCGCACCGCGAGGTCGGCAATTTCGTCTATCAGTGCGCCAAGGGCTCTGGATATTCGATCATCAACGGTCAGCGCTTCGACTGGCAGGAACGCGACATCTTCGTCGTGCCCAGCTGGATGTTCCACGAACATTGCAACGCCTCGGACAGCGAGGATGCGTGCCTGTTCTCGTTCCACGACCTGCCGGTAATGCGCGCACTCGGCCTCTACCGCCAGGAAGCACTGGCCGAAAATGGCGGGCACCAGCCGATCATCGGCTGATCGACCGCCCTTTCCGTCTTTCCTCCCTTTCAGTCCAAGGATCTGCCTCATGCGTCTTGTTACTTTCCGCGCCACTGTCGAAGCGCCTGCCCGGCTGGGGGCGATCGCCGGATCGCTGGTGGTCGATCTCGAATTGCTCGGCGATGCCACCGGCGTGCCGCTGCCGTCGACGATGCTCGATTTCATCGATCTGGGCCCCGAGGCTGTGCGCATCGCCTCGGCGCTGATGGCAGAGCTCGATGGCGAATTTCCGCTCGGCACCGCGCAGCCGCTCGCCAATGTGAAGCTGCTCGCGCCGATCCCGCGCCCGCGCAAGAACATCTTCGGCATCGGCCTCAACTATATCGACCATGTCGCCGAATCCGCCGCCGCGCTCGACACCTCGCCCGATCTGCCGCGCCAGCCGGTGATCTTCTCCAAGCCGCCGACCAGCGTGATCGGCCCGGGCGATCCGATCCCGCACGATGCCAATGTCACCCAGCAGCTCGACTGGGAGGTCGAACTCGCCGCCGTCATCGGCACCCGCGCCAAGCGCGTGGCGCGCGAGGACGCGCTGGCCTGCGTCTTCGGCTATACCGTGCTAATCGACATGAGCGCGCGCGATTGCCGCCGTGCGGGTCAGTGGATCTACTCCAAGGGCCAGGATGGCTATGCCCCGATGGGGCCGGTGATCGTCACTGCCGACGAAATCCCCGATCCGCAGACGCTCGAGCTGTGGCTGACGGTGAATGGCGTCGAGAAGCAGCGCTCGAACACCGCGAAGATGCTGTTCAAGGTCGATGAACTGATCGCCGATATCTCGGTCGGCATCACGCTGGAGCCGGGCGATATCATCGCCACCGGCACGCCCGAGGGCGTGGGGGCAGGCCGCACGCCGCAGGAATTCCTCTGGCCCGGCGATGTCGTCGAATGCGCGGTCGAGGGTATCGGCCGCCTGCGGCACAATGTGGTGGCGGTATAATGGCGATGCGCATCGCGTGCCTGGGCGGCGGACCGGCGGGGCTGTATTTCGCGATCTCGATGAAGCTGCGCGATCCGGCGCACGACATCACCGTGTTCGAGCGCAACAAGGCGGGCGACACGTTCGGCTGGGGCGTGGTCTTTTCCGACCAGACGCTGGGCAATCTGCGTGCCAACGATCCGGTGAGTGCCGCGACGATCGCGGACAGCTTTGCGCACTGGGACGATGTCGATGTGGTGATCGGCGACGAGCGCATCCGCTCCGGGGGGCACGGCTTTATCGGCATCGGGCGCAAGCGGTTACTGGTGATCCTGCAGGAGCGGGCGCGCGAGCTCGGCGTCAACCTGGTGTTCGAGACCGAATTCTCGCCCGAGATCGAGGCCTGGACCGGCTATGACCTGATCGTCGCGGCCGACGGCATCAACAGCCGGGTGCGCGAGCTTTACGCCGACCGGTTCGATGTCGACATCCAGGTGCGTGCCAACAAGTTCATCTGGCTGGGGACCACGCGGCTGTTCGACGCGTTCGAGTTCATTTTCGAGAAGACCGAGGCCGGCTGGGTCTGGGCGCATGCCTATCGCTTCGATGATACGCATTCGACCTTCATCGTCGAATGTTCGGAAAGCACCTGGGCGGGGCTCGGCTTCGACAGGATGGAGCCGGATGAGGCGCGCGCGGCCTGCGAAAAGCTCTTTGCGCGGCATCTGCAGGGCCATCCGCTGATCAGCAACGCCACGCATCTGCGCGGCTCGGCGGCCTGGATCAACTTTCGCCGGGTACTGTGCCATCGCTGGTCGTTCGACAATGTCGTGCTGCTCGGCGATGCGGCGCATACCGCGCATTTCTCGATCGGATCGGGCACCAAGCTGGCGCTCGAGGATGCGATCAAGCTCGCCGCCGTGCTCGACCGGCCTGGCCTCGATCGCCGCGAGGCGCTGGCCGATGCGCTGAGCGAATACGAGCAGGAACGCCGCATCGAGGTGCTGAAGATCCAGAATGCGGCGCGCAATTCGACCGAATGGTTCGAGACGCTCGACCGCTACATCGATTTCCCGCCGATCCAGTTCGCCTATTCGCTGATGACCCGCTCGCAGCGTGTGAGTCATGCGAACCTGGCGTTGCGCGATCCGCAATGGTTGGCCGAGGTGGAAAGCTGGTTTGCAAGCCTGGCAGGCGGCGACACCGAGGCACCACCGATGTTCACGCCCTTCCGGCTGCGTGGTCTGACGCTGGCCAACCGCGTCGTCGTCGCACCGGTGCTGACCTATCAGGCCGACGATCAGGGGCGGGTCGGCGCCTTCCACCTGGTGCATTATGGCGCGCGCGCGCTGGGCGGTGCAGGGCTGGTGATGACCGAAATGTGCGCGGTCGCTCCCGAAGGTCGCATCACGCCGGCGTGTCCGGGCCTGTGGACCGACGAACAGGCCGATGGCTGGTCGTCGATCGTCGACTTCGCGCACGCGGCGGGCAGCGCGATCGGCGTGCAGATCGGCCATGCCGGCGCGCGCGGTGCGGTATCGGTGCCGTCGCAGGGCGAGAAGCCTCTGGGCGATGCTGGCTGGCCGCTGGTCGCCGCGAGCGCCGAACCCTGGGCGGAAGGATATGCGACGCCTGCCGCGCTCGACGCTGCGGGCATGGATGCGATCCGCGCCGCCTTTGTCGATGCAGCCCGGCGCGCCGACCGCGCCGGGTTCGATCTGGTCGAGATCCAGGCAGGCCATGGCTATCTGCTGTCCGGCTTCATCAGCCCGCTCACCAATCATCGCGACGATGCTTTTGGTGGTGATCTGGCAGCGCGGCTGGTGTTCCCGCTCTCGGTGGTCGAGGCGGTTCGCGCGGTCTGGCCGCAGGACAAGCCGCTTTCGGTCCGCATTTCGGCGCACGACTGGGTGCCAGGCGGAATCACCGGCGCGGACGCGGTCGAGATCGCACGCGCGTTCATGGCCGCCGGTGCCGATATCATCGACGTGTCCTCGGGTGAGACCTCGCCGGCGGCGCGCCCGGTCTATGGCCGCATGTACCAGGCGCCGCTGTCCGATCAGGTGCGCAACGAGGCGGGATGCCCGACGATCACCGCCGGCAACATCACCGATGCCGACCAGATCAACTCGATCCTGGTGGCAGGCCGCGCCGATCTGGTCGCGCTGGGTCGCCCGCATCTGGCCGACCCCGCCTGGACGCTGCACGCGGCGGCAGCGGCAGGCTATAAGGGGCTGCGCGCGCACGATGCCTATCGGCTGGGGCAGGAACAGTTGCTCCGCAACAGCCGCGCGGTTACGGTGCAGGCCTGATGGCAACGGCATTCCAGGCAGGGCAGGAGGAGGACGTGCACAGCGCATCCGAAGCCCAGCCCAATCCCAATCTGCGCCTCTGGCTGCGGCTGCTCAGCTGCACCACCATCGCCGAAAAGCGGCTGCGGCGACGTCTGGCCGATCAGTTCGACACCACGCTGCCGCGCTTCGATGTGCTCGCCGCGCTGGAGCGCGAGCCGGGCGGGCTGGCGATGAGCGAGCTGTCGCAGCGGCTGCTGGTCTCGAACGGCAATGTCACCGCTGTCGTCCAGCAACTGGCCAGGCTGGGCCATGTATCGGTGAGCAAGCCCGAGCACGACCGGCGCAGCTCGATCGTCACCATGACCGACGAGGGGCGCGCGCATTTCGCCACCGTCGCCCGCGAGCATCACGGCTGGGTCGAAGAGATGTTCGCCGGGATCGGCGCAGATGATCGCAACCAGCTCTACAGACTGCTCGCCGTGCTGCGCGGCTCGCTCGACCAGTCGGAGGAACGCTGATGCAGGTGCTGCAACTGCCGGTGCGCTTCGCCCATGTCGACGCAGCGGGCATCGTCTTCTATCCGCGCTATTTCGAGATGCTCAACGCCGCAGTCGAGCAATATTTCGCCGATATCGTCGGGGTCGATTTCAAGACCATGCATCTCGACCGGCAGATCGGTGTGCCCACCGTGCATCTGGAGGCGGACTTTGCCGCACCCAGCCGGCTGGGCGACCTGCTGTCGATCGATCTGGCGGTAGAAAAGGTCGGGCGATCCTCCTGCGCGGTACGCTATGTCGTGCGCTGCGGCGAGGAGACGCGGTTGCGGGCCTCGGCCACTCTGGTATGCATGGACCTTGTGAAGGCCAGCGCGATTGCCTGGCCAGACGATATCAGGGCGCGGATGCTTGTCGAACCGGTCGATTGAATGCGAGAAGCACGGGCCTCCTGTCACGGTGCAGGGGGGCTGTCATTGCGGTGCCGTTCGCTTCGAGGCGGATGTGGAGGCGCATGTAAGGCTGCTCGCATGCAACTGCTCGATGTGCGCCAAGACAGGCTTTCTGCACATGATCGTTCCGCACGACCATTTTCGGCTGATTTCTGGCAAGGACCAGCTGACCAGCTATCGTTTCGGCACCGGCGCTGCCGAGCACCTCTTCTGCCGGACCTGCGGAATCCGCAGCTTCTACCAGCCTCGGTCGCACCCCGACAGCTGGTCGGTCGATTATCGCTGCCTTGACGACGGGCACGGCGTCCAGGCGCAAACCGAAGCGTTCGACGGACGCAATTGGGAGGCTGCGCGCGCTGCTCTGGCGGACGATTGAATTGCGTTTTGTGCAAGTGCATCCGAATCAATTGCACTTGTAGGACAGCACTTATGACCTAAATAGCCTGTCAGAGAGCAGGATGTCTGCGCGGCCAATTCCATAGTTTGTCAGGAGTTCGTCATGCGTATTGCATTCAATCTGGCCGCTGCCTTCGTGAGCAGCGCCGTCATCATGCTGGCCGTCATCTGATCTGAGACGCGGCCGCACGAGTGCGGCAGCAGGCCAGTTCGCCAAGGCCTGCAACCTGCGGATCAACGCCGGTTGCAGGCAAGGTGCCCCGATCATATCCTTCAAATACCCGCACGCCCCGGTAGCGAAACCGGCTCTACCAGTTACCGTTCGCTAACTTTGTTTCGCTATGTCGCCCGGGTGAGCAAGCCCCCCGCCAAACCCTCGACTGCGCGCGACCTGCCGGTCATGGCCCTTCTCGGCCTGTGCGACCCTCCCGAGGGCGACTGGGATCATTTCCGCGCGATCCAATATACCGGACTGGCCCGCTATGCCATCTTGCGCGTGGTAACCAATCTGGTGCTTGGCCTGATGGTGTGCCAGCTGTTCAGCGGTTTCGTGCCGCTCTGGCAGCTGGCCGGATGGATGGGCATGCTGGGTGCCTCGCTCTACTTCCCCACCGTGCTGTACCGCCATAGCGGGATGGTCAATCACGATCATGTCGCCCGCCGTTTCGTGCTTCAGCTGGTCGCTGCGACGAGCCTGATCGCCTTTGTCTGGTGCGTCCCCATCCTGGTATTCGCGCCGATGGCGACCCAGATGGAACTCGCCGCGGTCTGGACAATCCTGGCCGCGCTGGTGGTCGGCGGCACGCTGCTGCTCAACGCGCTGCCGCTCGGCGCTTTCGTGTTCAACCTGGTGCTGATGGCTGCATCGGTGATCGCCTTCTGGCAGGGCGAGAATATCGTCACGGTCGGGGCGATCGTCTGCTTCTCGATCCTGCTCGCACTGTCGGGCTTCGAGAATGCGCGCGCCTATCTGATGTTCAAATTCTCCGAGCAGGGCCTTGCCGAAAAGGACGAGGTGGTCAGCCTGTTGCTGCGCGAGTTCGAGGAAGGCGATGCCGACTGGCTGTGGCAGATCGACGCCGCCCGCTGCATCGTCGCCGCCAGCCCGCGCTTTGCTTTTGCCGCCGGCCGCGAGGCGAGCGAGATCGAGGGCATGCCGCTGACCCAGCTGATCGCCGGCAAGCATTGGGAGAGCGGCAACCTGGCCCCCAGCCTGCACATCCTGTCGGACAAGCTCACCAAGCGCGAAAGCTTCTCGAACCTCGTCGTCAAGGTGCATGGCGAGGAAAAGACCTATTGGTGGGAACTGTCGGCCTCGCCGCGCTATGACGACAATGGCACGTTCATGGGTTTCCGCGGGGTCGGCTCGGACGTCACCGAAAGCCGCGAAAGCGCCGAGAAGATCGCGCGGCTGGCCCGGTTCGACACGCTGACCGGCCTGCCCAACCGCCTCCAGCTCACCGAGGCGCTCGATCGTGCGCTCAAGGAATGCGAACAGTGGAATTGCCGCTGCGGCTTCCTGATGATCGATCTCGACCGGTTCAAATCGGTCAACGATACGCTCGGCCATCTGGTCGGCGACAGGCTGCTCGCGCAGGTCTCGCTGCGGCTGCGCTCGCTGATGGGCAAGGACGAGCTGTGCGGACGCTTGGGCGGTGACGAGTTCGCCGTCGTCATGCGCGATACCGGCGATGGGCAGCGCATTTCCGATCTGGCGGCGCGCATCATCGATGTGCTGTCGCGCCCCTATGAGGTCGATCAGCACACACTGTTCATTGGTGCGAGCGTTGGCTCTGCCACCGGCACGCGCGATGGCCGCACGGTCGAAACGCTGATGCGCAGCGCCGACCTTGCGCTCTATCGCTCGAAGGACGAGGGCGGCGGTCGGCACAATGTGTACGAGCCGAAGCTGCACAGCCATGCCGAGGAACGCCGCGTCATGGAAATCGCGCTGCGCAAGGCGCTGGAAAAGGACGAGTTCTCGCTTGCCTATCAACCGGTGGTCGATGCCGGCAGCGAGTCGCTGGTCGCGTTCGAGGCGCTGATCCGCTGGTCCAACCCCGAATTCGGTCAGGTGTCACCCGCGCGCTTCATCCCGCTGGCCGAAGATGCGCGGCTTGTCGTGCCGATCGGCAACTGGGTGCTGCACCGCGCCTGTCGCGAGGCGGTGACCTGGCCGGCCAATGTCCGCGTCGCGGTCAACGTCTCGGCCGAACAGTTATACGAACCCGATTTTGTCGAGACAGTGGTCGAGGCGCTGTCGGAGACCGGCCTGCCGCCCCAGCGGCTGGAGCTCGAGGTGACCGAGAGCGTGTTCCTGCGCGAGGGGTCGCGCGCGGGCGAGACGCTGGACCAGATCCTTGCGCTGGGCGTGGGCCTGTCGCTCGACGATTTCGGCACCGGCTATTCGGCGCTGGGCTATCTCAGCAAGACCCGCTTCACCACGATCAAGGTCGATCGCAGCTTTGTCCAGGGCGCGGCGAGGGGCGCGCAGGAAAGCATCGCGATCATCCGCGCAGTGGTGGCGATGGCGGAAAGCCTGGGCATGTCGACCACGGCGGAAGGCGCGGAGACCGAACACGAGGTGCAGGTCATCCGCGAACTCGGCTGCAAGAAGATCCAGGGCTATTTCTACGGTCGCCCGATGACAGCCGCCGACGTGCAGAGCCTGTTCGGCGACCAGCAGAGAGCGCTGTACGGCTGATCAGGCGCGTTCGAGCACCGCGCGGGCGAGGCCTTCGAACAGCCGCGCGCCATCGGTATTGCCGTGCTGCGCTTCGACCACGCGCTCGGGGTGCGGCATCATCCCGAGCACATTGCCCTTGGCGTTGAGCACCCCGGCGATGTCGCGCGCCGATCCGTTGACCGGTTCGGCATAACGGAACGCCACCTGGCCTTCGCCCTCGATCCGGTCGAGCGTCGCCTCGTCGGCAAAATAATTGCCGTCATGGTGCGCGACCGGGATGCGGATCGTTTCGCCAGCTTCGTAAAGGCTGGTGAAGCGGCTGGACGTGTTCTCGACCGTCAGGCCCACCGTGCGGCAGACGAAGCGGATGCCGGCATTGCGCATCAGCGCGCCGGGCAGCAGCCCGGCTTCGGTCAGGATCTGGAAGCCGTTGCAGATGCCCAGCACCGCGACCCCGCGTTCGGCCGCCTCGACCACCGCGCCGATCACCGGCGAGCGTGCCGCCATCGCGCCCGAGCGCAGATAATCGCCATAGGAAAAGCCGCCTGGCACGCCAATCAGATCGAGCCCTTCCGGCAGCGACTGCTCGCCATGCCACAGGCGGATCGGCGCGTGACCTGTCACCCGCTCGATCGCGACGGCGAGATCGCGGTCGCAGTTCGATCCGGGGAAGGTGATGACCGCCGACTTCATGCGACCTTCTCGACCCGATAGTTCTCGATCACCATATTGGCGAGCAGCTTGCGGCACATCGCATCGATGTCCTCGTCGCTGGTGCCGTCGGCCAGGGTCAGCTCGATCAGCCGACCAGCGCGGACATCCTCGACACCGCTAAAGCCCAAGCCTTCGAGCGCGTGATGAATGGCGCGGCCCTGGGGATCGAGCACGCCGTCTTTCAGGGTCACATGGATGCGGGCCTTCATCGGCGTCCTCCTGGCTGGGTTTCTGGCCTGCCCTATAGCGTGCGGCGGCAAAGGGGCAAGGGGGAGCATCGCGGCAGACATGGTTCGCGCGACGCGGTGCCTGTGTTAACCCATCCTAACAAAGCCCTGTCAATCGCTACGGCATAGCCTTTGTTCGGCAAATAGGCGGGGGAACCATGGCAGGTCTGGCTCTGGCGATGTTCATCGGACTGTTCGGCTTCGGCCACGAGCTGCTGGGCTGGAGCGACCCGGGCGGGCGCATTCAGCTGGCGCTGTTCATGTCGTTAATCTTCGGCATCATCAGCGGATACCGCACGCGCAGCTGAATCATTGCGGCGCGGCGTTGGCGGCGACGGGCGACTGGCGCGCCGCCAACGCGGTTCCCGTGCCAGCAGCCTCATAGAGCGACTGGACCAGCAGCGCGCGATCGGGCGACAGATAGGTGCGCGCCATGGCAAGCAGTTCGTCTGCGCTCACCGTACCGAAGGCGGCGCCGCCGCTGCGGAAGCGGTCGAGCTTGGCGGGCTTGCTCTGCGCCGAGTCGACGACGCCCAGCCAGGCGGTGTTGCTCTTCACGCTGTTGGCGATGTTCTCCAGGATCGGCGTGCGTGCGCGCGCCAGCTCGTCGGCCGCGATCGGCGAGGGTGTCGAAGGCGATCCCGCCAGCGGGGCAGGGGCGGAAAGCTCTGCGGCGATATGGCGCACGGCTTCGGACACCTTCTCGACATCGTCCGAAGCGACATTGGTGCTGATCTGGATATAGCCATAGCCCGGATAGATGGACGAGGTGAACGAGCGCGCCGCGGGCGAATAGCTGGCGCCCAGCTGCTCGCGGATCTGGTCGGTCACCTTGATCTGCAGCAGTTCGGCGAGCAGGCGCAGCCGCACATCCTCGCGATAATCGCGGTCATCCGTGGTCGGCCAGTAGAATTCGACGATCGCCTGGTCGGCCTCGCCCTTGTGATGCAGCACGCGGGGGCTGCGGTTCTGCGTGAACTGCCGGGTGCGGGCCTCGTCATAGTCGCGGAATTCGGCCTCGCGCTCGGGCAGCGCGCCGAAGGTCGCGGCAACCGCCGCAATCGCCTGCTCCTCGTCGAAATCGCCGACCAGGCCGATCTCGATCGCGCCCTTTTCCAGCCGATCGCCGATCGCGGCCTTGAGGTCGTCAAAGGTGAGTTTTTCGAACACTTCCCTTTCGGCCAGCGAAAAGCGCGGATCGTTGTCGGACAGGATCGCACCGATCTGGCTGCCGATCGCGCCTTCGGGTGTCGCGTTCAGCCGCGCGTAGAAATTGGGGAGGTAGCTGCGATACTGGTTGATCGCCTCGCTGCGATAGCCGGGATGGGTGGTGAATGCGGTGAGCACCTGCATCTGCAGCTTGAGATCATCGGGTGTGGTCGCGAGATAACCGCCGAAATAATCCTCGCCCGACCCGAAATTCAGCGACACCGCACGGCCCGCAAAGATCGAGTAGAGATCGTCGAGGCTGTGCGCCTCCAGCCCGCCGCGCACGAAGATGTTCATCAGGCTCGTCGCTTCGGGATTGTCGCGCGAGGCGAGCAGATCGCCGCCGTCGATGCGCAACGAGACCAGCACGCGGTTCTTGTCGAAATCGGTCTTCTTGAGGTTCAGCCGCACGTTGTTGGCAAAGCGGATGGTGCGGATGCCGAGATCCTCTATCGTGCTGTCCGCGACCACGGTGCCCGGATTGCCGAAATCCTGATAGGCAAAGGCCTGCGCATCGCGCGCCTGGGGCCGGGTCACCTTCGTCTTCTGTGCCTGGGCGAAAGCCATGCGCACGCCGTCCGCGCCGCCCGCCGGATCGACCTTGGTGGCCAGGTGGATCAATGGCTTGTCGAGCGTGCCGAAATCCTTGCGCAGCGCCTCGAGCAGCATCTTGGGCGTCAGCGCGTCGCGCAGCGCGGAGAAGCGCTCGAGCTGGCTTTCGGGCGTGGTGACGATCATTCCGTCCTTGGCCATGCCCATGATCTGGTCGGCAAGCTGATCGTTGCTGCGCGTATCCTGCCCGCGCACCGCGTTCTCGTAACCGGTGGTGAAATTGGCGAGCTGTTCGGCGAGTTCTGCCTTGGTGAAGCCATAGCGCAAGGCGGCGCGCAGCTCGCGCTCGGCGGCTTCCAGCCCGCGCTGCCATTCGCCGTCGCGTGTGGCGACGTTAAGCACCGACTGGTTGGCGATTTTGTACACGTCCGAGCGACCGACCGACGCGCCGACGAACGGCGCGTTTTCCTGCCGCGCGATCCGGCCCAGCCTGCGCCCGACGATGTTGTAGGCGAGCGCGCGGGTGAGCTTGGCGCGGCGGGTCGCCTTGCTGTCGGGCTCCTCGACATAAGGCGAGAAGCGCAGCACGGTGGCGACCTCGTCGATCGCGGGATGGGTGAAGATGTTCGCCTTATCGGTGCGGGCGGTATCGATCTTGCCGAGTGGCACATCGGGCGCTTCGCCGTGCTTCGCTTCCCAGTTGCCGAAGCTCGCCTGGATCTTCGCCTCGATCTCGGCAACATCGACATCGCCGACCACGACCAGGGTGCTGCGTCCCGGCGTGTAATACCGCTCGTAGAAATTACGGAAGCGCTCGGCGGGCGCGGTCTCGATCACCGACTTGTCGCCGATCGGCGAGCGCGTGGCGATGCGTGTTTCGGGCACGGTGAAGTCGAACAAAGATTCGCGGTTGCGCTGCGCATAATTGGCGCGCGTGCGCAGTTCGGAGAGGATCACGCCGCGCTCGCGGTCGATTGCAGTCGGATCGAAACGGATTTCGCTCGCGGTCTCGCGCAGCAGATAGAGCGCGGTGTCGACCGTTTCCGCCTTTACATTGGGCAGGTCGAGCAGATAGCCGGTCTGGTCATAGCTGGTGAACGCATTGGTATCCGCGCCGAACTCGAGTCCCAGCCGCTCCAGAATCTTGACCATCTCGCCTTCGGGCACATTGGTGGTGCCGTTGAACGCCATATGCTCGATGAAATGGGCGAGGCCGCGTTCGTCCTCGGCTTCCGCCGTCGATCCGACATCGATCAGCAGCCGCATCACGGCGGTACCCGGCGGCGTCGCGTTCTTGCGGATGGCATAGCGCATGCCATTGGGCAGCACGCCCAGCCGCACGGCGGGATCGGGCGTCAGGTCGCTCGCGGCATAGCCCCAGGCGGCGGCAATCGCGGCTTCGTCTCTAACGGGCGCGACAACGGCTTTTTCAGGTGCGGGCGGCGCGTCGGTCTGCGCGAGAAGCGGGGCGGGGAGCAGCGCGAGTGCGGCAGCGGCCATGCCGGCCAGCGCCGATTTCGCCACGGGTCCTGGGAGCCTTCCGCCTCGATCCATCTCCACCCACTTTTGCTGTTGTGTGGCGGAAATGTTGCACGGGGCCGGACCCCGCGCAAGATGACGGACGCGTCAAGCGCCAACAGACAAAACCGGCGGGTTACTTGCCCTTGCGGCGGCGATGGCTGTCGAGATCGAGCACTTCGTTGTCGCCGCCCTCGTTGAGCAGGCCCAGGCGCCGCGCGACCTCCTGATAGGCCTCGACCTCGCCACCCAGATCGCGGCGGAACCGGTCCTTGTCGAGCTTCTCGCCGGTTTCCATGTCCCACAGGCGGCAGCCATCGGGGCTGATCTCGTCGGCCAGGATGATGCGCGAGAAATCGCCATCGAACTGGCGGCCGAACTCGAGCTTGAAGTCGATCAGGCGGATGCCGATCGCGGCGAACATGCCGCACATGAAATCGTTGATGCGAATCGCCATCGACGAGATGTCCTGCATCTCTTCCTGGCTCGCCCAGCCGAAGCACGCGATATGCTCTTCGGCGACCAGCGGATCGCCCAGGCTGTCGTCCTTGTAGCAATATTCGATCAAAGTGTGCGGCAGCGGCTGGCCTTCTTCCAGGCCCAAACGCTTGCAGATCGACCCGGCGGCGACATTGCGCACCACGACCTCGATCGGCACGATCTCGACCTGACGCACCAGCTGCTCGCGCATGTTCAGGCGGCGGATGAAGTGCGTGGGGATGCCGATATGCGCAAGCCGCGTGAACACATATTCGCTGATGCGGTTGTTGATCACGCCCTTGCCGTTGATCGTGCCCTTTTTCTGGGCGTTGAACGCGGTGGCATCATCCTTGAAATACTGGATCAGCGTGCCCGGCTCGGGACCCTCATAGAGGATCTTGGCCTTGCCTTCGTAAATCTGGCGGCGGCGGGTCATGGCACGTATCTCCGATAGAAAGCAGGACGCCCCGGTGCGGCAACCGATTGCGCGCAGGGCCGGGGCGTCTCTCAGCGCCCCTATAGCGACTTGGGGGGGCGGGCGCAATTGCGGTGTCCGGCTCCTTCCAGACCAGATTATCAATAGGGCAGGATTCGACGCTAGACGCCGCCAATTAACTTGCAAATGTGAAGGATATGGGGCTGCCACTTTGGGCAGCCCCCAAAACGTTTCCGTTCCGCCATCTGGTAACCCAGATTGACGCCACAGCGCGGCAAAGCCGGTGGTAGAGCCGGGGCGCTAGCGGATAAATACACAGCGAGTACCAACAATTCAATATCGTTTAGTGGCGGAACGGATGGGATTCGAACCCATGGAGGCTACCACACCTCGTCCGATTATAAGTCGGGTGCCTTAAACCGCTCGGCCACCGTTCCATCTCCCTTTATGGGCGACCGACTCCCGTCGTGCAAGAGGAAAATCATAGGAAACGACTTTCCTACGTCATTGTATTCATTGCGCAAAGAAATAAATTCTAATAAAAACAGATGATTATGATTGACAGTACGGCCATCTGAAGTTATGGCTTAACGCCATAACTTTTAAGGGAAAAATCAGGTTCGGGGGCTTCGCTTTGCGCGATGAAGGTCAAGGTCGATAATAAACAGCAGGTGGCGATTGTCACCATCAACCGGCCCGAGCGGCGCAATGCGGTCGATGCCGCCACTGCGCTCGCGCTTCACGACGCCTTCGCCGCGATCGATGCCGATGACTCAGTGCATGTCGCGATCCTGCACGGCGCAGCCGGCCATTTCTGCGCCGGCGCGGACCTCAAGGCGCTGAGCGAGGGGGACAGACGCCCGGTAACTGATAGCGGCATGGCGCCGATGGGGCCGACGCGGATGCAGCTGAACAAGCCCGTGATCGCTGCGATCGAAGGCTATGCTGTCGCGGGCGGCATGGAACTGGCCTTGTGGTGCGACATGCGGGTGATGGCGGAAACCGCGCGCACGGGCGTGTTCTGCCGCCGCTTCGGGGTGCCGCTGGTCGATATGGGCACGATCCGCCTGCCGCGCCTGATCGGGCATTCACGCGCAATGGACCTGATGCTCACCGGGCGCGAGGTCGGTGCGGCTGAGGCGCACGAGATGGGCCTCGCCAACCGCGTCGCCCGGCATGGCGGCGCGCTCGAACTTGCAGTCGAACTCGCGACGCAGATCGCGGCGTTTCCGCAGCAATGCTTGCGCAATGACCGGGCTAGTGCGCTGGCGCAATGGTCGCTCGACGAGGCAGAGGCTATTGCGCTCGAGGCGCGCCTTGGGCGCGAGACGATTGCCAGCGGCGAAACCTTGAGCGGTGCGACGAGCTTTGCCGGGGGCAAGGGGCGGCACGGCGCGTTCTGATCGCCCGGCGCAGCGGCGTTCTCGCCACAAATTTTCCCCAGAAAACCGGGCTGGCCCTCTCGCCTTGGCGCGTCCGCGCTGCTAGGCGCAACGCATGGCAGACGAGGCGAGCGCCGGTTCCGGCGACGACATTCCCGAAATCGAGAACACCTCGTTCGACCGCGCGCTGTCGGATCGCTATCTCGTCTATGCGCTGTCCACGATCACCGCGCGTTCGCTGCCCGATCTGCGCGATGGCCTGAAGCCCGTCCACCGCCGCCTGCTCTGGGCGATGCGGCAGCTGAAGCTGGACCCTGCGAGCGGCTACAAGAAGAGCGCGCGCGTCGTCGGCGATGTCATCGGTAAGTATCACCCGCATGGCGATGCCTCGGTCTATGACGCGATGGTCCGCCTCGCGCAGGATTTCGTGCTGCGCTATCCGCTGGTCGACGGGCAGGGCAATTTCGGCAATATCGATGGCGATAATGCGGCGGCCTATCGCTATACCGAAGCGCGTCTGACGCGCACTGCGATCGAGCTGATGGCCGGGCTGGACGAAGGCACGGTCGCGTTCAAGCCCACCTATAATGGCGAGGAGGAAGAGCCCGAAATCTTCCCCGGCCTGTTCCCCAACCTGCTCGCCAATGGTGCGAGCGGCATCGCGGTGGGCATGGCGACCTCTATCCCGTCGCACAATGTGCTCGAGATCATCGACGCGGCGATGCTGCTGATCAGGAAGCCCGAAGCGACCCACGAGGACATCATGACGGTGTTCCTGGGGCCGGATTTCGCCACCGGCGGCGTGCTGGTCGACAGCGCGGAGAGCATTTCCCAGGCCTATCGCACCGGGCGCGGCGCGTTCCGGCTGCGCGCGCGCTATTCGACCGGCAAGGATGCGGACGGCAACTGGGAACCGACCGGCATCGAGAAGCTGCCCGGCGGCACCTGGCAGCTCATCATCAGCGAAATCCCCTATCAGGTGCAGAAGGGCAAGCTGATCGAGCAGATCGCGACGCTGATCGCCGAGAAGAAGCTGCCGATCCTCGCCGATGTGCGCGATGAATCGGACGAGACCATCCGCCTGGTCATCGAGCCGAAGAGCCGCAATGTCGATGTCGATGTGCTCAAGGACAGCCTGTACAGGCTGACCGATCTCGAGATCCGCTTCCCGCTCAACCTCAACGTGCTCGACGAGACGCGCACGCCGGGTGTGATGGGGATCAAGCCGCTGCTCGAATCCTGGCTGCGCCACCAGATCGTCATTCTGGTCAACCGCAGCCGCCACCGGCTGGAGAAGATCGCGGCGCGGCTCGAGCTGCTGCGCGGCTATATCATTGCGTACCTTAACCTCGACCGGGTGATCGAGATCATCCGCAGTGAGGACGAGCCCAAGCCGGTGATGATGGCCGAGTTCGAGCTCACCGACCGCCAGGCCGAAGCGATCCTCAACATGCGGTTGCGATCTCTGCGCAAGCTCGAGGAAATGGAGCTCAGGCGCGAGCATGATGCGCTGATCGCCGAACAGGCCGAGCTGGAAGAACTGCTCGCCGATCCGAAGCTGCAAAAGGCGCGGCTGACGAAGAATCTGAAAGCCCTGCGCGCGCTCTATACTGGCAATACCGAGCTGGGCAGGCTGGGTGCGCGCCGCACCGCGATCGAGGAAGCCGCGCCCGCGCGCGAAATCCCGCTCGAAGCGATGATCGAGCGTGAGCCGGTGACCGTGATCATGTCGCGGCGCGGCTGGATCAAGGCGATGAAGGGGCATGCGGACCTCAGCGCGGCGGAACTGACCAAGTTCAAGGAAGGCGATGGCCCCGGCTTTGCCTTCCACGCGCAATCGACCGACAAGCTGCTGATCGCGCTCGACAATGGCCGCTTCTATACGCTCGGCGCGGAAAAGCTGCCCGGAGCGCGCGGTTTCGGCGAGCCGGTGCGCGGCATGCTCGACATGGAGAACGAGGCGCAGATCGTGGCGCTGATGCCCTATGATCCGCAGGGCAAGCTGCTGCTCGCGGCATCGAACGGGCGCGGGTTCCTTGCCGAGATGGCCGAGCTGATCGCCGAGACGCGCAAGGGGCGGCAGGTGGTCAACCTCAAGGCCGGCGTGAAGCTGATGGTGATTCGCGCCGTTCCTGCCAGCGCCGACCATGTCGCGGTGGTGGGCGAGAACCGCAAGCTCGTCGTCTTCCCGATCGCCGAACTGCCGGTGATGGCGCGCGGCCAGGGCGTGCAGCTGCAGCGCTATCGCGACGGATCGCTGTCGGATGCCACGACCTTCCGGCTGGAAGAGGGCCTGAGCTGGACGATGGGCGGCGAAAGCGGGCGCGTGCGCACCGAAAAGGATATGGGCCTGTGGCGCGTGGCGCGGGGCGCGGCGGGACGACTTCCGCCCAATGGATTTCCTCGCAACAACAAGTTCGATGGCTGATTTCGATTGCACGAACAGCTTTCGACCATTCTTTAAGTGAATTTTACATCTTTCCCGGTTAGCTGATGCTAACCATGGTAAGTCCAACCCCATCATCGAAAGCGCGCGGCAAGGGCGTTCTGGATCGTTCCGGCGTGTTCGGCGGTGCGCGCGCGCATCCGATGGTGGCTGCGTCGCTCGACCCGCTGCCGATTCCCGCTGCGGTCGTGATGCGCGCGGGCGAGGAACTCGAGTTCATGGCGGCCAATCCCGCGTTCGTGGAGCGCGAACTGGCGCCGGGCAATCCGAACGGGCTCGATCTGCGCCTGCTCACCGAGCTGGTGTCGGTTGCGCATCGCAATGACAGTGGCAAGGCGGTCAAGCCCTGGACCTCGCACGACCCGGTCAAGCCGCGCCGCTATGATGTCACCGTGGCGCGGATGGATCTGCGCGGCATGGAATGGCCGCATTTCCTCGTCAGCCTGATCGACCGTACCAGCGAGATCGAGACGCACGACAGCTTCCGCCGCGAAACGATGCGCGACAGCCTTACCGGCCTGCCCAATCGCGCCGGCTTTGAGGATGAAGTCGAGAGCCGGCTGGCCGAAGCGCCGACCGGGGGGCGCGGCAATCTGGGTGCGTTCGCGATCTTCACGCTCGATATCGCGCGGTTCAGCCAGATCAACGAATGCGCTGGCAGCATCGTCGGCGACGAGCTGATCATCACCGTCGCACGCCGCCTGATGGGGCGGATGCGCAAGACCGATATCGTGGCGCGAATCGGCGGCAACGAGTTCGCGCTGTTCGTGCCGCTGCGCAGCACCAACGAGCGCGAGCTGATGCGGATCACCAACCGCATCCGCAGCGTGTTCGCTGACCCCTATCGATTGTCCGATCTTGAAATCCAGATCGACGGCGCGATCGGCATCGCGCTGAGCAAGCAGGGTCAGGCGGATTGCGCCAATTATATCCGTCAGGCGCAGATCGCGCTCAAGCGCGCCAAGCAGACACGCCAGGCGGAAATCTACACCCCCGAGGAGCTGGACAAGGCGCGCCGCCGCTTCACGCTGGAAACTGAGTTGCGCAAGGCTATCGAGCTCGACCGGCTGGAACTCTATTTCCAGCCGCTGATCGATCTCAGCAATGGTTTCGTCACCGGGTTCGAGGCGCTGGCACGGTGGAAGGACCCCGATTACGGAATGATCTCGCCCGCCGAGTTCATTCCCGTCGCCGAGGAATGCGGGCTGATCCTGCCGCTGGGGCGCTGGGCGCTCGACCGCGCCTGCCAGGTGCTGAACGAGTGGGACAAGAAGGCGGGCGAGGAGCTGCCGCTCAAGATCAGCGTCAACGTGTCTGCGGCGCAGTTCGCGCGTGACGATATCCCGAACATGGTCTCCGGCATCCTGCGCGCCAACAAGACCCGGCCCGAACGGATCATGCTCGAACTGACCGAATCGGTCGTGGTCAGCGATCCTGCACGCGCCGCCAAGGTGATGAACGCGCTGCGCTCGCTCGACGTTTCGCTGGCGATGGACGATTTCGGCACCGGCTATTCGAATCTCGCCTATCTGCAGCAGCTGCCGATCGATGTGCTCAAGATCGACCGCAGCTTCGTCACGCACATGCTGCAGGAGCGCGACAAGGTGGCAATCGTTCGCGCGATCCTGTCGCTCGCCTCGGCGCTCAACATGGAAACGACGGCCGAAGGTATCGAGACGCTGGAGATCGCGCATACGCTCGCCGCGCTCGGCTGCTCGTACGGCCAGGGCTATTTCTATTCGCCGCCGGTGCCCGCGAGCCGTGCCTATGATTTCATGATCGAGCGGATGACCTGATCAGCCCGCCTGGGCCACGACCTCTGCGGCAATCTGGGCAAGCCGCGTATCTTGGGGAAAATCCTCGGAAATCCAGCGGCGCCTGATCTCGCCCAGAGCCTTGGCGACCTGTGGTCCTGCCTGGATGCCGAGCGCGATGATGTCGCGGCCGCCCAGCGGAAAATCGGGCACATGCCAGCCTTGCAGGCTTTGCCACCCTTTCGCCAGCATCGCATCGGGCGCGCGCAGCAGCAGCCAGGGGGCCACCAGTTCCTCGGGCTGAACCTCGGCTGCGATCTGCCGTGCGGAGCCGCTCTGCGGCCAGGGGGTGGCGAAGCGCTGCATCGCGAGCCGCTGCACCTTGGACAGGCGCAGCCGTGCGGCCACCGTATCGGCGAGCAGCGGGTCAGGCGGCAGCAGCGCCGCGAGCCGCAGCAACGCGTTGCGCTCGGCGCCCAACGCGTGTTCGCGCGCTAGCAAGTCGGCCAGCCGGTCGAGACCATCCTTTGCCATTTCGGGCAGCACGACCTTCCATATCCCGCCATCGGCCATCAGCCGTGCCGATGCCAGCGGGTCCGCCGCGCCCAGCAGCAACAGCAGTTCGCGCGCGATCCGTTCGCGCGACAGCGCCTTCAGCCGGTCGGCATGCAGCGCGCAGGCCGCCACGGCCTCGCCGTCAACCGCACCACCGAACCGGGCGTGGAAGCGGAAATAGCGCAGGATCCGCAGATGATCCTCGAGGATACGCTCGCCTGCATCACCGATAAAGCGCACCAGCCCGGCGTTCAGGTCCTCGAGTCCGGTAAAATGATCGGTCACCTCGAGCGTGGCCGGATCGGCGAAGAGCGCGTTGATGGTGAAATCGCGTCGCGCGGCGTCTTCGCGCCAGTCATCGGTAAACGCGACCTCGGCATGGCGGCCGTCGGTGGTGACATCACGGCGCAGCGTGGTGATCTCGACCGGGCCGCGCGGCAGCACGGCGGTTACCGTGCCATGCGCAAGGCCCGTCGGCACCGCGCGGATGCCCGCTGCCTCAAGCCTTGCCATCACGTCTTCGGGCAGCAGCCGGGTGGCAATGTCGATATCGGTCGCCTCGACGCCCAGCAGTGCATCGCGCACCGCGCCGCCGACATAGCGGCACTGGTCGCCCTTGGGGTCGAGCGCGGCGAGCATCGCACGCACATCCTCGCGCCGGGTCCATTCAGCATCGATCCGCGTCACGCCAGCACGCCTTCCAGCCGCCGCGACAGATTGGCGATGATCCCCGCCGTTACCCCCCAGATGCGCCTCTGCCCCCACATGATCTCGACATATTGGCGCTGCGCGCCTTTCCAGAAGGTTGAATGCCGCGCGTGATTGGCAGGATCGAGCACGAAATCGAGCGGCACCTCGAACCAGTCGGCGACCTCGCCGGGATTGGGCGCATAGCTGAGATCGGGCGGGATGACGCCGAGCACCGGGGTGATCGCAAAGCCGCTGCCGCTGCGATAGACATCGCCGGTACCGATCACGCGGACATGATGCGGGGCAAGGCCCAGTTCCTCGTCCGCCTCGCGCAGCGCGGCAGCGATGGCGTCCTCATCCTCCGGGTCGATCTTGCCGCCGGGAAAGGCGACCTGGCCGGGATGGCTGCGCAGATAATCGGGCCGCTGGGTCAGGATGACGCCGGGCTTCGGCCGGTCGGTGATCGCGATCAGCACCGCGGCTGGAATGTGCACGCCGCGATCGGGCCGGATATGCGCCTCGTCGATCGATTCCATGCCCCGGCTGGCGGCAAGCGCCTCGGCCAGACGGTCATAAAGGCTCATGCGTCCTCGATCCTGTCGAGCCGGAAGCATGTGCCGTCGCTCCAGATCGGCAGGCCAGCGTCGGGATCGTCGGTTTCTTCGAGCGCGAGTTCGACCAGGTCGTAATAGACCGCGCGCTCGATCCGCGCCTCAAGCCCGCGCCACAGGCCGAGATAGGGGCGCGGTTCATCGGCATCGCCACGCATGATGATCGGCCGCTCGGGTCCTGCTACTACCAGCTCGTCGGTATTCAGGCGGAAGGCAAGGCGGCGCTTGTCGCCGGAGCCTTCGGACTTGAGCTCGACCGCGAGCAGCGGCGCGTCCTCGACCTCGATCCATTGCTGCTCGAAAGGGGTGACCAGCGCGTATCGGCCGTCGGCCTCGCGGCGCAGCACGCTGGCGAACAGGCGGACCATCGCCGGGCGCGAGATCAGCCCGCCCTGATGATACCATCGGCCATCGGCGGCGATGCGCATATGGCTGTCGCTCTGGTGCGCGGGCGTCCATTGCTCGACCGGCGGCAGTTTGCGCGTGGCGACCAGGCCTGCGATGTCGGCGAGCGAAAGGTCCTGAAGCTCTGGGGGCGGATCATAGGGCATGCAGGTGCCAGATAAGCATGGCCGGTGCGCGATGCAAAGGGCGTTGCCGCCCTATGCGTGTCAGCTCAGCCGCCAGGGGCCCAGCATGCCGCGCTCGGGCATCAGCGAATCGGGGCGTGCCAATGCCAGCAGCCGGTGCTGCTCATACGGCCCGGGCAACGTCCAGCCTCCGGTGCGCTCGGCGGTAAAGCCGAAGCGGGTGCCATAATATTCGGGATCGCCCAGCAGCACGAGCGGCAGCTTCTCGCCGACGCCCATTGCGCCGAACACCGCGGCCATGAGCGCGCGGCCGATGCCCTGGTCCTGATGATCGGGTGCGACGCTGACCGGGCCGACCAGGATCATCGGATAGGCGAGGCCATCGGGATCGGTCAGCGCGACCGGCCAGCACTGGATGCTACCGACCAGATAGCCGTCGCCATCGACTGCGGCAAAGCTGAGCGCGGGCAGGTGGGTAAGGCCCTCGCGCACCTTGTAGATGGTGCGGTTCTTTCGCTCCGGGCCGAACACCAGATCGAGCAGTTCTTCAACCCAGGCGCTATCCACCTGATCCAGCGGGATAATGTTGAATTCGGTCATCGGTCCAGACGATAGAAGGAAAGGGCGTCGATCCGCGCCCTTAGGGACGGCAAGCCCTTGAGTCGAGCGCAATTCTTGGGCCCGCCCGGCTTCCCCATAAGGTTTGCCAAAGCGCCATCGCTTTCCTATGTGTGACTTGCTGGCAACACGTACGCGTAACAGGGGGAGTTCATGAACGAGACCGCAAAACCGCATGGTTCGATCTGGCTGGCACGGTTGTGCCTGTTGCTGGGGGCAGGATCGATCGTGATGGCGCTGATCGGCGCAATCGGTGCGGGCCAGGACTGGTGGGGCAAGCTGAACGGCGTCAGCACCGTGGCAGCGGCCATTGTCGTGGCGCTGGTGGGTCTGGTATTCTCGCTCATCGTGCTGCTGCTCTATCGCAAGAAGGGCAAGCGCATCCGCGATCTGACGGTCATGGGGCTGGTCTGCTCGCTCGCCTATCTCGGCTTCATGGGATATTGGATCAATGTGGCGCGCAGCGTGCCGCAGATTCACGACATCACCACCAATCTGGACAATCCCCCGCAATTTCAGGTGCTCAAGCTGCGTCCCGACGATTTTGCCGACATTCCCGGTCGCGGCGAACCCAAATATGCCGGCATGGACGCCAAGGAGCGCTGGAAGGTGCTGCACCGTGGTGCCTATGGCGACCTGAAGACCGTGGTCGTCAAGCTGCCGGTTGATCGTGCCGTGACCCTGGCCACCGAGGTCGCGCGCGAGCGCGGCTGGGAAATTGCCGCATCCAAGCCCGAGGAAGGGCGGCTTGAGGCGACCGACACGGTTTCGCTGTTCAAGTTCAAGGACGATGTCGTGGTGCGGGTGCAGCCTGGCCCCGGCGGTCTTACCAGCGAAGTCGACGTCCGCAGCGTCTCGCGCGTCGGCAAGAGCGATCTCGGCGTCAACGCCAAGCGGATCCGCAGCTTCCTGAGCGACTTGCAGGCCGCTGCGCCGAAATAATCGCAGGTTTAGTCGGTCGCCAGCGCCGCGCTCGAAGCCTGCTCGATCCGGCCACGGTCGGCGAGCATCAGCGTGGAGCTTGCCTTGGCCAGCACCTTTCCGCCGGCGTCGAGCAGCTGCCCTTCGAAAAAGCACGTGCTGCGTCCGCGCTTTTCGACCCCGGCGGTCGCGGTGAGCAGGCCGGGGCGCGCCGGCGCGAAAAAGCTGACCTTCAGCTCGAGTGACATCGGCACAACGTCCGGGCCGGTCATCGCCATGGCGGCATAGGCCATGGCGGCATCGATCCAGCCGGTGACGAACCCGCCCTGAACCACGCCGCCCGAATGGCACATGTGCATGCCCGCCTGATATTCGATCGTCGCACGGCCCGCCGGATCAAGTTCGACGACGCGGACAAAGCCCAGCGCCTGGTTGAGATCGGTCGGGGGATTGACGGCAACGGCGTGGGACATGCGGCATTCTCTCCTGCAGCGGTTATGGCGTCTCGTGCGGTCAACCAACCGGCAAGGCGCTGCATTGTCAAACAGACTTTCCCGGCTCGTGCGGGAACCGGAGAAAGGCGCGCGGGGTAATTGGGCAAAGACAGGAGCCCATGATGATCTCTGCCCGAACAATTCTGACCGCAACCAGCCTGACCCTTGGCCTCGCGCTCGCCGCCTGCAGCAACGATGCCGAAGCGCCGGCCGCACAGGACGAACCCGAGCGCGCCTATATGGCCGCCGACTCCGCTCCCGCCACCGCGCAGGCGCTGCTCAGGACGGCCGACGGCAAGGATGCAGGCTCGGTGACGGCCACGCAGGAAGAGGGCGGTATCCGCCTCGCCATCAATGCCACGGGCATGTCGGCGGGCGAGCACGGCATCCATGTTCACATGACCGGCAAGTGCGAGGGGCCGAAGTTCGAGAGCGCAAGCGGGCACTGGAATCCCATGGGTGCCAAACATGGCCTCAACAATCCGCAGGGCCAGCATTCGGGCGACATGCCCAATCTCGTCGTGGCGAGCGACGGCAGTGGACGGATGGATTATCTCCTCGACGAAGCGCAGCTCGATCAGATGCTCGATGCCGATGGGGCGGCTCTGGTGATCCACGCCAAGGCGGACGACCAGAAGACCGATCCTTCGGGCGATAGCGGGGATCGCCTCGCCTGCGGTGTCTTCACGCGCGGCTGATCAGCGGCGAGCAATTTCAGCGACTGGTGGTGCGCACGCCGTAGTCGATGCGGATGCGCACCCATTCGCCCACCTTGGATACCCCGCCGACGCGGGGCGGGCGCACGCGGAACTGCCAGGCGGCGGCAATGACTGCGCGGCCAATTCCCGACCCCTGCGGCGATTCGCCGATCTCGTAACAATCCTCGACCCGGAAATCCGGCACCGTGCGACACGCGATCAGCGCCGAACCGGGGCCGCGTGCGGTCGACAGATAGCCCTTGAGCTCATCGTCATAGGGCTCACGATACCAGGCGGCGGCAAACAGCGGCTCGCCATTCGGACCGGAGCCGACCCGCTCGCTGTCGCCGGGCACGCCCTTGTCCATCGGACCATAGACGCGGCCCGGCTTGATCACGGCCTTGGCCTTGGGCTGCGCAGGCGGCGCGGCTGGCGCGGCCTGGGGCGAAGGGATCGCGACGATCGGCGGTGGGATTGGCGAGGGTTGGGGAGAGACGACCGGACTCGGCGTCTCGACCGGGCTTTCTTCCTGCTCGGTCGGTTCGGGCGAGCGCGAGGCGTTTTCCGCAGGCTTGGGGCTGTCCTGCTCGGTCTTTTCCGCCGTGGGTTCGGGTGTCACGCCGAACACGGTCATCAGCGATTCTTCGCGCTTTTCGCCCGGTGGCGCGATCGACAGCGACAGCAGGGCTAGCACGAACAGCAGTTCGGCGATCAGCGCCAGGATGACGCCGCCCGCACGCTCGCCAAATCGCGAGCGCAACGCTTCGCGCCAATGCGAAAACCGGGATGCGGGTTGGGGCAGGTTTTCGGCGGGCGAGAGGTCCATCAGCGACAGGTCAGCTTTCGTGCGATTGCGGCCCCCCAAGCCCCTGATTGCGACCGTGCATGGTGCCGCTTGTCGGATTCGAACCAACGACCTACCGCTTACAAGGCGGTTGCTCTACCAGCTGAGCTAAAGCGGCGTACCCATCGCGATTGCGCCGCGTGCCATGCGCTATTTGACGCCAAAGGTCCAGCCTTCAGTGCGGCGGATCGCGTCATCGAGCATGGGCGGATGCCACAGGGCGTGCCACAGCTTCGCATCGCGCGCGGCATCGCGCAGCCAGGCAGCGGTGATCAGCGCATCGGTGCTGTGGTCGTCATGCGCCAGCAGCGGGGCAGGGGGCGGCGCGCCGAGCGCAGCGAGCGCCTGGTGCAGCGCTTCGGCATCGCGCACCTTGCTCCGCCCGCCAGCAATCCCGGCGGCGCGCGCTGCGATGCTTGTATAGATCTCGACGATGACTGGGCCGCGTTCCGGCACTGGATCGAACGGCCATATGGGAATGCGCCCCGCCAGCCGATGCAGCACGCGCATGCCGGTCAGGCTCGATTTGCCGACCTGCGCTGCCCCGATCAGGTTGAAGCAGCTCGCGCTGTTCGCCTGTTTGGTGCGGCGCTGATGATGCTCGACCGCGCGCAGCCGCCCGGTGCCCAGCGTCCCGAACCGGTCGCCGGTATCGCCCTTGCCATGGCGGAAATAACGCCGCGCCTCGTCGTGGCGCACGAAGCTGCTCGCGGCGAGATGCTCGTCCTCGGCGCACAGCCGGTCGACCAGTGCCCACAGGCCGCGCGCGTCGGCGGGGCTATGCTCCCAGTCGGGGAAATAGGCTCCCGCATCGACGAACGGGAAGGTGGGCGACAGGTCCATGCCGATCAGCATGTCGGTCCCGGCCTCGGCATGGGCGAGCAGCCAGTCGAGCGCTGCGCCGCGCGACCAGCCGCCTTGCGGGCGCAGCAGCACCGGCCGCGCCGCTTCGTCGGCAGCGATCGTCGCCAGCGCCAGCCCCTGGGGCCGCGCCACCGCCTGGCCCGACCAGTCGAAACAGGCATAATGCTCGAAGCGGCGCATGCGATTAGCGGATCTGCTTGAGCACCGCGGCAGTGAATTTGGCGATGTCGAACGCGTCGCCCGCCTTGTCATAGCCGCGGCGCACGATCACCAGATCGCGGCTGGGAATGACGACCAGATACTGGCCGCGATTGCCGAAGGCCGCGAACGCATCGACGGGTACGCCCTCGCTCCTGTTCATCAGCCAGAAGCTTGCGCCATAGCCGAATGGGCCATCGGGCTGCGGGCCGCTAGGCTTGGTCACATAATCGCGCCAGCCTGCGGGCAGGATGCGCTGGCCGTCCCATAGCCCGTCGTTCAGGTACAAAAGCCCCATGCGCGCCATGTCGCGTGCGGTGGTCCAGACCTGGCTCGACAGGATGTAATTGCCCTGCCAGTCAGTCTCGGCCCAGGTGCGCGTCATGCCGATCGCGTCGAACATCTGGTGCGGGTGGAGATCGGGAGCGGCATCGCGCGCAGCGAGCGTCGCCAGCAATATGTCGTTATTGGCGTAGCGGAAGGTCGAACCCGGCTGGTGCAGCATCGGCCATTGCGTCGTCCACTGCCGCACCTCGCCCGCGCTCATGTACACCGCATCGGTGCGGTTGCCGGGGCTGTCGCTCTCGAGCCCGCTGCCCATGCGCAGCAGGTTATCGACGGTGATCGCGCGGCGCGGATCGCCCGGTACATTCCATTCGCGGACCGGTTGATCGGGAATGGTGAAGCCCTTCTGCCGGACGAAACCGACATAGGTGCCCGCCATCGACTTGGCGACCGACCAGGTGCGCTGCGCGGTGTGCATGTCGTGCCCCTGCTTGTAGCGTTCCTGCACGATGCGCCCTTTGTGGACGATCACCACGCCGCTGGTCTTGCCGCCGAACGCTTTCGCATCGAACGCGCTTTCGACCAGCGTGTCGAACGGGGTGATCATCATCACGCGCGGATCGCTGGCATTGGCATCGCCCATTGGCCAGGGGCGGTCGTCGAGGCTGCCCGCAGCCGCGCGCTCCAGATCCTCGCCGGGCAGGCGGCGGCCGTCATTGGTCCAGCCGATCGGCATCGAGGTGCAGCCGGTGACCGGATTGTGCCGGGCGATGCGCGGCGGCATGTCCTCGGCGAAAGCGACGCTCACCTGATGCGTCACCTCGTCGATCTCGGCCTTCAACCCCAGAACGATCGGGTCGATATGCGGATAGATGCCCGAAAGCTCGTCCGCCTCGATATCGGCGACCGTCTTGTTGCCGTTCCACAGGCCCGAACACAGGAACTGCGCCTTGTAGCCTGCCGCTTCGGCCAGGGTAGCGCGAGTCGGGCCTGCGGGTGGCGGCGTTGTCGGCTGGGCGCTGAGCGGCGTGCTAATCAGCGCTATGGCCAGAGCGAATCGCGCCTTAGCATGCGTGCGGCGGGCAGGGCGGAACGGCTTTGGCATCATCAAGAACTCCAGCGTGGGCAGGGCGTTATGGAATTTGAATGGGACGAAGCCAAGCGCTTGAGCAACTTCGAAAAGCATGGGATCGATTTTGTCGATGTCGGTGATATCTGGAAGCGTCCGCGACTGGATTACTACGTGATCGATTTCCAACATGGCGAACGCCGCGTCACGGCCATCGGCACGATAAACGATGACGATCGCATCGTCGCTGTGGTATATACGATGCGCGACCGCGTGACCCGCATCATCTCGTTAAGGCGAGCAAGGCGATATGAGCGAAAAGATTACCAGAATGCGTTTGGACGAGGCACCTAGAGAGTCGCTGACCGACTGGGCGCGGCTCGACGCGATGACCGAAGACGATATCGAGCGCGCGATCGAGGACGATCCCGAATGGGCTGCGTTCAACGATGTTTCGGACCTTCAAAAGCGAGCGGGCTTTTCGCTCTTTCGTGGCCCCGACGACCAGTGGCGCTGGCTGTTGAGTGACCAATCGGGCCTGGTGATCGGGCAGAGCACCGTCGCCTATCGCTACAAGGGCGATGCCATCGCAGCGGTGCGGGACCTTTTCGAGAATATTTCCAAGGCCGCCTAACCCCGGTTCTTCCGCAAATCCTCCCAAACCCGCATGCGTTCGGCGATGCGCGCTTCATAGCCGCGTTCCACCGGCTGGTAGAAACGCTGCGGCTCCATCTCTTCCGGCCAATAGTTCGCGCCTGAAAAGCCGTCCGCCGCGTCATGGTCATAGGCATAGCCCTTGCCATAGCCGATATCTTTCATCAGCTTGGTCGGCGCGTTCAGGATGTTCTGCGGCGGCATCAGCGACCCAGTGGCCCTGGCGCTCTTCCACGCGGCCTTTTGCGCGGCATAGGCTGCATTCGATTTGGGCGCGGTGGCGCAATAGAGACACGCCTGGACGATCGCCAGCTCGCCCTCGGGCGAGCCGAGAAACGCATAGGCGTCCTTGGCGGCGAGGCACTGCACCAGCGCCTGCGGGTCGGCCATGCCGATATCCTCGCTGGCAAACCGCGTGATGCGGCGCAGCACGTACAGCGGTTCCTCGCCCGCGACCAGCATGCGCGCAAGGTAATAGAGCGCCGCCTGCGGATCGGACCCGCGCATCGCCTTGTGCAGCGCGGAGATGAGATTGTAATGCCCCTCGCGGTCCTTGTCATAGACCGGCATCCGGCGGTGCAGCAGCGCCGCCAGCCCCGCTGGATCGAGCGGCGCTTCGACCTGGATCGACAGCAGCGTTTCGACCTGGTTGAGCAGGAAGCGGCCATCGCCATCGGCCGAGGCGATCAGCGCGGCGCGGGCATCTTCGGTCAGCGGCAGCGCCTTGCCCGTCAACCGCTCGGCGCGCGCGATCAGTTCACCCAGGGCCGCCTCGTCGAGCCGCCGGAGAATGAGCACCTGGCTGCGGCTGAGCAAGGCGGCGTTGAGCTCGAACGAGGGATTCTCGGTCGTCGCGCCCACCAGCACCACCGTTCCGCGCTCGACAAAGGGCAGGAAGCCGTCCTGCTGCGCGCGGTTGAAGCGGTGGATCTCGTCCACGAACAAGAGCGTGCGCTGCCCTGCACCCGCCATCTTTTCGGCCTCGGCAAAGGCCTTCTTGAGGTCTGCCACGCCCGAAAAGACGGCCGAGATCGCGACGAAGCGCATGCCTGTCGCCTCGCCCAGCAGCCGCGCCATGCTCGTCTTGCCGGTACCGGGCGGGCCCCAGAGGATCATCGAGGACAGTTTTCCTGCCGCAACCATCCGCCCGATCGCGCCTTCCGGTCCGGTAAGATGATCCTGCCCGATGATCTCGTCCAGCGATCGCGGACGCAGCCGGTCCGCCAGCGGTGCATCGGGGCCGGGCGCGCTTTCGGTGTGGCCGTCGGCAGGCAGGGTATCGAACAGATCGCTCATCGGGCGCACGCTAGCCGCTCGCGCGAAATCGCGAAAGTGCGGGTCGTCGCATTTCGCCTCTTGACGAAGATGTTATAAGATATATCTTAGAGCCATCGAGATACACAGGAGTAAGAATCGATATGACTATGCGTTTCAGAATGGGCGGAGGCCCGCGCGGCGGCTGGGAAGGCCGCATGAAGCCCTTCATCGCTATGAGCTTTGGCCCCGGTGGTCGCGGCTGGGGCGGCGACTGGGACTTCGGCAATTTCAGCTTTGACGGCGGCGGCCGGGGCGGTCGCGGCGGCGGCGGTCGTGGACCGCGCGGACGTCGCCGGATGTTCGACGGCGGCGAATTGCGGCTGGTGCTGCTGGCGCTGATCGAGAAGGAACCGCGCCACGGCTATGACCTGATCAAGGCGATCGAGGAAATGACCGGTGGCCAATATGCGCCCAGCCCGGGCGTGGTTTATCCGACGCTCAGCCTGCTGGAGGACAGCGGCCTGATCGCCTCGGCCGAGACCGAAGGATCGCGCAAGGCGTTCCGTATCACCGACGCCGGTGTCGCGGAGCTGAACGACAAACGTGAAGAGGCCGATGCGCTGATCGCGCGGCTCACGGAAGCGGGCGAGGAGCGCGAGCAGCGCGCTGGTGGTCCGCAGATCGGCCGCGCGGTCGGCAATCTGATGGCAGCGATGGCGCACCGTCTCGCCAGCGGCGAGGTGGATGCCGAGTTCAAGCACCAGGTGGCCGAAATCCTCGACGAAGCCGCGCGCAAGATCGAGCGGCTCTAATCGGCACGTCCCCTTTACGGGGGGCGGATGAACAGAAAGCGGGTCTGGCGGCAGATAAGCCGTCAGGCCCGTTTCGCCATGTTCAGCTGGCGCCGACCGAATCCCGCACGACGGCAATGCCCGCCTCGCGCTGACGCTTGAGTTCCTGTTTCAGCTTGGCCGGGTCCTCGGCAACGATGAAGCCGAAGCTGACCCCGCCTTCCTTGCCGATGGTCGCATGGTGCAGCTTGTGCGCCTGGACCAGCCGCTTGGCATAGCCGCTCTTGGGCACCCAGCGGAAATAGCGCTGATGCACCAGCCCGTCATGGATCAGCGTATAGATCGCGCCATAGATCATCACGCCCACGCCCATCCAGGTCGCGGGCTCCCACAACCAGGCGCCGATGATGAACAGGCTGATCGAGATCGCCGAGCCGACGATCGCGTAAAGGTCGTTCTTCTCGAACGTGTTGTTATGCGGCTCGTGATGGTCGCGGTGCCAGCCCCAGCCCCAGCCGTGCATCACGTACTTGTGGCTCCACCACGCCACGAATTCCATGAACGCGACAGAGGCTATCACGATGCCGAAGTTGATCAGGACCTGCATGGCCCAAGAATAGGCGCATTCGCCCCCCGATTGAAGAGGGCATATTGTCCCGGTTGCAATGGCAACCAAATCCGCGCTGGATTTGGGCTTTCGCTTCTGCCAAGCGACCAGCGAAGACCGGTTTGAAGGGGTAATCTGCACGATGGCTCAGGCAAGGACGCTGTACGAGAAGATCTGGGACGCGCATGTCGTCGACCAGCGCGACGATGGCACCGCGATCATCTTCATCGACCGCCATCTCGTCCATGAAGTGACCAGCCCGCAGGCGTTCGAAGGGCTGCGCATGGCCGGGCGCAAGGTGCGCAGGCCCGATCTGACGCTCGCCGTGCCCGATCATAATGTGCCCACCACCGCGCGCGTCGACGCTGCGGGCAACCGCATTCCGATCGCCGATCCTGAAAGCCGCGCGCAGCTCGAGGCGCTCGAGCGCAATGCGCCGGCCTTCGGCGTGCCCTATATCAGCGCCACCGATATCCGTCAGGGCATCGTCCATGTCATCGGCCCCGAACAGGGCTTTACGCTGCCCGGCTGCACCATGGTGTGCGGCGACAGCCATACCGCCGCGCACGGCGCGCTGGGCGCGCTCGCCTTCGGCATCGGCACTTCGGAGGTCGAGCATGTGCTGGCGACGCAGACGCTGCAGCTCAAGCGGTCGAAATCGATGGAAATCCGCGTCGAGGGCGATCTGCCCGCAGGTGTCAGCCCCAAGGATCTGATATTGCACATCATCGGCCAAATCGGCGCGGCGGGCGGCACCGGCCATGTCGTCGAATATCGCGGCCGCGTGTTCGAGCAGATGTCGATCGAGGGGCGTCTCACCATCGCGAACATGTCGATCGAGGCCGGGGCGCGCGCCGGGCTGATCGCGCCCGACGATACCACCTTCGCCTATCTCAAGGGCCGTCCGATGGCTCCCAAGGGGGCTGATTGGGACGCAGCGGTCGCCTATTGGCGCACGCTCAAGACCGATGACGGCGCGGTGTTCGACAAATCGGTCGTGATCAACGCTGCCGATGTCGCGCCGTCGGTCACCTGGGGGACCAGCCCCGAGGATGTCGTGCCGATCACCGGCGTCATCCCCGATCCCGACAGCTTCGAGGATGCCTCGAAGCGCGCCGCCGCGCAGAAATCGCTCGACTATATGGGGCTCACCGCGGGCATGCCGCTCAGCGAGGTGCCGGTCGAGCATATCTTCATCGGCAGCTGCACCAACAGCCGCATCGAGGATCTGCGCGCCGCAGCCGAAGTGCTGAAGGGCCGCCGCAACGCGCCCGGCATCAAGTCGGCGCTGGTCGTGCCCGGCTCGGGCCTGGTCAAGCGCCAGGCCGAGGAAGAGGGTCTCGACCGCATCTTCATCGAAGCGGGATTCGAATGGCGCGAGCCGGGCTGTTCGGCGTGCCTCGGCATGAACCCGGACAAGGTGCCGAGCGGCGAACGCTGCGCCTCGACGTCCAACCGCAACTTCGTCGGCCGCCAGGGCCCTGGTGCGCGCACGCATCTGGTGAGCCCCGCGATGGCGGCGGCAGCGGCGGTGACCGGACGGCTGGCCGATGTACGCGAGTTGATTTGACCAGAATCCTATAGTAATTTGGTCAAAAGTTCAGGAGTCCAGCCATGGACATGCGCCCCACCACCTATTCGGCGGCAGAGGCCAAGGCCCAGTTTTCCAGCCTGCTCGATCGGGTGGCGGCGGGCGAGAGCATCATCATCACCCGCCATGGAAAGCCGGTGGCGAGGCTCGGCCATCCCGACGAGAGCGAAAGCCAGAAGACCGAGGCACGGCGGCGCGCGCGCGAGTCGTTCATCGCCTGGCGCAGGGAACATGGCCCGACGCTGGGGAATGACATCACGGCGAAGGACCTGATCAATGAGGGGCGGCGCTAGGCGTGGAGCGCTTCGTTCTGGATGCGTCGGTAGCACTGTCCTGGTTGTTCCGGGACGAGGAAACGCCTGCTTCCATGGCGATTCATGCGATGACCGACGATCATCGGGTCGTCGTGCCGCCGCACTGGTTTGCAGAAATGGCCAATGGCATCCGCCAGGGCGAGCGGAGAGAGCGCTGCGCGCCGGGCGATGCGCCCGCTTTTTTGAGCCTGCTGGGGCTGCTCGATTATGAACTGTCGGGCCTTGCCCCGTTCGACCAGTTTGCCGTGCTGCTGCCCTTGGCCCGCGAGCATGATCTCACCGTCTATGATGCTGCCTATCTCCATTGTGCGATCAGCCAGGGCCTGCCATTGGCAACATTCGATCAGCAACTGGCAACAGCGGCCAGGGCCTGCAATGTCACGATAATCGGAGATTCTGCATGAAACTGCGCTTCCTTCTTGCGCTGGCGGGTGCGTCCTTCGCCGTCACCCCCGCCTCCGCCCAGCAGGCCGAGGTCAAGCTGTGGCGGCTCGATTGCGGGACGGTCGCGGCCAATGATCTCAACGCCTTTTCCGACACCAAAGCCTATACCGGCAAATCGAAGCAGCTCGCGAGCAGCTGCTATCTGATCCAGCATGGCAGCGATTACATGCTGTGGGACACGGGGCTGCCCGCCGCGATGAAGGGCAAGCCGCTCGACAACGAGGCCGCGATGGACGCGACCGTGACCCTGACGATCAAGGAACAGCTGGCGACGTTGAATGTCGATCCCGCCTCGATCAAATATGTCGCTGTCAGCCATTATCATTTCGACCATATCGGCCAGCTCGCCGAGTTTCCCGGCGCGACGCTGCTCGTCGGCAAGAACGACTGGCAGGTGGTGACGACCGATCCCGCGACTTATGGTGCCGATCCCAAGCCGTTCGAGCCGTGGATCAAGGGCGGCAGCAAGGTCGAGGCGGTGGCGAACGACAAGGACGTGTTCGGCGATGGCTCTATCACCATGCTGCGCCTGCCGGGACACACGCCGGGGCATAACGGCCTGCTGGTGCGGCTGAAGAAAAAGCCGGTGCTGCTCACCGGCGATCTCGCGCATTTTACGGAAAATTATAAGAGCAACGGCGTGCCCACCTTCAATTACGATCGTGCCGAAACGCTCGCTTCGCTTGACCGGTTCAAGAAACTGGCCGACAATCTGGGGGCGACAGTGATCATTCAGCACGAACCGGCAGACATCAAGAAATTGCCGGCATTTCCCCAGGCAGCGGAGTAGGATTACGTGACAAAGGACAAGAAGAACGGCTGGTCCAGCGGCGCCATGGCTGGCGCGGCGGTGGGATCGGCGGCGCTGGCAGCGGCATTGCTCTATGTCGGCAAGCAGTTCACCAAGCCCAAGACCGGGGCGGCTCCCAAGCCCGAAGAGCCCGGTGCCGAAGCGACCGAGGGACCCCATGCAACCGATTGATCGTGTGGAAGGACGCGCCATCCCCTTTGGGCGCAAGAATGTCGATACCGATATCATCATCCCCGCCCAGTGGCTGAAGACGATCAGCCGCGAAGGCCTTGGCAAGGGAGCGTTCGAGACGGTACGCGCCGAGCCCGGCAATGTGTTCGACGATCCCGAATTTGCAGGCGCGCCGATCCTGATCGCGGGCGACAATTTCGGTTGCGGGTCGAGCCGCGAGCATGCCGCCTGGGCGCTGACCGATCTCGGCATCACCGCAGTGATCGCGCCCAGCTTTTCTGACATTTTCTCGAGCAACGCCTTCAAGAACGGCATCCTCACCGTCGTCCTGCCGCAGGAAGCGGTCGACCGGCTGATGGAGGTCGCAGCGACCGATCCGATCCATATCGATCTGGAAAGCCAGACGGTGACGACACCGTTCCAGGACCGCTTCACCTTCGAGATCGATCCGTTCCGCAAGACATGCCTGATGCAGGGGCTGGACGAGATCGGCCTGACGCTCGCCAAGACCGACGCGATCAGCGCCTATGAGGCGAGGCTGGCCAGCGAGAAGCCCTGGCTGGTGCCTGCAGCTGCATGAATTCGTCATTCCCGCGTAGGCGGGAATCCCGCTTCTGCGCCTAGCATTCCATCAAGCGGGACCCCCGCCTGCGCGGGGATGACGGGTAAAAATCACAAACAACTGGAGAGAGCCGAACCATGAAAGCCCTTTTGTCGAACGCCGCAGGTGGCCCCGAAACGCTGGAAATGACAGAGGTCGATGCGCCGGTGGCCGGACCCGGCGAGCTGCTGGTCGCGGTCAAGGCCTGTTCGATCAACTTCCCCGACGCGCTGATCATCAAGGACATGTATCAGCTGAAACCCCAGCGCCCGTTCGCGCCTGGGAGCGAGATTGCAGGGATCGTCGAGGCGGTGGGCGAGGGCGTGACCGGCTGGGCGGTGGGAGACCGCGTGATCGCGGGCACCGGCTTTGGCGGCCTGGTCGAAAAGAAGGCGGTTCCGGCCGCCGGGGCCTATAAGCTCCCCGATCAGTTCAGCTTCGAACAGGGCGCATCGCTGCTGATGACCTATGGTACCTCGATCCACGCGCTCAAGGATCGCGGACATATCAAGCCGGGCGATACGCTGCTGGTGCTGGGCGCCGCCGGCGGAGTCGGCCTGGCAGCGGTCGAACTGGGCAAGGCCTATGGCGCGCGCGTCGTCGCGGCGGTGTCGAGCGAGGACAAGGCCAAGGCCGCGCGCGAAGCGGGGGCGGACGAGACCGTGGTCTACGAACGCCAGCCGTTCGACAAGGCGCAGTCCAAGGCGCTGGCCGACGCGTTCAAGCAGGCCGTGGGGCCGAACGGCGCAGACATCGTCTATGACGCGGTCGGCGGCGACTATTCGGAACCGGCAGTGCGTGCCATGGCCTGGGAAGGGCGCTTCCTTGTCGTCGGCTTCCCCGCCGGGATCGCCAAGCTGCCGCTCAACCTCACGCTGCTCAAGAGCTGCGATGTCTGCGGCGTGTTCTGGGGTGCGTTCGCCGCGCGCGAGCCCCAGCGCAACGCCGCCAATATCGCCGAGCTGTTCGATCTGTGGGCAGCGGGCAAGATCTCGCCGCGCATTTCGGAAAGCTTCAGCTTTGCCGATGCACCGAAAGCGATCGCGAAGCTTGAAAATCGCGAGGCAATCGGCAAGCTTGTCGTGACGATGTAACCAGCGGAATCATGCGGTTTGGCGCTTGCCGCTGCGCCTGGCTCGGCCTATGCGCTAGCGTCAGACCTGCATGATCAACAAGGGATCGACATGACCAGTTTCAATGATCGCGAACGCGCATTCGAAGCCAAATTTGCCGCCGACGAGGACCTCCAGTTCCGCATCACGGCCCGCCGCAACCGCCTGGTCGGGCATTGGGCCGCGCAGCAGATGGGCCTTACCCCGGAAGAGACCGAAGCCTATGCCAAGTCGGTCGTTCAGGCCGATTTCGAAGAAGCGGGCGACGAGGACGTGATCCGCAAGTTGCTCGGCGATCTCGTGTCGGCTGGCGTCGATATCGACGAGCTGGGCGTGCGCACCGCGCTGGAAGCCAAGATGGCCGAAGCGCGCCGCCAGTTCATCGAAGAGGCGAACTGAGCCATGCCGATGGCCGCTGCCGATATCGAGGCGCTGATCAAGGCGGGCATCCCCGATGCCGAGGTCACGATCACCGATCTTGCGGGGGATGGCGACCATTATGCCGCGCATGTCGTGGCGGAGAGCTTCCGCCCGATGACGCGGCTGGCCCGCACGCGCGCGGTCTATGCGGCGCTCGGCGGGCGCATGGGCGGGGAGCTCCACGCCTTGCAACTGACCACCGCGCTTCCCAGCTAATTGTCATCTGCATATTCAAGGAAGCATCCCGATGACCGACACCGCACAGGCCCGTATTGCCGAGATCGTTAAAGCGAACGACGTCCTTCTGTTCATGAAGGGCACGCCGCTCTTCCCGCAATGCGGCTTTTCCAGCCGCGCCGTTGCCATTCTTGACCATCTGGGGGTGGATTACGAGAGCGTCGACGTGCTGCAGGACATGGAAGTCCGCCAGGGCATCAAGGAATTCTCCGACTGGCCGACCATTCCCCAGCTCTATGTGAAGGGCGAGTTCATCGGCGGGTCGGACATCATGATGGAAATGTTCGAAGCCGGCGAACTGCAGACGCTGATGCAGGAAAAGGGCCTGGTTTCGGCGGGCTAAGCCTTGCTCCGCTGACCTCTTTCCACGCCACCCCCGTGAAAGCGGGGGTCCCGCGTCCTTACCGGCTCCGAAATTTGAGCGGCATTCCCGCGTTCGCTGCAATGACGGTCAGGCCGCTGGCTGAGCCACCCGCGCCGCTCGCGAGCGGCGCACCCCATCCAGACAGAATACCGCCACCGCGCTCCAGATCAGCGCGAAGCAGATCGCGTGCGCACGGGTGAACGGTTCGTCATAGACGAAAACGCCGAGCATGAACTGGATCGTCGGACCGATGAACTGGACGAAGCCGAGCGTCGACAAGGGCATCTTGCGCGCGGCACTCGCGAACAGGAGCAGCGGGATGGTGGTGATCGCGCCGCCCGCGATCAGGAACGCGTTGGTATAGGGCGAATAGCCGAAGCCCGGCGTCGGATCGTAGAGATGGGCCCAGAGCGCATAACCGATCGCAAAGGGCAGCAGCAGCACCGTCTCGCAGGCGAGGCCCGGCAGCGAGCCGACCGGCGCCATCTTGCGCACCATGCCATACAGGCCGAAAGACCCCGCGAGCGACAGGCTGATCCAGATAGAGGCGAGCGATTCGCTCGCCAGCACCAGCACGCCTGCGGCCGCCAGAGTGATTGCGATCAGCTGCGTACGGTTCATCCGTTCGCTGAAGAACAGCACGCCCAGCGCGACGTTGATCAGCGGGTTGATGTAATAGCCCAGGCTCCCCGCCAGGATATGCTGGTTGGTGATGGCCCAGATATAGATCAGCCAGTTGGCCGCAATCAGCGAGGTGCTGGCGATCATGAAGCGGCGGGTGCGCGGGTCGCGGATGGCGGTCAGGAACTCGTGCAACGACCTGCGCGCCCAGAGGATGGCGAGCACCAGCAGCACCGACCACATAACGCGGTGCGCGACGATCTCCACCGGGGAAATCCCCTGCAGCTGTTTGAAGAACAGCGGCATGAAGCCCCAGATGGTATAGGCGCCCACTGCTTCCGGCAGGCCGTTCAGTCGCTTGGCTTCACCGCTCATGGCGGCGCGTTAGAGGATGCCGCCGCCAAGCGATAGCCGGATAATGCAGACCACCAGCACGATCAGGCACAGGTTGCGACCCGTGTTGCTGCTCGACAGGAAGCCCAGCAGCACGCCGACCAGCGCGATCGGAACGATCAGCCAGTTGAGCGCACCCAGCAGCGGCAGAAAGGCGGGAATGGCCAGCAGCAGTGCCACAAGGCCGATGATGATGGAGAGGATGTTCAGCATGTGTCTTATATGGATAAGACAGCACTTCGTTGCAAGCTGTTTAACGGTTCATCGCTGAAATGGGTCGCTTCGTCGGCGAAAAGCACGGAATCGCGCTTGTTGTTTCCCGTTCATGAAACTGCCTTTGAGGATGAATGTTGTTAGGTTCGAGCCGGGCCAAACGTCCGGAGCACATTGTGGAGACGAACCATGTTGAACCTTGCCCTTGCCAGCGCCGCTGCGTTTCTGAACCCCGCGCCTGCTGCCCCGGTCGCCCTGCCGGTCTCGACCAATTTCTATTCGCAGGATGCCGCTGAATTCCAGCGTCGCGACGAGCGCCGCGCCTATCGCGAGGGCCGTCGTGACGGTCGCCGCGAGGCGCGCAACAACCGCTACTGGCGCGGCAATGACGGCCGCTATTACTGCCGCCGCGATAACGGCACCACCGGTCTGCTGGTCGGCGCTGGTGTCGGCGCCTTGGCCGGTAACGCCGTTGCCGGTCGCGGCGACAAGACGCTAGGTGCTATCATCGGCGGTCTGGGCGGCGCAGCCATTGGTCGCGAGATCGACCGCGGCAACGTGCGCTGCCGCTGATTTCGCCACTACCCTGGCGATGAAGGGCCTCTCCCGGCAACGGGAGGGGCCTTTTGCTATGCGCTGAGGTCTTCGGCGAGCCGGTCGATATCGGCATCCTCGCGCACGATCTGCCAGCGATCAGGCTGGCGGGTGTCGATCAGCACCACGCCCTTTTTCGGGCAGATGTCGAGGCACGGCACCTCGATCACGCCGAGCCGCGCCTTGCGGCCCTTGCCTGCGGGCAGGCGGCGCTTGAGCGCCTTGGCGAGCGAGCGGTCGCCCTCGGGGCCGAAGCTCGCCTTGGCACGCTTTTGGCACTTCTTGCACACCAGCAGCGCATGCGACCAGTTGGCGTTGATTTCGCTTTTCATGAGGGGGAGATAGGGGCGCAGCGGGCCGATTACACGCCCTTCCAGGTCTTTCGCTCTTCCGCGCTGCGCAGCACCGCATAGGCCGCCTGGATCGCCTGAAAGCGGGCGGCGGCTTCCTTGTCGCCCTGATTGGTATCCGGATGATTGGCCTTGGCGAGGCGGCGATAGGCCTTTTTCACCTCCTCGAACTCGGCATGCATATCGCATTCGAGCACATCGAGCGCGCGCATCTCGTCGCGGCTGCGCGATCCGTCGCCCGAGCCAGTCCAGCCGTGAAAGGCGGACTCACGATAGCCCGAGGCATCGCGCTGTTCCTCCGCTGCGCGCGCCGCGGCCTCTTCCTTGTCAAGGCCTGCAAAATAGTCCCAGCCCTGGTTGTATTCGGCAGCATGGCGTTCACAGAAATACCAGCGGTCGCGGCTGTTGGGGGATTTGGGGGCAGGACAGTTGCCCGGCTGATCGCAGCCATGCCGATCGCACATCCGCACCTGCTGCGCTTCACGCGAAGCGCCATAACCGCGCCAGCGCGGGAAACCCCAGTCGGTGGATCGTCTGCCTGCCATCACGCGCATTTAGCGATGCGAGCGGGGAAGGGCTAGGGGGTAGCGCGATCGGGCAGCACGATGCTGGCAAGCACGGCGCGCCGACCCGGATCGAGTTCCTTGTGCGAAAGCGCCAGCCTGGCCCAGTAGTCGGCCTCCTTGGGCGAGCGCGGTACGCCCAACCCGTCCGCATGGCGCCGCGCTTGAAGGAACTGCGACCCTGCAAAACCGCCGCTAGCCCCGCGCGTGCAGTGGCGCTCGGCCTCGGCGCTGTTCAGCGCATTGCGGAAATAAGCCAGTTCGCACAACCAATGGTCGCCCTCGCGATTGCCCTTGTCGGCGAGCGCATTGAGCATCGTCGTGGCGGTCTTCATATCGCCGATATGTGCTCCCAGAGCGAACATAGCGAAGGGATGGCCCTTGGCGGCTGCCTGTTCGAACAGAGTGCGTGCCCGATCCGTTAGTGCCTTGATCTTCGCCGGATCGCGCTCGCTGCGTGCCTCGACGATCAGCAGATCGCCGAGATGCGACTTGGCCTTGGCATAATCCTGCGCTGCTGAAAGCTCGTAGAGTTCGCGGGCGCGCGCGGCTTCCTGCGGCGCATGTGCGCGCAGGAAATAGCCCAGTTCCAACTGCCCTGCGGGATGTCCCTTCGCGGCCGATTTCTCGAGCCAGGTGCGTGCTGCGACCAGATCCTTCGGTAGGCCCACCCCGAATTCGTACATATAGCCCAGCAGATATTGCGCCACCGGATCGTCGTTCGTTTCCGCTGCGGCTAACAGCGAGGGCACGTTCGACCGGGTCAGCAGATCGGCGACGAGATAGGGTTCGTCCTCGGTTCCCAGGCGTTCCAGCGTCAAGTCGGCAAGCAGGGTCATCGTCTGCGGCATCATCATCAGCAGCGCGCCGGGGCTGCTGCGAATCGCCCCCGTGCGGACACGGGCGGTGGGGGCAGGCGCCCCTGCAATCCCGCCGATCGCTGTGCCTGCGGGCGGCTTTGCAGCATTCTGCATCGAACTGCCGGGCAGCGGCATCAGGAAGAAATCTTCGCGAAACTGCCCGTAGCGCACCGGATATTGCGCCGGATCGATCACCGGTCGTGTGCGCTCCTCGACATCGCGCGCGACGATCTTGAGATACTGGTCGAGTTCCAGCCCCGGCGTGGCGCTGTACTTGGCGATCGCGGCGGCAAACGGGCTGATCGCATCGGCCTCGGGCGGGGCATCGTCGAGCGCCGGACTGCCCTTGACGGTTGAATAGAACACCACGCCCTTGCCGCCGCGCGGCAGACCGATGGTGCTCACCGTTCCATCGCGCCCGCCGGGGTCGAGATCAGTGAGCTCGACCACCGCGTCGAAAGATCGGCAGGCATCGAGAAAGAACAGGTTGAACCGCTGGGCCCTGGCCGCGCCCATCAGCGCATCGAGCGGCAGGAAATGCTCGGCAAGGCCATTCTTGCTGGCAAATCGCGGCGCATCGACGGGGACGAGATAGTTCTCTCCGCCGAATTCGAAGCCATGGCCGGCATAATAGATCAGCGCGGTATCGGCCGCAGCGGAGAGCGATGCAAACTCGTCGACGGCCCTGCGCGCAGCGGCAGCGTTGACATCGACCAGCCGGATCACCCGGAACCCGGCCTGGGCAAAGACATCGCACAGCCGCTCGACATCATTGGCCGCATTGTCCAGCCCGTCCCAGTCGGCCCCGTCATAGCCGCCATTGCCGATCAGCAGCGCCACCCGCTGCGTCTGCGCCGCCGCCCCGCATTCCTTGCGCCCGGCGCCGGGTTTGCTCAAGGGCGCCTGTGCAGAGGCGACCATGGGCGCCATGGCGGCCAGCGTTAGAGCCGCCCCGGCGAGCAGATGATGAACCAGCGACTTTGGCGTCCCCATGGCGATCCCCCTGATCTAGGGGGGAAACTACAGCCGGCGCGGCAATTGCGCAACGACCACGCCCCCTTCATCGCTCTCCCATGTCGTTCGTCGAACGCTAAGGGTCTTGAAACCACTGGCCTGCTATCTATCTCGCATCCGCAGCATAGATTGCGATTAAAGACGTTTCAGGGAAGTGCCACCAATGAGCCGCCAGTTGATGTTCGCAGCCATGCTCTCCATCGCGATGATGGCGACGTTCGTGCTGGGCTCGACGGCTTATGCCGGCGGCGATGCGGCGCAGGATTTTGCGCAGTGCGATCTCAACGAACTGGAACAGTCGCCCGCCGCCATCGATTATTCGGTGCCGTCCAAGCTGGTGCTTGCCTCGCTCTGAGCACGATCGGCCCCAGGCCGTTTTTCATCATTCCCAAAATCGCCAGAGGGTCTGTAAGCCGGGTTCTGTCCTGACCGTTGCCGGTCATGGGCAGCCATTCCTCTAGGCGGGGCATTGCTGCACCGCTCAAGCAACCAACCCGGGCGGCAAGGGGCCGAAACTCCCCTGGGACGCGCCTCTGCAAGCAGAAACCGTATCGCCAAATCCGCCCCTATTCGGTCTTGCTCCGGATGGGGTTTACCGTGCCGCGATCCGTTGCCGGTCGCGCGGTGCGCTCTTACCGCACCCTTTCACTGTTACCGGGCCGAAGCCCAAGGCAACCTGCTTTCTGTTGCACTGTCCCTGGGGTCGCCCCCGCCGGGCGTTACCCGGCATCCCTGTTTCGTGGAGCCCGGACTTTCCTCGCCCCCGTTTTGCAACGGGGCCGCGGCTGCCCGACCCTCTGGCTGCGTGCGGCCTAGCCGGGATCGCGCGGGAACGCAATCAGCGCGTGCGCCCCGCGTCCCGATCGAGCAGCAGCGCGAACAGGATCGCGCGGCATTCGCCGTCGATCTCGCCGGTGATGGTGCCGGGCCGCCAGCGTCGCTGGAACGCGGTGGTCGCCGCGCGCCCGTCGCTGATATCATAGCCGAAGCGTTCGAGCGCGAGCATGAACGCGCCGTCGCTCCAATAGGGATCGACCAGCCGCCCGTCGGGGATCGGCAGAGCGAGGCGGACGCGCGCCAGCCTTTGCCAGTCGAACAGCTCGCCCGGGTCCTGCTTGCGCGCAGGCGCGATGTCGCTGTGCCCGACGACATTGGCACGCGGGATGTTGTAGCGGTCGACAATGTCCGCAACGAGCGGGATCAGCGCCGACATCTGTTCCTCGGGGAACGGACGATAGCCGAATTCATGGCCGGGATTGACGATCTCTATGCCGATGCTGGCGCTGTTCACATCGGTGATGCCCCGCCAGTGCGAACGGCCCGCGTGCCAGGCGCGGTCGGCCTCGTCGACCATGCGGATGATCTGGCCGTCCTCGGTCACGACATAATGGGCGGAGACCTTGGAAGCAGGGTTGGCGAGCCATTCGATCGCCGAGGGCGCGTCCTGCATCCCGGTATAATGCAGCACCAGCATATTGATCGGCAGCTTGCGCTCGTCGAAATTCGGCGACGGGGTGTCGATCAAGATCTGGTCCCTTCCTTCATCAGCCGCGCCTTGGCGAGCTCGCGTGCCTTCTGGGCGTTGCGAACCGCCACGATAGAGACGCCCAGCAGCGCGATCAATCCACCCGCGATCATCAGCCAGGTCAGCGGCGTTCCGAACCACCAGGTGGCAAAGGCGACCGAAATGACCGGGGTGGGGATGGTGAGCGGACTGACGGTCGATACGCTGTGCCGCTGCAGCAGCCAGACCATCGCGCCATGGCCGCCGATGCTCGATCCGATCGCGGCATAGGCGGTCCAGGCATAGGTTTCTGCGGTGAGGTGCGGCAGTTTGGCCATGCCATCGGGCTCGAGCAGCAGCGCAAAGGGCAGGATGACGAGCGATCCGATCAGCCCGAGCCACCCGCTGATGTTGAGCACGCCGATGCCGCCCAGATTGCGCTGGATCAGCGTTGCGGTGGCCCAGATCAGGCTGCCGACCGCGGAGATGGCGATCGCGGGCAGCTCCTTGCCCGCCGCCGGATCGAAGACCAGCAGCATCACCCCGAACAGCGCCAGCACGATGCCGATCAGGCGCGGAATGCCGATCTTCTCCTTGAGGAAGATGACCGCGAGGATCAGCGAGAAGGGGACGCCGAGCTGGCCCGCGATGGCCAGCGCGCTGACATTGTTGCTGACCTTGAGCGACAGGCCGACCGCGACATAGAACAGCCCGCCGCTGAGCACGCCGAGCGTCGCGATCAGCTTCATCCGCCCCGGCACGATGCGCAGGAACGGCAGGCAGACCAGGGCGACGATCGCCTGGCGCAGGAACGCGCCGGGCAGCGCGCCTGCGCTGTCCACCGCCGATTTCATCGCGATGATGTTGAAGCCCCAGAGCATCATCATCATCACCGCCACGGCCCAGTCGAGTCGGCCAAAGCCGCGTTCGGGCAGGTCCTGGAGGTGCGAATCGGGCTGCATGCGCGCAGGCATAGGGCAAATGCCCGGCTAGAACAGCATTTTGCTGCGCTTGCGAACGATCAGGCGAGCGGCGGGGGCAGCGCCGACAGGCCGGTGCGGCCCGGCACCGCCTTGCAATGCAGCCCGCGCATCTCGCGCGCGCTGGAAAACAGCGCGGTCTGGTCCATCACCGTTTCTGCCGCGCCCAGCATCAGCAGGCCGTCGTCCTCGAGCGTCTGCTCGAGCTTGGCATAGGCGATCGATCGCGTTTCGGGGGCAAAGTACATCAGCACATTGCGGCACAGGATGATGTCGAACCGGCCCTTTTCGGTGCGGGGCTTGAGGATGTTGTCCTCCTGAAAGCGCACCATCTGTTGCAGCCGCGGATCGATCACCCAATCCTCGCCGTCCTGGGTGAAATAGCGCAGCATGTAATCGACCGACAGGCCGCGCTGGATTTCGAACTGGCTGTAGCGGCCCGATCTTGCCTTGGCGATCACCGAGGCGGAAATGTCGGTGCCGACGATCTCGATGTTCCAGCCATCCCAGAGCTCGCGGTCGGTATCGATCAGCATCGCGACCGAATAGGCTTCCTGTCCCGTCGAACAGCCAGCGCACCAGATGCGCAGCGACTTGCGCGTGGCCCGACGCTCGCGCAGCTGGGGCAGGGCTTCGCTGCGCAATGTCGCGAACAGCGCGATGTCGCGGAAGAAGAAACTCTCGTTGTTGAGCATCAGCTCGAGCGATTCCTGCAGCAGCCGCTCGTTCTCGGGATCGGAGAGCACCGCGACGAGCGCGTCCAGATCGGGGATGGCATGCTGCTTGAGCAGCGGCGCGAGCGCGGTCTGGATCCGCCAGTAGCGGCTGGGCGCGATCTGCTGGCCGGTCCGCGTCTCCAGAAGTCCGGCAAGAATCCGCGTTGCATCGGCTGCGGGCTGGGCATGAATCATGGTGCGCTCTCCAGCCAGCAATCGGCAATGAACCCGGCTATCCCGGCGGGCGGCAGGATCACGCTGGCCAGGCCTGCGCGCGCGACGCTGCCGGGCATGCCCCAGACGGTACTCGTTTCGATATCCTGCACGTAAACGGGAGCCCCCTGTTCGGCGAGCGCACGTGCGCCGGCCAGTCCGTCCGATCCCATACCGCTCAGCATCACCCCGGCGCCGCTCGCGCCGAAACAGCGCGCCACCGCCTGCATCATCGGGTCGACCGATGGCTTGTACGCGCTGGCCGGCCAGTCGGGCAGCAGATCGATCCGCACCTGGCCGTCGGCTCTTTCCAGACCCAGATGTGCATCGCCGGGCGCGCAATAGATATGTCCGCGCTGCAGCCTAGCGCCCTGAACCGCCATGCTGACCGGGCGCAGCTTCAGTTCGTCGATATGCCGCACGAAATGCGGCATGAAGTCGGTCGGCAGGTGCTGGGTGATCAGGATCGGCGCATCGACGCGCGGGTCGAGCGCGGTGAGCAGCTGGTGGATGGCCGGAATGCCGCCGGTGGACGAACCGATCGCGATACACTGCAGCGGACACAGCGTGAGCGCGGGTCGGGCGAGCACGACTGGTACCGGATCATGCCGGGAGCGGCGTCCATCGGCGAGCAGTTGCAGGCGCTGGTGCAGCGCGCCGACGAATTCGCGCGAGTAGAACTGGCGGTCGGGCTTGGCCAATGTATCGCTGGCGCCGAGGGCAAGCGCGCGGATGCTGGCAGGGGCGCCATCGCCGCAATGCGACGACAGCACCAGGATGCAGGCCTGCTGGCTGCGCTGCAGCAGATCGGGCAGGGCGTCGAGCCCGTCACGGTCCGGCATCTCGATATCGAGGATGATGATGTCGATGCTATGCTGCGCCAGAAAGTCGAGCGCTGCCTCGGCCGATGGCACGCTTGCTGCCACTTCGAAGCCCGACAGCGATTCGACGATGCGTTGGATGATCGACCGGGTGACCAGGCTGTCGTCGACGATCAGCACGCGGCTTTGCGCACCATGCGGCACCGCCCGGAGAAATCCCGTTCGAGCTGTTGCCCGCTGTCCCGCCCCCGGCATGGCCGCCTTCCTTCCGCTGCGGCTCAGGCGCAGCCGACGATCTGCAGCTTGCTGTGGAGCGTCTCTCGATCGAACGGCTTCATCACATATTCGTCGGCGCCCGCCTCGATGGCCGCCTGGATATGGCCCCGGCCGTTCTCGGTGGTGCAGAACACGACCTTGGGATGCTGTCCGCCCTCTTCCTTGCGCAGCGCACAGAGAAATTCCATGCCGCCCATGACCGGCATGTTCCAGTCGAGCAGGACGACATCGGGCATCGATCTGCCGCAATGGTCGAGCGCCTCGCTACCATCAGCGGCTTCGGACACGGCAAAATCCAGCGTTTCCAGAATGTGCCGCGCAACCTTGCGGATCACCTTGCTGTCATCGACGACCAGACACGTTTTCATCAAAGCGGCCTCCCTGCGGCACATGCGCTGCGGATGAATGTATGGCCCATTGGTAAGCAGCAGCTTAACGGCGCGAAAAGGCTTTTGAATTTTGGACGCACCGCTTCGGGTCAGGCGGCGCGGCGCATGGCGGGATTGACCATGTAATCGGGATCGATCAGCAACAGGGTTTCGCTATCGTGCTCGAGCAGCGACCGCCCGATTTCGCTCCAGCCTGCGGGCAGCTGGCTGGGCAGCGGCAGCGGCGCCGTGCGGATCGGCACGACGTCGAGCACGTCATCGACCAGCAGGCCATAGCTGCACCCGCCGATATTGACCACGATGGCGGGTTGACCGGGGATCAGTTCGGCAGGTTCGCCGGTGACGAAATACTGGCAGTCGATGAGCGTCAGCACCCGGCTGCGCAGCGCGAACAGGCCCGAGATGAACGGCGCGGCCGAGGGCACCGGGACCGACTCGCGCACCTTGACGACGCTGTCGATCCGCTCGGACGGGAATGCGACCGTTTCGCCCGCGATGATGGCGATGAGAAAGAGGTCCTTCATGCACTTTGCCTCTGCTGGCCCGCGATCAGGCGGCCGAGCAGGCCGGCGCGGTCATAGCGGTAGATGGTGTCCGCGTCGGCGCTGGCGGAGGCCAGGGTATCGCTCAGGCGGATGACTTGACCGCCGACGGCGGACGGGGCGACGGGCAGGTCGCCGACGATGATGCTGATCGCGGCATTGCCATCGATCGCATCGTCGGGCCGCGTCAAGACCGGGTTATAGCCGGCTGCTGCTACCAGGGGAGCCAGGATGCTGCGTGTCCAGGCGTCGTCTTCGCCGATCAGGCGGCAGACGGGCCGGTCGGTGGCGGGGGCTGCGCCCGGCAGCATGCTGAAGATCCAGTGCACGTCGAGCAGCTCGAGCTGCAGATCGCCGATCAGCGCGACTCCGCCGATCAGTCCGGGCTGCGGCGCGGGTTCGACATGCGAGGGCAGCCGCACGATGTCGATGACATCGTCGACGGCATAAAGCGCATGAACGCGGCCGTCGGTGAGATGCAGCAACTTGGTGAAGGGGGCCTCGGGACGCGCCGAAAGGCCGATCACGGCGCGGCTTTCGCCGTCGATGCTCAGCCGCATCTGGCCTGCCGCCATGGCGAGCCGGGTGCTGTCGACATCCTCGACCCGCTCGACCGCGGCCAGCGCGATCAGCCGCAACTCGCCGCTCAATTCCTTGAACAGCAAGGCCGAACCGCCGTCGATCTTCGGCGATGCGCCTTCCTCTTCGTCGAGTGCCTGTGCGGGCTTCGGCATTTCGTTCAGGCGGGCGCGATGCGCCAGTCCCAGCGGGTCGAGCAGCAGCATCGGCCGCCCGTTGTCGGGCAGGGTGGTGCCCGCGTAGAGGCCGTCGGCCATGATCACGGGCGCGCCGGGACGGACCACGAGTTCCTCGTGATCGATCACCGCCTCGACCGACAGCGCATAGCGCAGGTCCGATGCGGCGTTGACCGAAATGATCGTGCGGTGCCGCGCCTGCGGCTCCCGATCGACGTCCAGTCCCAGCAGCGTTTCCAGCGCGACATAGGGCAGGCATTCGCCGCGAAGATAGGCAAGGTCGCAGCCACCGACCTGCTGGATGCGCACCTGGCTGTTGCTGTCGAACAGGATCTCGCGGATCGCCGATCGCGGCATCGCGAATTCCTGCCCGCCGGCCCGCACCGTCAGACACGGAATGATCGTGAGCGTCAGCGGGACGCGCAGGATCACGCGCAGACCCCGTCCCGGATGGTTCTCGAGATCGATCGAGCCGCCGATCCGCTCGATATTGGATCGGACGACGTCCATGCCTACGCCGCGCCCGGAAATGGCGCTGACATGGTCGGCAGTGGAAAGTCCGGGCGCGAAGATCAGCTCGAGCCGGGCGCGTTCGCTGAGGCCCGTGACTTCGGAGGGATTGCGGATGCGCGCGGCCAGCGCGCGGGCAACGAGCTTTTCGGTATCGATCCCGCGCCCATCGTCGCTGATCTCGATCAGGATCTGGTTGCCCGACTGGCGCGCGGCAATGCTCAGCCGCCCGGTTTCGGGCTTGCCGACAATCCGCCGCGCGGCAGGCGTTTCGATGCCATGATCGATCGCGTTGCGGATGATATGGGTGAGCGGGTCGCGGATCATCTCGATCATCTCGCGATCGAGCTCCACATTGCTGCCCGAGGTGCGCAGATCGACCTGTTTGCCCAGGTCTGCGCACAGATCGCGCACCAGCCGGGGCAGGGGAGAAAAGATGCGCTCGATCCGCTGCATCCGCGTCTGGCCGATGGCGTCGCGCATGTCGGCGATGCAGGCGGAGAGCCGCTCGAAAGCGTTTTCCAGCGTGGTGCCGTTCTGCTCGTCGCGCAGGCAGCGGGCGACTTCGTTGCGCGCCAGTACCATGTCCGACACGCCGTTCATCAGATGATCGATCAGCTCCAGCGGAACGCGGATCGACCGAACAACCGCCTGCCTGCGCGCCTGGTCTGAGTCCGATGGCAAGGCGACGTCCTCGACGTCCGGATCGGGCATGGGCGGAGCAATATCGCGGTTGAGCGCCGCGATCAGGTCGGCATCGGTGCTGTCGGGCAGCGCCTCGCCGGTTTCCATGACGACGATCAGCTCGCCGATCCGGTCGATCACCGCGAGCACCGCGTCGACCAGTTGCGCCGAGGCATCGCGCCGGCCATCGCGCACCTGTGCCAGCACGTCCTCTGCCGCGTGACTCAGCCGTTCGAACCGGGGAAGGTTGAGGAAGCCGCAGCTGCCCTTGACGGTGTGGACGAAGCGGAAGATCGCATCGAGCCGCTCGCTGTCGCGCGGGTTCTGCTCCCACAGCACCAGCTCGCTGGCAAGCGCGTCCAGCGTTTCGCGGGTCTCAGCAATAAATTCCTGAATCAGGTCGTCCATCGTCACCGTCCGCAAGCGCTGGCGGACGGTTTGCGCCGAATATGGTTAAGATCAGGTTGCGGTGCGATCCGGCCTCAAGGCTCAGACGCGCAGCATCGCGCCGATGACCAGCGATTCCGGCGCAGCGGCCAGCTGGATGGTGCCGCCATGCGACCGGGCAATCCGCTCGATCATGAACGCGGGCGCTGTGCGCGGGCTCAGCACTGCGCCGCCGATATCGCCCTGCAAGGCTGCCGCCAGCGATTCATCGATCACCACCTTGGGGCCGGTTGCGTTGACCGCGATTTCGCACGTGCCGTCCTGCTCTTCCGCCGCGATGATCAGCTGCCCGCCGCGCACGAGACCATCGAGCCCGATCAGCGCGAGGTTCAAGAGCACCTTGACCGCGGGCTTGGCGAGCATGGCGCTGGGCACGTGCCATTGCATCTCGACGCGCGGCTTGTCGGCGACCAGGCCCTCGATCAGCTGGCGCGGCTCGCTGACATCGACCTTGTCGCCAAAGCCCCCCGCTGCGCCAAAGGCGAGGCGGAAGAACTTGAGCTTGTTGGCAGAGGCGCGTGCGCTGTCGCTCAGCAACTCGATGCAGCGGGCGCGCATCTCGGGATCGGTCTCGTCGGCGAGCAGCTCCAGACCATTGTTCATCGCGCCGATCGGGCTGAGCAGGTCATGGCACAGTCGCGAGCACAACAGGCTGGCGAGTTCGGTTTCGTTCATGTCTGCGGTGCTGGGCATGGTGGGATGCGGGCCTTGTGGCGATAATCGGAAAGAAAAGGGCAAATAACGGGGCAATGCCGCTTGCGGTCGATGTGGCGAAAATGCCGCATGGGTTCAAGCCTTAATGCACCATCATGTAACGCGGACGCCCAACCGAGCCGGTCATGAGGCGGGCGGCAGGATTTCGACGGGATCGAAAACACCGTGCAGCGCGCCATGCGCTTTGGCCTGCCAGGCGGTGATCCTGTTGTCGGCAACAATCAGCCACAGCCGGTCGTCGCGCGCTGCATCGCGGGCGTCGCGCGGTGATGGCTCGGCGCGGCCATTGGGATGCGAATGATAATAGCCGATCAGCAGGGCACCTCCGCTGCGCGCCGAGCGCTCGGCCGCGATCAGCGCTGCGGGATCGATTTCGAAGGTGCGCATCGGATCACTAGCGACATTGGCGCAAGGCTGCGCCGCGTCGATCCGATCGGGCGAGCCGAACAGCAGCCCGCAACATTCGTGCGGGAATGCCGCTGCGGCCTCGGCCAGCAGTTGGTGGTGGAGCGCGCTTGAAAGCAGGACCGGCATCGGCCAGAGGATAGCGATGAATGATGGGCAATCCAGTACCAGTTCGGCAGGCGAGGTCAGGACCGGCACGATCCCCGAGAGTGCGGCAGGTCTGCGCATCGATGCGGGCCTCGCCCAGGCGGAACCCGATCTGTCGCGCGAGCGGATCAAGACGCTGATCCTCGAAGGCGCGGTGACGCTGGACGGCAGGATCGCCAATCGGCCCTCTGTCAAGCTGGCCGCGGGTATGGCCTATGCCGTCGCGCTGCCGCAGGCCCAGCCGCTCGACGCCGAGGCGCAGGCCATCGCGCTCGACATCGTGTTCGAGGACGAGCATCTGCTGGTGGTCGACAAGCCTGCGGGGCTGGTGGTGCACCCGGCAGCGGGGCATGCCGACGGGACATTGGTCAATGCGCTGCTGCACCATTGCCGGGGCCAGCTTTCGGGCATCGGCGGTGTGGCGCGGCCCGGCATCGTCCACCGGATCGACAAGGATACCTCGGGGCTGCTCGTCGTCGCCAAAACCGATGCCGCGCATCTGGGGCTGGCGGCGCAATTTGCCGAGCATTCGATCAACCGGCGCTATGTCGCGGTCGTGCAGGGGCGGCCGAATCCGGCCAACGGGACCGTGCGCGGCAATATCGGCCGCAGCGACCATGACCGCAAGAAGATGGCGCTGGTGGGCGAGGGGAAGGGCAAGCATGCCGTCACCCACTATAGCACCGAGGAGCGGCTCAGGGACGCGACCCGGATCGAGTGCCGGCTGGAGACCGGGCGGACGCACCAGGTGCGCGTGCACATGGCCAGCATCGGCCATGCGCTGCTCGGCGATCCGCTTTATTCCCGGCCACCAAAGCCGTTACGCGATCTGCTCAAGACGGCGGATTTCCGGCGTCAGGCATTGCATGCCCAACGGCTGGGCTTTATACATCCGGTGACTGGATCTGAATGCGACTTTTTTAGTCCGATTCCGGCCGACATGGCGGAACTTTTGGATAGATTGCGTGTTTAGGTTGCAAGTCGAAATGCGATCCCCATGACGGGCGCTCCATCGAGGCCCGCATAACGGATTGGCAGAAAGGGAAAAAATGAGCGAGACCCGTAGTGTCCCGGCCACCATCCCCGCCCTTGGCGGAGAGGCCAGCCTGAACCGTTACCTCACCGAAATCCGCAAATATCCCCTGCTCAAGCCCGAGCAGGAATATATGCTGGCCAAGCGCTATCAGGAACATCAGGATCCCGAGGCTGCTGCCCAGCTGGTAACCTCGCATCTGCGCCTCGTGGCGAAGATCGCGATGGGCTATCGCGGCTATGGCCTGCCGGTGAGCGAGCTGATTTCCGAAGGCAATATCGGTCTGATGCAGGGCGTGAAGAAATTCGAGCCCGACCGCGGCTTCCGCCTGGCCACCTATGCGATGTGGTGGATCAAGGCGTCGATCCAGGAATATATCCTGCGCAGCTGGAGCCTCGTGAAGATGGGCACCACCGCAGCGCAGAAGAAGCTGTTCTTCAACCTTCGCCGGATGAAGAACAACCTGCGCGCGTTTGAAGATGGCGATCTGCATCCCGACGATGTCAAGGCTATCGCGACCAAGCTGGGCGTGTCGGAAACCGAAGTCGTCAACATGAACCGCCGTATGGCGATGGGCGGCGATGCGTCGCTCAACGTCTCGGTGCGCGAGGATGGCGACGGCCAGTGGATGGATTGGCTGACCGACGACGCGCCGCTGCAGGACGTTGCCGTTGCCGATGCGCAGGAGGCAGAGATTCGCCACAAGCTGCTCGGCGAAGCGATGGAATCGCTGAACGAGCGTGAGCGGCACATTCTCAACGAGCGCCGACTGGTCGATGATCCAAAGACGCTCGAAGAGCTGAGCCAGGTCTATAATGTCAGCCGCGAGCGCGTCCGCCAGATCGAGGTGCGGGCGTTCGAGAAGCTGCAAAAGGCGATGCACCGGCTTGTTTCCGACAAGCAGATGGCGCTGGCTGGCTGAACCTGATTGCCGGGGCCGCAATGCCCTGGTCATCTTATCCTGACGGGTCGCACCTACGGATAGAAGCGGGATGGCTCTGCTGTCCCGCTTCACCTTTGTCTGCAGCGGCAAAGGCGTGTTGCCCGGCCTTTTCGGTGCAAAAGCATCTTCCCCTTTCGGTCGCTTGGCATTAAGCGGGCGCTCATGGGACTATTGGCAAAAATCTTCACCTGGTGGGACGGGGCGACCGTCGGAACGCATCTGTTCAGCGCGCTGAACGGCGAGAAGGTCGGCGAAGACCATCAGGGCAACACCTATTTCCGCTCCAAGCCCAAAAAGGGCCAGAAGGAGCGCCGCTGGGTGCTGTACAAGGGCGCCAACGATGCGAGCCGCGTTCCTTCCGAATGGCATGGCTGGCTGCACCACAGTTATGATGCGATTCCCGAAAGCCATCTTCCGCCGCCGCGGATCTGGGAAAAGGACTATGTTCCCAACCTGACCGGCACGCCGGCCGCCTATCGTCCCGCCGGTGCGCTGGAACGCGGCGGCGTTCGCGCCGCTGCCACCGGCGATTATGAAGCGTGGACGCCCGAGGCGTGACGCGCGGGCGAATCCTCGCCATTCTCATCGTCGTCGCCGCGCTCGCAGGGGCAGGCGTCTATGCCTGGATGCAGTTCGGCGACCAGCTGTTTAGCCGCGGACAGCAGTCCGTCCCAAAGAAGGTTGCGCTTCGCCCCTCCACCCCGCCGCCGGTCCAGGCGGCTGCGGCAGGCGAGGCTACGCCAATGGCGCAGCGCGTCGCCACCATCGCGCTGCTCAACAAGCGCAACGGCGAAACCCGCGATCTGGAGATGAAGCCAGGCGAATCGCGCCGTGTCGGCAATGCGATCGTCCGGCTTTCGGCCTGCGAGCGCACCGCGCCCTGGGAACAGGTGCCCGAAACCGGCGCGTTCGTTCAACTGCTGGTGCAGGAGCGCGAAACCCGCTCGTCCGATCCGGTGTGGAAGCGCGTGTTCTCTGGCTGGGTGTTCAAGGAATCGCCCTCGCTCAACGTCGTCGAGCACCCGATCTACGACGTCTGGGTCAAGAAGTGCGCGATGGAATATCCGGGTGAAGATGCGCCGGTCGAGGAAGCCGGCAAGGGCGGTTCGTCGGCTGCGCCAACCGCATCGGCTCCGGCCAGTGCCGCAAACCCCGCGACCAGCCCCGATTCGGCCCCGGGCCCGGCGACCCCTTCGACCGATACCGAATAAAGCCCCGGCATTACCGGATGCGGCCGCTGCACCCGAGGCGGCGCATAGGGCGAATCGCAGATCGCCTCGTTCAGCAGCTTGAGATATTCACCCTGTGGCAGTTCGATCGCGCCCAACGATGCGAGATGCGGGGTGATGAACTGGCAGTCGAGCAGCGTCAGCCCGCCCTTGCGCATCGCCGCGACCAGCCAGGCGAGCGCGACCTTGCTGGCATCGGTCGCGCGGCTGAACATGCTCTCGCCGCAGAACGCGCGGCCGATCTCGACCCCGTATAGCCCGCCGACCAGCTCGCCATCGCGCCAGCACTCGATGCTGTGCGCGCGTCCCTGCTTGTGCAGCGCGATGAAGCTCGCCTCGATGGTGCGGTTGATCCAGGTCTGCTCGCGGCCCTGGGCGGATTCGGCGCACATTGCGATCACCCTGGCAAAAGCGCGGTTGCAGGTGACCGTGAACCGGTCCTGCCGCACCGCCTTGCGCAGCGACGTCGAAAAGCGGAAGCCGTCGAGCGGCAGGATCGCGCGCATTTCCGGCTCGACCCAGAAGACATCGACATCGTCGCGCGCATCGGCCATGGGGAAGATGCCGATGGCATAGGCCCGCATCAGCATGTTGAGATCGATGGTGACCGGGCCGGGGGTGCCGTGCATCCTGCGAATCTAGGCTATCGCTGGCCAAGTTCAATCACCATATCCGCAGGGCTTTGCGATTGCCGGGCGATAGGCTAGAGCGCGGCACGATTTAATCAGGAGTGACCCCCATGCGTGCCGAAGGGCAGGCCCATATCGATAGCATCAACGCCGCGCTGGCGCTGGTCCGCAAGTTCCTGGACTGGGACCGCGCGCTGCGTCGCCTCGACGAGCTGAACGCGCGCGTCGAGGACCCGACGCTGTGGAACGATCCCAAATCGGCCGAAGAGGTGATGCGCGAGCGGCGGCGGCTGGAACAGGCGATCGGCACGGTCAACGAGATCAGCCAGGAAATGGCCGATGCGATCGAATTTGTCGAGCTGGGCGAGGCCGAGGGCGATGACGAGACCGTGGCCGAAGGGCTGGCGACGCTGAAGGCGCTGTCCGAGCGTGCCGAGCGCGACAAGGTGCAGGCACTGCTCGCGGGCGAGGCGGACAGCTACGATACCTATCTCGAAGTTCATGCCGGCGCGGGCGGCACCGAGAGCCAGGACTGGGCCGAGATGCTGCAGCGCATGTATTCGCGCTGGGCCGAGCGGCGCGGCTACAAGGTCGAGCTGGTCGATTATCACGCGGGCGAACAGGCGGGCATCAAGTCCGCGACCCTGCTGATCAAGGGCGAGAACGCCTATGGCTGGGCCAAGACCGAAAGCGGCGTGCACCGGCTGGTGCGCATCTCGCCCTATGACAGCTCGGCGCGGCGGCATACCAGCTTCTCGAGCGTCTGGGTCTATCCGGTGATCGATGACAGTTTCGAGATCGACATCAAGGAAAGCGACCTCAAGATCGACACCTATCGGGCATCGGGTGCGGGCGGCCAGCACGTCAACACCACCGATTCCGCGGTGCGCATCACGCATATTCCCTCGGGCATCATCGTCGCCAGCCAGAACGACCGTTCGCAGCACAAGAACCGCGCCACCGCGATGAACATGCTGAAGGCGCGGATGTACGAGGCGGAGATGCAGAAACGCGAGGCCGAGGCTTCGGGCGAATATGCCGCCAAGACCGAGATCGGCTGGGGACACCAGATCCGCTCGTACGTGCTGCAGCCCTATCAGCTGGTCAAGGACCTGCGCACCGGCGTGACCTCCACCTCTCCGGGCGACGTGCTCGACGGTGCGATCGACCCGTTCATGGCCGCTGCGCTGTCGCAGAAGGTCACCGGCGAGAAGGTCGATGTCGAAGATGTCGACTGACCGTCCGGGTCGGTTTGCGTGGTTGCTGCTGGCAACGGCGGTGCTCGCCGCCTGCCAGCCGGCCCCCAGTGACGAAAGCGACCGACCCGAGACCGCGCGTACTTTCCCCCGCGCCGATCGCCCGGTGGCGGGCGTGGTCAGCAACGAATTCTCGAACGAGGAAGCCCGCGACGACCGCAACGAGGCGACCAAGGTCATGGACCTCGCGGGGATTGCCCCGGGCATGACCGTGGCCGATATCGGCGCGGGCAACGGCTATTATACCGTGCGCCTGGCCGAGCGCGTGGGAGCAGAGGGCCGCGTGCTGGCGCAGGACATCGACGATGCCGCGCTCAAGCGGCTGGGTATGCGCGTCGAGCGCGAGCGGCTCGACAATGTCTCGATCAAGCCCGGCGATATCGACGATCCGCGCCTTCCCGAGAACAGCTTCGATCGCATCTTCATGGTCCATATGTATCATGAGGTGACCGAACCCTATGCGTTCATCTGGCGGTTGCGGCCGGCGCTGAAAAAGGGCGGGCAGGTGATCGTGGTCGATGTCGACCGACCGACCAACCGGCACGGCATTCCGCCCAAGCTCCTTTTCTGCGAGTTCGAGGCGGTGGGCTACAAGCTGGTCGAATTCATCGAAAAGCCCGATATCGCGGGTTATTTCGCGCGGTTCGAAGCGGTTGGCCCGGCACTGCAGCCGGGCAGGATCAGGGGTTGCGATCAGCCCGGGTCCTGAGAGGCAACCGGCAGCGGCATTCATCGGTTTTTCATTGGTCTTTTTGTGCGCAGCATGCCTATACCGGCATGGGGCAAAGTGGGAGCGGATACGTGTTCAAGGGTTTGAAGCCGATCATCTATGGCGGACGCGAGGTCTGGCCGTTGATCGAGGGCGGCAAGGGGGTTTCCGCCACCAATCACGCCAGTTCGGGCGCCTGGGCCGCAGCGGGCGGCATTGGTACGGTGTCGGCGGTCAATGCCGACAGCTATGACGAAAACGGCAATGTCATCCCGCAAATCTATCACGGCCGCACCCGCGCCGAACGGCACCAGGAACTGATCCGTTATGGCATCGAAGGCGGTGTCGCGCAGGTCAAGCGCGCGTTCGAGATCGCCGGCGGCCAGGGCGCGATCAACATCAACGTGCTTTGGGAAATGGGCGGCGCGCAGCAAATCCTGCACGGCATCCTTGAGCGCACGCGCGGCATGGTCGCGGGCGTGACCTGCGGTGCGGGCATGCCCTACAAGCTGTCCGAGATCGCCGCGCAGTACAACGTCAACTACCTGCCGATCATCAGCTCTGCTCGCGCCTTTCGTGCGCTGTGGAAGCGCGCCTATCACAAGGTCAGCGAACTGATGGCCGCGGTGGTCTATGAGGACCCCTGGCTCGCGGGAGGGCATAACGGCCTTTCCAATGCCGAAGATCCGCGCCAGCCGCAGGATCCCTATCCGCGCGTCAAGGCGCTGCGCGATACGATGCGCGCCGAGGGCATTTCGGACGATGTTCCGATCATCATGGCCGGCGGCGTCTGGTATCTGCGCGACTGGGAGCACTGGATCGACAATCCCGAGCTCGGCCAGATCGCGTTCCAGTATGGCACCCGCCCGCTGCTGACGCAGGAAAGCCCGATCCCGCAAAAGTGGAAGGACGAGCTGACCAAGATCCAGGAAGGCGATGTGCTGCTCCAGCGCTTCAGTCCGACCGGCTTCTATTCGAGCGCGGTGCGCAACCCGTTCCTCCAGTTGCTGGAAGCTCGGTCAGAGCGACAGATTCCCTTCTCGACCGAAATGGCGGGCGAACATACCGCGCAGCTTGATTGCGGCGTGAAGGGCAAGAATTTCTGGGTCGCCCCTGCCGATCTCGATCGCGCGCGTCGCTGGGATGCGCAGGGCTTTACCACTGCGCTCAAGACGCCCGACAACACCCTGGTCTTCGTGACCCCCGAGGAACGCGCCGAAATCCGCAAGGACCAGACCGATTGCATGGGCTGTCTGTCGCATTGCGCGTTCTCATCGTGGAAGGACCATGACAACAACTCGACCGGCTATCTCGCCGATCCGCGCAGCTTCTGCATCCAGAAGGCGCTGCAGAATATCGCGCATGGCGACGACCCGGACAAGAACCTGATGTTCGCAGGCCATGCCGCCTATAATTTCGGTACTGACCCCTTCTATTCCAACGGTTTCGTGCCGACGGTGAAGCAGCTTGTCGATCGCATCCTGACCGGCGACTGACCGCAATCCGGCCCGCATCACGGCCTGACAGAACTGGGCATTGACGCGGGCCCGTTTCTCCCGCATCCCGTTGTTAACCGGACGATTAACACGGGGTGTGGAGATGGATTTCAGCCTTTCGGACGAGCAGGTGGCGCTGCGCGATACGGTGCGCCGGTTTGCGCAGGCCGAGCTGCTGCCCCTGGCCGCAGAGCTGGAACGCGACAACCGCCCGGTCCCGCGCGATATGGTGCGCCGCTATGCCGAAATGGGCTTGCTCGGCATCAACACGCCCGAAGCGCTTGGTGGTCTTGGCCTATCCAATCTCGACGCGCTGATCGTGCTGGAAGAGCTGGCCAAGGTCAGCTCCGCCGTGGCCTTTCCTGTGTTCGAGGCGTGCGTTGGCCCGGTGCGGGCGATCCAGCATTTCGCCCCCGATGCGCTCAAGCAGCGGATCGTGCCGCAGGTCTGCGCGGGCGAGATGATCGTTGCCGTATCGATGTCCGAGCCTGCGGCGGGCACCGCGCTGACCGATCTTACCACTCGCGGCGTGATCGCCGATGGCAGGGTGACCATCAACGGCACCAAGCGCTGGTGCTCGGGCGGCGGGCATTCGGACGCTTATCTGGTCTATACCCGGCTGTCCGACGCGCCGGGCGCCAAGGGTATCGGCGCGGTGCTGGTGGAGAAGGGCTCGCCCGGCCTCAGCTTCGGCCAGCCCGAGACGCTGATGGGTTTTCGCGGCGTGCCTTCGGCCGATCTGATGTTCGACGATTGCGTGGTGCCCGAAGGCAATATCGTGGTTCCGGCAGGCGGTTTTGCCAGGCTGATGGAAGCGTTCGACCTCGAGCGCTGCGGCAATGCCACCATGGCGCTGGGGCAGGCCTCGGGTGCGCTGGAAGACGTGCTCGCCTATGTCCAGGAGCGGCAGCAGTTCGGCAAGCCGCTGGTCGACTTCCAGGCGGTGCAGATGAAGCTTGCCGAAATGCAGATCGAGGTCGAGGCGGCCAGGTTGCTGATCTGGCGCGCGGCGGCCAATTCGGACCAGGGCCTGCCGTCGATCCTCGACAGCTCGTCGGCCAAGTGTTTCGCCAACCAGATCGCGCGCTCGGTAACCGGCAATGCCGTCCAGCTGATGGGCGGCTATGGCTATTCCACCCAATATCCCATGGAACGCCGCATGCGCGACGCCTGGGGCTGGGGCATTGCCGGTGGTGCTATCGATATCCAGAAGGTCAATATCGCCAGCGCGATGGTGGGTCGTCGCTTCGACCAAAGGCGGTGATGCGATGAGCCCTGGCCTGCCCGCCTCAGCCGAAACGCGACTTGGCCTTGCGCAGCAGGCGCGCCCAGTGCTTGCGGTCACGGTCGCGCAGCTTGGTATCGTCGGCTCGTGCCTGCAGCACGTTCAGGATATCATCGCCATAGCGCTTGAACATATTGTCCAGGTCGCGCGCGTCCTTGCTGCGCTGTTCAGCGCTTTCAAACAGTCCCAATATCATAAAGCCCCCAACGGGAACGGATGCGACTCGTCGTACGAAACCGAAACACCCCTTCCGGCGCCGCGGACATTAGCTCCACAATGGTGTTATTCGCAACCGGCAAGTCGCACCGAAATGGCGCATTTCCTTGGATTTGGTCCCGATTTTGAACGATTTTACGACCGATGTGCCCCTAAAGTGACAGTCGATATGACAGTAATCAGCAAGGAGGAATGCCCAAGTGGCTGAAGCAATCTGGACGATAGGCGAAACTGCGGCGACCGGGCCGCTGGCCGGGGTGCGCGTTCTGGACATGTCGAGCGTTGTCATGGGGCCGCTGGCAACGATGATGCTGGCCGATATGGGCGCGGACGTCATCAAGGTGGAAAACAAGGGCGGCACCCATGCCGGCGACATGATGCGTTATGCCGGATCCTCGCCGACCGGTGATCTGGGGCCGATCTTCATGGCGCTCAACCGCAACAAGAAGTCGGTGACGATCGACGGGCGCGAAGAGCTGGGCAAGGCACAGCTCGAAACGCTGCTGCGCGAGGCGGACGTGTTCTTCCACAATGTCCGCATGGCGGGCATGGCGCGGCTTGGGCTCGATTATGAATCGGTCAAGGCGATCAACCCGAATATCATCTACATCCATTGCTGCGGCTATGGCGCCGATGGCCCCTATGGCAAGCGCCAGGCCTATGACGATCTGGTCCAGGCGGCATCGGGCTGGGCCGATCTCTATGCCAAGCGATCGGATGGTCCGCCGAGCTACACCCCGTCGCTGGTCGCGGACAAGACGGTGGGGCTGTTCGCCACGATCGCGACTCTCGCTGCTGTGGTGCACCGTCAGCGTACGGGCGAGGGGCAGTTCGTATCGGTGCCGATGTTCGAATGCTTCACTTTCTTCAACATGGTGGAGAACCTGTACGGCCAGACTTTCCCCGGCGATGGCAAGTTCGGCTATACCCGGTCGATCAACCCGCGGCGCAGGCCCTATCCGACCAAGGACGGCTTTATCGCCATCGTTCCCTATGTCGACCGGCAATGGGCCCGATTCTTCGAGATCGGGGGACGGCCGGGCGTGTTCGAGGATCCGCGCTTTTCAACCTATGAGGAGCGCACCAAGCACACAGGCGACCTCTATGCGATCATCGAGGAGGTCGCGGCGACCAAGACCACCGACGAATGGGTCGAACTGCTCGACAAGGAAGACATTCCGGCAATGCGGTTCAATCCGATCGAGAAGGTGCCTGACGATCCGCATCTCAAGGCCACCGGCTTCTTCATGGACATGGCAGCGCCGCATATCGGACCCTATCGCACGCTGCGCCATCCAATCGCGTTCACCGGCAGCCCGGCCAATCAGCGGCTGGCCCCGCAGAGCATCGGCGCGCAGAACGGCGAACTGCCGAGCGCGGCAAATGATGGGTAAGGAGAGGGTGCCCGGGCGTCAGCGCTGACGCGGATAGGACGGGCTATAGGCATCAAGCACCCGCAGGAAGCGCGGCGTTTCCTGCGTGGTACCCACCGGCTTGCGGGCGAGCTTGGGATTGATCTGCCGATCGAAGGCAACGCCGAATTTCTCGCTGCGCACCCAGGCAATCTGCCCGCGAACATGGCCGATATTGCGCAGTTCGACGACGATGCGTTGGCCCTGGGCCACCTCGAGCTCCGATTCGACCATCATGCCGCCGCTGGAGAGATTGCGGACCTTGACCTTGTGCCGCTCGCCGCTGTCTTCCAGCGTGAGTTCGGCGAGCAGGAACAGGCTGTCTCTCGCACGGCTCTCCTGAACATCGAGAGATTTCGGGCTGACAGGCATATTCATCGGTCTGGCTTCCAGCGGGACAAGAGAGGCAGTTCCCCCCAATATGGAGGGAAGCGATGCACGCCTCTCTTATAGCGCCAAGAGTGTCGCCAATTGGTTAACCGGTGGCTGCCGGGGCGGGACCGACGTCAGTCGTCGCGAGAGATTTTCTCACGGCGTTCATGCGCTTCCTGCGCCTCGACCGTCATCGTCGCGATGGGGCGGGCGACCAGCCGGCCCAGGCCGATCGGCTCGCCTGTGACCTCGCAATAGCCATATTCGCCCTCGTCGATCCGGCGCAGCGCGGAATCGATCTTGGCGATGAGCTTGCGCTGCCGGTCGCGGGTGCGCAGTTCGATGCCCCAATCGGTCTCGCTCGACGCGCGATCGTTAAGGTCGGGCTCGCGCATCGGGCCGTCCTGCAGCTGCTGCAGCGTGTCCTTGGACGCGGCCAGGATGGAGCGCTTCCATTCCTGCAAAAGCGTACGGAAATATTCCAGCTGGCGCGGGGACATATAGTCCTCGTCGGGCGATGGAAAATAATCGCCCGCGATGTTCCTGCGCGCCTTAGCCAGCACATCGATGTCATCGATAGCCGTGGAGATGGACGCCATTGAATGCTCCCGGTGGTGTTTGCAGCACCGCCGCTCCGCGCCCAGATCAGGCACGTCCCGTCGGCCTTTGGTTGCAGCGGGCTATAGCCACCGGCTTGGGGGCATACAAGCGGCAAAAACCTTAGAATCAGGGACTAATCGACGCTTTTTCGGACACATGTGTGCAGGCCGTACCGTCAATGCCAAATCCGGCCCTGCCAGCCGCCGTGGTCGATAGCATCGGTTAATTTTGCGCCGTTTTTCGGTTTCAAATCGGGACAGCAGGTGCCCGAAGCCCGGCAATTGCGCAAATTTTTGTCGCGCGGCTGGTCAAATCAAGGTTAACACCATTGAGATTAATGCTTTGTTCTGGCTTGCGTTGCATATCGTTACGCCGACCCCGGCTCCTGGTGCTTGCTCCACGGGCCCCGGAATGGCCCCAGGTCTGAGAGAGAAAACACAATGTCTGTACGGATGGCCCTGGCAAAACTGTGTGCCTGCACTTGCGGCGGAGCGATCATCGGTGGTGGCGCTGTCCATGTCGCCGACACCCCGCCTGCCCAGGTCAAGCAATATCGCCAGACGAAGACGACCAAGCCGATTCGCGGTCGTCAGATGGCCAAGGCACCGGTCCGCAAGGTCAAGCGCGCGCGCCGGATGGTTGCCCGCACGCCGGTTCAGGCCACGCCCCAGGTCGTGACCGTGACGACGCAGCAGGCGCCGATCCCGCTGCCTCTGCCCGCGTATCCGCAGCAGGATTCGGGTGGCTTCTCGGGCGGCGGTGGCGGCTTCCCCGTGGTCGTCGGCGGCGGCCTCGGTGGTTTCGGTGGCGGCTTCGGCGGCGGTTTCTTCGGCGGCTTCTTTGGTGGCGGCGGCGGTGGCGGCGGCAGCGTCGTGATCTCGTCGACCGGATCGACCAGCACCTCGACCGGCGGCTTTACCAGCACCGGCGGATCGACCAGCACCTCGACCGGTGGTTTCACCAGCACGGGCGGATCGACCAGCACCTCGTCGGGCAACATCTCGACGGGTGGTATCTCGACCTCGACCGGCGGCGTGAGCACTTCGACCGGCGGCGTCAGCACCTCGACCGGTGGCGTTTCGACCTCGACGGGCGGCGTCAGCACGTCCTCGGGCAACGTTTCCTCGTCTTCGGGCAATGTCAGCTCGTCCAGCTCCTCGTCGTCCTCTTCCTCGTCGAGCTCGTCCTCGTCCAGTTCCTCCTCTTCGAGTTCGTCCTCGTCAGGCGGCGACAAGCCCGGCTATCCCGGCAAGCCCGGTCACCCGGGCAAGCCTGGCGGTTCCAGCGGTTCGTCGGGCTCGTCGGGTTCTAGCGGTTCCTCGGGCTCGTCGGGCTCGAGCGGTTCCTCGGGCTCCAGCGGCTCGTCCTCGTCGTCGTCGAGCAGCTCTTCCAGCTCGTCGACCAGCAGCGGTTCTTCGGGTTCGAGCGGTTCGACAGGGTCCACGGGTTCGACCGGATCGTCAGGCTCTACTGGGTCGAGCGGATCGACCGGGTCCTCGGGTTCGAGCGGTTCGAGCGGTTCGTCCTCGTCGTCGAGCAGCTCCAGCTCGTCCAGTTCGACCTCGTCCAGCACCTCTTCGGGTGCCACCTCGAGCAGCACCTCGTCGAGCTTTGGCGGCACCAGCACCGGGTCGAGCACCAGCACCGGCTCCTCGGGTTCGTCGAGCTCCAGTTCGTCGTCTTCGTCTTCCTCCTCGTCGAGCACCTCTTCGGGTTCGAGCGGTGGTCCGCCGCCGCCCGATGGCGGCACCGACGTGCCTGCGCCGCCGGCCATCCTGCTCTTCGGTGCAGGTGCGGTTGCACTGGCAGCGCGTCGCCGCTTCGCCAAGCGCAAGGAAGACGCAAAGCGCAACGCGGCCTGATCGGCCCGGCAGCGACCGTCACCGCTGCCCGCCATCGACCGTTAGCGGAAAGGGCGATCCCTTGGGGTCGCCCTTTTTGCATGGACAGGCGCACGATTGCGGATTGCATCGGGGCGGGCGGGCAGGGCATAGGCTCAGCCCATGCACGACATCAAATTCATCCGCGAAAACCCCGAAGCCTTTGACGCAGCGCTGGTCCGCAAGGGGCAGCCGCCGGTCGCAGCCGAAATCATCGCGCTCGACGCCAAGCGGCGCGAGGCGCTGAACGAATCGCAGGCGGCGCAGGCACGGCGCAACGAGGCGTCGAAGCTGATCGGCCAGGCGATGGCGCAGAAGGATGCGGCAAAGGCCGAGGCGCTCAAGGCGGAGGTGGCCGAGCTCAAGACCCGGCTGAGCGAGCTCGAGGAGCAGGCGCGCGCAGGCGATGCCGCGCTGGCCGAGCGGCTCGCCGCGCTTCCCAATCTGCCTGCTGCCGATGTGCCCGATGGCGAAGACGAGACCGGCAATGTCGAACTCGTCCGCTGGGGCGATCAGCCGCAGTTCGATTTCGAGCCCAAGGAACATGCCGATATCGGGCCTGCACTCGGCATGGATTTCGAGACGGCGGCCAAGATTTCCGGCGCGCGCTTCACCTTCCTGCGCGGCGGCATCGCGCGGATGAACAGGGCGCTCGGCCAGTTCATGCTCGATGCCCAGGTCGCGCGAGGCTATGCCGAATGCGCGACACCCTATCTGGTGCGCGACGAGGCCGTGTTCGGCGTGGGCCAGCTGCCCAAGTTCGCCGAGGACCTGTTCCAGACCACCGACGGCCGCTGGCTGATCTCCACCTCCGAGGTCAGTCTCACCAACAGCGTGCGCGAGCAGATCCTGACCGCGGCCGAGCTACCGATCCGGCTGACCGCGCTGACGCCATGCTTCCGCTCCGAAGCAGGGTCCGCCGGGCGCGATACGCGCGGCCTCATCCGCCAGCACCAGTTCGAGAAGGTGGAGCTGGTCACCATCGCCGCGCCCGACCAATCCGAGGCCGAGCACGAGCGCATGTGCGCCGCATCCGAGGCGATCCTGCAGGCGCTGGGGTTGCCCTATCGCAAGATGCTGCTGTGCGCGGGCGATATGGGCCAGGCGAGCCGCAAGACCTATGACCTCGAGGTCTGGCTGCCCGGACAGAATGCCTATCGCGAGATTGCCAGCATCTCGAACTGCGGCGACTATCAGGCGCGGCGGATGAACACCCGCTACCGCCCCGAGGGCGAGAAGGGCACCGAGTTCGTCCACACGCTCAACGGTTCTGCGCTGGCGATCGGGCGGACCTTGGTCGCGATCGTGGAGAATTACCAGCAGGCCGATGGCTCGGTCCGCGTGCCGGAAGTGCTGGTGCCCTATATGGGGGGCATCACAGCCCTCACGCCTTAAAATCCTTTCCTCCCCCTCGATGGGGGAGGCAGCGAAGACTTGGCAGCTTGCTGCCTATGTCGCAGCGGTGGGGTGAGGGTGTTGGTCGGAAGCCAGCAGCAGATCATTCCAACCGAACCACGATCCCGAAAGATCACCCCCACCCAACCCTCCCCCATCGAGGGGGAGGGCTTTTCACGTCAACACGCAGCAATCAGAACTTCGCCGCGACCTGGACGCCATAGAGGCGCGGTTCGCCCGCGATGAAGGTGGCGGTGCCGAACGCGCCGCCGGTATTCCCTGCGTCAATCAGATAATCCTCATTGGCAAGGTTGCGGGCAAAGGCGGTGATCTCGTAGCGGCCCTCGTCGAAGCGCACACCTGCGCGCGCGTTGATCAACACATAGCCGTCTTCGCTCAGCCGCTCGCTGTTCGGGATTTCGAAGAACTGCTTGCTCGAATAGGTGACCGTCGGGAAGAAGAACAGCTCGGCGCTGTCGCCCACCGGCAGCGTCACGTCGATGCCTGCCGCCGCCTTGTGCTTGGACTGCAGGCGGAAACGGTTGTCCTGGAATGCCGGATTGGGCGATTCGATCTTGGCATCGATATAGGCATAGTTGGCGAACAGGCGGACGTTGTTGCCGATCCGCAGCGCGCCTTCGACTTCCACGCCGAAATTCCCGGCATTGCCTGCGTTCACCGGCACGGTCTGGCCCTGCTGGTTGAAGAAGCTGGTCTGGAAGTTCGAATAATCCTGGTAGAAGGCGCCGATCGAGCCCGAGAATCCGCCGAACGTCGCCTTGACGCCGCCCTCGTAGTTCCAGATCTTTTCTTCTGCCACGAGCGTGAAATTGGGCACCGGCCCAGCCGCCGTCGCGCTGGCGCTGAGGTTCAGCACCGGCGAGCGGCGGCCCTTGGAGATGGTGGCATAGACGTTCACATCGTCGGTGACGCGGTACAATGCGTTGAAGCGCGGCAGCCAGGCATCGAAATTGTCGCGGACGCGGAACACCTGGCCTGCGGTATCGACCGCGCCGAGCAGCGAGACGCCGCGCACGCCCAAGGAGGCGAAGATCTGGCTGCCGGGCTGCACGGCCGTATAGGTCGAGGCGCGCTCCTCGTAGAGATAGCGCACGCCCGCCGACAGCTCGAACCGGTCGGAAATGTCGAAGGTCAGATCGGCAAAGCCCGAATAGACCGTGTTCTTGCCGCCATTGGTGAAGGTGCTGCTATAAGGCAGTACGGTCGCCGCGCCGCGCGTCAGGATCGCGGTGGCATTGCGCGCCGGATTCGGGCTGTTGAGCGCGGCGCAGGTCGAGGCGCCGGGTACGCCGAGCACTGCGGCGACATTGTTGCGCACCGGCGCAAAGGCAGGGAAGGGCGCGCAGCTGATATAGGTGCCCTCATCGGTCAGGAACGGCACGGCCTGCGTGCCCTCTTCATGAAACACGTTGAAGCCGAAAAAGCCGCGCAGCCGGTCGCTGTCATAGGCGAAGCGGGTCTCGTGGCTCATCTGCTCGCCCTGTGCGTCCTCGGCAAATTCGAGGAAGAACAATGCGGTGCCGTCGGCGTCGAAGGTCTCGAGGCTGTCGAACTTGCGATAGCCGGTGATCGAGGTCAGCGACCAGCCATCGCCCATGGGCGTCTGGAAGGTGACGCTGGCATCATAGACCTCGCGGTTGAGTCCGAGCTTGGGCAGGCCCAGGATCGCGCGGCTGAGATCGGCCGGCGCGCCGCCCAGTTCGGCGAACGTGTACGGGCTGGTGGTGCCGCCGGTGGGCGCGATCGAACCGGACTTGAACGCGGTGCCGGGGTTGCGCTGCTGCTCGTAGTTGAACACGAAATCCATCGTGCTCTCGGCGGTCGGCCAGATGCGCAGCGATCCGCGAATGGCGAACTGGTCGATGCCGTTGAGATCCGCCTGAGTGTTGCCGGTGGTGCGCGCCGAAGTCGTGCCGGGCTCGCCTGCGATGTTGCGGACATAGCCGTCGCGCTTCTTGTAGGACGCAGCGATGCGCCCGGCGATCTTGTCGTTGCCGACATTGATCATCGCGCGGCCCTCATAAAGGTTGAAATTGCCGTAGCTGCCGCGCAGGTCGGCGGAGAAACCCGGCTCGGGCTTGGCAGTAATGACCGAGATCGCGCCGATGGTCGCGGCGGTGCCGAACAGCGTTGCCTGCGGGCCCTTGACCACCTCCACCCGGTCGATGTCGAACAGGTCGAAATACGATCCGCGCGAGCGCGAGACGTCGATGCCGTTGAGGTAGATGGTGACGCGCGGCGCGATCTGCGCGCTGCCCGAATCCGAAGTGATGCCGCGGATGACGAAGCCGGGATTGTTCGCGCTCTGCTCCTGAATGTTGAGCCCGGGAATATAGGCGGACAGCTCGTCGAACTCGTCAATGCCGATCTTGTCCATCTGCTCGCCATTGATCGCCGAGACGGTCAGCGGCACGTCCTGGATCGACTGCTCGCGCTTCTGCGCAGTCACGATGATGGTGTTGTCGCTGCCGCTCTCGGCATCGGCCTGATCCTGGGCGAGGGCAGGGCTCACCGACAGGGCGATGGCGAGCGAGAAGAGCGAGACGCGAAGGGGAAAACGGGGCATTGCGCATGTCCTCAGATTGAGTGGAATGCGCGCCCTCTGCATCCGAGCGGCGTCTTTTGTGCGTCGCAACAATTACAGATTGATGGCGTTTCGGAATTCGTTTTGTAACATCGCGACAATCGCCCGGCGGACGCGACGGAAGCCGCCGGGCTGTATCGTTCAGAGCCGGACCATCTTCATGCCCATTTCGCCATAGCGCGCTCCGGCGGTCGATCCCGGCGGCGCGGCGGCATCGAGTGCGTCGAGATCGGCGGCGCTCAGCGACACGTTCACAGCCGCCATCGAATCCTCAAGCGTGGCACGGCGCTTCGACCCCGGGATCGGGACGATATCCTCGCCCTGGGCCAGCAGCCAGGCGAGCGCGATCTGCGCAGGCGAGACGCGGTGCGCGACGGCGATCTGCTCGACCACATCGACCACGCCCATGTTGATCGCGAAATTCTCTTCCGAATAGCGCGGATCGTTGAGGCGATAGTCGCCTTCGGGCAGATCCGAACGTTGGCTGATCAGGCCGGTCAGGAAGCCGCGGCCCAGCGGGCTGTAGGGGACGAAGCCGATGCCGAGGTCCTGGCACAAGGGCAGGATCTCCTCTTCCACCCCGCGCTCCCAGAGCGAATATTCGCTTTGCAGCGCGGTGATGGGGTGCGTGGCGTCGGCGCGGCGGATGGTGTCGGCGCCTGCCTCTGACAGGCCGAGATAGCGCACCTTGCCTTCTTCGACGAGCCGCGACATCGCCCCGATCGTCTCCTCGATCGGCACATTGGGGTCGACGCGGTGCTGGTAGTAAAGGTCGATCGTGTCGATGCCGAGGCGCTTCAACGAACCCTCGCAAGCGCGACGCACATTCTCGGGGCTCGAATCGACGCCGCGATAGCCGCCGTCCTCGATCCGGAAGCCGAACTTGGTGGCAATCACCAGCCGGTCGCGGCGGCCCTTGATGGCTTGTCCCAGCAACTCTTCGTTGACATAGGGGCCATAGACTTCGGCGGTGTCGAAGAACGTGACGCCCAGTTCGATCGCGCGTTCGAGCGTGGCGATGGACTCGCGATGATCGGCCTTGCCGTACATCGCCGCTCCGATGCCCGCCATCGGCATGCAGCCCAGGCCCAGCGCCGAAACCTGCAGCCCGCCCAGTTTGCGATAGATCATTTTTTGTCTCCTTCGGCGCGGGCAATAGTCGTCGTCACCGCCATGTCCATGGTTACATTACTCAAGGTGCGCATGATATCGGGGAAGACTTCGATCGCCAACAAAAGTGCCAGCGGTTCGACCGGCACGCCCATGGCAATACAGATCGGTGCGATCGAACTGATGAAGCTGATCGATCCGGGCAGCGACACCGCGCCCATGGTGGTGATCGCGGCGGCGGCGACGCCGGCGGCCAGGGCCACCGGACCGAGCTCCACGCCCATCAGATGCGCGACATAGATGGCGACGGCCAGGTTCATGCACGGACCCGTCGCGCGGAACAATGCGACCGCGATCGGCAGAACGACATCGGCAATGCGCTCGCCGACGCCGAGCGCGCGCACCCCGGTGAGCATCGCCGGCAACGAGGCGAGCGAGGATTGCGTCGAGATCGCCACGGCCTGGGCCGGGATCGATGCCCGCAGGAAGGCGAGGGGATTGACCCGGCCACCGATCCAGGCGAGCGCGAAGCCCGATATCCACACGACACCGCCGACGCTGGTGACCGTCAGCACATAATGGCCGAGCGCGCCGAACGCGGCGACGCCCGCGCGCGAGCCGACCACCAGCCCGAGCGCGAACACGCCGATCGGCGCGAGCGCGAGCACCCAGCCGATCAGGATGATCATCGCATCGGCAATCGCCGCGAACAGGCCCTGCACCGGCGCACGCTGCTCCGGTGAGAGCCGGGTCAGGGCGAAGGCGAAAGCCAGCGTGAAGATGATCAGCGGCAGGATGGCGTCATTGGCGGCCGCGGCGACCGGATTGGTGGGCACCAGCGCGCGCAGGAATTCGGTAAAGGGCGGCACCTCGCCGGTCGGCTGGGCGGTAGCGAGCGCCCCTCTCAGCGCGGCGCGCGCGGCCTCGGGCAGCGGAAAGGCGGCGAGCAGCGCGGGGGTAACGACCGCCGCCATTGCGGCCGACGCCCAGAGCAGCACGATCATCGTCGCGATCGCGCGCACCGTGAGCCGTCCGGCGCTTGCCATTTGCGCGGTGCGAAGTATGCCCGTGACCAGCAGCGTGACCACCAGCGGCACGACGGTCATCTGCAGTCCGCGCAGCCAGAGCGACCCGACCACATCCGCGCCGTTGACGAGGCCCGGCGCATTGCCGCCGATCGCCATCCCCAGCGCAATGCCGACGGCCAGAGCACCCAGGACCAGAAGGGTTTTCAACATTCAGTCAGGGCCCTTGTATCTTCATGATTCTGTTTGGTTCGCGATCCTGATTTCTTATAAACACGGATTGCGCGATCCGTCACCCTGAAGTTGATCCAGGGTCCATTTCGCCTCTCGCGGCTTTGGCTGCGGGGGCGCGGTGGATGCTGGAACGGGTCCAGCATGACGGGATTTGACATGACCGCTGGCGACAGAGTTGGCAAGTCCCGGCCCAATCCGCTAAGCCGCGAAAAAACCAGGCAGGGGTTCACGCGTGACACGCAAGTTTTTCGGCACCGACGGTATCAGGGGACGCACCAATCAGGGTTTCATGACCGCAGCGATGGCCATGGCGGTAGGCCAGGCCGCGGGCGCGCATTTCCTGCGCGGCAGCCACAAGCACCGCGTCGTCATCGGCAAGGATACCCGGCTTTCGGGTTACATGATGGAAAATGCGCTGGTCGCGGGCTTCACCAGCGTCGGCATGGATGTGGTGCTGGTGGGGCCGATGCCGACCCCTGCGGTCGCCCTGCTGACCCGCTCGATGCGCGCGGACCTGGGCGTGATGATCTCGGCCAGCCACAACCCGTTCCAGGATAACGGCATCAAGCTGTTCGGTCCCGATGGCTTCAAGCTCTCCGACGAGGACGAGATGCAGATCGAGGCGATGCTCGAAGCGGGCAATCCGCAGCTCGCCGCGTCTGAAGCCATTGGCCGCGCCCGCCGGATCGAGGACGCGCGCGGTCGCTACATCCACGCGGTCAAGGCCTCGCTGCCCGATCAGGTGCGCCTGGACGGCCTCAAGATCGTCGTCGATTGCGCGCACGGCGCCGCCTATCAGGTCGCGCCTTCCGCGTTTTGGGAACTGGGCGCGGAGGTGATCGCGATCGGCGTCAATCCCAACGGGCTCAACATCAACGACCGGGTCGGTTCGACCCATGTCGAGGCAATGCAGGAGCGGGTCGTGGCGTCGGGCGCGGATATCGGCATCGCGCTCGATGGTGATGCCGACCGGCTGATCGTGGTCGACGAGAAGGGCACCATCGTCGATGGCGACCAGATCATGGCGCTGATCGGCGGAAGCTGGGCGCGCCAGGGGCGGCTGCGCGGCGGCGGCGTGGTGGCGACGGTCATGTCGAACCTGGGGCTGGAACGCTATCTCAAGGGCCAGGGGCTCGAGCTTGTCCGCACCAAGGTGGGCGACCGTTATGTGCTCGGCGCGATGCGCGCGGGCGGTTACAATGTCGGCGGCGAACAATCGGGGCATATGATCCTGACCGACCATGCCACCACCGGCGACGGCACGGTCGCCGCGCTGCAGGTGCTGGCCGAGCTGGTGCGCGAGGGCAAACCGGCAAGCGAGCTGCTCCATCTGTTCGATCCGGTGCCGCAGCTGCTCAAGAACGTGCGCTTCTCGGGCGGCAAGCCGCTGGAAAACCCCAAGGTGCAGAAGGTCATCGCCGATGCCGATGAGGAACTGCGGGGCAAGGGGCGGCTGGTGATCCGGCCGTCGGGCACCGAGCCCGTCATCCGCGTGATGGCCGAAGGCGACGATGCCGCGCAGGTCGAGGCGGTGGTCGACCGCATCTGCGCGGTCGTGGCGGAGGTGGCGCTCTGATGCTGGAAATGCGCCCCGATTGCGAACGCTGCGGTGCGGATACGCCAGCGCAGGACCCTGGCGCGTTCATCTGCTCGTTCGAATGCACCTTCTGCGCGGAATGCGCCGAGGAGCTCGACGACCGCTGCCCCAATTGCGGCGGCGAGCTGGTCGACCGCCCGGTTCGTCCCAAGAAGCTGCTCGAGAAATTCCCCGGCTCGACCGAGCGCAAGTTTACGCAGCATGGGTGAACGGCCCGCGCGCATCCTGACCATCGCAGGCTCCGATTCCGGCGGCGGAGCCGGCATTCAGGCCGATATCAAGACCATCACCATGCTGGGCGGCCATGCGATGACCGCGATTACCGCGATCACCGCGCAGAATTCGCGCGGGGTCGGGGCGGTGGAGGTGCTGGATGCAAGCCTGGTCGTTGCGCAGATCGACGCTGTTGCGCGCGATTTCGGGCTCGACGCCATCAAGATCGGTATGCTGGGGTCGCCTGCGATCGCCGAGGCGCTGGCCGACTGGCTTGTCGCGCACCCGGGCGTTCCCGTGATCTTCGATCCGGTGATGATCGCCTCGAGCGGCGCAGTGCTGGCGGATGCTGCCACCATCGCGGCGTTCCGGCGCTTGATGGCCTGCGCCACGCTCGTCACGCCCAACTTGCCCGAACTCGCGGCTTTGGGCGGCGAGGCGGCGGTGCTCGACCGCGCGCCCGCGCTGCTGATCAAGGGCGGGCATGCGGGGGGCGAGACCGTCACCGACCGGCTGGTAACCCGCGAGGGCGAGGTGGCGCGCTGGAGCGATCCGCGCATCGACAGTCCGCACAGCCACGGCACCGGTTGCACGCTCTCCAGCGCTATCGCGACGCTGCTGGGGCAGGGTGTTCCGATGGAAGCCGCGATCGAGCGCGCGCGCCTGTTCGTGCGGCTGGCGCTGCGCGATGCGCCAGGACTGGTCGAGGCGAACGGTCCGATGGGGCATTTGGCGGTGCGCAACGATGCGCTCGCCCCCGGCTGGCATCTCAACCAGGTGACGCTGGGCGCGGCCGATTATGCCACGTCGGTGGCCTTCTACCGCGCGCTGGGCCTCACCCAGATCGTCGACAGCCCGGACAATGGCTATGCCAGGTTCGAGGCGGACAATGGCGCAACGCTCTCGATCCATGTCGGCGAACCTGCGGGCGGGGCCATGGTCTATCTCGAATGCGCCGATCTCGACGTGCGCGTCACCGCGCTCGCCTCGGAAGGCTTCGCCATCGACCAGTTTCCGCGAGACGAAAGCTGGGGCTGGCGCGAGGCGCGGCTGAGCGATCCGGCGGGCAATGTGCTGTGCCTCTATTTCGGCGGCGAGAACCGGCGCTATCCGCCCTGGCGCATCGCAACCGAATGAGGTGCTTCCCGTAATTGCGGGAACCCCGCGCATTGACCCTTTACCCGGCTACGCAATTGCCCATATGCGTTGCGGCAATCGTTCCAACGCTTTTCCAAAACAGGAGATGACCCATGGCTTTCGTGCTTCCCCCGCTTCCCTTTGAAAAGACCGCGTTCGGCGACGTGATGTCGGCGGAAACCTTCGACTATCACCACGGCAAGCATCACAATGCCTATGTCGGCAAGGCGAACGACATGGTGAAGGGCACGGACCTGGAAGGCGCGAGCCTCTCCAAGGTGATCGTCGCCGCGAAGGAAAAGGGCAACAAGGGCCTGTTCAACAACGCTGCGCAGATCTGGAACCACACCTTCTTCTGGCACTGCCTCAGCCCCGAAGGCCAGTCGATCCCCGGCTCGCTCGAAGAGCGCATCAAGGCCGATTTCGGCTCGGTCGCCGATTTCAAGGACAAGCTGAAGGCCGAGGCCGTCGGCCATTTCGGCAGCGGCTGGGCCTGGCTGGTGCTGAACGGCGACAAACTGGAAATCACCTCGCTGCACGACGCGGACTCGCCGGTCGCGCACGAAGGCATGAAGCCGCTGCTGACGCTCGATGTGTGGGAACACGCCTATTATATCGACTATCGCAACGCCCGCCCGGATTACCTGTCGACCGTGCTCGACAAGGCGATCAACTGGGAATTCGTCGCGCAGAACCTCGACGGCAAGGGCACCGAGCGCGCCGACCAGGAAGGTTGATCGCTCGGGTCCAATAGCCTGGCTTGCAGTTTGGACAGCAAGCCAGGCCTGGAATATTGCGGGGCTACGACGATGTCGCAGCCCCGTTTTCCATTTCAGGGCTTGGTGCTGGTGGGGACGCGATATGCAACGAACTCATCGCCCAGGCACTGAAAGGTTGCACCGTTTGCCGGTTGCCAGCCTTCCAGTTGCGCAGACAGCTGGGGATAGGCCGCAGCAAATTGCTGGCGCGTCCCTTCCAGGTCCGCAGAATAGCGCATGGCGTTGCGTCGCCCTCCGTCCGCCATCTTCTCCAGCGCGAGCATCTCGAAGTCGCCGATATAGGTGACGCTGCCCGGCTCGACGCGAAAGTGCGGCGCGCCGAGGCAGAAGACGTCGGTATAGGTCATGTTGAACGTCCGGCCTGCCAGCACGTAATCGCCCGCGGGGACAATCGCCACGCGCAGCGCCTTTTCGCCCTTCTTCCCGCCGAAAACCGTATAGCTGTACGTGATCTTGGTGCCGACCGGCTTGCCCTGTGCGTCCAGCGCGACCTTCCTGGTGGCCGGGTCATAGCGGTAGAACAGGATACGGTTGTCGCCCACCATGCCCAGCGCATGGGGACGCAGCACGATCATCGCCTCATTGGCTGCGGGCACGGGTCCTTCTGGCTTCTTGAGGTCGACCTGATCGGAAAGCTGCGCCATGGCCGGGGTGGCCAGCGCAAGGCTGAACAGGGCCATCAGTTCTTTTGCCATAGCGCCGGTTCCGCATAGTCGTTGTGCCAGGTGCGCAGCAGGCTGCCGCGTGCCGGCTTTTCGGCGCCGACCAGAATGGCGAGCTCAGCGTTGCGCTCAGCCTGTGGCAAGGCCTTCCACGCCCGGCCTTCCTCGCGCGTCATCGCATAGAGGTTCCAGCCGCGGATCAGCATGCAGTTTTCCGTGTTGATCCGCTTCTGGTCGCCATCGGCAAGCGCACCGCCAAAGACTGCGGCAAGGCCCCCGGCCAGGACATCGATGGTGTTGATCTGTGATTCGGCGCCGCTCGCAAGCTTCCGACAGCTTTCGGTCTCGCGCGTCGCAAGTTCGGCAGTTGCTCCGGGCTTGTTGAAGAAAAAGCCGTTGCCGCGATCGACTTTGGGCGATGCCCAACCCGATGTCGGCACACACACGACCAAAAGGGATGCAAATATAAAGAGCTTGTTGGCCATCCTCATCATTCCAGCATGATCGCATTGCACCGATCATCGGACCGGCTCGCGATTCCTTGTTGTTCCGAGGCCGCAGCGCGCTCTTTTAATCTTTCGCTTCAGCACCTTCAAGCGCCAGGCCATGCTTCATCAGCATCGGGATCTGGCTCATCGCGAACAGGAAGGACAAGGCGGTGACGCCCCAGACCTTGACCGTTAGCCAGGTCTCGAAGGTCAGGAACTGGCGCAGGCCCTCGTTGATCAGCGCCATGACGACGAAGAACAGCCCCCAGTTGCGCGAGAGCTTGAGCCAGCCGGTCTCGTCCAGCCCGTCATAGGCGGCTTGCAGCAGGTAGCGCAGCAGCGGCTTGCCCATCATCCAGCCGCCGAGCAGCAGCGCGGCAAAGCCCGAATAGATGATCGTCGGCTTGATCTGGATGAAGCGTTCGTCGTTGAAATAGACCGTCAGCGCGCCGAAGCCGACGACCAGCACCGCGCTCAGCCACAGCATCGGCGACACGCGGCCCAGCCGCCATTTCGACACCGCCACCGCGACCAGGATCGCGAGCATGAACGCGAGCGTCCCATTGATCGCCGCACGGGTGCTGGCGAGCGCCGCGCCGTCGCTCTGGGTCAGCTTGAACACCGCGAAGAACACCAGCAGCGGGCCGAAATCGAGCAGCAGCGGCAGCAGGCTGCCCTCGGACTTTTTCTTCGGCACGGCCACGGCTTCGGCGGCGGCAGTCTGCGGCATTTCCTCGCTCACTTGGTGCCTCCGGCGATGACATGCGCGAGATATTCGGGATCGAAGGGCCTGAGGTCGTCGATCGTCTCGCCCACGCCGATCGCGTGGATGGGCAGGCCGAATTTCTCGGCCGCTGCCACCAATATGCCGCCGCGCGCGGTGCCATCGAGTTTCGTCATCACGAGCCCTGTAACGCCCGCCACCTCCTTGAACGTTTCGATCTGCGACAGGGCGTTCTGCCCGTTGGTCGCATCGAGCACCAGCACCACGTCATGCGGGGCTTCGGGGTTGAGACGGCCGAGCACGCGGCGGATCTTGGCGAGCTCGTCCATCAACTCGCGCTTGTTCTGCAACCGGCCTGCGGTGTCGACGATCAGCACGTCGATGCCGGTGGCGGTCGCCTGCTTGACCGCATCGAACACGATGCCCGCCGCGTCGCCGCCTTCCTTGCCGCTGACGATGGGGATGCCCAGCCGCTCGGCCCACACTTTGAGCTGGCCGATCGCGGCGGCGCGGAAAGTATCGCCCGCCGCCAGCATCACGCCATAATCCTGTTCCTGGAACAGATGCGCCAGCTTGGCGATGGTCGTGGTCTTGCCCGATCCGTTGACGCCGATCACCAATATCACCTGCGGGCGCGGAAAGGCGATGATGTCGAGCGGCTCGGCCACCGTGCGCAGCGACTTGGCGATTTCCTCGCCGACAATCTCGCGCAAGCCATCCTCGTCGAGCCCGCGCTCGAACCGGCCTTCGGAAAGCCGCGCGCGCACCTTGCCCGCCATCTGTGGCCCCAGATCGCTGACGATCAGCGCTTCCTCGATCTCGTCGAGCTGGTCCTCGTCGAGCCGCGACTTGGTGACCAGCCCCGTCAGGTTCTGGGTCAGCTTGTCGGACGTCTTGCGAAAGCCGCCCAGCAGGCGCTCGCTCCAGCTGCCCTCGCTCATGTTTCAATCTCCGCTGTCAGCATGTCGCCGCTCTGTCCCGTGATCGCCACTGGCACGATCCGCCCGATATGGGAAGGATCGGGTGCGGGCAAAGCGATGCGCACGAAATTCTCGCCATGGCCGGTGCGCCCGTCGCGCTCGACCAGCAGGTTCTGCCGGGTGCCGACCAGCGAGGCGCGCCAGCGCGCGGCCCGCGCTTGGGCAGCAGCGCGCATCTTTGCGGCGCGCGCCTTGACCAGCGCACGATCGAGCTGCGGCATCCGTGCGGCAGGCGTTCCCGCGCGCGGCGAAAAGGGGAAGATATGGCCGTGTACGACATCGCAGGCGTCGAGGATCGAGAGGTTGTTGGCGTGCATCGCCGCATCTTCGGTGGGGAAGCCCGCGATCAGGTCCGCGCCGATGGCGATCTCGGGGCGCTTCGCCTTCATCCGCTCGACCAATGCGATCGCCTGCGCGCGGCTATGGCGGCGCTTCATGCGCTTGAGGATCATGTCGTCGCCCGATTGCAGCGAGAGGTGGACGTGCGGCATGATACGCGGCTCGCCGGTGATCAGGTCGAACAGCCGGTCGTCCACCTCCACCCCGTCGAGCGACGAGAGGCGCAGGCGCTTCAGGTTGGGCACGAGCTTGAGCACGCGTTCGATCAGGAGCCCAAGGCTCGGCGATCCGGGCAGGTCGGGGCCATAGCTGGTTACGTCTACCCCGGTCAGCACCACTTCCGCATAGCCGGTATCGACCAGCGCGCGCACCGCATCGACAACGGCCCCTGCGGGCACCGAGCGGCTGTTCCCCCGGCCATAGGGGATTATGCAGAAGGTGCAGCGATGGTCGCACCCGTTCTGCACCTCGACGAACGCGCGGGCATGTTCGGCAAAGCTGGTGACCATGTGCGGCGCGGTCTGGCGCACGGCCATGATGTCGGAGACACGGGCCTTGGCATTGGCGCGCGGATCGAAGCTCGTAGCATCGAGCTTGTCGATATTCCCAAGCACCCGGTCCACCTCGGGCATCGCGGCGAACATCGCGGGGTCGGTCTGCGCCGCGCACCCCGTCACCACGAGCTGCGCATCGGGCCGTGCCTTGCGCGCCTTGCGGATCGCCTGGCGGGTCTGGCGCACCGCCTCGTTGGTGACGGCACAGCTGTTGATCACGACCACGTCGTCGCGCCCCGCCAGCAGCGCGCGCATCGCCTCGCCCTCGGCAATGTTGAGGCGGCAGCCCATCGAGATGATCTCGGGACCGGCACGGGCAGGGGCGGCGGTATCGGCCATGATCGTCAGAGGTCGATCTCGCCGGTAAAGACATGGGTGGTGGGGCCGGTCATCTGCACACGGCCGCCAGGCTGCCAGTCGATGATCAGCGTGCCGCCGGGCAGGTGGACGGGCACCGGTCCGGTCACCAGCTTGCGGCGAATCGCGGCGACGGCGGTAGCGCACGCGCCCGTTCCGCAGGCCTGGGTCAGCCCTGCGCCGCGCTCCCAGACCCGCAGGTGCAGGCCATCGTCTGCGAGATGCGCGACGTTGACGTTGACGCGTGCGGGAAAGAGCGGGTCATGCTCGATGATCGGGCCCAGCCGGTCGAGCTCGACGGCATGGGCATCGGGCACGAAGAAGATGACGTGCGGATTGCCCATGCTGACCGCGACAGGATCGGCCAGCTCTTCCCAGCCCACCGGCATGGTCAGCGTGTCCATGGCATAGGCCAGCGGAATGGCGTTCCAGTCGAGGCCCGGCGGACCCATGTCGATGGTCACGGCACCATCGGCCATCGTCCCGCCGAGCAGACCCGCAGCGGTCTCGATCGTGACATCGCGCCCCGCCAGCGCGACGACGCAGCGCGTGGCATTGCCGCAGGCTGCGGCCTCGCTGCCGTCCTGGTTGAAGATCTGCATGAAGAAATCGGCGCGCTGCGAGGGTCGCATCACGATCAGCTGGTCGCAGCCGATGCCGCGATGCCGGTCGGACAGCGCGCGCGCCTGCTCGCCGCTCAGCGCGAGATCGTGGCTCCGCGCATCGAAAATGACGAAGTCATTGCCGAGCCCGTGCATCTTGTGGAAGCGGTGTTTCGCCATGGCGGCGCTTTAACGCGGGTGCGCCCGCGAGGGAAGCGCGATCACTCGCCGCGCGCGGCGCGCAGCTGCGGTTCGGTGAACTGTTCGGGCTCCGCGCTGACCGTCGGCTGGGGTGTCCAGCCCAGGCCGAGCAGGTTGCGCTCGGCCAGCAGGCGACGTGCCTGTTCGACCGACAGCGGCTGGCCGAAATGGAAACCCTGGCCCTTGGCGCAGCCGATCTCGGCAAGATGCGCGATCAAGTCGCCATCCTCGATGCCTTCGGCGGTGATCGGCAGGCCCATGGACTCGCCGAGCAGCGCGATGGTCTGGACGATCGCGCGGCTTTCCTTGCTCTCGTTCATCGAGGTGACGAAGCTGCGGTCGATCTTGATCCGGTCGAACGGCAGCGCGCGCAGATGCGCCAGCGAGCTGTAGCCGGTGCCGAAATCGTCGAGCGCGACGCGCACGCCCTGGTTCTTGAGGCTGCCGATGATCGACTGCGCCAGGCCCATATTCTCGAACAGGCAGCTTTCGGTGATTTCGATCTCGAGCCTGCTGGCCGGAAAGCCGGTCTCGACCAGCAGCTTGACGATCTTCTGCGCCAGCCACGGATCGCGCAGCTGCACGGGCGAGATATTGACCGAGATCGACAGGCTCTGGTCCCAGCCGCGTGCATCTTCCATCGCCTGGCGGATGACGCAGGCGGAAAGGTCGCCGATCATGCCGGTATCCTCGGCGATCGGGATGAAGATGTCGGGCGAGACCTGGCCGAGCTCGGGCGAATTCCAGCGTGCCAGCACCTCGAACCCGATCAACGTGCCGGTGTTGAGATCGATCTGCTGCTCGTAATAGGGCACGAACTCGCCGCGGCCGATGCCGACGCGCATGCCCGATTCGATCTTGTTGCGGAACTGGACCTCGTTCTCCATGCGCGGATCGAACCAGCAATAGCGGTTCCGTCCGTGCTTCTTGCTGGCGTACATCGCGATGTCGGCGCGGCGCATCAGAACGTCGAGGCTGTTGTCGCACTGGTCGGCGCGGGCGATGCCGATCGAGGCGGTAACGGTGAGTTCGGCGGTGCCGCTGCTGGCAGGGCCCGTGATCGGCTTGCTGACCTGTTCGATCAGGTCTTCGGCCACACGTTGCACGGTCTCGGGGAAGTCCGCGTCGAAGATGAAGGTGCAGGCGAACTCGTCGCCGCCCAGTCGTGCGACATGGCTGTTGGGGGGCATCGTCGCCTTGAGCCGCCGTGCCACCTCGACCAGGACCTTGTCGCCCGCATCATGGCCTTGGATGTCGTTGATATTCTTGAAATTGTCGAGATCGAGCATCAGGTAGGCGACGGTCATGTCGCGCCGCGTCGCCTGTGCGATCAGGCTGGCCGTGGCCTCGCCGATCGCGCGACGGTTGAGGCAGCCGGTCAGCGGATCGGTGACGGCGAGCGTCTTGGCCTGTTCCTCGGCATTCTTGTGGTGGGCGATCTCGCGGTGCAGTTCGCTATAGCGTCGCCAGCCGAAGATGATCAGCGCGATGTTGAGCAGCAAGGCGCTGACTGCAATGCTGTTGGGCGAGACTGCGGCGCCGTTATAGTGCCGGATCGCATCGGGCATGATGCTGCCGGCCGTGCCGATGAACATGACGATGGCCGCCGTCATGATGCCGCCGGCGACGAAATCGCGGCTGCGCGTGACGCGCCCGCTCAGGTCGTCGGTGCGGCTGCTGCCGGGATTGGCGATGGTCTCATGCGGCACAATCATTCCCCTCAACCGAGACGTGGAGTCCGGTCGAATGGTGGCAGCCTAAGCAAGGATCGTTAAAAGAGTGTTTATGCGAATACCGCCAATATGGGGGTGAGGCGCGGAAATCTGCGGGATGTGGTGGTAAACCGCCGGTTAACGTTGGCTTCGGCGCGGCAGGGTTGCTCGGCGCTCGGCAGTCGGGGCTTGCCAAATGCGGCAAGCTGCTCTAGGGGCGCGTCAGCCTTGCGCGCAGGTTCTGCGTTCATGGCACCCAGTTCAGCCGCTTATACCGCATTGTCGGTTCATGCGCGCGCCGGTCGGCGAGGTTTCGCCCACCGGCGATTTTTGCGTTTGGCGTGCGGCGGTTCGGGGTGTCCTTGATCGGGCCGGTGCGGGCAGCCATCTGGGCGGACAGAAGGAGACGCGGATATGTTCGATAATCTGACTGATCGCCTTGGCGGCGTGTTCGACCGGCTGCGCGGGCGCGGCGCGCTGAAGGAAGAGGATGTCCGCGCCGCGATGCGCGAGGTGCGCATCGCGCTGCTCGAGGCCGATGTCGCGCTCCCGGTCGTCCGCGATTTCATCAACACCGTCACCGAACAGGCCGTCGGCCAGACGGTGCTCAAGTCGGTCGCGCCCGGCCAGCAGGTCGTCAAGATCGTCAACGATGCGCTGACCGAGATGCTGGGCTCCGAAGCCAGCGATCTCGACCTCGCTGTCGCGCCGCCCGCCGTGATCATGATGGTCGGCCTGCAGGGTTCGGGCAAGACCACCAGCACCGCCAAGATCGCCAAGCTGCTGAAGGAAAAGCACGGCAAGAAGGTGATGATGGCCTCGCTCGACGTGCAGCGTCCGGCGGCGCAGGAGCAGCTCAAGGTGCTGGGCGAGCAGGTCAATGTCGCTACGCTGCCGATCGTCGCGGGCCAGATGCCGGTCGATATCGCGCGGCGTGCGCTGCAATCGGCCAAGCTTCAGTCGTTCGACGTGGTGATGCTCGATACCGCAGGCCGTCTGCATGTCGATCAGCAGCTGATGGACGAGATGAAGGCGGTGGCCGCCGAGGCGACCCCCAAGGAAATCCTGCTCGTTGTCGACTCGCTGACCGGTCAGGACGCGGTCAACGTTGCGCAGAACTTCTCTGATCAGGTGCCGCTGACCGGCGTCGTGCTGACCCGCATGGACGGCGATGCACGCGGCGGTGCGGCGCTATCGATGCGCGCTGTCACCGGCCGCCCGATCAAGTTCGTCGGCATGGGCGAGAAGATGGACGCGATCGAGCCGTTCCATCCGGGCCGGGTCGCAGGCCGCATCCTGGGCATGGGCGATGTCGTCAGCCTGGTCGAGAAGGCGGCGGCGACGGTCGAGAAGGAAGACGCGGACAAGCTTGCGGCCAAGATGGCCAAGGGTCAGTTCGACATGAACGACCTGCGCACCCAGCTGCGGCAGATGACCAAGATGGGCGGGCTGGGCGCGCTGGCTGGCATGATGCCGGGCATGAAGAAGGCCAAGGCAGCGATGCAGGCGAGCGGCATCGAGGACAAGGTGCTGGTGCACATGGATGCGATCATCGGATCGATGACGCCCAAGGAGCGCGAGAAGCCCGGCCTTCTGAATGCCAAGCGCAAGATCCGCATCGCCAAGGGATCGGGCACCACCGTGCAGGACGTCAACCGGGTGATCAAGATGCACCAGGAGATGGAAGGCGCGATGAAGAAGATCCGCAAGATGGGCGGATTGAAGGGCCTTGCTGCCATGTTCGGCGGCGGCGGCGGTGGAGACGGCGGCATGGGCGGCCTTGGCGGCGGCAAGATGCCGACCGAGGACGACATTGCCGGGCTGCTCGGCGGCGGTGGCGGCAAGGGCATTGCCGGCGGGCTTCCGGGTCTTCCGGGCGGACTTCCCCCCGGTTTTCAGAATTTCAACAAGAAGAAGTGATTTCGTTTTTCAAATTCATCAGAAAGGTAAGGTCTACAATGTCGATTTCCATGCGTCTGTCGCGCGGCGGTTCCAAGAAGCGCCCCTATTACAAGATCGTCGTCGCCAACAGCCGCGCGCCCCGCGACGGCAAGTATCTTGAGCAGATCGGCACCTACAACCCGCTGCTCGCCAAGGATTCGGGCGAGCGCGTGAAGATCAACGAAGAGCGCGCCAAGCACTGGCTGTCGGTCGGCGCGCAGCCCACCGATCGCGTGGCCCGTTTCCTCGATGCCGCCGGCCTCAAGGAGCGCAAGGCTACCGTGAACCCCAAGAAGGGCGAGCCGGGCGAAAAGGCCAAGGAACGCGCCGAGGAAAAGGCCGCCAAGCTGGCTGAGGCCGAAGAAGCCGCCAAGGCCGCTGCCGAAGCTCCGGCTGCTGAAGAAGCTCCGGCTGAAGAAGCCGCTGCCGAACAGGCCGAAGGCTGATCGACTGAGCCGGAGTGGTCCTGTCCGGCCACTCCGGTTCCGGTTCTGCAATGTCTGATCGCCCCATCACCCTGGCCGTGATCGTCGGCGCGCATGGCGTGACCGGCGAGGTGCGCGTGAAGCTCTTCGGCTCGGGGATCGATGCGCTGAAGGCGCACAAGAGCTTCAACAACGGCGCGCTGACGCTCAAGTCGCTGCGCCCGCAAAAGGATCTCGGCATCGCGCGCTTTGCCGAGATCGCCGACCGCAATGCGGCAGAGGCCGCACGCGGCACCGAACTCACCGTTCCCCGTTCCGCGCTCCCGCCGCTGGGCGAGGGCGAATATTATCATGCCGACCTGATCGGATTGCCCGTGGTGTCTGAAATCGGCGCCGCGCTCGGCACCGTGCGCGCGGTCGAGAATTTCGGCGCGGGCGATGTGCTCGACATCGTGGGCGAAGACGGCAAGAGTTTCATGGTGCCGGTGACCGCGGGGGAAATCGACGAAACCCGCGTCGTCATTGACCCGGTCTGGGCCGAATAGTATATACAGCACGTATATACAGGAGGCTCTGATGGGCAAGGAATATCGCGCAAAGAGCTTCAAGTCGGGCAACTCCGTCGCCATCCGCATGCCCGCCGCGCTGGGCATCGAGCCGGATCGTGAGTGGACCATCGTCGAAAAGGATGGTGCGCTTGTGATCGGGCCAGCCCCCGAGCAGGCCAAGAAAATCGATGTCAGCGGTTTCTGGGGCAAGGCACCGGGCCTGCATGTTCCTGTTCGCGAGGATTTCGAAGAGCGGCCAAGCTCCATCGATGCTAGGTCGAAATTGGGCCGGTGAGCGTTCATTATCTGATCGATTCGGACTGTGCCGTCTATGCCATGACAGCAACGTTCGAGCCGTTGCGGCATCGTCTTGAGCAATGCGAACCCGGCGAGGTCGCGCTTTCGGCCGTTACCTTTGCGGAGATTTTTCTGGGGTCAAAGCAGGGTAAACCGCCGCCTGTCGAGGTGGTCGAGGCGTTTCTGCTGCAGATACCTCTGCTGCCATTTGATGAGGCCGCGGCAAGAGCCTATGCTGAATTGCCCTTCAAGCGAGCCCGTTTCGACCGACTGCTGGCTGCGCATGCGCTGAGCATCGGGGCGACCATCGTAACGAACAACGAAGGCGATTTTGCCGATATCCCTGGCCTGAAGGTCGAGAACTGGACGCTATGACCTTCGCTGCCCAAGTTCTCACGCTCTACCCGGAAATGTTCCCCGGGCCGCTGGGTCATAGCCTCGCCGGGCGGGCGCTTGCCGAGAGGCGGTGGTCGCTCGATGCCATCCAGATCCGCGATTTTGCGACCGACAAGCACCGGAGCGTCGATGATACGCCGGCGGGCGGCGGGGCAGGGATGGTGCTGCGCGCCGATGTGCTTGCGAGCGCGGTCGATCATGCGCTGGAACGCTCTCCCCATGCCCCAGTCATCGCGATGACGCCGCGCGGCGCGCCGCTGACGCAAGCCCGCGTGCGACAGCTGGCGGCGGGGCCGGGGGTCACCATCTTGTGCGGGCGATTCGAGGGATTCGACCAGCGTCTGTTCGACGCGCGGCCGATCGAGGAGATTTCGATCGGCGATTACGTGCTTTCGGGCGGAGAAACCGGGGCTTTGGTGCTGCTTGACGCTTGCGTTCGGCTATTGCCCGATGTAATGGGCGCGTCTTCCAGCGGAGACGAAGAATCGTTCGAGAACGGTTTGCTCGAATATCCGCACTACACCCGACCTCAAATCTGGGAAGGGCGTGCGATCCCCGAAGTGCTGCGATCGGGGGATCACGCGAAAATCCGGGCCTGGCGCGAAGCGCAGGCTGCGGAGATCACACGGCTAAGGCGGCCGGATCTTTGGGAGCGCCATGGGGGCACTCCGGATCGGTCGCCCTCTGGTGCGCGGCGAAAGACATGAGGACAGGTCGATGAACCTTATCCAGACGCTCGAAGCGGAAGCTATCGAGGAATTCAAGTCGAAGAAGTCCATCCCCGATTTCCGGGCTGGCGATACCGTTCGCGTCGGCGTGCGCGTGGTCGAAGGCGACCGCACCCGCGTCCAGAATTACGAAGGCGTGTGCATTGCACGTTCGAACCGGGGCCTGGGCTCCAACTTCACCGTGCGCAAGATCTCGTTCGGTGAGGGCGTCGAGCGCGTGTTCCCGCTCTATTCGCCGAACATCGATTCGATCACCGTCGTCCGTCGCGGTGTCGTGCGTCGTGCGAAGCTCTATTATCTGCGTGGCCTGACCGGCAAGCGCGCTCGTATCGCCGAGCGCCGCGACAACCGTCCGGCAAAGGAAAATGCCGAGGGCTGAACCCTTTTCGGCATAGCCTGAGACAAGCAAGAGGGCGGTCCGCAAGGGCCGCCCTTTTTCGTTGCGCTCGGGCGCAGCTTTGCGCAGGGATGCGCGATGGCATTACCTCCCGGACCCGCACAGCAGATCATTCCTCGCGCGATGGCGCAGCTCAAGGCGGGTGATGCCGCCGCTGCCCGGCTGACCTTTTACGGCCTGCCGCCCGCTGACCAGGCGCATCCCGACTGCCTGTTCGTGCGGGCGCTGATCGATCGCGCGCTCGGAAGGCTCGACGATGCCCGCCAGGCGCTGGCGAGCGCGATCGAGGCAGACGCGATGATCCCGCAGCTGTGGAAGCTCTATGCCGAAGTGCTGGACGCTCTGGGCAACCCTGCCGAGGCGCTGCGCGCGGTTGACCGCGCCGCAGCCATTGCCCCGGGTTATGTCGACGCGTGGCATGACATGGCGGCGCTGGCGATGCGGATGAGCGAACTCGATCTCGCCGAGCAGGCGCTGGTCAACCTTGGCAGGGTCAAGCCGGACGATGCCCGGCTGCCTGCACTCCGCGCCGCTCTGGCCCAGGCGCGCGGCGACCATGATGCGGCGATCGAAGGATTTCGCGCGGTGCTCGGCGCCAAGTCGAACGACCGGCGCGCGTTGCACAATCTGGCGGTGTCCTTGCGCGAGACCGATCGGCACGAGGAGGCGCTGGCGGCGGTGGATGAGGCCCTGCGGCACCGGATCGACCTGCCGGAAACCCATACGTTGCGCGCGCATCTGCTGGCCGAGCTGGGTCGTTACGACGCGGCGATCGACCAGTATCGCGATGTCATCGCCCGCTTTCCCGAGTTTCTCGATGCGCACGAGACCTTCGCCCGGCTTCTGCCGCAGCTGACAGGGGGCAGTGCGCTGGCGTTGAACGGCTATCGGGCGTCGCTGGGTGACCGGCCCGGGTCCAGGCCGCTATGGCTGTCGGCGATCGCGACGGCCAAGGCGCTGGGCGAAATCGATCAGATGCGCGCCTGGGCCGACGAGGCGCTGGCGCGGTTTGGGGATACGCCCGACATGCTGTTCCTGCGCGCCACCGCCGATATTGCCGCGCGCGACTGGCACGCGGCACGGCCCCGGCTGGAAGCGCTGGTTGCCGCGCATCCGGACAGCCATAGCGCGCAGCTCAACCTGGCGCATGTGCTGCTTGCGCAGGGCGATGCGAAGGGCGCCGAGACGCATGCCCTGGAAGCGTCGCGGCTGAATCGCGACGACCAGTCCGCCTGGTCGCTGCTGACGATCATCTGGCGGCTGCTGGACGATCCGCGCGAGGCCTGGCTGGCCGATTACGATCGGTTCGTGATGCCGGTCGATCTTGCTGCTCCCGAGGGCTGGAGCGACATGCCGAGCTTCCTCGCCGAACTGAAACCCGTGCTCGAGGCGCTGCACACGACGCAGTTGCACCCGGCCGAACAGACGCTGCGCGGCGGCACCCAGACGCGTGGCCTGCTGTTCCAGAAGCGCCATCCCGCGATCCAGGGGCTCAAGGCTTCCATCCATCATGCGATCGCCAGCCAGCTCGCCGGGCTGACTTTCGACATGGATCATCCGTTCCTTGGACGGATGGGCGACGATATCCGATTTGCCGGCTCCTGGTCGGTGCGGCTGGCGAGCGAGGGTTTTCATGTCAGCCATATCCATCCGGCGGGCTGGCTGAGCTCGGCCTGCTATATCAGCCTGCCGCCCGAAGTCGCGCATGGCGATGACAATGCGGGGGCGCTGCAGTTCGGCGTGCCCGACAGCGTGTTCGGGCTGGACCTTGCACCCCGCAGGATAGTTGCCCCTGCCGAAGGACGGCTGGTGATCTTCCCCAGCTATATGTGGCACGGAACGCTGCCGTTCGAGAGCGCCGCCCATCGCATGACCGTAGCATTTGATGCGATGCCCCAAGCGGTGCTTTCGATGAACAATATTCTGGTGTGAATTCGCGTTTTGTGGGTCATTTAGTTGCACCGGTAACCGGCGGTTTGAAATAGTCAGCCACAGACTGTCGCATTGGGGTTACTCGCGGCTTGTATTGCCGGGGGTAAAGGGCTAGGCGCGCCGGTGCATTTGCACTGGAGGTTAGATCAAGTGGGTTATCGTGTTGCCGTTGTCGGCGCGACCGGAAATGTCGGTCGCGAAATGCTCGCCATCCTGGCGGAGCGCGAGTTTCCGATTGCCGAGATTGCGGCGGTCGCCTCGCCGCGCTCGACGGGATCGATGATCGAGTTCGGCGAAACCGGCAAAATGCTCAAAGTCCAGAATATCGAGCATTTCGATTTCACCGGCTGGGACATCGCGCTGTTCGCCGCAGGCTCGGCCGCAACCAAGATCTATGCGCCCAAGGCTGCCTCGCAAGGCTGTGTGGTGATCGACAACTCGTCGCTCTATCGCATGGAGCCGGACGTGCCGCTGATCGTGCCGGAAGTGAACCCCGATGCGATCGACGGCTATACGCAGCGCAACATCATCGCCAACCCCAATTGCTCGACTGCGCAGCTGGTCGTCGCGCTGAAGCCGCTGCACGATGCCGCGACGATCAAGCGCGTCGTCGTCGCCACCTATCAGTCGGTGTCGGGCGCGGGCAAGGAAGGCATGGACGAGCTGTTCGAGCAGTCGCGCAACATCTTTGTCGGTGACAGCGCCGAGCCGAAGAAGTTCACCAAGCAGATCGCGTTCAACATCATTCCGCATATCGACGTGTTCCTGGACGATGGATCGACCAAGGAAGAGTGGAAGATGGTGGTCGAGACCAAGAAGATCCTCGACCCCAAGATCAAGCTGACCGCGACCTGCGTGCGTGTGCCCGTGTTCGTCGGCCATTCGGAAGCGGTGAACATCGAGTTCGAGAACGAGCTGAGCGCCGAAGACGCACAGAAGATCCTCCGCGAAGCCCCCGGCATCATGCTGGTCGACAAGCGCGAAGACGGCGGATACGTGACCCCGGTCGAATGCGTCGGCGATGGCGCGACCTATATCAGCCGCGTGCGCGACGACAGCACGGTCGAAAACGGCATTTCGCTGTGGTGCGTGTCGGACAACCTGCGCAAGGGCGCCGCACTCAACGCGGTGCAGATCGCCGAACTGCTCGGTCGCCGCCACCTCAAAAAGGGCTGATCTTGCCGCGATGATAGCGTTTTGCTATCATCGCGCGCATGGGACAGGCCTTGATCCGCAAGATCAGCGATGAAACGCTGGAAAGCTATCGTGCCCTCGCGCGTGAGCGGGGCACATCGCTTGAGGCGGAACTGCGCGATCTGATCGAGGCGCACCGTCCGCTGGTGAAAAAGCCTGCTGCGCAGTTGCGGCAACTTTCGGACAAAGCGCTGGCTTTGACAGCGCCGGATGCGCCGCTGGGTAGCGACAGTACGATGATGGTCCGTGAAGATCGCGACACCCAGCACGGCAAATGGACCGATGACGCTGGTCGTTGACGCCAGCGTAGCTGTCAAATGGCTGGTCCGCGAGCACGATACTGATGCGGCGCGTCAGCTCTTCGCTTTGCCCGACCCACTGATTGCGCCTGACTGGTTGATCGTCGAGGCCGCCAACACCTTTTGGCGCAAGGTCAAGGCGGCGGAGCTGGCAGAAGGCAATGCCAAGCAGAATCTCAATGATCTGCCTGAGTTCTTCAGCCGTCTATATCCGTCGCCCGGACTGGTCAGCGGTGCTCTTGCCATCGCCTTTCACGTTCGACACCCGGTTTATGACTGCCTCTATATCGAGCTGGCCCGGCAAATGGGATGCAGGATGGTCACGGCGGACAAGGAATTGCTGAAACGGGTGGCCGGTTCGGAATATGCCGATCTGGTTGTCGATCTTGGCATCTATGCGATGCCCGAAAGTCCCACCTGACCCGCTCATTCCCCGATATGCACCGGCGCTCCGCCCATGTTTGCGGGTCGCTTGAGCAGCAGCAGCAGCGGGATGGCGCACAGGTTGACGATCATCATCGCGTGGAAATCGTCGATATAGGCGACCATCGCTGCCTGGCGGTTCACCTCGCCGTTGATCGCCATCATCGCCGCATCGCCCAGCGCGCCGAACCTTTCTATCGTGCCGGAATCGATCGCGGAGAGCGAGCTGTCGGTGATATGCGAGGCAAGGTCGCCATGGCTGACCTGGATGTTGCGGCCGAGCAGCGCGGTCATGGCCGAGATGCCGACCGATGCGCCGATGCTACGCGACAGGTTGAGCAGGCTGGCCCCATCGGTGCGATGGCGCGGCTGCAGGGTGGCGAACGCGGTCATGTTGAGCGGGATGAACACCAGCCCCATGCCCAGGCCCTGGACCAGGCCGGCCACGACCATCGGCTGCCAGCTCATTTCGAGTGACCAGCCGGTCATCATGTACAGCGAATAGGTCGAGATCGAGGCACCGGTGACCATCAGATAGCGCGGGTCGATTTTCGTCACCAGGCGGCCGGCTATCGCCATCGATACGAGAATGCCGAAACCGCGCGGGGCGAGCAGCAGGCCGGTGTCGAGCACGGTATAGCCGAACAGCTGCTGCAGCATCGGTGGCAGCAGCGCCATGCTGGCGAACATGACCATGCCGACGACGAGCATGAACAGCAGGGCGGCGGACATGTTGGGATTGCCCAGCAGCGAACGGTCGAACAGCGGTTGCCTGCCCCAGGTCATATGGACCGCGAACATCCACAGACAGCCGATGGCAATGGCGCCTTCGATCAGGATTTCGGTGCTGTCCAGCCAGTCGAGCTGGGTGCCGCGGTCGAGCATCACCTGCATGCTGGCGAGCCCGAGCGCGAGCATCGAAAAGCCGAACAGGTCGAATCGCCGGTCGGTCTTCGGACGGCTGGGCAGCAGCCACAGCATCAGGATGACCGTGACGATGCCGAGCGGCACGTTGATCAGGAACACCCAGCGCCAGTTGTAATTTTCGGTGAGCCATCCACCGATCACCGGTCCCATGATCGGCCCTACCATGATGCCCATGCCCCAAAGCGCCATGGCCTTGGCCTGCTTGCTCGGCGGGTTGATGTCCATCAGCACGGTCTGCGACAACGGGCCGATGAACGCGGCGCTGATCCCCTGAAAGGCGCGGAACAGCACCATCTCGCCCAGCCCCGTCGCCGCGCCGCAAAGCAGCGAGGACGCGGTGAAGGCGATTACCGCCCAGATGAACAGGTTGCGTGATCCGATCCGCTCGGCCAGCCAGCCGGTGATCGGGATCGCGATCGCCGAGGCGACGAGATAGCTGGTCAGCGCCCAGGTCACCGTTTCCGACGTCGCGCCCAGGCTCGATTCCATGTGCGGCAGCGCGACATTGGCGATGGTGGTGTCGAGAATCTGCATGATCGACGCCATCATCACCGCCAGTGTCAGCAAACCGTGGTGTTTGACCGGCAGCGTCGCAAAATCGCCCTGCGCAGCGGACGGCGGTGCGGCATGGCGTGCGGGGGCAGGGGCGGCGCGGCTGGCCATTGCCGGTTACTTGCGCTCGCCGGTGTCGATCGTGACCTCGGCAGAGAGCCCCGCGATCAGGCGGCGGTCAGTTGGCTTGTCGAGCCGGATCCGCACCGGCACGCGCTGCGTCACCTTCACCCAGTTGCCAGTCGCATTCTGCGCGGGCAGCACCGAGAATTCCGCGCCGGTGCCTGCGCCGATGCTCTCGACCCGTCCGGACAGCTTGAGATCGGGATAGGCGTCGAGCGTCACCTCGGCGGGCTGGCCCACGCGCATATGGTCGAGATCGGTTTCCTTGAAATTGGCCTCGATCCAGCTGCGGTCATCGACCACCAGCGTCAGCGCGGGGAGGCCGACGACCATGGCTTGCCCCTTTTGCAGCCGGTCCGCCTGCACGACGCGGCCGCTGACCGGCGCGCGGATGACGGTGCGGGCGAGGTTGAGCGCAGCGGTCTCGCGGCGCACGCGCGCCTGGGCGATCGCGGGATTGACCCCGGGCACCGCGCTGCCGGTGGCGAGCTTGGCGCGCGCATCGGCGGCATCGGCCTGCGCGGCCCGAAGCTGTTCGCGCGCCATCTGCACGCGACGTTCGGCCTCGTCGAGCCGCGCCTTGGTGGTGAAACCGCGCGCCATCAGCGCCTGCTGCCGCTCGAGATCGATCCTGGCATAATCGATCGCGTCCTGTGCGGCAGCGATGCCCACGCCGGTCGAGCGCGCCTCGCTGGCGAGCGTTGCGACCGAGACTTCGGCCCCGGCAATATCCGCATCCGCCTGGCGCACCGCGAGTTCATAGGGCTGCGGATCGATGCGGAACAGCACGTCGCCCGCCTTGACCGCCATGTTCTCGCGCACCCGCACGTCGATGATCGGGCCGCCGACCTCGGATGTCACCGCAACCTTGTCCTGCTGCACATAGGCATTGTCGGTCGAGACATAGCGGCCGCCTGACATCCAGTAATAGCCGCCCGCAACCGCCAGCGCGAGCGGGACCGAGACCATCACCACCCGCTTCAGCCACTTGCGCGGGGCCTTTTCCGCTGGCTGCGGCGGCACGGGAGAAGGGGAGGGTGCGCCCTGAGGCGATTCGACTTCCATCATGTCCTCGCCCACCGATATGCGCTCGTCGCGGTCAAGCATCGACGGCCTCCTTGCGCGAGAGATTGGCGCGAACGCGCTCGACCAGCCCGGCGAGCACCTGGCGCTCGTCTTCGCTGAGCCCGGCAAAGGCATGATCCTCGACCCGCCTGGCTTCGACTTCCAGCTGGCGGATCAGCCCGTCCGCCTTGTCGGTGAGATACAGGTTCCAGGCGCGCCGGTCATTGGGGTCGGGCTTGCGACAGACCATGCCGCTATCGGCCAGCCGGTCGATCATCCGCGACAGTGTGATCGGCTCGACCTCGAGCAGATCGGCCAGCTCGCTCTGCCGCATGCCCGGTTCGCGCTTCAACCGGGCAACGGTGCGCCATTGCAGGCTGGTCATGCCCAGATCGCGCAACATGCCATCAAGGGTGCGGCGATAGAGCCGCGCGGTGTCGTTGAGAAGAAAACCTACCGAGTCTGTCATGGCATGCGATATAATAGCATATGACATTATATGGAAGTGCAGTCAGCACAATTCCGTTTGCGCTAAACGCAATCTTTTGGCAGTCTGTGTGACATGACACTCACAGCCGATATCTTCTGGTCGTTCCGCTCGCCCTACAGCTATCTCGCGATGCGCCGCTATCGTGCAATGGAACAGCAATATGACCTCACGCTCAACCTTCGTCCGGTCTATCCGCTGGCGGTGCGCGAGCCGACCTTCTTCGAGCGCAACCATCCCGGTTGGCTGCGCTACACGCTGACCGACGTGTTCCGCCTGTCGCAATATCTCGGCATTCCGTTCTTCCCGCCCAATCCCGATCCGATCGTGCAGAACATGGCCACGCGGACGATCGCGGCGGATCAGCCCTATATCTATCGCATTACCCGCATGGGCCAGGCCGCAGCACGCATGGGCATGAGCCTTGCCTTCTGCGATGAGGTATCGCAGCTCATCTGGGGCGGGACCGCAAACTGGCACGAGGGCGATCACCTCAAGCATGCCGCCGAACGCGCGGGGCTCGACCTCGCCGAACTCGACGCTATCGCGGTTGCCGACGCCGAAGCGCTCGATGCCGAGCTCGCTGCGAACCAGGAAGCGCTCGAAATGGCCGGCCATTGGGGCGTTCCGACCCTGGTCTTCCAGGGCGAACCCTTTTTCGGCCAGGACCGCATCGGACTTGCCATCTGGCGCATGGAGCAGGCAGGCCTTAAAGAGCGGGGATGACCGCTTCAGCCAACAGCATCACCACCACCCGCATTCGCTCCTTCGACGGCACTGAACTTGCCTTGCACGAGACGGGGGAGGGCAGGCCGCTGCTGTTGCTGCATGGGCTGTTTTCCAGCGCGGAGACCAACTGGATCAAGTTCGGGCACGCGGCGAAGCTCGCGGCGGCGGGTTTTCGCGTCATCATGCCCGATCTGCGCGCGCATGGGCAGAGCGGCGCGCCGCATGATCCGGCGGCCTATCCGCGCGACGTACTGGTCGATGATGCGCTGTCGCTGATCGACACGCTCGGGCTCGACGATTTCGATCTCGGCGGATTTTCACTCGGCGCGCGAACGACGGCCAAGCTGCTGGCGGCGGGCGTGACGCCGGGCAAGGCGATCCTCGCGGGCATGGGCTGGGAAGGGCTGACCGGCTGGACGCGTCGGCGCGATTTCTTTGTCACCGCGATCGATCGGCGCGACGAGGTGAAGCGCGGAGACCCGCATTTCATGGCGGTCGCCTTCATGAAGACGCAGGGGATCGATCCGGTAGCGGCGCGGCTGCTGCTCGACAGTTTCGGTGTGGTCGATACCGATGCACTGGTGGCGCGCGACGTCCCGGTGCTGGTGGTCTGCGGGGCGGATGACCAGGACAACGGTTCCGCACCCGAGCTGGCGCGCCAGCTGAAACATGCGACCTATCGCGAGATCAAGGGTACGCACATGTCGAGCGTGCTCGAACCGGCGCTGGCCGAAGAAATGGTTTCATTTCTGACCACTTGACGCTGCATCGCTGCGGTTCCATCGTCCCGCGCGAATTGCCGTTCGCACAAGGACCAGCCGCATGAAATCGCTCAAATCGCTTGCTTCCGTGATCGCGCTGTCGGTCGCGACTGTCGCCGCCCCGGCCTTTGCCGAAGAGGCCGCCCCGCAAACCGCTGCCGCCAAGCCGACCGCCGACGATGCCGAGGCCTTTATCGCGGCGGCGGAGAAGGAGGGCTTCGATTACACGGTCTCGGCCAGCCGGGTGTTCTGGATCAATTCGACCTATCTGACCGACGATACCAACGCGCTCGCCGCCGAGGTCGGGGCCAAGGGCACCGAGATGCAGGTGCGCTTCGCGCTCGAAGCGGCGAAGTATAACGACGTCCCGGGCCTGAGCGCGGAAACGCGGCGCAAGCTCGACAAGCTGCGCGGCGGCATCGTCCTGCCCGCGCCGACCACCGAAGGCGCTGCGGCCGAGCTCAACACCATCGCCACCGAGCTTCAGTCGATCTACGGCAAGGGCAAGGGCACGCTCGATGGCAAGTCGGTCAGCGGTTCGGACATCGAAGCCGCGATGGGCGATGTCCGCGATCCGGCGAAGCTCAAGGAAATGTGGGTCAGCTGGCACGACAATGTCGGCGCGCCGATGAAGGACGATTACGCCCGCATGGTCGAGATCGCCAACCAGGGCGCGCGCGAGCTTGGCTTCAAGAATGTCGGCGCGATGTGGCGCGGCCAGTATGACATGAGCGCGGACGAGTTCGCGGCGCTCACCGAGAAGCTGTGGCAGCAGGTCAAGCCGCTCTATGACGATCTGCACTGCTACACCCGCACCAAGCTCAACGAGAAATATGGCGATGCGGTGCAGCCCAAGACCGGCCCGATCCGCGCCGATCTGCTCGGCAACATGTGGGCGCAGGAATGGGGCAACATCTACGACGTTGTGGCCCCCGCAGGCGCGGGCGATATCGGCTATGACGTGACCGAATTGCTCAAGGCGAAGAATTACGATCCGCTCAAGATGGTGAAGGGTGGCGAGGGCTTCTTCTCGTCATTGGGCTTCGCGCCGCTGCCCGAGACCTTCTGGCAGCGCTCGCAATTCGTGAAGCCGCAGGACCGCGAGGTGGTGTGCCATGCCTCGGCCTGGGACATCGACAACAAGGACGATATCCGCATCAAGATGTGCATCAAGGTGAATGCCGACGACTTCACCACGATCCATCACGAGCTGGGGCACAATTATTATCAACGGGCCTATAACAAGCAGGATCCGCTGCATCTCGACGGCGCGAATGACGGCTTTCACGAGGCGATCGGCGACATGGTGGCGCTTTCCATCACGCCCGATTATCTCGTCGAGATCGGCCTGCTCGACAAAGCCAAGGTGCCCGGTGCGGACAAGGATCTGGGCCTGTTGCTGCGCCAGGGCATGGACAAGCTGGCGTTCCTGCCCTTCGGCCTGCTGGTCGATCGTTGGCGCTGGGGCGTGTTCGACGGCTCGATCAAGCCCGCCGATTACAACGATGCGTGGACTGCGCTGCGCCTGCAATATCAGGGCATCGTGCCTCCGGCGGAGCGTCCGGACAATGCGTTCGATCCGGGCGCGAAATACCATATCCCCGGCAACACGCCCTATACGCGCTATTTCCTTGCGCGCATCCTGCAGTTCCAGTTCTACAAGGCGGCCTGCGACATCGCCGGCTGGAAGGGACCGCTCCATCGTTGCAGCTTCTATGGCAACAAGGAAGTGGGCAACCGGCTGAACGCGATGCTGGAAATGGGGGCATCCAAGCCCTGGCCCGATGCGCTCGAAGCCTTTACCGGTTCGCGCGAGATGGATGGCAGCGCGCTGGTCGAATATTTTGCGCCGCTGCAGACCTGGCTCAAGGACCAGAACAAGGGCAAGCAGTGCGGCTGGTGAGCCGCGCCTTTCAGAACCCCATCATCTAGCAACAAGGGCAAGCGACGCGGCTGGAAGGCCGTTTCGCTTGCCCTTGCTGGTTGATGGAGTGGAAAATTTGGGGCCTGTCTTCCTGAAGCGGGGGGCGCCTCTATCTGGAAAACAGGCCCCGAGACACCGCGCGTGAGGGAATCGCGCGCTGCGCCTGACGGTCCGTCAATCAATGAACGTTATAGGGCGCCCCTGCGGCGCTCGTGGTCGAGGGAACAACGTTCTGATCGACATAATCGCTATTTTCATCTGCAGCGGTGGCAGCTGCCTGCTTGCCGCGGCGCGACAGGGCGATCGCCGCTGCAATCAGCGCGATACCACCTGCTGCCAGACCGAGCGTCAGCGCCGGATGCGCCCTGGCCTGCTGGGCGGCATAGCGGCTGTTTTCGCTGACCTTTTCGGACAGCTCGCGGGCCACGACGGAGAGCCGTTCGCTGGCGTTCTGTGCCAGTTCGTCGGCCTTGTCGCGCAAGGGTCCCATTTCGGTGGTCAACGACTTGGCATTGTCGCTGATGATGGCAGCGGCTGCCGAGGCATTGCGCTTGGCGAGATCGGAAGCGATGCGCGCATTTTCCGCGATCACTTCACCCGCCAGCCGGGCGGTTTCGGTCGCCTTGGCGCGAAGCTCGTCACGGTTCTGATTGACCGAGGCAAAGGCGCTGGCAGCTTCGGAGCGCGCACGCTCGGCCAGGTTCAATGCGTCGGTCTTGATCCGCTCGGCGGCGGTCTTGATGGCATCACTCATGGTGATCTCCTTGTACAATAAGGTAATTGGGTCCCCTGCACCGGATTGATTACGCCGATACAGGCAGAATGTTCCCTCGCGATCCGACCCGGGTGCGATTTCTTTCGACGACTGGATATGCATACGACCACCGGATTGCTCCGGCGGCCGCTGCATCTGTTCCTGCTGGGGTAAGACCCGGTATCAGGCCGCCGGCTCAAGCACCGGCCTGGCTTTTTTTGGCCCGTCTCCCGGGCCGGTACCGGGGCTGTCCGCGGCATCCTGCATCTTCTGATAGGGCGAGGCATAGCGGTCGTGCAGATCCTGCCACTCCATCACCATGCTGCCGCCGGTTGCCTTGTGCTGCTTCTCCCACGCACCCAGCATGTCGAGACAGGCATGGTCGATATGGTCGAGATGCTCGACATGGACATGCACCTCGCGGCCGGGCTTCACGGTCTCCAGCACGCTGGCGAGGCGCGGGATCGAGAAGAAGGTCGCCGATCCGTGCAGGAACACGTCGGTGCGGCCCGCCATCTCGTCATCCTCCAGATCGACCCGGACATGCGTGAAGGTATAGACCACCTTGGCCGTCGCCAGCACGAAGCCGATGATCACGCCGGTGAGCAGATCGAACACCACGATGCCGCCCAGCGTGGCGAAATAGATCGCCAGTTCGACACGGCCATAGGAAGCGATCTTCTTGATCTGCGCGATGTTGACCAGCTTGTAGCCGGTATAGACGAGGATCGCGGCGAGCGCTGCGGTCGGGATCAGCGCCAGCAGCCAGGGCAGGGCGACGACGGTCGCCAGAATCCACCCGCCATGCATGATCGCCGAGATGCGCGACTTTGCGCCCGCCTGCACATTGGCCGAGGAGCGGACGATCACGCCCGTCATCGGCAGCGCGCCGACCGCGCCGCAGAGCATGTTGCCGATGCCCTGCGCGCGCAGTTCCTTGTCGTACTTGGTCCGTGGGCCGGTGTGCATCTGATCGACCGCCGTGGCGCACAGCAGCGTTTCGGCACTGGCGACAAAGGCGAAGACCACGCCGAGCAGCAGGATTTCCATGGTCAGGCCGCGCTGCAGCGCTTCCATGGTCGGGATGTTGAGCGAGGCGATGATATTGTCGGGTACGGTGACGCGCTTGATGTCGAACCCGGCAAAGGCCGCGACCATCGTGCCGACGATCACCGCGATCAGCGGCGCGGGGACCACGGCCAGCTGCTTGGGCTTGAACTGGTTCCACAGCAGGATCGCGGCGATGGTCGCTACGCCCGTGATCGCAGCCAGATGATGGCTGTCCATCGCCATCGGGAAGATGGCCTTGTAGATCGCCTCGGGGATCGAGATCAGGTTCTGGATGCCGCTGCCGCGCGGGCTGTCATCGATCATCACGTGGAACTGCGAGCCCAGGATGAGCACGCCGATCCCGGCGAGCATGCCGTGGATGACCGATGGCGAGATAGCGCGGAACCACTGGCCGAGCCGGGCGATGCCCGCGATCAGCTGGAGCGCGCCGGCGATCAGGCCGACGACACCCATCATGATCAGGCCCTGTTCCTGGACCAGTTGATAGCAGAGCACTGCCAGGCCTGCGGCAGGGCCGCTGACCTGCAGCGGCGAGCCCGCCAGAGTGCCGACGACCAGGCCGCCGATAATGCCGGTGATCAGACCGAGCGCGGGGGGCGCGCCCGATGCGATGGCGACGCCAAGGCAGAGCGGAAGCGCCACCAGAAAGACGACGACCGAGGCGAGCAGGTCCTGTGGCCAGCTCCGCTTCATCGTCTCGAATTCACCCATCTGGGCGGTTGCTGCAGTCATGACCAGTGTCCTTGCATGAGGCGATTCTCAGGTTCCGATCAGGCGGCGCACTGATGCTTTTCGAGCGCCAGCGCGGCCATTTCGCTCGCATAATGCTCGTGCACCGGATTGAACTTGCCCGTGGCCTCGTCATAGGCGGTCACGTCACCGGTGCGGATGTCGTAAACCCAACCGTGCAGCTGCAGCTCGCCTGCGGCCAGCCGCACCGCGACGGAAGGGTGCGTCTTCAGATGGTTGAGCTGCAGAATGACGTTCTGTTCGAGCAGCATCTTCATCTTCGCATCATCGTCCAGATCGGCGCCCAGATGCTTGACCACCTCGACTGCCGCACGCGAATAGCCCAACCATTCGCGGACGTGCGGCAGGCTGTCGAGACCTTCGGGGTTCATCGCGCCCTTCATCGCGCCGCATTCGGTATGGCCGCAGACCACGATATGAGGGACCTTGAGTGCGGCGACCGCGAACTCGATCGACGCGGTCATGCCGCCGGTCTGCTGGGTGTGCGGGGGGACGATATTGCCCGCGTTGCGGCAGATGAACAGTTCACCCGGATCGGTCTGGGTGATCATCGCGGTTTCGATGCGCGAGTCCGAGCAGGTGATGAACAGCGCTTCGGGCGACTGGCCCTTGGCCAGGCTTTCGAACAGCTCCTGCTTCTCGGGAAAGACTTCGGTCTGGAAGCGGACGACGCCGGCGGCGAAATGGGGCATGGGGAGGCTCCTTGTTGAGGCTTAAGGGGTGGTTTGATCAGGACCAGAGTTCACGCACCTCGCGCAAATCTCCGGCCAAGGCCGCAGGGGCACGGGCTTCGACAAAGGCGAGCCCGTCGGTGATCCAGCCGGCAATCTGCGGCTGGGCCAGGCGATAGAGATGCTGACGGCCATTGCGCCGTTCCTCGACCATGCGTGCGGTGCGCAGCAGGCTGAGATGCTGGGAAAGGCGCGTCGGCGGCAGGTTCAGCTTTTCCGCAAGCGTGGTGACATCGCATTCGCCGGTGCGAAGCTCCTCGATCAGGCGAATCCGGTCCGGATGCGCGATCAGCTTGAAGACCTCGGCGAGTTCGCGGGCGACTGGAACACGGTGCGGCATGCCATCGAGTATGGCTATCCGCTAAACTAGGTCAATACATACCTGCAAATATATGCAGATGTTACGGTAACGGCGGTTCAGAAAAAGCAAGGGCCGCAATGGTTTGAGCGGCGCTCACCCCAATGCGGCCCTAGTGGTACAGAAACTCTGTTCAGTGCAGGTGGTCAGCGGAACGGCGGCTCATTGAACGCGCGCAGCTTGCGGCTGTGCAGCGAATTGCTCTCGTTGCGCAGCATCTCGCAGGTGCGGATACCGATCTGCATGTGCGCCGCGATCGCCTCCTCGTAGAAGCGATTCGCCTGGCCGGGGAGCTTGAGCTCACCATGCAGCGGCTTGTCCGACACGCAGAGCAGCGTTCCGTACGGTACGCGGAAGCGATAGCCCTGCGCGGCGATCGTGGCGCTTTCCATGTCGATCGCGACCGCGCGCGACTGCGAGAAGCGCAGCGCGCTGGTCGAATAGCGCAACTCCCAGTTGCGGTCGTCGGTGGTGACGACGGTGCCGGTGCGCATCCGCCGCTTGAGGTCCGCGCCGCTGGTCCCGGAAATTTCCTCCGCCGCTTCTGCCAGGGCCTGCTGGATCTCCGCGATCGGCGGGATCGGGATTTCGGGGGGCAGCACCTCGTCCATGATGTGGTCGTCGCGCAGATAGGCATGCGCGAGCACATAATCGCCGATCCGCTGGGTGGGGCGAAGGCCGCCGCAATGGCCGATCATCAGCCATACCTCGGGGCGCAGCACCGCGAGGTGATCGGTGATCGTCTTGGCGTTCGACGGACCGACGCCGATATTGACCAGGGTGATGCCGCCGAAATCGGGCGCGATCAGGTGATAGGCGGGCATCTGGTGCCGGCGCCAGGCGCTGTCGGCGACCAGCTGGCTGGGGTCGGCGCCCGGCTGATCGGTGTAGAGCCCGCCCGCGCCCGATAGCGCGGTATAATGGCCCTTGCCGATCTGGCTGCACGCCCAGCCCACGAATTCATCGACATAGCGGTGATAGTTGGTGAACAGGATGAAGCGCTGGACATGCTCGGGTGGGGTGCCGGTATAGTGCCGCAGCCGCGCCAGCGAGAAATCGGTGCGCAGCCCGTCGAACAACGACAAGGGCCGCTCGCCGCCATAGCCGGACGACAGGAAGCCGTCGGCAATCTCGTCACCGATATCGGCGAGCTCGGTGGTCGGGAAATAGCGTGCCAGCTCGAGCGGGGTGATGCCGCCCAGTTCCGGCCCGGAAATGCCGTCGAGCACGTAAGGGAAGGGGATTTCCTGGTCGCTCGGCCCCACCGACATGACGACATCGTAATTGTCGCTGAGCAGGGTCAGCTGCTCGGTCAGATAGTCGGCGAACATGCGCGGGCGGGTGACCGTGGTGGTGTACACGCCCTGCGCGTTGAGGCGGCCGAAGGACAGGCCTGGCGCCGCCCCGCGTTCGTTGCCGCCATATTCGATGCGCAGGCAGGGATAGCTGAACGCGCCGTTCGTGCGCAGCGCCGGATCGGGCGGCGTGCCGTTCTCGACAAAGGCGCGGATCGCGGTCTGGAGAGTGTGGACCGACTGTTCGTAATGGTCGGCAAGCTGGGTGATGATCGTTTCGATAGTGCTCATGTTAAGCTCTTAACGACTCCAGATGGCACTGTCATTACTGTTGTCTGCGCCCCGGCGAGCGCAAGATTTCAGGCGGTTGCAAGCGCCGCCTCGCGCCGCTTATGATGGCTTAGGGTCGGTTGGCGCGGGATGGAGTGACGGATGACAGGCACGGGCAGGACGATTCGCAGGGGCGGCCCCTTATTGGCAGCAGCGCTGGCGCTGGCGGTCTCGGCGCCGGGAACGGCGCAGCAGCAGCAAGGCAATGCCGACGACCGGATAGAGGTGAACGCCTTCACCCCGACCAGCGTGCGCGAAATCCTGGCCCCATTCGGCAATGGCGTGACCATCGCCGACCGCCAGACGCCCGAGGGCCGCCCGTATGTCGAGGCAAGTTTTGGCCAATTGCGCATCAACATGTTCTTCACCGCCTGTCCGCCGAACCAGCCGACCCAGTGCCAGGGCCTGTACATGCTCGCCTTCTGGCCCAAGCCGGCAGAGCGCAATCCGCAGAATCTTGCGCAGGCTGCAGGCGACTTCAACCGGCTGTACGAGTTCAGCAAGGCGGGCGTATCGGTGGCCGGCGAACCCTTTGTCGCGCGCTATCTGATTAGCGATTTCGGCGTGAAGCGCGGCACGTTGCGGCGCGAGGTGACCAATTTCGTCGTGCTGGCGCAGCGCTTCAACCAGGAAGTGGTGAGCCCGCCAGCGCAGTGAGGCGTATAGCGGCGGACGGCGCTGGACGCGTTCCCCTCCCTGGCCAGGGATGGGTAAGGGGTGGGTCGTTTGCGCCCAGCTATGCGCAATCTCGCTCACCCACCCCCAACCCCTCCCTTGAGAGGGAGGGGAGTCTGGATGAGCATTGCCCATGACCAAAAAAAGGCCGGGCTCCAACGCTGGAACCCGGCCTTCTTGATGAACCGTGACCTTTCGATCAGGCGGCGGCGTCTTCGCCTTCGCCTTCTTCGGGCTCGTCAACCGGGATGGTGCCCGGCTCGGCATTGGGGTCGAACTTTTCGACGAAGCCGGCGGGTGCCTGGTCTTCCTCGAACATCTGCGCCATCACGTCGACGCCGGCCTTCTGCAGCTCGGCTTCGTCGTCGCTGCGCGCGACGTTGACGGTAACGCTGACCGACACTTCCGGGTGCAGCGCGATCTTGACCGGGAACACGCCCAGCGTCTTGATCGGGCGCTCCAGGATGATCATCGCCTTGGTGACATTGGCACCATCGGCGTTGAGCGCGTCGGCGATGTCGCGGACCGACACCGAACCATAGAGCTGACCGCTGTTCGACGAGGCGCGGATCAGGACGACCTGCATGCCGTCGACCGACTCGGCGCGCTTGGCCGCTTCGTCGCGCTTGGCGAGGTTTTCGGCCTCGATGCGCTCGCGATTGGCCTCGAACACCTTGCGGTTGGCTTCATTGGCGCGCAGCGCCTTCTTGTTGGGCAACAGGAAGTTGCGGGCATAGCCGTCCTTCACGGTGACGACGTCACCGATCGAACCCAGCTTCTCGATCCGTTCGAGCAAAATGATCTGCATGTCCCTTGCTCCTTACTTCACGATGTACGGCAGCAGGCCGATATGGCGAGCGCGCTTGATGGCCTTGGACAGCTCGCGCTGCTTCTTGCCGGAAACCGCGGTGATGCGGCTGGGGACGATCTTGCCACGTTCGGACATGAAGCCCTGAAGCAGGCGCACATCCTTGTAATCGATGGCGGGAGCGTTCTTGCCCGAAAACGGGCAGGACTTGCGGCGGCGGAAAAATGGGCGTGCCATGTGTCGTTATCCCTTTCTGTCTCAGGCTTCGCGGTCGCGGCGCGGGCGCCGTTCGCGGTCCTGCTTGCGCATCATCACCGACGGGCCGCTTTCCAGCTCGTCGACGCGCACGGTCAGGTAACGGATGATGTCTTCGTTGATCGAAGTCTGACGCTCCAGCTCGGCGACGACGCCGGCGGGGGCTTCGATGTTCAGCAGAACGAAGTGCGCCTTGCGGTTCTTCTGAATCTTGTAGGCGAGGTTGCGCAGACCCCAGGTTTCGGTCTTGGTGACCTTGCCTTCGTTCTGTTCGACAATCTCGGTTGCGGTCTGGGCCAGCGCGTCCACCTGGGCCTGGGACAGGTCCTGGCGCGCCAGAAACACATGCTCGTACATCGGCATGTTGGCTTCCTTTACTCATCTGCCGATCGCTGATGCGCGCCCCATGCGACACACCCCTCCGGCTTTCTTCATGCCAGGGTCGAGGGTCACTCGTCCGAGGGCAAGCGCGGGCTAATACCCAAAAGCCGGAAGAAAGCAAGCGCCGAGACGAGAAAAAGCGGCATGGTGGCGGTGAGCTCCAAGTCCAGTTTATACTCTTTTCCGTCACCCCCGCGAAGGCGGGGGTCCCGCTTCTGGACGGACGTCAGTGCAGATAGCGGGATTCCCGCTTTCGCGGGAATGACGAAGGAAGGGTGCAAATGCCCCAGGCATTGGCCAGCCCGCAGGCTCAGCCCCCGTGATAGATCAGCACCTGGTTGCGCCCGGTATTCTTGGCTTCGTACAGCGCGGCATCGGCGTTGCGCAGCACCTGGCGGTTGGCCTCGCCCGGAATGAACGGCGCAACCCCGGCAGAAAAGGTGATGCGGCCGATGGGCTCGCCATTCTCCTTGTTGACCAGCGAGCGTTCGGCCAGGTCCTCGCGCACCGCATCAATCTGCTTCTTTGCTTCGGCGGTGGTGGTGTTTTCCAGCACGATGACGAATTCCTCGCCGCCATGGCGTGCCAGATGGCAGTTGCCGCGGGTGAAGCCATCGAGCGTCTTGGCGACCAGCTGCAGCACGCGGTCGCCCGCCTCATGGCCATGCGTGTCGTTGACCTGCTTGAAATGGTCGATATCGATGAACGCGACCGAGAGCGGCTCGAACCGTTCCTTGGCGCGGATGGTCGCAGCCGAAAATTGCTGTTCGAACGCCCAGCGGTTGGGCAGGCCGGTCAGCTGGTCGCGCTGTGCCTTTTCATTGGCTTCGTCGAGGCGGCTGCGCATCTGGCTCAGCTTCTTGGTGCTCTCGTCCAGGCTTTCGCTTGCCTTCTTGGTCGATTGCATCATCTGCGTGGTGATCTTGAGCAGCGCCTTGAACTGCGCCTCGATCGGCATGTCGGCCTGTTCGGCGGGATCGAGCTCGCGCATCCAGTCGAGCCGGGTCTGCAGCGCCTCGGCATAGGCCATGCTTTCCTTGCCGCTCTTGCTCAGCGTCTTGAAGCCTCCGGCGAGCAGCGCCTCGCTCTCGGCGACCAGGGCGTTGAGGTCCTGCACCTTCATCTGGCCCTCGCACTCGTCGAGAATTTCCGCAACGGTTTCCGAAGACAATCGCCCTTGGGTATCGAGCTTGCGGTCCACGGCAGCGCGCAGCGTGTTGTTGCCGCCGTTCAGATATTCCCAGGCCAGCTTGTAGTTGTCCGGTACCGGATCGAGCTGCACCTGCTCAAGGAACGAGAAGATCTTGAGATAGTGCTGCTTCTTGATGTTCTCGAAGACGGTCTCCTTCTTCGGAGCCTCCTCTTCGGCCTTGGCCTGGCCTGCCAGGATCGACGCGGCGAGTTTCATCCGGTCCCTGAGATTGCCGCGTGCTGCCTGGAGTTCTGCCATCGGTTGACCCAATCGTCCTTAATTGATCGTTCACTGGACTTAACGACCGGGGACGCGGCGGATTAAGCGACTAAATTGCGCCAGATTATAAATTTTCTCCAGATGTCCGAGGGGTCTGGCTCCATGCGGTGCGGGCTACAGCAAGGCCTGCATAGCGCGGCTGATCGATCAGGCAATTCTCTGCTGCCAGCCGGCGGAGATGGTGGTGCACCGCCGGAGTGACATGCGCCGGATCCTGGCGCAGCGCGGCGACCAGAGCGGGGGCATCATAGCCCAGAATTTCGAGGCGCCTCATCTGACTGGCGCGGAACCCGGGGCCAAGCGCAGCATCGCGCGCTGCCATGCCCAGCGCGTTCACCGCGACCTTCGCTTCGAACTTCGCATGGCCCTGTGCCGTGGCGGCGACCTTCCCATCGAGCCAGAGGCTGACGGCCTTTGTGAGCGCCGAACCGGTCGGCACACCGCTTTCAGCGGCGATGTCCGCCATGGGCCAATCCATCGGCGCGGGGACATCAACCAGTTCGTCCGACAGCATCAGCAGCAGATCGATCTCCACCTCCGACACACGGCGACCGATGACCAGCCGTTCGGGATTGGCCTTGTCGCCGCGCCGCCAGATATCGGCCATGATCAGGCAGCATATGCCCCACCACAGGCACGAATAGACCAGCCAGAACCGGAAGCGCGCCCGGTCGACCGGCGCCCCGGTGATCGCCTCGTAATGCGCCAGCATGTCCTCGGGCTGCGCAAACCCGCCGAGCACCCTGTCGTAGCGCCCGAAGCGCCAGCTGGGGATGCAGCCAAAGGCCAGGTCCTGCACCGGGTCGCCCAGATGCGCCAGCTCCCAGTCAAGCACAGCGGACAGACCCTGAGGCGTGATCAGCAGGTTGCCCATGCGGAAATCGCCATGGCACAGCCGCGGCTCTACCGGCTCCGGCAATGCACGCTCCAGCCAGCCGAACGCGAGCGCGTAGATGGGCGATATTCCGCCCAGATCGCGCCAGCGTTGCTCGAGATCGGCCAGCATCTGGGTCGGGGTGCGATAGGTCAGTGACGAGGGAAGGCTGGCAGGCGCAATCGCGTGGATCGCCGCGAGCTGCTCGGCCCATTGTTGCGGCAGGCTTTCGAGTGCACCTGCATAGGCCGGATCGCGCAGCAGCACATGCGGCAGCGCTTCGCCGGGCGCGCACGCCATGACAAAGCCTTCGCCCAGGCCATCTTCCGGGGCCAAACGTGCGCGCACTGCCGGCGCCATCACGCCATGTGCCCCCGCGCTTTCGATCACATCGGCCTGGCCGTCGAGATCGAGCGCGCCGGAATCGATCGCGGCGTCATCCGCCCGCAATCCTTCGGGCATGCGCCGAAGGATAAGCGCCTCACCGCCCCAGGCGAAGCGCCAGCTCTGCATGCTCGCGCCGCCGGAAAGCCGTTTGAGCTCGGCGAGCGGCCCGGTGCCGCCCAGCTTCGAGCGGCAAAGCGTTTCCAGCCTCTCGGCAAATGCGGTATCATCCATGCCCTGGTGTTAATCGATCGATTAAATCGTCGCAAGCCGCTTGGCAGCAAGTGCCTTGCAACTATGGGGCAACAGGATTAACGGGCGGCGCTTGACGCAGGGGCTGGAGGGCGCCGGCGCGATCTTGTGGGGCGAGGGACGACGACAGTCATGACACGCGCATTCATTTTTCCGGGACAGGGCAGTCAGAAGGTCGGCATGGGCAAGGCCTTGGCCGAAGCGAGCGCCGAGGCGCGCGCCGTGTTTCAGGAGGTCGACGAGGCGCTCGGCCAGAACCTGTTCAAGCTGATGACCGAAGGTCCGGCCGACGAACTGCAGCTGACCGAGAACGCACAGCCCGCGATCATGGCGAACGCGATCGCCGTGTTCCGTGCGCTTCAGGGGCAGGCGGGCGATGTGCCGGTCAGCTTTGCCTATGTCGCCGGGCACAGCCTGGGCGAATATAGCGCGCTGTGCGCCGCAGGGTCGATCGACCTTGCCACCACCGCCCGGCTGCTCAAGCTGCGCGGCCAGGCGATGCAGGCGGCGGTGCCGGTGGGCGAGGGCGCGATGGCCGCGCTGCTCGGCATCGAGTTCGAAGAAGCGGTCAAGGCTGCCGAGCAGGCGGCGGGGGACCAGGTCTGCGCCGTCGCCAACGACAATGCCTTCGGCCAGGCGGTGATCTCTGGCCATGTTGCCGCAGTCGAGCGCTGCCTGCCGATCGCCAAGGAAATGGGGGCGCGCAAGGCGATGATGCTGCCCGTGTCCGCGCCTTTCCATTGCGCGCTGATGCAGCCCGCCGCCGAACGCATGGCCGAGGCGCTGGCCGCGACCGAGATCAGGGATCCCATCGTTCCGCTGTTCGCCAATGTCACCGCCGCACCGGTCGGCGATGCGGGCACGATCCGCACGCTGCTGGTCGATCAGGTGACCGGCATGGTGCGCTGGCGGGAATCGGTGATCGCGATGCGCGATGCGGGCGTCGATCATTTCATCGAACTGGGCGGCAAGGTGCTCGTTCCCATGATCAAGCGCATCGTCGAGGATGTCGACAGCGAGAGCATCGTCGAGATGGGCGATATCGACAGCCTGCTCGAAGCGGTTTGAGGCTTGGAGCAAACTCGCCCATAACGTCCGCTCAACCTGAGCTTGTCGAAGGTCCCGCGCCCACGCTGGCCATTTTGCGTGGCCTTCGACAGGCTCAGGCTGAGCGGGGCAGGGTAGGGGAGAGGCGCATGACAGGAGATACCGAATGTTCGATCTTACAGGCATGACCGCTCTGGTCACCGGCGCGAGCGGGGGCATCGGGTCGGCCATCGCGCGCGGCCTTGCGGCGCATGGGGCGCGGCTGGCGCTTTCGGGCAGCAACGAGGCCAAGCTCAAGGATTTTGCAGCCTCGCTCGGTGGCGATCATGTCGCGCTGACCTGCGACCTGTCGGATGCTGCCGCCGTCGATGCGCTCGTCCCGCAGGCGGTCGAGGCGCTGGGATCGCTCGACATCCTGGTCAACAATGCCGGCATCACCCGCGACAATCTCGCGATGCGGATGAAGGACGAGGAATGGGCGGACGTGATCCGCGTCAATCTGGAAGCTGCGTTCCGCCTGTGCCGCGCCGCCGCCAAGCCGATGATGAAGGCGCGCTTCGGCCGCATGATCTCGATCACCAGCGTGGTCGGCGCGACCGGCAATCCCGGCCAGGCCAATTATGCCGCGTCCAAGGCGGGGCTGGTCGGCATGTCCAAGGCGCTGGCAGCGGAACTCGCCAGCCGCAACATCACCGTCAATTGCGTCGCGCCGGGTTTCATCGCATCGGCCATGACCGAGGTTCTGCCCGAAGCGCAGAAATCCGCCTTGCTGGGACGCATTCCGGCGGGCAAGCTGGGCGAGGGGGACGATGTCGCAGCGGCGGTGGTCTATCTGGCCAGCCGCGAGGCGGGCTATGTCACCGGCCAAACGCTGCACGTCAATGGCGGCATGGCAATGCTGTAACGCAGCCCTCTTGCCAGCCGATAAAAGCGGCATTAGGGCGAGGCAGTGATTTCAGTTCGCATTTTTCGTTACACACAAATCGAAGGAACTCTGAATGAGTGAGACTGGCGACCGCGTCAAAAAAATCGTGATCGAGCATCTCGGCGTGGAAGCCGAGAAGGTCACCGAAGACGCAAGCTTCATCGACGATCTGGGCGCTGACAGCCTTGATATCGTCGAGCTGGTGATGGCGTTCGAGGAAGAGTTCGGCGTCGAGATCCCCGACGATGCTGCCGAGAAGATCAGCACCGTCAACGATGCCATCGAATATATCGACAGCCACAAGGGCTGATTTGCTGCTGGCACAGGGGCCCATCGCACCGGCAAGGCACCGCGTCGAAACCGATCGGCGGGCCGGGTCCGGTGGGCAGCGTCGCTGCTATCTGGCTGCGACCATGTGAAGATAGGATGGCTTCCCTGATCGTCGTCTCGGCGACGCGGGGAAGCCATTTTTCATTTTCGACGAACGTCGTTCGCGGGCGCTTGGGCCCGCAGACGTCGCAACAGGTTTTTCAGGAGTGGGGCGAATGCGCCGTGTAGTCATTACGGGTCTGGGTCTGGTCACGCCGTTGGGCGGCGATGTCGAGACGTCATGGAGCAATCTGCTCGCCGGCAAGTCCGGCGCGGGCACCATCACCCGTTTCGATGCGAGCGAATACAAGTGCCAGATCGCCTGCGAGGTCAAGCCAGCGGATCACGAATATGGCTTCGACCCCAACAAGCGCGTCGATCACAAGGTGCAGCGTCAGGTCGATCCCTTCATCATCTACGGAATCGATGCCGCCGGCCAGGCACTGGAAGATGCCGGCCTTGCCGAGATGGACGAAGCGACCAAGCTGCGTACGGGCTGCTCGATCGGATCGGGCATCGGCGGATTGCCGGGGATCGAGAGCGAGTCGCTGCTGCTGGCGGAAAAGGGGCCGGGCCGCGTTTCTCCGCATTTCGTGCATGGTCGGCTGATCAACCTGATCTCGGGTCAGGTCAGCATCAAATATGGTCTGAAGGGGCCGAACCATGCGGTCGTCACCGCCTGCTCCACCGGGGCGCACAGCATCGGCGATGCGGCACGGATGATCCGCGACGATGACGCCGATATCATGCTGGCGGGCGGCGCGGAGAGCACCGTCAATCCGCTGGGCATAGCCGGGTTCGCGCAGGCCCGCGCGCTCAACATGAGCTATAACGACCGGCCCGAACAGGCCAGCCGCCCCTATGACAAGGACCGCGACGGCTTTGTCATGGGCGAAGGTGCGGGCATTGTCGTGCTGGAGGAATATGAGCACGCCAAGGCGCGCGGTGCCAAGATTTATGCCGAGGTCGTGGGCTATGGCCTGTCGGGCGATGCCTATCACGTGACGGCACCGCATCCCGAAGGCGATGGTGCCTATCGCTCGATGCAAATGGCACTCAAAAAGGCGGGAATGACACCGGCCGATATCGATTACATCAACGCACACGGCACCTCGACCATGGCCGACACGATCGAGCTCGGCGCGGTCAAGCGGCTGTTCGGCGACGCCATCGGCGGGGTTTCGATGAGCTCGACCAAATCGGCCATCGGGCATCTGCTCGGCGGCGCAGGCGCGGTGGAGAGCATTTTCTGCATCCTCGCCATCCGCGACCAGATCGTCCCGCCGACGCTCAACCTGGACAATCCCGACGAAGGCACCGAAGGCGTGGATCTCGTGCCGCATGTCGCGAAGAAGCGGCAGGTGAAGGCCGTGCTCAACAACAGCTTCGGCTTTGGCGGCACCAATGCCAGCCTGATCATGAAGGCGGTCTGAGCTTATCATGCTGCGCCGTCTGGGATGCATTGTTCTGGCAGGCGCTGCGGCGCTGGTGCTGCTGATCGGCGGCAATTTCTACTGGGGCTGGACCGCGTCCGGCCCCGCGCCCGAAGAGCTGTCCGTGGTCATCCCGGCGGGCAGTTCGCTCGCCAGCGCGGCGAAAGTGCTCGAGGAAAAGGGCGCGATCAGCTCGGCCGGCGCATTCCTCAACCGCGCTAAGGTGTTCGGCGGCAGCGATCCGATCAAGGCGGGCGAATTCGTCATTCCCGCAGGCGCGAGCAACGCGCAGATCCTCGATATCCTGCAGGGCGGGGCGGTCATCCGCCGGATGGTCACCGTACCCGAAGGCATGCCGAGCATCCTGGTGCACGAAAAGCTGATGGCGGAAAAGCTGCTCACCGGCGACGTGCCCGTCCCGGAAGAGGGCACCATTCTTCCCGAAAGCTACAGCTTCGAACGTGGCGAAAAGCGCATCGCGGTGATGTTGCGGATGCAGAAGGCGATGCAGGACACGATCGCCGAACTCTGGCCCAACCGTTCGCCCGATACGGTCGCCAAGACGCCGCAGGAAGCGGTCACCCTGGCGGCGATCGTCGAGAAAGAGACCGGCAAGGCGTCCGAGCGGCGGATGATCGCGGGCGTGTACAGCAACCGAATCCGCAAGGGCATGATGCTGCAGGCGGACCCGACGATCATCTACCCGATCACGCGCGGCAAGCCGCTGGGGCGTCGCATCCGCCAATCCGAAATCTCGGCGGTGAACGATTATAATACCTATGCGATGACCGGCCTGCCCAAGGGGCCGATCACCAATCCCGGCCGCGCCTCGATCGAGGCGGTGCTCAACCCGGCGCGCACCGATGCGTTGTACTTCGTGGCCGATGGCACCGGCGGGCACGTGTTTGCCAGCACGCTGGCCGACCATAACCGCAATGTCGAAAAATGGTTCGCCATCCGCCGCGCCCGGGGCGAGATGTAATCAACGGCTCCAGCGGCGCTTTTTTGCGGTGAGCGTCAGCCAGATTTCCAGCACGATCGATCCGGCGACCAGCGCCTGGAAGCCGAGCACGCCGGCATCCAGGCGCGAAGGGTCAGCGAACAGCCAGGCGTTCTGCAGCACCAGCCCGACCGCCGACGCGATGAACAGCCAGAGAGCAAAGTTACGCCGCAGCAGCAGAGCGATCGCACCTGCCGTCCCTGCCACCGTCGCCAGTACGAAGCCGTAAAAGGCGATGGCGGGGCGCGCTGCGTACAGAGCCTGCTGTTCCGGGGCGAGCTTCGAAACATCGCCCAGGCCCAACACGGGGTCGAACAGCAGGGCGACGAGGCCGATGACGTTCCACGCCAGCAGAACGATGGCCAGCAGCCAGAACCAGCCCAAGGGCCGTGACAGGATCATTGAGGCTCCCTCCAGATGCATTCAAGGTGAAGATATTCTGTGACTATTGCAACCATGTCACGCCGTTCTGCGCGCGGTCCAATCGAGTGTCATGGCCAATGCGACCAAATCATCGAAAAAAGCGATCACGGCACACGAATGTTTTCATTTCACTTGGCGGCTGCGCTTGCCTAGATGCTGCACTGCAAAACATAGTCCCCCATCGTTCAAGGAGTTTCCCATGATCGGACGTCAGGTTCCCAATGTCTGCCTTAAGACGCGCGTGCGCGACGACAGCATCGAAGGCCCCAACCCCTTCCGTTGTGAAGACAAGCTCACCGGCGATCTGGTCGCTGGCAAGCGCGTGGTCATCTTCTCGCTGCCCGGCGCGTTCACCCCGACCTGCTCGAACTCGCAGGTTCCGGGCTTCGAAGCCATGTATGACGATTTTCGCGCCGAAGGCATCGACGAAATCTACTGCGTGTCGGTCAACGACGCGTTCGTGATGTACCAGTGGGGCAAGTCGCTGGGCGTCGAGAAGGTCAAGCTGCTTCCCGATGGTTCGGCCGACTTCACCCGCCGCATGGGCATGCTGATCCGCAAGGACCATGTCGGTTTCGGTGAACGCAGCTGGCGCTATGCGATGGTCGTCGACAATGGCGTGATCACCGACTGGTTCGAAGAGCCGGGCATCAACGACCACGGTCTGGACAACGATCCCTATGGCGAAACCGCCCCGGAAAACGTTCTGGCCAAGATCAAGGCGAAGCAGCCCGAACTGGCCTGAGCCGACTGACAGACGAGATCCCTAGACGGGTCGCAAGCGGGGGCGCGGTGCAGCAATGCACCGCGCCCCTTTGTGTGTCCGCCGATCCCCGCTAGGAAGCTGAGATGCGGCGCGAACCGATCATCATGACAGCGACAATGGGCGCAGCCGATCAGGCCTGGGCCGATGCGCTGCGCCGCGCGCATTATCCTGCCGACCGGAATGTGGTCGAGGCGCATGTCACGCTCTTTCACCATCTGCCTGGCCATTGCGAGGGTGAGATCGTCGAGCGGACGCGGGCGCTGGCGCGAGAATTCGCCTGCCCCGATGCCAGGCTGAGCGAGGTCATGCGCATGGGCAATGGCGTCGCCTTGCGCATTCATTCACCCGGCTTGCTGGCGATCCGCGCGATGATGGCGGAAGGCCTGCACGGCCTGCTCACCGCGCAGGACCAAGGCGTGCCCCGGCTGCACATAACCGTGCAGAACAAGGTAGAAGCCGCCGCCGCGCGCGCCTTGCACGCTGCGCTGTCTACCACCTTCATACCCCGCCCGCTGGCGATCACGGGCCTTGCGCTGCATCGCTATCGCGGCGGGCCGTGGGAGCAGATCGGTAGCTGGCCTTTTCGTGGCAAGGCGGTCGCGCGCTAGCGCCGCACTCTGGCCCATGTCGCCCTGATCGCCAGCACCAGCGTCGCCAGCACTGCGGTGCCGGTCAGCGCGAACTTGATCGGCGTCAGCACCGCCTTGGCATCGAGCCAATCCGCCCGCCCGCTGAGCGCGAGCAGCTGCACGATGTTCTCGGCATAATCGGCGACCATGCCGCCCAGCATCACCAGCGCGATCCAGCGCGCCTTCGCACCGCCCAGACGAACCGCGAGCCCGGCGAAGAATGCGCCATAAGCGAGCGGATAGAGGCCGTCATACAGCAGGGTCGCGTGCGCATGCAGATCCCGCTGCCAAGGCGTGAGCCTATCCAGCAGCGCACGCGCCTCCGCCCCGGTCAGGGTCAGATCGAGCATCCCACCCAGCGCTTCGCCGGTCTGACGGAGCAGCCCCCCGAGCAGGATCATCGCGGCAAAACTGATCGCGATGACGCTGGTGCGGGATAGCGCAGGCAGATGATGAGGCATGGATGGGAGTCCGCTCGGCAAATCCCCAAATCAGGGGTAAATTAACATAAAAGCATATAAGTTATTGAACAGGCGCCGATTTGTGACCGTTTGCGACAATTTGCCACACGCGCACGACGCCCCGAAAGTGCATGTTTGGTCACGTGGGTAGGGGCTACTGCGACGATAGTGAAGCGCTCTGACCTGTCCGTCAAACCAAGTTTCAGGGGGTTCATTCGTGTCCAGATATTCACCTGCCCGGTGGCTTGCCGCGCGCGGGGCAGGGGATCGCTGTCGATTGCGGAACTCTACACCGCGCGTTGAGGGTGCTGCGCAAACACGAAGGGGCCAGAAACAAACAAGGGGACGGCTCCTCCCGAAGACGCCCCCTTGTCCAGTCCGCTATGTCAGACTGAAGTGTCGGTCGATCAGACCTTTTTCTTGCGACCGCCGCCGCGGCCCTGCTTGCCGAGGCCAATCTGCAGCGCCAGCTCGCGGCGGCGCTCGGCATAATTGGGGGCGACCATCGGGTAATCCTTGGGCAGGCCCCATTTCGCGCGATAGTCATCGGGTGTCATGTTGTAGTGCACCATCAGATGGCGCTTGAGCATGCGAAGCTTCTTGCCGTCTTCCAGGCAGACGAGATGATCGGGCTTGATCGACGAGCGGATCGGAACCGCAGGCTCCTTGGGAGCTTCAGGCTCGGGAACTGCAGGCTGGTTGATGCTGTGGAGCGCGGCATGGACCGAGGAAATCAGCTGCGGAATGTCCGAATTGGCCACTTTGTTGTTGCTCAAATGCGCAACGACAATATCAGCCGTCAAAGAAATCAAGGTTTCCACATCTTCCATAGTCGCACCTGCTTAGCCGATTGATCCAAACTGGCGGGACTATTAGTCCGTTATGGATGAAATGCAAATCATAACTATGCGGTGCCGGCCACAGGCGGTGCGGTGCGTCAACGGGCTTGCCGGCGGGGATCTGCGCTAGTTGGAGGCGCACTGCAAAGCGCCGGCTTCATTGTCCCAAAGCGGCACAGGGACTGTCGTCCGTCGGGATATAGCGGGCGAGCGCACTGAGGATGTCCCGCACGCCTTGCAGATCGGAAGTGGCGGAAATCTGCCGGATTGCGGGCCTGACCGGTAGTCGGAAGCTGATAATGCCAGCCTCGCTCTCGCGCCGCTGGGCACCGATGGAAAGAATGAACCGAATGGCGGGCATGTTCTCCGCGAGCGTCTGGACTTCCAGCTCGCACATTGCCTCGACCTCGCAATGAATCAGAAGCACCGTGGTCAGCATGCGGGCGAGGCCGAGCCCGTGATAATCATCGAGCACCGCGACCGAGAATTCGCCGGCATGCGGGTGATCTTCGCTGCGAATCGCATGGACGGCACCGACGGCAGGATTGTCCATGCCGTCGAGATGGATCGCTCCCCAGGCGATATGATCGTGCCCGTCGGCATCGAGCAGCCTGTCGATCACCGGATCGGAGGGCATCGGCTGGACCGAGAAGAAGCGCATGTAGCGCGACTGTTCGGACAGCCGCTTTATGCCTTCGCGCATGCGGTCCTCATCCGACTGGCGGATCGAGCGCAGGCAGATGCGCTTGCCGTCGGCGGCGACCGTTTCGATCACCTCGTCATGCAGTTCCCGCAGAAGCGGTCTGGTCACCATGCGCTGCTCCATCGGTTCGGGCAGCGCATGATGACACAGTTTCAGCCCATTGCGCAGGGCAAAGGCGAAGCTCTCACGCGGTGATCAGCTCGTCGCGCAGTGCATCGATCCATTTCGCCACCGCGCGGAATGCCTTTTCGGTCATCCGCAGATAGACCTTGCGATTGTCGTTGCAGTCTTTCTCGCGGCGGATCAGCCCCTGTTTCGCCATGCGCTCGATATAGCGCAGCGACGTGGTGGCCGGGCGGCGCGAGGCGAGACAGGCGCTGGTCACCGAAACATCGCGCCCGGTGATATGGCCGACGAAGAGATCGAGCAGCATGTCCCAGGCGGGATCGGACAACAGGCTGGGGCCAGCAATGGCGTCGCGCTGGCTGCGCAGCTTGAGATAGCGGCTGGCCGCTTCGGCGCGCGCCTTCCAGGGTTCGTTGGGTTAGCGTCCGCGCTCGTGGTGTAATTTTCGGTGGAGATTTAGGTGCTGCTGGTG
>LSHP01000105.1 GCA_001555775.1 Acidovorax delafieldii | reverse complement strand
GTCTCCCAAACGGTCGTTCTGTGGACGCTCTGAAGGGCGACCGCTTCACCCCGCCCATAGCCGTCCACATACTATGTCTCTTTACTCATGGCTGTCCATAGGCGCAGTTGACCTTTTGTGGACGGGAATCGGCATGACGAAGCGCAAGCATCAACTCCTGACCGAGAGCGAGCGCAATCAGATCCTTGCCATCCCGACCGATCGCGACCACTTGGCTCGGCTCTACACCTTCGAGCCTGCGGACATCGAGATCATCGGCGCGCGACGGGAACGACGGAACCAGTTGGGCGTCGCGCTGCAACTCGCGCTCTTGCGCCACCCGGGCATCACACTGGCGCAGTTGATACAGAACAGGGGAGCGATGCCCCATGATCTCGCCGCCTTCGTCGCAGAACAGCTTGGCCTGCGCGTCACGGATCTGGCTGACTATGCGGCGAGGGACCAGACCATGACGGACCATGCTCGCGAGCTAGCCGCGCGCTTGGGACTGCGAGGGCCGACGCGTGCCGATATTCCGTTCATGATCGAAGCGGCCACGAAAACGGCATGGGCGACCGACAAGGGGATGACGATAGCGACCGGTGTTGTCACCGCCCTTCGTGAGGCCCGGATTCTGCTGCCGTCCATCTCCACCATCGAGCGTGCCAGCAGCGCGGGGCGCGCGCGTGCCCGCAAGCAAGCCGCCTATGCCCTGATCGACGATCTCAGCGCTGAACAGGTCCACGCCCTCGACCAGCTCTTTGACGACGCCGGGGGCATGAGCCAGCTCGCTTCGCTCAAGACCATTCCCATCGCGGCAAGGCCCGATCATATCCGCCAGATTCTCGACCGCCTGCGGCAAGTGCGGAAGATCGGCATCTCCCCGGACGTGGCTGGCCGCATCCACGCGGACCGCTTCCGGCAATATGTCCGGGAAGGCCGTGCATCGCCTGCCTATATGATCGAGCGATACGTTCCCTCCCGGCGGCGCGCCACGCTGGTTGCCTTCCTGCTCGATCTTGAAGAGCAGCTGACCGACAGCGCTCTGGAGATGGCGGACAAGCTGATCGGCAGCATCTTCACCCGCGCGAAGAATGCCCAGGCGCGTAGCTATGCCGCCACATCGAAGAACGTGGCGCGGCTGATGCTGATCTTTCGCAGAACGATCGATGCGCTGACCGATGCGGTCGATACTGGCGAAGATCCAATGGAGGTCCTGGACGCATCGGTCGGGTGGAACACCCTGATGAAGGCGAGGCCGGAAGTGGCGAGCATCGCGGAAACCGCCAACCTCGATCCGCTGACGGTCGCGGCCGACCGCTATGCGACGTTACGCAAGTTCGCCCCCGACCTGCTTGAGACGCTCCAGTTCAGGGCCGGAAAGGGCAGTGCGAAAACGATCGCTGCCATCGAAATGCTGCGCGACCTCAACAGGTCGGGCAAACGCGATCTTCCTACCGACGCTCCGATGCCCTTCCGTAAAGAATGGCGAAAAATCGTCGTTGGCGATAACGGCAAGATCAACCGGCGGCTCTGGGAAATCGCAACGATCGCGCATCTGCGCAACAAGTTGCGTTCGGGGGATGTCTGGGTGGAGCGATCGGCGGGATACCGCCAGTTCGACAGCTACCTGCTCAGCGAACCGAAGGCGAAGCCAATCGTGTCGGCTCTTGGTCTGCCACCCACAGCCAGCGAATGGCTCGAACAACGGGGCCGCGAACTGGACTGGCGACTGAAGAAATTTGCCCAGCGCCTGAAGCGCGACGCTCTGGAGGGTGTGCGGTTCCGCGACGGCCGCCTCCAGATATCCCCGGTTCGCACGATCGCGATGCCCGATGCCGAAGCGCTGGCTGACCGGCTCGATGCGATGATGCCCCGCATCCGCATCACCGAGCTGCTGCATGAAGTGGCGCAGGAAACCGGCTTTCTTGCTGCATTCACGAACCTGCGCACCGGCGAAGCGTGCCCCAACGAAAACGCGCTGCTCGCCACCATCCTTGCGGATGCCACCAATCTCGGCCTGTCGCGCATGGCTGCCGCGAGCCAGGGCGTGACGCGCGACCAGCTCCTGTGGACCCATGACGCCTATATCCGCGACGACAGCTACTGCGCGGCGCTGGCCGTGCTCATCAACGCGCATCACCGCCTGCCATTCTCGCGCGTATGGGGCGACGGCACAACGTCCAGTTCCGATGGCCAGTTCTTCAGGGGCGCGAAGCGCGGTGCATCGGGCGGCGATATCAACGCCCGCTATGGCGTCGATCATGGCTTCAGCTTCTACACTCATGTTTCCGACCAGCGTGCGCCTTACCACGTCAACGTGATCTCTGCCGCGACGCATGAGGCACCCTATGTTCTCGACGGCCTCACCAGCCACGGCACCGATCTGAAAATCGTCGAGCATTACACCGACACTGGCGGGGCGACCGATCATGTCTTCGCCCTGTGCGCGATGCTGGGATTTCGCTTCTGCCCGCGCCTGCGCGACTTTCCAGACCGGCGCCTCGCGCCGATCGCGCCGGTTAAGGCCTATCCGGCCATCGCCCCGCTAATGGGCAAGCGTATCCGCACCGACATCATCGCTGAACAATGGGATGACGTGCTGCGCCTCGTCGGCTCGATCAAGGCCGGCCATGTCGCGCCATCGGTCATGCTGCGAAAGCTCGCCGCGTACGAACGGCAGAACCAACTCGACGTCGCGCTACAGGAAATCGGCAAGATCGAGCGAACCCTGTTCATGCTGGACTGGCTGGAAAATCCCGATCTGCGCCAGCGATGCCATGCTGGTCTCAACAACAGCGAACAACGCCATGCCCTGACGCAGGCAATCTACACCTTCCGCCAAGGCCGGATCATCGACCGCAGCCATGAGGCGCAACAATATCGGGCATCCGGCCTCAATCTAGTCATCGCCGCGATCGTCTACTGGAACACGATCTACATGGATGCTGCCGCCCAGCATCTACGATCAACCTCGGTCGCGGTGCCTGATTATCTGCTCGCCCATACGTCCCCCGTGGGTTGGGAGCATATTGCCTTCTCCGGCGATTTCCTCTGGGATCGCGCAGCCGCTTCCGCTGGCCGCAAGGCCCTCAATCTCCCGCCGGATAGCCGCGTCGCATAAGCGTTCGCTGATTGTTCGCCCTTAGCGTTGTTTAGCGTACCATCCACGCTATGCCCTCGGATTGCATTAGCGATCCGGCGAAGCCGCGGCGCGGAGACGAGCATCCGTATAGTCCCGCATATCGATGGCGCCCGATCTCGCTTTAGCTCCCGTTATGAAAGGCAGGATTTGGGCGCCTGATCCAGCGATCAAGCGCCCATGGTCTGACCCAAGTCTCAGAGCGACGCGATTACGCGCTGCAGCTTTTCCCTGACCTGCTGGGCGGCCGACTTCAGCTCTGCATTGTCGATCGCTTGCATCGAGGCGACGGGGTCGATCGCGGCCACTTCCGTGCGGCCATCACCGAGATCCTGGACGATGACATTGCACGGCAACATCGTTCCGACCTTGTCCTCGATCCGTAGCGCCTCATGCGCCAGCGCGGGATTGCAGGCGCCAAGGATGCGATACTCACGAAAATCGACATCGAGCTTCTTCTTGAACGTCGCTTTGACGTCGACGTCGGTAATGATCCCGAAACCCTCGGCTTTCAGCGCGTCGGTCACTTGTTGGACCGCCTCGTCAAACGAGGCTTCCAACGTCGTTGCAAAATAATAGGACATTCTTCTCTCCGGGATTGTGGGTGGCGTGTAGTTCGATCCGATCCGCTAGGGGCGCTGGCTGAAAAATCATCATCGCCGCGTGGCCAGAAATTCCGCCACCGCCCCGCGGTCGCCTTCGTGCAACGACGCCGCGAACCTGTTCATGACCGACCCGGCACGTTCGCCGTGCGCGAAGCGCGCGAGCTGGTCGGCAATATAGACAGCGTGCTGGCCGTTGAGATTTGGCACGGATCCCATCCGCGTGCCCATCATTCCACCGCCCATCATCATGCCGTCACCCATCATTCCGCCGCGCATGCCGCCCCGGTACCCACGCTCGTGGCACATCGCGCATGCCGGCATGCCATTGTAGAAGATTTGCTCTCCGGCTGCGGCGAGACGCCTGTCTCGGACGGGATCGGCTTGGCGTGTCTGACGCGCATAAAAGGCGGCGACGTTGGCCATGTCGGCATAGGAGAGGTTGGAGACAAGGGCTTGCATTGCATCAGAGTGCCGCGATCCGGCCTTGAACGCCCTGAGTTGCCAATAAGTATAGTCTAAATCCTGCCCCGAAAGTTTGGGAAACTGCGGAGCGCTGCTGTTACCGTTTGGTCCGTGGCAGGCTGCACATTGTGTCTGGGCTATTTTCTGACCCGCGGCGGCATTGCCGCCGACCGAGCCGCTACGATGGCTGCGCTGCCAGTCGGACGCCCCATAGGGCGACCCAGGGGCGGCACGAAGCGCGCTGCCGATCGAAAATATCGCAGCGGTCATGCTTCCAAGGAGAACAAAATACCTGAGCCGGAAGGATTTTCTTACCCCGCGAATAGAATGATGAAACAAGACCATACTATACCTCCTTATCGAGATAATCGAACCCCATGACTGTCCAAGGACACCAGACCAAAGGTGAAATGCTTACCCCGGAACCTCCGACCTTGGGTCAGCCATGCGTACCAAATACTTCCGGCACTTTTGCCTTCACGGGGATCATCAAATAGTGCACCCCGTTCGCGGCAACCGGGGGAAAGCGTCCGGCGCGGATGTTCACCTGTACGGAGGGAAGCAACAGACGCGGGGCCGCCAATGTGGCGTCTCGCTCGCGCCGCATGGCCACAAAATCCTCCTCGCCGACACCATCATGAATGTGGACATTCTGGTCGCGCTGCTCGCCAACGCTGGTCTCCCAACGATACTCATCCCGTCCCGGCGCCCTGTAATCATGACACATGAAGAGGCGGGTCTCGCGCGGCAGCTCCAGGAGCTTGCGGATCGAACGATAGAGCTGGCGGGCATCACCGCCGGGAAAGTCCGCCCGTGCCGTTCCGTAATCCGGCATGAACAACGTGTCGCCGACGAACACATTATCTCCGATCCTGTAGCTGATGTCAGCGGGGGTATGTCCCGGCATGTGCAAAACCTCGACCTCCAGCCCACCGATGGCAAACCGCTCGCCATCGGATAGCAGGCGGTCGAAATCGCCGCCGTCGGGCTTCAAATCCTCCGCCGCAAAGACCGGCCGGAAAATATGCTGAACGGCTCGGATGTGCTCGCCGATGGCGATGCAGGCGCCAGTCCGGGCCTTGATATAGGGCGCGGCGGACAAATGATCGGCATGGGCGTGTGTTTCCAGCACCATGGCTATCGTCAATCCGCGTTTGCCGGCCGCGACCAAAATGGCGTCGGCCGAACGCGTATCGACCTCACCGCTCGCCGGATCGAAATCGAGCACCGGGTCGATGATGACCGCAGTGCCGCCCTCCGCGTCGGCGACAAGATAGCTCACGGTGAACGTCGCCTCGTCGAAAAAGGCGGTAATGATCGGTCGGGATGCCATCAACGGTCTCCAAAGGCGCACTTGACAATATATTATCAATTGCTAAATTAGCAATGTCTAAAATGAGTGTAGCGATGCAGTTTGCCGACCTGTCCCTTTTTGCAGCCAAGGCCGCCTCGGTTGCGGAGACGCTGAAGCTGCTCGCCAATCGGCGACGGCTGATGGTGCTGTGCAAGCTGACCGAGTTGGGCACGGCCAACGTGGGCGACCTGGCCAATGCTGTCGGTCTTTCGCAGTCTGCCCTGTCACAGCATCTGGCGAAGATGCGAGAGGAGAGATTGGTGACCTTCGACCGGGAGAGTCAAACGCTTTGGTATCGCATTGCGGACGATCGGATCGGCGTTCTGCTTGCCACGCTCTACCAACTGTACTGCGCTGACGGCGTCGCGCCGGGCGAGGAGCCTTGAAATGCCGGTAAAAACCGTCAGTCCCGCCCAAGCCAGCGCCTTGATCAGCCAGGGCGCAACGCTGGTCGATATCCGCGAGCCCGATGAGTACGCTCGTGGCCACATCGTCGGCGCCCGCAATATACCTGTCGGCCAATTATCCCGTCTCGACATGCCAAGGCTGGGCCCGGTCATCTTTCATTGCAGGTCGGGCAATCGCACCAGCGCGTATGCCGAGCGCCTGACTGAGGCGACGCAATGCGAAGCCTATCTGCTGGACGGCGGACTGGATGCCTGGCGCAAAGCGGGGCTTCCGTTCGCAGAGGACCGCCGCCAGCCGCTGGAATTGATGCGGCAGGTTCAGATTGCCGCCGGTTCGCTGGTTTTGGTCGGCGTTCTGCTGAGCCTGATGGTCGCGCCCGGCTTTCTGGGATTATCGGCCTTTGTCGGGCTCGGGTTGATCTTTGCCGGCTCGACCGGATGGTGCGGTATGGCGCGGCTGCTTGCCACCATGCCGTGGAACCGCCGCATGGCGCGGCTCTAGCACATGGATCTCGAAACGCTGCTGCTGGCGCTGGGAAGCGGCGCGCTTATCGGATTGGTGCTCGGTCTGGTGGGCGGCGGCGGCTCCATATTGGCGGTGCCGTTGCTCGTCTATGTGGTCGGCGTAAAGTCTCCCCATGCGGCGATCGGCACGGCTTCGATCGCCGTGGCGCTCAATGCGGCGGCCAGCCTGTTCGGGCATTGGCGTGCTGGCGCCGTCAAATGGCCGTGCGCCGGCGTGTTTGCCGTCGCAGGCGTGACCGGCGCAGCGATCGGTGCTGAACTTGGCAAGGCGGTTGATGGAGGGCGGCTGCTCGCCCTGTTCGGATTGCTCATGATAGCCGTCGGCGCGTCGATGCTGCGCAAGCGCAAGACTGCCGTCCAGCCCGACATAAGACTGACGCGGACCACAGCACCGCAATTGCTTCCGCGTCTTCTGCCGATCGGGTTTGGTGTCGGCCTGCTGGCTGGTTTCTTCGGAATTGGCGGCGGTTTCCTGATCGTGCCGGGATTGATGTTGGCAACGGCAATGCCGCTCGCCAACGCGATCGGAACTTCTCTCGTGGCCGTAACGGCGCTTGGTGCGACGACGGCGTCCTCTTATGCCCTGTCCGGCTTTATCGACTGGTCCCTTGCCTTTGCCCTGATCGGGGGCGGGTTCGCCGGTTCGGCGGCGGGCGTGGTCCTTGGCCGCCATCTTGCGGGCCGGAAGCGAACGCTCGACATCGGTTTAGCTATAGGAGTCATGCTTGTCGGAGCGTATGTGATCGCTCGATCCATCTCCTCATGAACGCCCTCGGACGGGCCTGCCGTCAATCGGTACGGCAAGTTGCCTTCAGAGGCGCGAGGCCGCGTCGTCCAGTCAAAAAGATCATTTCAATGCAGCCACCCATAGGCAGTCGCGACAAGGAGCGAGACGCCAAGCGTCCCGCGATAGAGAACGAACGGCCAGGCAGAGAATCGCTCCAGGACCCGCATGAGCGCCCAGATCGCCGCGAATGCCGATACGGATGCGACTACGAGGCCGAGCGCCAGAACGGACCAGCCGTGTATGTCGAGATGGGCTTTGTGCAGCTCCCACAGTTCCTTCGATCCCGCCAAGGCAATAGCCGGGATGCCCAACAGGAATGAGAAGCGCGCTGCTTCTTCGCGCTTGAACCCGAGACCGAGCGCCGCGGTGAGGGTCGATCCCGAGCGCGAGACGCCAGGAATGAGAGCTCCGACCTGCGCGAGCCCGACCAGCAGGGCATCGACCAGCGACGCATCTTCGATGCTGCGGCGGTGGCGTGCCAGGATCTCGGCAAGGGCCATCAGCACCGCCATTGCGATGCAGGCCCAACCGATCACCGGCAAGGCGCGCAGAGGCGAGTCGCATGTATTGAGGCTGCTTGACAGCAGAGCGCCCGCCAGCACGATCGGCACCGTCGCGAGAGCGATCCAGATCACCAGGCGGAGATCGGGATCAGCGAACTGTCGCCGGCCGATTGCCGACACGGAACCGAGCACGAGGCGGCGAACGTCCCGCCAGAAATAGCTGATGACCGCGGCGAGTGCCGCCAGTTGCATCGCAGCTGAAAACGCCGAGCCGGGATCTCGCCAACCCAACATGGCGGGTACGACGCGCATATGGGCTGTCGATGAAATCGGGAGCAGTTCCGTTATGCCCTGCACCACCCCCAACAGGGCGACCTTGGCGTATCCCAGTGTCACAAAGCCAGTGTCGATGCCCGTAGTACATTGTCCGGCCATGTCGGTGCAGCCCTCTTGCAGGATTGGTAGTGAAGATCGTTGTTTCGGCGCCTTTGGCGGCCTGACTATCGAGCCTGCTGGTCGCGGCTGATCAGGCGCAGCCCATTGAGCACGACCAGGAGCGAGGCACCCACATCCGCAACGATCGCGCCCCAGAGTGACGCCATGCCGAATAGCGTCAGGCCTACGAAGACGAGTTTTACCGCAAGGGAAAACCCGATATTCTGTCGGATGACGGCGAGCGTCGCTCTCGAATGTCGAATGAGCCACGGCAGGCGAGAGAGATCGTCCTGCATCAGCGCGATATCTGCCGTCTCAATCGCAGCATCGCTCCCTATCGCGCCCATCGCGATACCAAGGCCGGCGCGCGCCATCGCCGGCGCGTCATTGACGCCATCGCCGACCATGGCGACGAGGCCATGGTGCGCGACGAGCCTTTCGATCGCTTCGACCTTCTGTTCGGGAAGGAGCTCGGCGTGAACCTCATCCACACCGGTTTCACGCGCAATGGCCTGAGCGGGCGCGCGACCGTCTCCCGTCAGCATGACAACCTGTGCAATGCCAAGTTCGTGTAGTTGCGCGACGATCTGCCTGGCCTCGGGGCGCACGGCATCGCCGACCGCGATCAATCCGATGACTGATTGCGCCTCACCGACAACGATTGCGGTCAGTCCGGCCGCGGCAAGGCGATGCAACGGGGCGGCAAGCACATCATCGCCGGCACCCCCCAGCCTCTCGCCGAGATAACCAGGGGAGCCGACCCAAACCTCGCGGCCATCGATCGCGCCAACGACTCCTTGCCCGGGCAAGGCCGTCACCGACTTTGCGGGGACGACGTCGACGCCGCGCTCCTTTGCGGCATCGAGGATCGCGTGGGCAATCGGATGCTCGCTTCGCGCTTCGATGGCGGCCGCGAGCGCCAGCAGCTCAAGCTCGCTCCGGCCGCCGATAGGAACAATCTCGATCACTTTGGGACGCCCCAAGGTGAGCGTGCCGGTCTTGTCCATCGCGATCGCGCTGATGCGGGCAGGCATTTCGAGATGGACGCCACCCTTGATCAATACGCCCTGTCGGGCCGCGCCGGTCAATCCCGCGACGATGCTGACGGGGGTCGAGATGACCAGGGCGCAGGGGCAGGCGATGACAAGCAACACCAGCGCTTGATAAAACCAGGCGGCCCAACTGCCCCCGAGCAAAAGTGGCGGCATAAGGAATACCGCCAGAGCAAGCGCCATCACGACCGGCGTGTATATCCGCGCGAAGTGTTCCACCCACTGCTCGGTTGGAGCCCGTTTGCTCTGCGCCTCGCCGACCATACGCACGATACGCGCGAGCGTCGTGTCGGAGGCTGGCCGGGTCGTTACGATCTCTAGCGCACCCATACCGTTGATGGTGCCGGCATAGACCACCGCGTCTTGCGCGACCGTGACGGGCACGCTTTCGCCCGTGATTGGCGCCTGATTGACCGCGCTCGTCCCCGCAACCACACGGCCGTCGAGCGGTATCTTTGCGCCCGGCGGAACGATCACATGCGTTCCGACCGCAACTTCGGTAACGGGTACGTCCTTCTCGACACCAGCAAAATCCCGTATCCGGGCAGAATCGGGCGCGATTTCCATAAGCGCGGCGACGGCCTGGCGGGCACGTCCCAGGCTCCATGCCTCAAGCGCCAGAGCAAGGGCGAAGAAGAATGCGACAGTCGCGGCTTCGAACCACTGGCCGATGCCGAGGGCGCCCGCCACCGCGACAAGCATGAGCAGGTTCATGTCCGGCCTTAGCCGCCGGGCTGCTAGGATCGCCTTGGGGGCAACGTACCGAACCGCCGCGAGGATCGCCAAGGAGTAGGCGAGCATTGCCAGCAGCGGAGGATGGGCCTCGCGCGTCAGGCTCTCGTGCAGTATCGCAGCGATGCCGCTCGTGCGCGCATGGATCACAAAACCCGCCACGACCAGCACGCCGCTCGCGATCGTCAGCGCGGCCTGGGTACGGCGCCGACGCTGCTCTTCTTGCGCACCGGCACTGCTCTCGCCGTCTTTCCAAAGCTCGGCGCGCATACCGGTGCGCTCGACCGCCTTCAGGATGCCGGCGTGGTGCGTGAGATTGGCGGCGCTCGCGATAGACATGCGGCCGTTGATGAGATCGAACGACATATTTTCCAACCCGACGATCGGGCCGACCTCGCGCTTGAGCACCGCGACTTCGTCACCGCAGTCCATGCCATGGATTTTGAAGACGACGCCGTCCGGACGGTCAGAAGGTCCCCGTTCATCAGGGACCGATCCAACGGCGCAGCTTCTGCAACCGCCCGCGCCCGCTTCATCTTCCGGGCTGGCGTTGACGGCTTCCAATTCAGCCGCCATCCCGGTCGTCGATACGGCGGAGATCACCGCCTCCACCGTGATGCCGGGCGCGATATCAACGTCGAGAAGGCCAAGCTTCGGTTGGAACGACAAGAGGCGTTCGTCCCCGACAAGGGGAATGAGGACCTCCTTGAGCAGCCGAACCTCGTTCTGGCAATCGAGTCCTCGAACCTTGAAGCGCCAGCGCTCTTCTGCCGCAGCGTTCGCATCGGTCTGCTCGAACATGACGTCACCTCGACTCTTCGACATGACACCCTCTATAAAGTCTGAAGTCACTAGAGGGTCAACCAATATGTCCATCGCGCCGCTCAGCATCGGAAATCTTGCGAAATCGACCGGGACCAAGGTCGAGACAATTCGCTATTATGAGAGCGTCGGCTTGCTTTCGGCACCAGCGCGGACGAAGAATAATTATCGCGCATACTCCGCTGAACATCTCGCACGGCTCAGTTTCATTCGCCGGGCCCGCGCGCTGGGTTTCTCTATCGATCAGGTTCAGGAGCTGCTCAAGCTCGCCGACCAGAAGGATATTTCTTGCAAGGCGGTGGACGCGATCGCGCGGGAGCATCTGTTAGCGTCCGCGCTCGTGGTGTAATTTTCGGTGGAGATTTAGGTGCTGCTGGTG
>LSHP01000104.1 GCA_001555775.1 Acidovorax delafieldii | reverse complement strand
GGGTTGGGAGGGGGGCCTGCACCGCCGCTTCGATCAACATCAACACACCTTCCATCGCGGTCATTACATCATAGTTGGTAAAACGCAGCACCCGATAGCCCTGGCTTTCCAGATACTTCGTCCTCGCCGCACCATAGGCTTCACGCCCGTCATGGGTGTCGCCGTCAACCTCGATCGCCAGCATCGGATTGCGCGAGGCAAAATCGACGATGTAATTCCCAATCACTTTTTGCCGCCGGAATTTCACTCCGGCAAATCTTTTGGCTCGAAGCTCAAGCCATAGCCTGATTTCGGGTTCGGTAGCTTCGATGCGCATGGCCCTTGCACGTTTGGTCAGTTTCCCGGGCCGCATCGCATTCCCCCCTCCCAACCCTCCCCCCTGAAGGGGAGAGGGCTTCTAGCTACATCTCCACTCCCAGCTTTTCCGCCACGGTGAAGATATCCTTGTCGCCGCGTCCGCACAGGTTGGCGAGGATGATCTGGTCGCGGTCCATGGTCGCGGCGACCTTGGCCACCGCTGCAATGGCATGGCTCGGCTCCAGCGCGGGGATGATGCCCTCGGTGCGGCAGAGCAGCTGGAAGGCGTCCAGCGCCTCGTCGTCGGTGATCGCGGTATATTCGACGCGGCCCATGTCCTTGAGCCAGGCATGTTCGGGGCCGATGCCGGGATAGTCGAGGCCCGCGCTGATCGAATGGCCCTCGGTGATCTGGCCGTCCTCGTCCTGCAGCAGATAGGTCTTGTTGCCGTGCAGGATGCCGGGAAAGCCGCCGAGCAGGCTCGCGGCATGCTGGTCGCCATCCAGGCCATAGCCCGCTGCCTCGACGCCCAGCATCTTGACATCATCGTCGAGAAACGGGTGGAACAGCCCCAGCGCATTCGATCCGCCGCCGATCGCCGCGACCAGCAGGTCGGGCAGGCGGCCGGTGCGCGCCATCATCTGCGCGCGTGCTTCCTTGCCGATCACGCTCTGGAAATCGCGGACCAGTTCGGGGTACGGATGCGGACCCGCAGCGGTGCCGATGATGTAGAAGGTATCGTGGACATTGGCGACCCAGTCGCGCAGCCCCTCGTTCATCGCATCCTTGAGCGTCGCCGCGCCCGAGGTCACCGGCACGACCTCCGCGCCCAGCAGCTTCATGCGGAACACATTGGGCTGCTGCCGCGCGACATCGGTCGCGCCCATATAGATCACGCAGGGCAGGCCGAAGCGCGCGCAGACGGTCGCGGTGGCGACGCCGTGCTGGCCCGCGCCGGTTTCCGCGATGATCCGCGTCTTGCCCATGCGCATCGCGAGCAGGATCTGGCCGATGCAGTTGTTGATCTTGTGCGCGCCGGTGTGGTTCAGCTCGTCGCGCTTGAACCAGACCTGTGCGCCCTTGCCTTCAGGGGCGTCCTTGCGCAATTCCTCGGTCAGCCGTTCGGCATAATAGAGCGGGCTGGGGCGGCCGACATAATGTTCGAGCAGGTCGTCGAACTGCGCCTGGAAGGCGGGGTCGGCTTTCGCGGCGCGATAGTGCTTCTCCAGATCGAGCACCAGGGGCATCAGGGTTTCGGCAACATAGCGCCCGCCATAGGGGCCGAAATGGCCCTGCGCGTCGGGTTGATTGCGATAGCTGTTAAGCTGGGTTGCGGTGTTGGTCATGGTCGCGAACCGCTTGGCAAAAGCGGGCGATCTTGTCCATATCTTTGACTCCCGGTGCGCTCTCCACGCCCGAGGAGACATCGACCAGCGGGGCCCGCGTCGCGGCCAGGGCTTCCCCGACATTGTCGGGGCTCAGCCCGCCGGCCAGCCCCCAGGGCAGGGCGTGATGATGGCCCACCAGCAGCGACCAGTCGACCACCGATCCGTTTCCACCGGGCAGCGCCTGGGCCGGGGCATCGAACAGCAGCCGGTCGGCGCTGCCATCGAAACGGCGTGCGTTAGTCAACGTGTCTGCGCTGCGCAGGCCCAGAGCCTTCCACGCCTCGACCGGCATATGCTGCTTCACGATCCGCAGCCATTCGGGCTTTTCGGAGCCATGGAACTGGATGACGTCGGGGCGCACGGTGCGCTGGGCGCGCTGGGTCGACTCGGGCGAGGCGTTGACCAGCAGCAGCACGACCTGGACATGAGACGGCGTGCGGCGACGCAGGTCGGCGGCCTGCTCCAGCGTGACATGACGCGGGCTCTTCTCGAAATGCACCAGGCCGATATGCGTGGCGCCCTCGCGCGCGGCGGCATCGATCGCCGCCTCGGTGGAAAGTCCGCAGATCTTGATGAGGGTGGTCATGTGCTCTGAGCCGTCGTCTTTCCGTCATGCTGAACTTGTTTCAGCACCCATTGTGCGTCTGGGCTAGGTTGGAGAGTTAGGCGAAATGGGCCCTGAAACAAGTTCAGGGTGACGAAAGGGGTCTGTGGGGCGATCCCTACAACGTCGCCATGATGTCGCGCGCGGCCTGGTCGGGATCCTCTGCGCGCGCGATCGGGCGGCCGATGACGAGCACCGAGGCGCCTGCGTCGCGCGCCTGGCGCGGGGTGACGGCGCGCTTCTGGTCGCCCATTGCGGCGCTGGCGGGGCGGACGCCGGGGACGACGAAAAAGCCGTCGCGCCATTGCTGACGCACCGCACCGACCTCGTGCCCCGAACAGACGATGCCGTCGAGACCGGCCTGATGCGACAGCTCTGCCAGTCGCAGCACGTTGTCGTGCGTGCTTCCCGCAAAGCCGATCCGCGCGATGTCGGTATCGTCGAGGCTGGTGAGCATGGTGACCGCGACGACCTTGGTGTTCGCACCGGCGGCCGCCTTGGCATCCTCCATCATCGCGCGGCCACCGGCGGCATGGATGGTGACGATAGCGGGTTCGAGCACATGGATGGCCTGCATCGCGGCGGCGACGGTGTTGGGGATGTCATGCAGCTTGAGGTCGAGAAAGATCGGCAGGCCGATCTTCGCGATCTCGTGCACGCCGTGATGGCCATGCGCGCAGAAGAATTCCAGCCCCAGCTTCACCCCGCCGATATGTCTGCGCACCTGCTGCACCAGAGCGGTGGCGCGGGCCAGATCGGGAAGATCGACCGCGAGATAGATAGGATTGGACATGATGGAAAACGGGCCCCTGTTATGATCCTTCAGACCGACCGCAATACCGGTTCGGGCTCGGCATGGTCTGCAAATTCGGTGGCTTGCGGCGGTGCCGATGCCGGTGCAGCCAAAGGCGTCGCTGCCGTGCGCGCCTGGTTCGCCTCCAGCGTTGCCAGCCTCCGCCTCAGCCGCCACATCGCGGTGCGATGATAGGCCCATGCGGGCAGCACCCCTGCCAGGAACGTGAGCAGCAGCAGCACCGGCAGCTTGGTCACCAGCTCAAGCCCGCCCCACAGGTCCACCGTCACCGCCTGCCAGTTGTTATAGGCGAACACGACGAACACCACCGCGATCATGATGAGCACAAGTGTCTTCAGAAACTGCATGACCGCCCAGTCTCCCTCAAGCGCATTCTCCCTCAAGCCAGCCCGCGTCCCGGCGGTCGGTGGCCAGCATAGGAGGATAATTGCGGCTTGGCCAGTCCGCTGTCCTAGCGGACAATAGCCCGGGTCAGTCGGTGCGGATCAGCCGGATATCGATCTCGCGATCGATATAGCGCCATTCCTCGGTAATGCGCAGCCGCGCCAGCAGATCGTCGAATTCGCCTTCCAGCTCGGGTTCGAACTCGAACCAGGTGAGGAAATCGAACGGTTCGCCAAGGTCGCGGCAGTGATGCAGGCGGCGCGCGATGCCGGGGAGATAGCCGAGGCCGATCGGCGTGTGGCCGGAGCGTTCATAGACCGCGCGGCGCTCGTCCTGCGCCATCGCCCACCAGGCGGCCGACTTGCGGATCGGGATCAGCGCGGCCATCCGCGCTTCGCTGCGCCCCAGCGGCGCCGAGCGCGCATCGAGACGCTGGCGTTCGGAGGCCGTGGTATAGCGCAGGTTCGAGGTGAAGCCGGTCAGCGTCCAGAGCGGCGTGTCCACGGGATTGCCGGTGCCGATGCGCGCGGCAACGGGCAGGTCCTCGCCCGTCCGGGTCGTTTGCCGCACGACCTGCCATTCGCCCTGCGAACCGGCATGAAAGGCCACTGTCAGTGGCGCGCTCACACCATAAGACACTGCACGGACCATCGACGAACCTCCTGACGCCGGGCGCGCGGCCCGGCCATCGCGGTTCGTCCGGTCCTGTGAAGGCGTTACTCGCTCAGGTGTTCAACCGAAGACGCGGGCGAAGATCGTGTCGACATGCTTGAAATGATAATCGAGGTTGAACTTCTCCTCGATCTCTTCCGGCGACAGCGCCGCCGTCACCTCTGCATCGCTCTTGAGCAGGTCGAGCAGCGATAGCGCGCCATCCGATTCCCACACCTTCATCGCGTTGCGCTGGACCAGGCGATAGGCGTCCTCGCGGCTCACGCCGGCCTGGGTGAGCGCCAGCAGCACGCGCTGCGAGTGGACAAGCCCGCCCATCTTGTCGAGATTCTTCTGCATCCGTTCGGGATAGACGAGCAGCTTGTCGACGACGCCGGTGAGCCGCGCGAGCGCAAAATCGAGCGTGATCGTCGCATCGGGGCCGATATAGCGTTCGACCGAGCTGTGCGAGATGTCGCGCTCGTGCCACAGGGCGACATTTTCCATCGCCGGGATCGTCGCGCTGCGCACCATGCGGGCGAGGCCGGTGAGGTTTTCGGTCAGCACCGGGTTGCGCTTGTGCGGCATGGCAGACGAGCCCTTCTGGCCGGGCGAGAAATATTCCTCCGCTTCCAGAACTTCGGTGCGCTGCAGATGGCGGATCTCGGTCGCCAGCCGTTCGATCGACGAGGCAATGACACCGAGCGTCGCGAAATACATCGCATGCCGGTCGCGCGGGATGACCTGCGTCGAGACGGGCTCGAGCGCCAGCCCCAGCTTCTTGGCGACATGCGCCTCGACGCGGGGGTCGATATTGGCGAAGGTGCCGATCGCGCCCGAGATCGCGCAGGTGGCGATTTCCGAGCGCGCGGCCTTGAGGCGGGCGCGGCAGCGGTCGAACTCGGCATAGGCCTGGGCGAGCTTGAGGCCGAATGTGGTCGGCTCGCCATGGATGCCATGGCTGCGGCCGATGGTCGGCGTGTACTTGTGCTCCATCGCCCGGCGCTCGATCGCCTCGAGCAGCGCGTTCAGGTCGTCCATCAGGATGTCGGTGGCGCGCGCGAGCTGCACGGCAAGGCAGGTGTCGAGCACGTCCGAGCTGGTCATGCCTTGGTGCATGAAGCGCGCCTCGTCGCCCACCTGCTCGGCCACCCAGGTCAGGAAGGCGATGACATCGTGTTTGGTGACAGCCTCGATCGCGTCGATCGCGGCGACGTCGATCACAGGGTTGGTCGCCCACCAGGCCCAGAGTGCCTTGGCGGCGGACTTGGGCACGACTCCGATCTCGGCGAGCGCATCGGTGGCGTGCGCCTCGATCTCGAACCAGATGCGGAACTTTGCCTCCGGCTCCCAGATGGCGGTCATTTGCGGGCGGGCATAACGGGGGACCATGAGGATGTCCTTGCAGCAAGAGCGGATCGGGGCGCGCGATCAGGCCCCGGGCGAGTCCGCCGCGCAGCTAGCAGCAAGCGGGCAGGGGTTCAACCGGCGGTGTCTCCGCATTGTCGGGGGCGGCACGAAAATGCTGGATGACACCGCTGGCTTTAGGGCATGGGAGAAACCACGATTCCCCCTGATTTGACGCAGAGGCCCCATGGTCATCGACACCGTAAACACCGAAAGTCGCGCCGAGACCGTGCGGCTCCTAACCGAGATCGAGCAGCGGCTGCGCTGGCTCTCCTCGTGGATGATCCACAATGCAAACAACCTCCGCGAGAAGCGCGACGGATTGAAGGTCGGCGGACACCAGGCGAGCTGCGCGTCGATGACCGCGATCATGGCGGCGCTCTATTTCCACGCGCTGCGCCCGCAGGACAAGGTGGCGGTGAAGCCGCATGCAGGACCGGTGCTGCACGCCATCCACTATCTGCTGGATGAGCAGACGCGCGAGAAGATGGAGCGCTTTCGCGGGCTCGGCGGGGTGCAGAGCTATCCTTCGCGCACCAAGGACAGCATTCCGGTCGATTTCTCCACCGGATCGGTGGGCCTCGGCGTTGCGATCACCGCGTTCAGCTCGCTGGTGCAGGATTATCTCATCGCGCACGGCCAGCTGCGCGAGGAGCAGGCGGGCCGGATGATCGCGCTGATGGGCGATGCCGAACTCGACGAGGGCAATATCTACGAATGCCTGATCGAGGGCTACAAGCACGACCTGCGCAATTGTTGGTGGATCGTCGACTATAACCGCCAGTCGCTCGATGCGACCACGGCGGACCGCATGTTCCGCCGCTTCGACGACATTTTCGAGACATGCGGCTGGCGCGTCGTGACCTTGAAACATGGCAAGCTGCAGCGCGCGGCGTTTCAGCGCCCCGGCGGCAAGGCGCTGGAGGACTGGATAGAGACCTGCCCCAATGCCGATTTCGCGGCGCTCACCTATCTGGGCGGCGCGGCGTGGCGCGAGCGGCTGATGCACGATATCGGCAGGAAGCGCGGCGTGGCGGACCTGATCGGCTCGTTCGACGATGCGGGGCTGGCACAGCTCATGACAAATCTCGGCGGGCATTGCATCGAGACCCTGCTCGACGCTTTCGACAGCATGGACGACGAGCGCCCGACGCTGCTGATCGCCTATACCGTCAAGGGCTATGGCCTGCCGCTGGCAGGGCACAAGGACAACCATTCCGGCATGATGAACGGCGCGCAGATCGAGGGCTTCCGCGACGCGCTCGGCATCGCTGCTGGCGAGGAATGGGGCAAATGGTCAGGCCTTGGCGACAATCTGGCGAGCGCGCTTCAGGCCTTTGTCGCTGACAGCCCGATCGCGCGCAAACAGGCCGAGCATGCAGCGCCCGCGATCCCCTTGCCCGAGAGGTTGCCCGTGCCCGAAGGAGCGGAGCAATCGACCCAGGCCGCGTTCGGCAAGATATTGCACGATCTCGCAAAATCGGATGCGCCGCTCGCCGACCGGCTGGTCACCACCGCGCCCGATGTCACGCAGACGACGAACCTGGGCGCATTCGTCAACCAGCGCGGGCTGTTCCGCCGTCAGGAGCTGGCGGACGTGTTCCAGCGCGTGAAGATTCCCTCGGCGCAGAAATGGGCGGCGCATCAGGCGGGCCAGCATATCGAGCTCGGCATCGCGGAGAACAATTTCTTCCTCGCGCTCGCCGCGCTGGGCCTGTCCGCCCCGCATTTCGGCACGCGGCTGATGCCGGTGGGCACGGTCTATGATCCGTTCATCGCGCGCGGGCTCGATGCGCTCAATTACGGCTGCTACCAGGATTCGCGCTTCCTGCTGGTCGGCACGCCTTCGGGCATCACGCTGGCGGGCGAGGGCGGCGCGCATCAGTCGATCAACACCCCGCTGATCGGCATGGGCCAGCCGGGGCTGGAAAGCTTCGAACCGGCCTTTGCCGATGAGGTCGCGCTGATGATGGGCTGGGCCTTTGCACATATGCAGGCGAAGGATGGCGCTTCGGTCTATCTGAGGCTCACCACGCGCGTCATCGAACAGGTCGCGCGCGCGGACGACGCCTGGGAAGCGGATGCGCTCGCGGGAGCCTATTGGCTGCGCGAACCCGCGCCGGGCGCGGAAGCCGCAATCGCCTATTGCGGCGCGGTCGCGCCCGAAGCGCTGGCTGCCTGGGAGGCGCTGAAGGACGACATTCCCGGCCTCGGCCTGCTCGCGGTGACGTCGCCCGACCGGCTGCACCGCGACTGGTTGGCGCAAAGGTCCGCGCGCTGGACCGGCACGCCCGGCGGGCAGAGCCATGTCGCGCGGCTGCTCGGCCAATTGTCGCCGAACGCAGGCCTGGTCACCGTGCTCGACGGCTCGCCCGCCGCGCTCTCATGGCTCGGCGGCGTGCGCGGCCACCGTGTCAGTCCGCTCGGCACCGACCGTTTTGGCCAGACCGGCGACCTGCCCGATCTCTACCGCACCTACCGGCTCGACCGCGAAGCGATCATCGATGCGATGGCGGAGCTGTTCGTCGGTTGACAGTATTGCAACCGAAATGAATGTTATTTTTCTGGCGTTGTTCTTGATGTTATTGCCTCTCTCGCCCTAAGCATGATCGGGGATCAAAAGGGGGGCATGATGGAAGATATAACGGCCGATGATCAGCAGCGGGTGGCATGGCGACAGAAATTAAAAGACCGGGCCGCTCGAACTGAAACCAGCTTTCTGGCGTTGCTGCGGTATTCAGTTTTGATTCTCGCCGCTCTGGCGCTGGTTACAACGGTTCTCTTGCTTTGTTACGGAGCGGCCCAGCAGATCGGTTCGACCGAAGTAACGCCGGAGCCCGTCGCGCTCAAGGCGGATGACGTAAGCCCAGTTGCAGAGAAAGAAGCTGCGCCGGACCCGCTGGCGGCCAAGCAGGTCAAGCTGGAGGCAAGCAAGGCGGTCGAGAAGGAGACCGTCCGGCTTTTCCGCAACAAGTTTCGCAAGTTTCAAAGATCCGATGCGAAGATCGGTGAAAACCAGATTGCCGATTTTGTATGGAGCGAAGATCGCATAAAAATGTTCGAGGCTTTGGCCGGCAACGTGACGGATGCTCAAGGCAAGGTTCTTGTCGGCAAAGACGCGGTCATGCTGAACGCGCTGGCGATCATCAGTGAGGCTGCGAACGAAGAGCCGTTCCGCAAGAAACTCTCGGCATTTCGTGACGCGAAAAAGGTCAATGTCTGCAGCGACGAAGTGCGAACGCGCACGCGGACGATCGCGACCTGGGACAGCTATTCCACGGATTGCGCCTATTGGTATGAATCGCCCATGGGGTGTTCCTCGCGCCGGACCGTGTCGGAACCCTATGTCGAGAAGGTCTGCAAGATGCAGTATCCGGACGATATAGAGGAGCCAGCGGCGCAACTGGCGCATGCCGTCGAGCAATATGCCGTCGTTGCGGAGGCGCGGCTGGAAAACGCTCAGAATCTTGCCGAAGAGGCGACAGCAGCAAATTTCAGTCGGAAGGCAGAGGGACGTCAGAACATCGAAATGAGCATCAAGCTGTTCCTCGGCTTTCTTGGTTTGATGTTTCTCTACCTTTTCGTGGCTATGGAGCGCCATCACCGCAGTTTGCGTCGCTTGCTCGACAATCGCGGCTGAGCGCAGCGCGCTTGCTCCTGACGTGGTTGATGACATAAACTCCCCCCACGAGCCCGGTCGGGCCGGGGGGAGGAGCGCTGGAGCTTATGAGCCTGCCGTCGGCGGCATTGATCGGGCTTGCGGTCATTCTGCTGCTGTTTGCGGTGGCGGCGCTGGTCGAGCGGCGCGCGGGCGAGGCTGAGCGACGGCCGTGGCTCAGGCAGCTTGCCTATACGCTGGCATTGGGCGTCTATTGCTCGAGCTGGACCTTCTATGGCGCAGTCGGGTCGATCGTGCGCGACGGCTGGTACTATCTGCCGATCTATCTCGCGCCGATCTGCCTGTTGCTGTTCGCGCCGCGCTTCCTGAAGCGGCTGGCGCAGGCGGTGGCGGAGGAGCAGGCGACCACCGTGTCCGATTTCATCGCCGCGCGCTTCGGGCATGACAATGGCGTCGCGCGGCTGGTGACGCTGATCGCGCTCGTTGGCACCATTCCCTATGTCGCGCTGCAGTTCCGCTCGATCGGCGGCGCGCTGTCGCTCGCTTCGGGCAAGCCCATGGCCGATGCCGCAATGATCGGCGCGGCGGTGCTGCTCGCGCTGTTCGCGATCCTGTTCGGCGCGCGCCGCTATGAGCTCGCGGGACGCAGCGAGGGCCTGGTCTATGCGATCGGCCTGGAATCGGTGATCAAGATCGTGGCGCTGACGGCGGTCGCGGCGGTGGCGGTGGTGCTGCTGGTCGGTGCCGATGCGGGCGCGGTCGATCGCGGCACCGCGCTGATTGCCGAGAATTTCCGGCCCGAACGACTGTCGGTCGAGTTCGCGGTGATCTTCCTCATTTCGCTGATGGCGATCATCGCGCTGCCCCGCCAATTCTATATGGGGCTGGTCGAGGCGCAGGATGCAGGCGCGCTGCACCGCGCGCGCTTCGGCCTGGCTACCTATCTGGCGGTGATGGCGATCATGGCGCTACCGATTGCGCTGGCCGGTGCGAGCCTGGTGCAGGCGGATACCGGAGCCGATCTCTATGTGCTGCAAATCCCGGCGCTGGCGGGCAGCGGCGGGGTGCTCGTGCTGGCGCTGATCGGCGGGATCAGCGCGGCGGCATCGATGGTGATCGTCGATGCGACCGCGCTTGCGACGATGGTCTCGAACGACCTGATCTTCCCGGCGCTGCTGCAGCGCGACCGCTCGGATGCGGCGGAAGGTGCATTCGGGCGCAGGATGCTGCGCGTGCGGCGCGCCTCGATCCTGGGCATCGTCGCCGCCTCGCTCGCCTGGGCGCTGCTGATCCCGGCGGAGAACACGCTCGCCTCGATCGGGCTGGTCGCCTTTGCCGCGATGGCGCAGTTCACCCCGCATCTGATCCTCGCGACCCAGGGCGGCGGACGCGATGCATTGGCGGCGCGGGTGAGCCTGTCGACCGGCTTTGCGCTGTGGCTCTACACGCTGGCGTTGCCGCCGATCCTCCCCGATGCATGGATGGCGGCAGTCACCGGCACGCTGGCCGATCCGATGCGGCTGTTCGGCATCGGCAACGCCTCGCCGCTGGTGCATGGCGTCGCCTGGAGCCTGGGGGCAAATCTGATCGCCTACAGCCTGGTCGCGGCGCGCAAGGTGCAGGCGCGGCCCTTGCTCTGGCAGCTGCGCGGCGCGCAGAAGATCAGCGATCTCGACGATCTCGTGCGCCTCACCGCCAGCTTTGTCGGCACCGAGCGGGCGCAGCGAGAATTTCCCGATGCCGCGCCGGGCGTGCCGATCACCCGCGCCGCCGCACAGCGCGCGCGCGACCTGATTGCGCGGGTCGTCGGGGCTTCGTCGGCACGTGCGCTGGTCGCCTCGGCGCTGGCGGGCAGCCAGATGAGCCTTGCCGATGTGACCCGGCTATTGGGTGAGCGCGGCCAGTCGCTGCGCTTCTCGCGCGAACTGCTCGCCGCGACGTTCGAGAATGTCGATGCCGGGATCAGCGTCGTCGATGCCGAGATGAACCTGGTCGCGTGGAACAGCCAGTATCTCGATATCTTCGGCTATCCGCCCGGCCTGGTGCGCGTGGGAACGCCCATCGCGGACCTCATCCGCTACAATGCGCGACTCGGCGATTTCGGATCGGAAGATATCGAGCATCATGTCGCCAAGCGGCTGATGCACATGCGCCGCGGCCAGCCGCACAGCTTCGAGCGGCAGCGCAAGGACGGGCGCGTCATCAAGACCGTGGGTGGGCCGATGCCGGGCGGTGGCTATGTCACCAGCTTTACCGACATCACCGCCGAGGCGCGGATGCGCGACGAGCTCGAACGCACGCTCGCTGAGCTGGAGCAGCGCGTCGCCGACCGCACGCAGGAGCTCAGCAGCGCGAACCGTCAGCTCGCTGAAGCCACGCGCGACAAGACGCGCTTCCTTGCCGCCGCGAGCCACGACCTGTTGCAGCCGCTGCACGCGGCACGGCTGTTCACCGCCGCGCTGACCCGCGATGCCGAGCCGGGAACGCAACAGCTCGCCCAGCGCATCGACAGCGCGATCGGCGCGGCCGACGGGCTGATCCGCGCACTGCTCGACATCAGCCGACTCGATGCCGGCGGGGTGGAGCCGAGCCCCGAGCCGGTGGCGCTGAAGCCGTTCCTCACCGATCTGGCCGAAAGCTTTGTGCCGATGGCCGAGGACAAGGGGCTGGCTTTGCGCATCGGGCCGATGGGTGGGCATGTCCATACCGATCCCGGCCTGCTGCGCTCGATCCTGCAGAATTTCCTGTCCAACGCGCTGCGCTATACGCCCGAAGGCGTGGTACTGATCGGTACCCGGCGGCGGGGCGCGCGCATCCGCATCGACATCATCGATACCGGGGTGGGCATTGCCGAGGACCAGATCGAGGCGATCTTCGCGGAATTCACCCGCCTGGGCACGGTCGAGGCCGAAGGGCTGGGGCTGGGTCTTGCGCTGTCCGAGCGGATTGCGCGGCTGCTGGGCGGGGTGATCGAGGTCAAGTCGATGCCGGGCAGGGGCAGTCGTTTCAGCCTATCGCTGCCCGCTTCCGATGCGATCGACATGCCCATGCCATACTCCGCGTCAGCGCGCGCCATCTGGCCCGATAGGGCGCTCAAGGTGCTGGTGGTCGACAACGATCCACTGATCGTCGAGGGCACGACGAGCCTGCTCGGGCTGCTCGGCCACGATCCGCACGGCGCCGATGGCCCGGCAGCGGCGCTGGCCGAGCCGGGGCCGTTCGATGCCGCTCTGGTCGATTATCAGCTCGGAGCGTCGATCGACGGGCTCGCGCTGATCGCGGCGTTGCGCGACAAGCATCCCGGCTTGCCCGCTGCGCTGGTCACCGCGCAGGGCTCGCCTGACCTCGCACGGCGCGCGGCGCGTATGGGCGTCGTGCTGATCGCCAAACCTGCGGGGGCGGATCTGATCGGCGGGTTCCTGGCTTCGGTCGCACGCGCGCGCGAACCTGCCTAATGCTTGAGGTCGAGCCCCAGCGAGCGGGCGACCAGAGCGGCCTGGGTGCGGTTCTGCACGCCCAGCTTGCGCATGATCGTGGTCATGTGCGCCTTCACCGTCGCCTCGCTCATGGCGAGGTCGTGCGCGATCTGCTTGTTGAGCTTGCCGTCGATCACCTCGCGCAGCACGCGCAGCTGGGTGGGGGTGAGGCCCGCGACATCCTGCGGCAGGGGTTCGGGCGGGCTCGTCGCACCGGCAGCGGGCGCACGACCGCCCAGGGCCCGCGCGATCGCCGCCTCGATCGTGCCAAGGTCGCTGTCCTTGGAGAGAAATCCGACCGCGCCCAGCTGCTGCGCCTCTTCGGCCACGGCCGCGCCTTCCGCGCTGGAAACGACGAGGATCGGCACCTCGGGTCGTTCGGCATGGAGCATGGCGATGCCCGAATAGCCCATCGCGCCGGGCATCTTGAGGTCGAGCAGGATGAGGCGCAGCCCTTGCGCGGTGCTGGCGGCGGCAGCGGCGGCGGCCAGCGTCCCGGTTTCCAGAATCTGCGCCTGCGGAGCGACCCGGCTGACCGCCAGGACCAGCGCCTGGCGGAACAGCGGGTGGTCATCCGCGATCAGGATCGTTTCTATGTCGCGTCTGCCAGTTGCGGTCTGCCCGCGACAAGATGCTCGACAACCTGCGGATCGGCAAGCGTCGATATGTCGCCGAGGTTCGACAGGTCGTTCTCGCCGATCTTGCGCAGGATGCGGCGCATGATCTTGCCCGAGCGGGTCTTGGGCAGCGCGGGGGTGAACTGGATGATGTCGGGCGTCGCGATCGGCCCGATCTCGCGGCGGACCCATTGTACCAGGTCGCGGCGCAGCTGTTCATCGGGCTCGACCTCGACATTGGTCGTGACAAACGCATAGATGCCCTGGCCCTTCACCGCGTGCGGCATGCCGACGACGGCGGCCTCGGCAACCTTGGGATGCGCAACCAGCGCGCTTTCGACCTCTGCCGTGCCCATGCGATGGCCCGACACGTTGATCACATCGTCGATGCGGCCGGTGATCCAGTAATAGCCGTCCTCGTCGCACTTGCAGCCGTCGCCGGTGAAATACAGGCCCTTGAAGGTGGTGAAATAGGTCTGGAAGAAGCGCTCGTGATCGCCCCAGACGGTGCGCATCTGGCCGGGCCAGCTGCGGTCGATGACCATACAGCCTTCGCCCGCACCCTCGATGACCTTGCCGTCATTGTCGAGCAGCAGCGGTTTCACGCCGAACATCGGCTTGGCGGCAGACCCGGGCTTGAGCGCATGCGCGCCGGGCAGCGGGGTCATCATGCACGCGCCGGTCTCGGTCTGCCACCAGGTGTCGACGATCGGGCAGCGGCCCTCGCCGACGACGCGGTGATACCATTCCCAGGCTTCGGGATTGATCGGCTCGCCCACCGATCCGAGCAGGCGCAAGGACTTGCGACTGGTCTTCGTCACCCAGTCGTCGCCCTCGCGCATCAGTGCGCGCAGCGCCGTGGGGGCACCGTAGAAAATCTCGACACCGAACTTGTCGACGATCTGCCAGAAGCGCGAGGCATCGGGCCAGGTCGGCACGCCTTCGAACATCACCGTGGTCGCGCCGGTCATCAGCGGGGCATAGACGACATAGCTGTGCCCGGTGACCCAGCCGACATCCGCCGCGCACCAGTAGATCTGGCCGGGACGATAGTCGAAGACATATTGGAAGGTCATTGCTGCCCAGACGGCATAGCCGCCGGTGGTGTGCAGCACGCCCTTGGGCTTGCCGGTCGATCCCGAGGTATAGAGGATGAACAGCGGGTCTTCTGCGCCCATCTCCTCTGCCGGGCAATCGGCGGATTGCGCGGCGACGCCCAGCGCCCAGTCGATATCGCGGCCCTCAGTCATCGGCACATCCGCGCCGGTGTGCTTCAGGACGATGACGGTATCCACCGCCTCGCAATGATGGCCGAGCGCAGCATCGACATTGGCCTTCAATGGAACCTTCTTGCCACCGCGCAGCCCTTCATCGGCGGTGACGACGACGCGGCTGTCGCAATCCTGGATTCGCCCGGCGAGCGCCTCGGGCGAGAACCCTGCGAACACCACCGAATGGATCGCGCCGATCCGCGCGCAGGCGAGCATCGCGACCGCGGCCTCGGGCACCATCGGCAGGTACAGCGTCACGCGCTCGCCCTTGCGCACGCCTTGTGCCTTGAGCAGGTTGGCGAAGCGGCAGACCTGCTCATGCAGTTCGCGATAGGTGATCGCGCGCGAAGCCGCGTCGGGGCTGTCGGGTTCCCAGAGGATCGCGATGCTGTCGCCGCGTTCGGCCAGGTGCCGGTCGAGGCAGTTGGCAGCGAGGTTGAGCGTGCCGTCGGCGAACCAGCTGATACCGAAATCGGCTTCGTGAAAGCTCGACTCGCTGACCCTGGTGAACGGTTTGATCCAGTCGATCCGCGCCGCTTCCTCGCGCCAGAAGGCGTCGGGCTGCTCGATCGACATGCGGTAGCGCTCTTCGTACACCGGCGCGGTGATCAGCGCGTTTTCGGCCCAGTCGGCGGGCACGGGATAGACGGTCTCGGCCATGGTCACTCTCCTCATTGAGCTGCGTCTGAGGGCGCAGGGCTGGCGCGATGATAAGCCGCCGGTGCCCGATGGGGCCATTAGACAAAGGTCGTAGATATCCGACCATGGTCGCTCTGGAAGGCGAGGGCCAATCGGCAAAGACTGAGGCTGCGACCGGGAGCACCCGGCGCAGGTTGAGGAGAGAGCGATGCCGAGCGGTTATCGATCGATGGGGGCGGCGTTACTGGCCGCAAGCGCGCTGATGGCGCCGGGAACGGCCATCGCCCAGACAGCGCGCGAGGCGGCGCTGGAAGAACGGCTGGCACGGCTCGAGGCCGAGATGCAGACGCTGCGCGCCGACTTGGTCGCTGCGCGCACGGTGCAGGCGGAAACCGCCGCTGCCGCCAGCCAGGCCGCAAATGCCAGCGAACAGGCGGTGACGCGGGTCGCCGCGCTCGAGGCGAAGCCGACCGCGCCTGCCGAGGGCTTTCGCGTCGGCAGCACCACCTTCAAGCTGGGCGGCTTCGTCAAGGCCGTGGCGAGCGCGACGCGCTATGACGATGGCATGCTCGCCGGTGGATCGCTGGGCAAGGAATTCTACCTGCCGCAGCAGATTCCGGTCGGCGGCACATCGACCCGCGACTTCATGGCCAATGCGCGCCAGACGCGATTGTTCTTCACCAGCTCCACCCCGGTCGCGGGCAAGGAGTTGAAGGCGCATATCGAGTTCGATTTCGCGCTGGCGACCGCGCCGCCGGGGGCGCAGCGCGCAACCAACGCCTATACGCCGACGCTGCGCCGCGCTTTTCTGACCTTCGACAAGTTCCTGATCGGCCAGGAATGGACCACTTTCCAGAACCCCGCGCTGCTCCCTGAAAGCACCGATTTCGTCGGGCCGCTCGAAGGCACGGTGTTCGTCCGCCAGATGATCGTCCAGTACCGCCAGCCGCTGGCCAAAGGGCTCGAACTGCATCTGGCGCTGGAAAATCCGCAGACCGAAACGGTCAACACCACCAATGCCGCGCTGGCCGATAACGATCAGGACCGCGTGCCCGATCTGGTCGCCAAGCTGGTCTACAAGCAGCCGAACCTCGACCTGCACGTCGCAGGGCTGGTGCGTCAGCTGTCGGTGCACGATGGCGGCAATGACGATGATGCGATGGGCTGGGGCATCTCGGCGGGCGGCAAGTTGGCCTTCGGCCCGGACAAGCGCCACGATATCCGCTTCAGCGCGACCTATGGCGACGGCATCGGCCGCTATCTCGGCCTCGGCTATGCGCCCGACGCGCTGTACGACCGGATCGCGCTGGGCAACCGGCTGCTCAAGGTCGAGAATTTTGCGGCTTTCGCATCGCTGAAGCTCGGCTGGACGAGCAATCTGCGCTCGACGATCGCGGCAGGCTATCAACATGCCGACTATCCCGGCGGCGTGATCGTGCCGGGGCTCGCCAATGTTTCCGCGTACAGCGCGGCGGTCAACCTGTTCTGGTCCCCGGTCAAGAATCTCGACATCGGCGTGGAAGTGCGTCACGCCGAGCGGGAAGTAGCCAACGGATTGAAGGGGCAGATGGATCGCGTCGAGATGGCGGCGAAATACACCTTCTAACGACACAAGCAGAGGAGTGGGTACAATGGCTACGGTGTACGAGGATGCTTTACCCAAGCATCACCAAGCGACCCAGGGGGAGAAGATGGTCATCGCCGCTTCCTCGCTGGGCACGGTGTTCGAATGGTATGATTTCTACCTGTACGGGCTGCTGGCGACGTACATTTCCGCCCAGTTCTTCTCGGGCGTGAACGAGACGACCGGCTTCATCTTCGCGCTCGCCGCCTTTGCCGCCGGTTTTGCGGTGCGGCCCTTCGGGGCGCTCGTCTTCGGGCGGATCGGCGATCTGGTCGGGCGCAAGAACACGTTCCTCGTCACCATGGGCATCATGGGGCTTTCGACCTTTGCGGTCGGGCTGCTGCCCAGCTATGCCTCGATCGGGGTGGCAGCCCCGATCATTCTCATCCTGATGCGGCTGGCGCAGGGCCTCGCGCTGGGCGGCGAATATGGTGGGGCTGCCACCTATGTCGCCGAACACGCGCCCGAAGGAAAGCGCGGGCTCTATACCAGCTGGATTCAGACCACCGCGACCTTCGGGCTGTTCGCGGCGCTGCTGGTGGTCATCGGCTTCCGCTTCGCGCTGGGTGAAGAGGCGTTCGCCGCCTGGGGCTGGCGTCTGCCGTTCCTGATCTCGATCGTGCTGCTCGCGGTGTCGATGTGGATCCGGCTGCAGCTCAACGAAAGCCCGGTCTTCCAGAAGATGAAGGAAGAGGGCACGACCTCGAAAGCACCGCTGACCGAGGCATTCGGCCAATGGGGCAACCTGCGCTGGGTGCTGGTCGCGCTGCTGGGTGCGGTCGCAGGCCAGGCGGTGGTCTGGTATGCTGGCCAGTTCTACGCGCTGTTCTTCCTCGAAAAGACGCTGCGGGTCGATGGCGCCACCGCCAATATCCTGATTGCGATCGCCCTTGCGCTTGCCACGCCGTTCTTCGTCTTCTTCGGCTGGCTGTCGGACAAGATCGGCCGCAAGCCGATCATCCTGGGCGGCTGCGCGCTGGCGGCGATGCTCTACTTCCCGCTGTTCGGCGCGCTGACCCAGGCCGCCAACCCCGCGCTCGCCGCGGCCCAGGCGTCGTCCCCGGTCACGATCAGTGCCCATCAGGACGAGTGCTCGTTCCAGTTCGATCCGGTCGGCAAGAACAGCTTCGACACGACGAGCTGCGACATCGCCAAGACCTATCTCGCCAAGGCGGGCATCAGCTATGCCAATGCCGAGGCAGCAGCCGGAACGGTGGCGATGGTGAGGATCGGCGACAAGACCTTCACTGCGCCCGATGCCGGCAAGCTGTCGGGCGAGGACAAGAAGGCGGCGATCAAGAGCTTCCAGGACGAGCTCAAGGCTGGCCTTATCGCGGCGGGCTATCCCGAAAAGGCGGATACGGCGAAGATCAACAAGCTCGCCGTGGTCGCGATCCTCTGGGCGCTGGCGATGCTGGTGACCATGGTCTACGGCCCAATTGCCGCGATGCTGGTCGAGCTGTTCCCCAGCCGCATCCGCTACACCTCGATGTCGCTGCCCTATCATATCGGCAACGGCTGGTTCGGCGGCTTCCTGCCCACCACGGCCTTCGCGATGGTCGCGGCCACCGGCAACATCTATTACGGCCTGTGGTATCCGGTGGTGGTGGCAGCGGCGACGGTGGTGATCGGCCTGATCTTCCTGCCCGAAACCTTCCGCCGCAATATCGACGATTGATATAGCCCTGAAGGGTCGCACCCCGGCAAACCAGCGTGTCAGGTCCGCCTGGCACGCTGGTCTTGCCTTGGCAGGAGAGCCGCATAGCGATGGGGCTGGCATCCGGCCGACCCAGGGGGCGGCCCATCCAGCTTTGGCTTGCGAGCCGATCGCACGGTGTTATGACATTGACATCGTTGAACCAAATGGACGCTGGATGGTCACCCAAGGATCTTCGACAAGGCTGGCCGCGCGGCCCGATCTCGACACCAAGACGCCCCAGCGCCAGCGGGGCAAGGACACGTTCGAGATGATCCTGGCAACGGCGGGCGAGCTCCTGTCCGAAGTCGGGTTCGAAAAGCTGACCACCAATCTGGTGTGCGAACGCGCCGGGATGACGCCGCCCGCGCTCTACCGGTACTTCCCCAACAAATATGCGCTGCTGACCGAGCTCGCCAAGCGGCTGATGGCCGCGCAGGATGCCGTTGTCGACAGGTTCATGCGCAACGATGCCTATGGCTCGCGTTCGCTCGACGAGGTCGTGGCGTGGAACATTGCGCTGCGCAAGGAACTGATCCGGGTCACCCGCGCGCAGCCGGGCGGGCTGTGGATTCTGCGCGCGATCCGCTCGGTGCCGGTGCTGCAGGAAGTCCGTAACGACTCGCGCGACAAGGTGCTCGACCTGCATGTCGGCCATGTCGCGACCATCTATCCCGAAGTGCCGATCGAAACGTTGAAGGCTGCCGTGCGGCTGTCCGAACAGATGACATACACGGCGATCGAAATGCTGCTCGAGGACCCGCTGCTCGACGAGGACAGGATTGTCGAGGAAGTCTCGTGGATGACCGCGATGTATTTCCTCAACCTGGGAAACCGGCCCCGTATCGCACCCATGGTGATCGATCCGTGCGACTGATCGCATGTTCAACTCATTGCTGGCCGTCGCGACCGTTTCTAATCTTCGTCCAATCTCAACGCATCATCGCTGGCCATGCCCGTGACGAGCATCTATGTTCGCAGGTACAGGGCAGGATGGGGCCAATATAGATGCTGAGCAAATTGCGTTCCTGGATAGGGCGCCACAAGATCTGGTCCGCCCTGATCGCGCTTGTCCTTCTCTATCTTGCTTATCTGGCTGTGCGCCCGGTCCAGCATGATTACGAATATCTCGGCGAGACCGTGGCGCGCGGATCGGTCGAGCGAGTGGTCTCGGCCAGCGGCAAGGTGCGCGCGCTCAACACGATCAAGGTCGGCACTGAGGTATCGGGCCAGATCACCAAGGTCTATGTCGATTTCAACTCGCCGGTGACCAAGGGCCAGGTGCTGGCGGAGATCGATCCCACCCGGGTGCGCGCGCGGGTGCAGCAGATCGAGGCGCAGGTGGCGCTGGCCCGCGCCGGATTGCAGCAGACCGCCGCCAATGTGGCGCGCGCCAGGGCCGAGTTGCAGATCCAGGAACGTGATTACGCGCGGCAGAAATCGCTGGCCGAGCGCGGCTTCGTGTCCAAGGCCAATCTCGACGCCGCACAGACCCGGCTCAACAGCGCGCGCAATGCGCTCGAGGTTGCCACCGCGCAGACCGAGAGCGGCGATGCGCAGATCCGTCAGGCCAATGCCGAGCTTTCCTCGGCGCGGCTCGACCTCAACCGCACCGTCATCATCGCGCCTGCAAGCGGCGTCATCATCAACAAGCTGGTCGAGCCGGGGACGACCGTGGCGGCGAGTTTCCAGACGCCGAACCTGTTCGAGATTGCCGCCGACATCACCAAGATGCAGGTCGAGGCTTCGGTCGACGAGGCCGATATCGGCCAGATCCGCGAAGGCCAGGACGTGACCTTCACGGTCGACAGCTATCCCGATGACATTTTCCGCGCTCGCGTCCGCCAGATCCGCAAGGCTCCGGTCGAAACGCAGAATGTGGTGAGCTATCTCGTCATCATCGATGTCGACAATCTCGATGGCAAGCTGCTGCCCGGCATGACCGCGAATGTCGAGATCATCACCGGCGCCAAGGCCAATGTCGTGCGGGTGCCGACCAGCGCGCTGCGCTTCCGACCCAAGGCGGCCGACCGTGAGGCACAGGAAGAGCCGCAGCCCGGCGATCCCGATCGCAAGCAGGCACCGCGGCATTTCGTCTATCTGGCGGGAACGGACCCCTATCGTCCGGTCCGCAAGCAGGTGAAGATCGGGCTCGAGGGCGACGACTATACGGAAATCCTGTCGGGCACCAAGCCGGGCGACAAGGTGCTGGTGCGTACCAAGTCGCTGAAGCCCAGGACCCCGAGCGAAGATGCGGACGAAGATGACAGCGCCGCTTCTTGAGACCCAGGATCTCATCAAGAACTATGTGATCGGCGGTGAGATGGTCCACGCCGTCAACGGCGTGTCGCTGCGCATCGACCAGGGCGAATTCGTCGCGATCATGGGCGCGAGCGGATCGGGCAAGTCGACCTTCATGAACATGATCGGCTGTCTCGACGTGCCGACATCGGGCGTGCTCAGGCTCGACGGCATCGATACGCGCACGCTGAACAGCGATGAGCTCGCCGAGATCCGCAACCGCAAGATCGGCTTCGTCTTCCAGCAGTTCAACCTTCTCGCGCGGACCAGCGCACTGGACAATGTCGCGGTGCCGCTGATCTATGCCGGGGTCGGGCCTGCCGAACGCCGCCAGCGCGCGCAGGCGCGGCTCGAAGCGATGGGGCTGGGCAACCGGCTGCTCAACACCCCCGCCAAGCTTTCGGGCGGGCAGCAGCAGCGCGTGGCGATCGCGCGCGCGCTGGTCACCAACCCGCTGATCCTGCTCGCCGACGAACCGACCGGCGCGCTCGACACGCAGACCTCGCTCGACATCATGGGCATCTTCCAGAAGCTCAATGACGAGGGCATCACCCTGGTCGTGGTGACGCACGAGCCCGATATCGCCGAATATGCCGCGCGGCGGATCGTGTTCCGCGACGGCAAGGTCATCGAGGACGCTGCTGTAACATCGCGCCGCCGGGCCGAGCCGGCATGAGCGGGTTGCTGGGCACGCTGGCGGGTTGGGGCGTCAATGTCGCGATCGCCTTCACGGCGCTGCGCACCAACCTCATGCGCTCGATTCTCACCACTTTGGGCGTGATGATCGGCGTGTTCTCGGTGATCCTGGCGGTCGCCGTCGGCAATGGCGCGCAAGTTTCGGTGACCGAGCAGATCGCGACATTGGGCTCGAACATGGCGATCGTGGTGCCCGAGCCCGAGCGCGCCAATGGTCCGCCGCGTCCCGGCGACCGCGGCCGTCTGACCGAGCGCGACGGGGAGGCGATCGCGCGCCAGGTTCCGGGCGTGGTGGCGGTGGCCCCGCAGATCCGCACCAGCGTGCAGCTGGTCACCGGGGGGCGCAGTGCCTCGACCCAGGCGGTCGGTTCGACCGAGGCCTTTGGCAGCATTTCCAACCTAGGCACGTCGGACGGCCGCTTCATCACAAAGAGCGATGTCGGATCGGCGGCGCGGGTGGTGGTGATTGGCCAGACCGTGGCCGACAAGCTGTTCGTCGATGTCAATCCGATCGGGGAGAAGGTGCGGATCAACCGCGTGCCGTTCACCGTGATCGGCTTGCTCGAAAGCAAGGGCAGCAACCTCGGCAACGACAATGACGACCAGATCGTCGTGCCGATCACCACGTTGCGCCAGCGCCTTTCCACCGCCACCGCGCAGGGGCCTGACGATGTCACCTTGCTGTTCGTCGGCTTCGAGGACGAGGACACGCTGGTCGCCGGCGACCGCGAGATCAAGAGCCTGTTGCGCGCGCGCTATCGCGTCTCCAAGGGCAAGATCACGCCGTTCACGGTGCGCACCACCAAGGAAATCGCGGAGACCTCGGGTCAGGTGACGCAAATCTTCCAGGCGGTGCTGGTGGCGATCGCCTCGATCTCGCTGCTGGTCGGCGGTATCGGCATCATGAACATCATGCTGGTCAGCGTCACCGAACGCACCCGCGAGATCGGGCTGCGCATGGCGCTGGGGGCCAAGCGCAGCGATATCCGCAACCAGTTTCTGGTCGAGGCGGCGGTGCTGTGCATCATCGGCGGCGGCATCGGCCTCCTGCTGGCGATGGTCGCAGCGGCGATCTTCCAGCAGGTGGCGGATTTCCCAGCGCCGATCGGGCTCGATACAGCTCTGCTTGCCATTGCCTTTTCGGGCGTCATCGGGCTGGTGTTCGGCGGCTATCCAGCGATCCGTGCCTCGCGGCTCTCGCCGATCGAGGCGCTGCGCAGCGAATAGCTGGCAGCACCCTCGATCCGTCCCATCCCGATCATTCGAAACCGAGGAAGGTGACCTGCTCGTCGAGTGGCACCCGCTCGCGCTCGAAATTGTTGACCGGCGCCTGCTCGTCGCGCCAGCCGATCGCGATGCCGCAGAACAGCAGGATGTCGTCGCCCAGACCGAGATGGTCTTTGATCGTGCGACCATAGACGCCCATATATTCCTGCGGGCAGCTGTCCAGGCCCTCGTCGCGCAGCAGCAGCATGATCGTCTGCAGCCACATGCCGCAATCGGACCATTGCGGTTCCTTCATCAGCTTGGGGAAATGGCACAGCAGCAGCACCGGCGCGCCGAACGAGACCATGTTCATCTTGACGAAATCGGCACGCTGTTCCGAATTGTCGCGCGCCACGGCCATCGCCCCGTACATCGCCTTGCCCAGGTTCGAGAGCCGCTCCTGATATTTGGGCACCTGGCCGGGGGCAGCGAAATCATATTCCTGCGGATCGTCCGGCTGGCTCGCGAGCAGCCGCTGCTGCAGCGCCGCGAGCGGCGCGCCGGTCAGCACCGTCGCCTCCCAAGGCTGATAGTTGCAACCCGAAGGCGTCATCCGCGCCTGTTCGAGCACCCGCCGCACCGTCTCGAACGGAACCGGCGTGTCCTTGAAAGCCCGGATCGACCGGCGCGTGGCGACTGCTTCGGCTACATTCATCAAACATCCCTCCTGTTTGGCAACAGCAGCCGGACGTTTACCGGCCGCGCGCCTGCCTTGCCAGAGCAGGAGAGCGGCTGCAATCGCGCGTGACTGAAACCGCACGCGCCTTTCCGGCGAACCCGCTCAGTGCCGTAGAAGGAGGCTGATGCGATGCGATCTGGCGGTGCCAGTGTGGATGGACCGTCCAGTGGTGACGATGTCGCGGCGAGCAAGCCAGCATGCTGCTGATCCTCGTCCTGCCATGCGCCTTCCTTGTCGGCATGGCGATCAGCGGCAGCAGCACTTGCGCGGTGACGGCCTCGCGCGAGATCCTGCTGCAGCGGCGCGGCACCATGCTGCTCGGTTTCGTCATCGCGATGGGCGTCGCGGGCACAATGACGCTGCCGCTGCACTGGCTGCTTGGTCCCACAGCCCGTCTCTCGTCCGAAGTGCCGATTTCGGGTACACTGGTGTCCGGCGCCGTGCTGATAGGGCTGGGCGCGGTGATCAACGATGCCTGCCTGCTGGGCACGCTGGCGCGGATTGGCCAGGGCGAGGTCCGCTTCCTGGCCTTGCCCTTCGGTCTGGCGCTGGGCTTTGCCCTGGCCGATCGGCAACCATTGCTGACCGCCGGTCCGGCGCTGGGCAATGTCCATGCGACGCCAATGTGGCCCGGTATCGCGCTTGTCATCGGCTTTGCGCTGCTGGCTGCCTGGGGCTGGCGCGAACGTGGCCGATCCATCGAACCCGGGCGGGCAAGGCCTGCTTGGCCGCGCGCGATGATGCTCGCCATGGGTCTGTGCGGGGCGCTGCTCTTCGCGCTGGAGCCGAACTGGGCCTATTCGGATGCGGTGCGCGCCATCGTGCGGCGCGGGCAGATGGAGATGCACAGCGATGCCCGTGCCTTTGCACCAGCCATCGCGCTGCTGGGCGGCGCGCTGGTCTCGGGCCTCCTTGCGCGCTCGTTCGTGTACACGCCGCCCCGCCCGGCGGATCTCGCCCGGTCACTGGCCGGCGGTGCGGTGATGGCGCTCGGCGCTTCGCTCATCCCCGGGGGCAATGACACGCTGCTGCTCGCGGCGATTCCATCCGGCACGCTGAGCGGACTGGTCGCCTATCTGGTGATGTCGCTAACGGTTCTGGTGGCGCTGCAATCCGCAGCGTGGCTCGGCGCTCGCGCGCACATGAAACTGGCCGCCTGAAGCAGCGATCCTCGACCCCATGGTTCCATCGGGCATGCCGCGCGCCAGGGGAAGAGCCAGGCATGCAGGGTTGCGAGCGCTGGATGCCTGACCCCACGACGATCAGCGTCTCGGCGGGCAGGATGTTGCCGGCTCCATCTATGGGCAAAGTTCCGGTTGGCGGTTCGGCTTGACTCCGAACATGGTGGACGAACATTTTTGTCATGTCTTCAAAGTGTAACAAATATTTAAGCGCTTGTTTACTACGATTCCGATAATTTGTTCGGGTATGATGCAGTCGCCATCCGCCTTTTCTTTCTCCGCCGGGTCATCCGGGGCAGATGCGCGATCGGATAGGATCGGCGACTGGCTGTCGGCGGCAGATCGCGAGCCGCCCCATATCCTGCACGGCGACACGCTGGTCAGCGTGATCGACCGCTTTCAGGCCAATCCAGACTTGCGATTGCTGCCGGTGCTCGACGCAGAGGGTCGACCGTGCGGTGCAATTTTCGAGCGTGATATGCGTCGGCTGCTGCTTAACCCCTATGGCCACGCCCTGCTGCGCAATCCGGCTTATGGGGGCGACCTGAGGTCGCACATTCGCGATTGCCCGAGGGCCGATGTCGCGCAGTCGATCGGTGCGGCCCTGGAGCAATATCGGGTCGGACGAGGAACCGAAGGCATGATGATCCTGCAGGATCACCGATTGTTCGGCGTGCTGACCAACCGCCGACTGGCGCTGCTCGCGGGTGAATGGGAGGGTCATAGAGCCCGCCACAGGGTTGCGCGCGCCGACCAGATCGAGGCTGCCGCAGAGCGTTTCGAGCGCGAAGTTGCGGCTCTGGGCCAGATGATGGACAAGCTGTCGAGCATGCTGGAAAACGACGCTGCCCAGGTGGCGGAGAGGTCGACCCAGGTCAGCACCCGCGCTGCCGCCGTTGCCACTGCGGCCGTGCAGACCAGTACGCATATGGAGGAAATTGCTGGCAGGGGCCGCGAACTCGCAGCTGCGCTTGACTCCATTGCCGCCCGGACGGACGAGGCGCGCGAGGCCGGAATTGATGCGGTCACGCTCGTGACGGCAGGCAGCGCCCGTACTGCCGATCTGCGCGTCTCTGCAGCATCGATCGAATCGGTGATCGACCTGATTGGCGAAATCTCGCGTCAGGTGAACCTGCTGGCACTCAACGCGACGATCGAAGCTGCACGCGCAGGTGACGCTGGGCGTGGCTTTGCCGTAGTCGCCGGTGAAATCAAGCAACTGTCGCATCAGACCGCTATCGCCGCCAATCGCATCCGTGCCTATATCGATGAAATCGGGAATGCGGTCGACGAAGTGTCTTGCGGCCATGCTCGCGTCGAAACCGCGATTGCGCGTATCGCCTTGAACTCGGCCGAAATTCAGGGCGCGGTTGCCCTGCAACGATCGGCGACGCAGCTGATCGCCTTCAATGCCGCGCAGACCCATGACGCTAGCCGGGCGACAGGCGTGGATGCCGATGCGATCAACGGCATTGCCCAGAGCGCCGCGGAAAGGGCGGAAGCTATGCTCGGCATTGCCAAGCGCGTGTTCGACGGGGCCCGCCAGCTGGCCGCCGAAAGCGGCCATTTCGTCGAGCAGATCCGCGCCACCTGAACCTGTATCGCTGCGACGCGCTGTCTCTCCGCAGCAGGGCCGAGCAAGCCAGCGCTGTGCCGACAAATCGCATGGCCAGCCATCGCGCAAAAGGCTTCACATCATTTCAGAACCGTTTCCACCTTAACTTGGCATATTTCGAGCGTTGTCAAGTACGGTCAATCATTAAACTGTATTAAACCCAGCATTTGCTTCATGTCATTCGTTTGACAAATTGTAGGATTTGAAGGAAACTTGTAGAGTTACTCGAATCAACAGTATATTTATCAAAAACATTCGATCCATAGTAGGCAACGTGGCTGACCGTACTGGCGGGAGCAATGGCTGGTGAACAACGATATTGTATATGAGGACACGACGCTTCGGGACGGAGAGCAATCCCCTGGAATTGCATTCGGTCGTGATACCAAGATCGCCATCTTCACGGCTTTGCGTGCGCTGGGCGTGCGCTGGATGGAAGTCGGCATTCCCGCCATGGGGGGCAGCGAGCTTGCCGTCATCCGGGAGTTACTCGAACGCGGCTCCGACCTGATGCTGATCGGCTGGAACCGGGGAAAGCTGGACGATGTGGTGCAGTCGCTGGACCTGGGTTTTCGCGCGATTCACATCGGCCTGCCGGCCTCGGACATGCATTTGAAGCACAGCGTCGGGCGTGACCGCGGCTGGCTGGTCGAGCAGGCCAGGACACTGATCGGCGTCGCGAAGGACCGCGGGGCCTTTGTGTCGATCAGCGCAGAGGATGTCGGGCGGGCCGACCCGTCGTTTCTGATCGACTATGCCGGCGCGGTGAAGGAAGCGGGTGCGGACCGGCTTCGGCTTTCCGACACGATCGGCATCCTTTCGCCAAGCCGGTACGCGGCGGTGGTGGCGAGCATCGCCAAGGCGGTGCCGATCGACCTGCAATGCCACGCCCATAACGATTACGGTCTAGCCACAGCCAACACGCTGGCCGGTCTCGAGGCGGGGGCTCGCTATTTCCATGCCACGGTCAATGCGATCGGCGAACGTGCCGGAATGGCCGACATTGCCCAGGTCGCCCTGTGCCTGCGCGACTTTCACGACGTGGATCTGGGGCTGGACCTCACCCAGCTCAAGGCTCTGAGCGACTTGCTGGCGCAGGCGACTGGCCATGCGCCGCCGCCATGGCATCCGGTTGTCGGGGACAACGTGTTCGCTCATGAATCCGGAATTCACGTCAAGGGCGTGGTCCGCAACGCGAATACCTTCGAGCCATTCGACCCGGCCGAGGTCGGCGGCACCAGAAAGATCGTCATCGGCAAGCATTCGGGGACCGAAGCGATTCGATATGTGCTGGGCGAGCAGGGGATCGAGGCCGATGCGGGCGAACTCCGCCAGTGCCTCGGCGCGGTTCGTGAATTCGCGATGGAGAAGGAGCGGGCGCTGTCAGCTGGAGAGTTGGTCGCCATTCATCGCAGGATTGCGAGCGAGGCCGCGGTGGCATGACGCTGGTGCAGCAGATCATTGCGCATCACGCCCAGCTGCCAGGGGCCGAAGTCGGCAGCATCGTCGAGGTCGAGGTCGACTGGATCTATGCGCAGGACGGCAATGTGCCCACCATCGCCCGCCTGTTCGAACTGCACGGCCTGAATGTCGGCGATGCATCGCGGATCCGGTTCGTCTGCGACCATTCGGTACTCGCGCCCGACCGTCTCATGGCCTCCAGGGTCAAGGATGCCGAGCGCTTCGCCGCGCAACAGGGCATCGAGATGGTGCCGGTCGGCTCGGGAATCAGCCATCTGCTTGCCGCTGAGCAGCAATGGTTCAGACCGGGGCGACTGGTTCTGGGCGCAGACTCGCATACCTGTACCGGCGGAGCCTTTCAGTCGCTGGCGCTGGGGATGGGCGCGACCGATATCGCGTGCGCGATGGCAGAAGGCAGGACCTGGCTGCGGGTGCCCGAAACCGTTCGGATCGAATTGCGCGGTCGCCCTTCGCGCCATGCAACGCCAAAGGACGTCATGCTGCATATGCTGGCGACGAACACGCCCGAGGCATTCCTGTATCGCTCGATCGAATGGTGCGGCGAATGGATCGAGTCGCTCGACGCCGAAGGCGCGGCCACGGTGGCCAACATGTCCGTCGAACTGGGTGCGAAATGCTGTTTCGTCTCGGCCTGGCTGGGCTGCCCGGCCGGAATGATGCGGATCGACCCCGATGCCGAGGACGGCGCCCGGAAGATGGTCATCCAGCTCGACGGGCTCGAGCCCCAGTTTGCAGACGGGCATGCAATCTCGACCGGACGATCGATAGACGAGGCCGACCGCGAGCCTGTCGACTGTGTCTTCGTTGGCAGCTGCGCCAATTCCAGGCTGGAAGACATAGGCACGGTCGCTCGCCTGCTGCGCGGTCGCAGCATAGCACCGGGCTTGCGGCTGGTGGTGACGCCGGGCACGCGCAACATCCATCTTCAGGCGCTGCAACACGGCTATGTCGAAACGCTGATAGCCGCCGGTGCGCTGGTAACCCCTGCGGGCTGCGGGCCCTGCGTCGGAACGCAGGGGCATGTGCCAGCAGATGGGGATCTGGTGGTCTCGACGATGAATCGGAACTTCCTGGGTCGCATGGGCAATCCGCATGCCCGGATCGTGCTGGTGTCTCCCCTGGTTGCTGCGGCAACGGCGCTGCTGGGGCATATCCCCTCGCTCGCCGAACTCGAAGGTCTAACACTGACAGACGATGTCTCACTGGATCATGACCGTGCCGACCAACCGGAGCACGCCTCATGATGCAATTGCGGGCAAGACGGATTTCGGGCGCCGTGTCGACGGACGATATTCTTCCGGCGCGCTACAAGCACGCCTCCACCAATCCGGATGAACTCGCAAAACACGTCTTCGAATATTTCCTGCCACCGGGTTTTGCGCCCTTCGCCCCTGGCGACTGCATCATTGCCGATTCTGTCTTCGGCATCGGAAGTTCGCGCGAACAGGCGGTCAGCGCGCTGATGGCCGCAGGTGTCGGTGCCCTGATCGGCCCGGCATTCGGGCGGATATTCTATCGCAACTGCTGGAACCTGGCGCTTCCGGCGATCGAGGCCGACCTGGGCGATTGTCGCGAGGGCGATCCTGTCCAGATCGACCTCGCCGCAGGACAGATCGTCTGCAAGGGCGCAACCGTCGCGTTTGCGCCTCCTCCGCCCTTGCTTCTCGACGTCTACCGGGCCGGAGGCCTGCTGCGCCATGTCGCGGCGAAAAAGCTCTCTCGCCAAAGCCTTCCAAGTCAGGGAGAAGGATCGTGAATGGCATGCTCTGCAATGGTAACGCTGTTCCGGATGCTGGCGCGGCGTTGAAGCGGCTACTTGCCCGGGATCGGCTGGCATTTGCAATGGAGGCCCATAATCCGCTGGCGGCCAGAATTGTCGGCAATGCCGGGTTCGATGTCGTCTGGGCCTCGGGCTTCTCGATATCGACGGCGCTGGGCAAGCGCGATCGCAACGAAGTCTCCTCGACGCAGCTCATCGATGTGCTCCAGGGAATGCGCGAGGTCACCGACACGCCGATCCTGGTCGATGCCGATACGGGATTTGGCGATTTCAACAATTTTCGCCTGCTTGTCCGCCGGCTGAGTGCGATGGGCGTCGGCGGTGCATGTATCGAGGACAAGACCTTTCCGAAGCTGAACTCCTTCGTGAACGGTCGGCAGGTCCTGATCGATGCCGAGGAATTCTGCGGCAAGATCCGGGCTGCAAAGGACAGCCAGCTGGCGAACGAATTCTGCATTGTCGCGCGGACCGAAGCGCTTGTCGTCGGTGCCGGCATGCACGAGGCGCTGGAGCGGGCGGAACGCTACCGGCTCGCCGGGGCCGATGCGATCCTGATCCATTCGAAAGAGAAGACGGCCGATCAGGTGCTTGAATTTGCGCTGCACTGGGCTGGGCGCACCCCGCTCATCGCTGTCCCGACGACCTATAGCGAAACGCCCTGCGAGCTCTTCGAAGCGTCCGGCTTCGGCCTTGTCATCTGGGCCAATCACATGATCAGGGCCAGCGTCGCTGCCATGTCCGAAGTGTGCAACCAGGTCTCTTCGCAACGGTCTGTGCAGGGCATCTCCAACAAGATCGTGGCGATGGAAGAGGTGTTCGACCTGTTCGACTATGCAGAGGTGACGGCGGCGGAGCGGCGCTACTGTCCCGACCGGGCAGCCGGGGCATGATCCGCGACGAAATGGCCCTGCTTGCCCACGGCAGCGCAGCGGACCCGGGCCGAGGCGACAGCGTGCATTTTGCGATCCTCGATATCCCGATCCGCCTTGATGTGGAGGAACCGGAATTTGCCAGCATCACGCACGCCTTCATGGGGGCCTATGCGCCTGGCGAGGCAGCGGCGATGGTTGCGGGCGAGGGCCTTGCCTTTCATGTCCGCCGGGTTGCGACGCTTCCGGCATCACCAACCGAGAAGGTCGCCGTGCACCGCACCAGACATCCTTATTGGAATTTCGGCGGGCTGACCGATGCGGCGCGCGTGATGCATGTCTGGCCGACCCGCGGCCTCTCGATCGAACGGATGGGCCCCCGCAGCTGGCGCATCGGCGTGCGACAGGATGTGAATGCGCGATTTGCCGCCGAGGGCATATTCCACGCCATTCGCAGCCTGGCACTCTATCATCGCCCGCCCGGCAACATGCTGCATGGTAGCGCGGTGGCTTGCGGCGATCGCCTGATCGCCTTTGTCGGCCCTTCGATGGCGGGCAAGACGACGCTGATGACGCGAATGCTGGCGAACACAGGCTGCCATCCCTTTGCCAATGATCGCTTCCTGGTCCTGCCGGATGCATCGCTGGAAACGCTTTCCTGGCCTTCCTATGCGAGCTTCTGCGAGGGCCACCTGCTGGGCGATGCGTCGCTGGCGGCCGCCGCGCGCCGCTATGAAGCGGAGGATTGTACCTATCGTACGCGGCGCTGGGGGATTGAGCTCAGCGGTCGGTTCGACAAGGCCGGAAAGCGAACCTACCCCATGCGCTGGCTGCGAGAGGTCTATGGACGCCCGTATCGCAACGCGGGGCAGCTGGGGGCTATCGTGTTGTGCCAGGTTTCACCCGATATCGAGCGGACTGTCTTTCGCGAACTGGACCTTGACGGCGCAGACCGGGAACAGGCTCTGAGCTGCCTGCGCGCATCGGCATTCGACGATCATGAACCGTCGTTCCTGTCCTGGCACGGCCTTCCGACCCCTCGAAATGCTCCCGAGCTCGGCCATCTCCTCGACAGGTTGAGCGCCGCCGGCGGGAAGGTGATCTCGCTGGCCGTGCCGGTAAATCAACTGGACGATGCGACGCGCCTGCTTGGCAAGGCGCTCGCCCTCATGCCGGACCGACAAAATGGATAAGGAAAGACTTGAGGCCTTTGACGAGATTGCCGGCGGCTATCGGCAGTTTCGGCCGAGCTACCCTGCGTCCCTGTTCGATGAACTGGCGCGCTATGTCTCGCCGATCGAACCTGAGGGCGATGGCCCTCTGCTGGCGCTGGATGTTGGCGCTGGTACCGGCATCGCCACGCAGCAGCTGGCGCATGTCCTCGATCAGCGCTGGCGCATTCTGGGGGTGGAGCCGGGATCCGGCATGCTCGAACAGGCGCAGGCCCTGGACGATCCGCGCATCGCATTCGTCCGTGGCCAAGCCGAGCACCTGCCAGTCAATGATGGCGCGGCGGCACTCATTATGGCGGCACAGGCGGCGCAGTGGTTTGACCGACCGGCATTCTATGCCGAGGCAAGGCGCGTGCTTCAGCCTCGTGGGGCGATCGCCCTGATCCAGAACAACCGCAACTGGCAGACATCGGAATTCCTCAGCGCCTATGAAGCGCTGCTGGAAGGCAGCAGCCCTGGCTATAGCCGCAACTATCGCGCGTTCGATTATCGCCAGGAGCTTGAGGACCAGGGTTTCACGCGCATCCGCGTCCACCATGCCGAGTGGATCCGGGAGATGACGGGCGAAGCCTTTCTCGGGATGGCGCATTCGTCGAGCAAGGTCGCCGCGGCGGTCAGGGCCAGGGGACGTGCGCTGGTCGATCAGGCGATCTGGGATCTGCTCGCCACGTTCGGCCGCGACGGCACGATCGAGATCCCGTATGTCACCGAACTGTTTCTGGGCGAAGTCCCCGCAACCAGAGCGCATGCGGGCTGACACGGCCCGGTTCGATCGAAGCGAAACCGGCCGGTCGCTACTCCACTGAAGCGCGTGCCCGGGGATGCCGGGGGCGGTCCAGGCCCAGCTTGTCGCGCAGCGTGCCGGCGCGGTACGCCTGCTTGAACCAGCCAGCGCGTTGCAGCAGGGGTATCACCCCTTGCGAGAAATCATGGAGGAAATCGGGCATCTGTGGCGGCATGATGTTGAATCCGTCGGCGGCGCCCGTCGCCACCCATTCGACCAGTTCGTCCGCGATGTCCTGGTACGACCCGATCGCCATGAAATGGCCCCGCGCGACGACCAGCCGTTCGTACAGGCTGCGAATGGTGGCGCCTCGCTGTGCGGCGAGCTTTTCGATCATCGCCCGGCGGCTCTGGTTCCCATTCGACGGGGGCAGTGGGGGCAACGGGCCGTCGATGTCATGGGGCGAGAGGTCGAATCCTCCCAGCAGGTCGGACAGCATCGACAGGGCGAGGCCCGGCGCCACCTTGTCCTGCAGGTCCTGCAGCTTGCGTCGGCCATGGTCTGCGGTTGGGCCACAATAGGGGCTGCATCCGGGCAGGATCTTCAGCTGATCCGGATCGCGGCCATGGCGCGCGGCCCGTGCCTTGACATCGCGATAGAATTCGCGGGCATCCTCGATGCTGCCCGAAGCGGTGAACACGAGCTCGGCATGCCGTGCGGCAAAGTCGCGCCCCGTCGCGGATGCTCCCGCCTGGACGATGACAGGCCGCCCCTGCACCGGACGCGCGATGTTGAGCAAGCCACCTGCAATGCGGAAATGCTGCCCATCGAAATGAACGGGGTGGCGCTTGGCCGGATCGTAGAAAAGGCCGCTCGCCTTGTCCCGTGGGAAGGCGTCATCTTCCCAGCTGTCCCAGAAGCGGCAGGTCAGATCGAAAAACTCCTCGGCACGATCGTATCGGGCCTCGTGCTCGGCATGCGGGGCGTGGCCGAAATTGAGTGCCGCACCCGCCTTGGACGAGGTCACCAGGTTCCAGCCCGCGCGCCCCCCCGAAATCCAATCGAGCGAAGCATATTCGCGCGCGAGGTTGAACGGTTCCTTGTAGGACGTCGACGAGGTCGCGATCAGCCCGATATGGCGGGTTTGGACTGCCATGGCGGCGAGAAATGTCAGCGGCTCGAAGACAACAACCCTGCTGCCATAACCCAGATGGTCGTCCGCAAACACCGAGGGGGTGTCGCTCAGGAAGATGAAGTCGAAGAGATTGTCTTCGGCGTGTTGCACCAGACTTGTAGTTAGCGTCCGCGCTCGTGGTGTAATTTTCGGTGGAGATTTAGGTGCTGCTGGTG
>LSHP01000103.1 GCA_001555775.1 Acidovorax delafieldii | reverse complement strand
AACCCGGGTCACTTCTCGATGAAAATCCCGGGTCAAATCTCAACGGAAATCTACATGACACCGGGCCCGCCCGAAGAGATTGACGTGGTTCGCGAGGTCTATCGGAGCTTCGTTCATGAAGGACGCTCCGAACGCGAGATCGCCGAGGACCTTAATGCTCGAGGTGTTCTATCCGACCTCGAACGCCCTTGGACACGCGGCACCGTCCATCAGCTGCTGATCAACGAGAAATACGTCGGCGACAATGTCTGGAATCGGCGGTCGTTCAAACTGAAGAAGAAGCGGGTCCGCAACGCTCCCGACATGTGGATCCGGTCGGAGGGAGCATTCGAGGGAATCGTTGAACGCGACCTGTTCGAGGCAGCTCATTCGATCATCACGGCACGCTCGTTCCGCCTGACGGACGAGGAAATGCTCCAAGCGCTGCGAGGCCTCTACGCCAGCAAGGGTCTGCTGTCGGGCATTATTATCGACGAATGCGAGGGATTGCCGTCAAGCAGCGCCTATAGCTCCCGGTTTGGCAGCCTGCTGCGCGCATACAGTCTGGTCGGCTTCTCGCCTGAACGGGACTATCGCTATATCGCGATCAACAAGGCCCTGCGCCGCCTCCATCCGGATATCGTTCGTGAAATCTTGGCTGGCCTCCACGCGCAGGGGAGCGATGCGTTTCAGGATCTTGCCAGTGACAGCATCCGGGTGAACGGCGAGTTCAGCCTTGCAATCGTTCTGGTGCGCTGCACGCCAACGCCGACCGGCTTGCTGCGCTGGAAGATACGTTTCGACACGAGCCAGCTTGCCGACATCACCGTGGTCGTGCGGATGGACATGCACAACCGTGCGCCATTCGATTACTACCTGTTCCCGAGGATCGACGTCACCAGCGAACGGCTGCGTCTCGCCGAGGACAACGATCTGCACCTCGATGCCTATCGCTTCGATACGCTCGATTTCTTTTACGACATTTCGGCGCCCGTCGCCATTCCGGAGGCTGCGTAATGCCTGTCGTGCGCCCACAGCAAATCGAGATGATCCCGGTTGCCAAGATCACGGTTCTCAACCCGCGCTCGCGAAACAAGCGTCAGCACCGCGAGATCGTGAACAACATTGAGTCGATCGGATTGAAGCGACCGATCACGGTCAGTCGACATCATGGTCCGGGTGGCCCTCGCTATGATCTCGTCTGCGGGGAAGGCCGGCTCGAAGCATTCCTGATGCTAGGGCAGACCGAAATCCCCGCGGTCGTCATCGAGGCGAGCGAGAGCGATTGCCTAGTGATGAGTCTGGTCGAGAACATCGCTCGCCGCACCCCGCGCCCGATAGATGTGATGCGCGAGATCGGTGCGCTGCGTGAGCGCGGCTACAATGAGACGGAAATCGGCCAGAAAATCGGGGTCAGCAGTTCGTGGGTCAGCATGATCGTTTCACTTCTGGAGCGCGGCGAGGAGCGGCTCGTTGCCGCAGTGGAAACTGGCCTCATCCCGATCAGCCTGGCGATGGAAATCTCGCGGGCAGAGTCCGAGGAAGCGCAGAACCTGCTGCTCGACGCTTATGAGACGGGCAAGCTGCGCGGCAAAAAGCTGGCTTCTGTGAGAAGGCTGCTCGAGCTGCGAATGCGCGGGCAGAACAAGTCGATGCCGTCAGGCAAGCTGGGCAGACGATCCGCCAATCGGAAACTGACCGCGAGCGACCTCATGCAGGTTTATCAGCGAGAGGCCGAGAAGCAGCGTCTGCTCGTTAAGAAGTCCGATTTCACGCAAACCCGGCTGCTGTTCATCGTCGAGGCCATCAAGGATCTGCTTGGCGACGAAGGGGGTCACGTCCGTCAATGAGGTGTAATTTGGGGTGTGGTCACCGGGCTGCAT
>LSHP01000102.1 GCA_001555775.1 Acidovorax delafieldii | reverse complement strand
ACCATGCAGCCCGGTGACCACACCCCAAATTACACCTCATTGACGGACGTGACCAGCGTTCTTGTGGATCGGTTGCTCGGACAGCCGGGTCAGCCCCGAACAGATGACCATGACTCCTCCGGGAGGTATGTTCATTCACCGCAACGTCGCCAACCTTGTCAATCCAAGCGATCTCAACCTGATGGCGGCCCTGCAATATGCAGTCGAAGTGCTCAAGGTTCCGCACATCATTGTGTGCGGTCATTATGGGTGTGGTGGCATCAAGGGGGCATTCGAAGGAGGAGCTACTGGTCCACTAGGGCAGTGGCTCGAACATGCGAGTAGCGTTGTGCTCAATCACAAAGACGAGCTCGCGGCCTTGGATAGTGAAGATGCGAAGCTTAACAGACTCGTCGAAATGAACGTCAGAGATCAGCTGATCAACTTGGCCAGAACCGATATAGTTGCAAGCGCATGGAAATACGGTCAACCACTTTGGTTGCATGGCTGGATTTACGACATTCGAGATGGTCATATCAAACCACTGATGGAACTGGATGCAGACTCTTCATTGGAACAGGTCGGCGTTCCAGATAGCGTTCTTTTGTCGCAACCCGGTTAAACCGCAAATAGCATCGCTTTTTATTAGTATAAATTACACTTATACAAAGCATCATTAGCAACACGAGCCTCGTGTGCGCCACCGCCTTTTCAGGACACGCGTGTGATCGAGGATTTCATCAACTAGGAGGTAACAAGCCATGCGTATTGAGAACTGTTTTATGCTCGTCGTATTTGCCGGCGGGCTAGCGGCGTGCACGCTTCCGTTCCTGCCAAAGCCTGCCGTTAGCACTCCGGTCTACGATCATGTACCGTGCCGCACCCCAGGGGCCCGGCTCGAAGAACCGGTCGATATCGGCGCGGCTTCCCGAGGAGTCGCTCGACCTGACGCCCAAGCCGGCTCGGCAAGCCCCAAAACACCGACTTGCGTGGTCGAGAGACGGCCGACGCGGTCGCAATAGTAATTGTTAGCTGTCTTAAGGGCTTATTATGTCAGAGAATAAACTCACTCTTCCGAGTGGCTGGGATCGAGAAAAGGAGGAGGAAAGCCTCACACTACGGTCAGTCGTGTTGGGCTCGTTCCTCTGTACGGGTGGCGCGTAGTGACTTGGAAGCGTCGCCATGAACGCTGAGGGTGCCACGCCAATGAGTCGCATAGCCTTACGTCGCGCCTTCTGGCGCGCCGCCAAGGCAAGCCGTGCCACGGTCATCATTGACGCCGATGATTATTTCAGGGCCGCGCGATCGGCGATGCTCAAGGCGAAACGGGTCATCGTACTTGTCGGCTGGGACTTTGATGCCCGTATCCCTTTTGCTGGAGATGGTCTTGACGAGGGCCCGCAAACCCTCGGTGCGTTCATCAGCTGGCTGGTCAAGCGCAGCCCATTGCTTGAAATCCACATTCTCCGGTGGGATACCGGGGCGCTCAAGACGCTATTGCATGGCCGCACCCTGCTTACGATCCTACGCTGGATGCGCGACCCGCAGATCCACCTCAAGCTCGACCGCCACCATCCGTTCGCCGGATCCCATCATCAGAAGATCGTGGTAATCGACGACTGCATGGCCTTTTGCGGTGGCATCGACATGACCCGCGAACGTTGGGATACAAGAGACCATCGGGACGAGGAACCGCGCCGCGTCCGACCGGACGGCACACCGCATGGGCCGTGGCATGATGCGGCGATGGCGCTCGAAGGACCGGTCGCGACCGCTCTTGGCGACGCTTGTCGAGAGCGATGGAACGCCGCCGGCGGACGCCCGATCGCGCCAGTGTCCGATGGAGCGGATTGTTGGCCTGACGGCCTCCAAGCTGATTTCACTGACGTGACCGTCGGCATCTCGCGGACGCTGCCCAAGATGGATGACCAAGAGTCCGTCCACGAGATCGAAACGCTCTATATCGCGCTTATCGCCGGTGCGCGGCGGTTCATCTATGCCGAAAGCCAGTATTTCGCCTCCCGGCGCGTCGCCGAAGCGATCGCGATGCGTCTCAACGAGGCCGATGGCCCGGAAATCGTTATCGTCAATCCGACGACCGCGAACGGTTGGCTGGAGCCGATTGCAATGGACACGGCGCGCGCCAGACTCGTGGCAGAGCTGCAGAAGCGCGACTTGTATGGGCGCTTACGGCTTTATCATCCCTTCACCGCCAATGGGGTGCCGATCTATGTTCATGGCAAGGTCACGATCATCGATGATGTAGTGCTGAGGGTGGGATCATCGAACTTCAACAACCGCTCGCTGCGCCTTGACAGCGAGTGCGACGTGACCATCGACGCGGCCAATACGCCGGAAGCGGGCGTCGAGCGGGTGATCGCGGGCATTCGTAACGGGCTTCTGGCAGAGCATCTCGGCGCTACACGCGAGGTGGTGGCACGCAAGATGGCGGAAACCGGCTCGCTGATCGCGACCATCGCTGCGCTGCAGACGCCGGGACGCTGCCTACGCGAATATGAGGTTCCCGACCTCACCGCGGCGCGAGAATGGCTGGCCGACACCGAACTGCTCGATCCGGAAGGGCCGGACGAAATGTTTGAGCCGCTTTCGCAACGTCGTGGCCTTCTCTTCCACCTGCGGCATCGGCATCGCGGTCGGTCGCGACGCAGTGCTGCCTGACCGCCTGCTTGGTCGATGAGGCGTAAGCGATGTTTTCAGGTCACGTCGATCCAAGGCATGAGGTCGCCGACGCCG
>LSHP01000101.1 GCA_001555775.1 Acidovorax delafieldii | reverse complement strand
AGATGTGTATAAGAGACAGGCGCTGCGATTGTCGCCAGCAATTGATGAGGCCTGCGCGCAGGTCCCTCGACTTCGCTCGGGACAAACGGAAAGCTCATTCGCCATTCGCCATGTTTTGCGAGGTTGCTCTCCCCTCCGTTTGTCCCGAGCGAAGTCGAGGGACGACTTACGACCCGCCCCCTCAGGCCCAAACCCTTACGCGTCGATCGCTTCACGATCGACCTGCGCGGCGTGGTTCTGGATGAAATTGAACCGGTGCTCGGGGTTCTTGCCCATCAGTTCGCCAACCAGTTCCTTGACCGCCGCATATTGCTCGTAGGCCGGCGGCAGCGTGACTCGCAGCAGCGAGCGGGTCGCGCGGTTCATTGTGGTTTCGCGCAACTGGCCGGGGTTCATCTCGCCCAGGCCCTTGAAGCGGCTGACCTCGACCTTCTTGCCTTTTAGGATCGTCGATTCGAGTTCGGCGCGGTGGGCATCGTCGCGCGCGTACCAGCTCTTGGCCCCCACCACGAGCCGGTAGAGCGGCGGCTGGGCGAGGTACAGGTGCCCTGCCTTCACGATGTCCGGCATTTCCTGGAAGAAGAAGGTCATCAGCAGCGTCGCGATATGCGCGCCGTCGACATCGGCATCGGTCATGATGATGATGCGGTCGTAGCGCAACTGGGCCGGGTCGCAATGCTTGCCGGTGCCGCAGCCCAGCGCCAGCGCGAGATCGGCAATTTCCTGATTGGCGCCGATCTTGGCGCTGTTGGCCGAGGCGACGTTCAATATCTTGCCGCGGATCGGCAGGATCGCCTGGGTCTTGCGGTCGCGGGCCTGCTTGGCCGATCCGCCCGCGCTGTCGCCCTCGACGATGAAGATCTCGGTCTCAGCGCCCTCGACCCCGGTGCCGTCATTGCTGCAATCGGTGAGCTTGCCCGGCAGGCGCAGCTTGCGCGCGCTGGTCGCGGTCTTGCGCTTGACCTCGCGCTCGGCCTTGCGCTTCAGCCGTTCGTCCATCCGCTCGAGCACCAGCCCGAGCAGCGCCTTGCCGCGCTCCATATTATCGGTGAGGAAATGATCGACATGGTCGCGGATCGCCGCCTCGACCAGTCGCGCCGCCTCGGGCGAGGTCAGCCGGTCCTTGGTCTGGCTCTGGAACTGCGGATCGCGGATAAACACCGAGAGCATCAGCTCGCTGCCGGTCATCACGTCCTCGGCCGTGAGCCCAGCCGCCTTCTTGTTGCCGATCAGTTCGCCGAAAGCGCGCAGCCCTTTCAGGATCGCGGCGCGCAGACCCTGTTCGTGCGTGCCGCCATCGGGCGTGGGGATGGTGTTGCAATAATAGCTATAGCTGCCGTCGGACCAGAGCGGCCAGGCGACCGCCCATTCGACCCGGCCCTTGCCTTCGGGAAAGTCCTGGCGACCCGCGAAGAAATCGGATGTGGCGCATTCGCGATTGCCCAGCTGCTCACGCAGGTGATCGGCCAGGCCGCCCGGGAACTGGAACACCGCCTCTTGCGGCACCTTGTCGTCGGCAAGCTCGGGATCGCATTTCCAGCGGATCTCGACCCCGGCATAGAGATAGGCCTTGGACCGGACGAGCGCGAACAGCCGCGCGGGCTTGAACTTCGCACCGGCGCCAAAAATCTCCTCATCGGGCACGAAGCTGATCGTGGTGCCGCGCCGGTTGGGGGCAGCGCCGACCTTTTCCAGCGGTCCGAGCGGATTGCCGCGCGAGAAGCGCTGCGCATAAAGCTCCTTGTTGCGCGCGACCTCGACCAGCAATTCGGTCGACAGCGCATTGACGACCGAGACGCCGACACCGTGCAGGCCGCCGCTGGTCGCATAGGCCTTGTTCGAAAACTTGCCGCCCGAATGCAGCGTGGTGAGGATCACCTCGAGCGCGGACTTTCCGGGATATTTGGGATGCGGATCGACCGGAATGCCGCGGCCATTGTCGCTGATCGTCAGGTGATTGCCCGCGCGCAGCGTCACTTCGATCCGCGAGGCATGGCCAGCGACCGCCTCGTCCATGCTGTTGTCGAGCACTTCGGCGGCCAGATGATGCAGCGCGCGCTCGTCGGTGCCGCCGATATACATGCCGGGCCGGCGGCGCACGGGCTCGAGCCCCTCGAGCACCTCGATCGCCGAGGCATCATAGCTTTCGGCAGCGGCAGCGGACTTGGCGAAAAGATCGTCGGACATGCCGCAGCTATACGGCGGAAATGCCCGGACGGGCAAGCGGCCCGCCGGACTTATCCGCCAGAATGTTCAGGCTTTGATCGCCTCAACGCACCCTGGGTCCGCCGAACGGCATCGGCGGGGGCGGACGGCGCGTGCCGCGCGGCAGCTGTGCCTGATAGGCGCGGCCGCAATGCTCGACGCAATAAGGGAAGCCGGGATTGACCGGCTCGCCGCAGAAATGGAAATCGGGCTCGCCCGGATGGCCCATCGGCCAGCGGCAGATGCGGTCGGTCAGGTCGAGCAGGCTGGTCTTGTCGGCGATTTCCGGGCTGGGGCGCGCAGGCACCAGGCGGCGCGGCGGCGCGGGCGGAATCGGCGCCTGCTGGTCGCCGGGACCCTGGCGCAGAAAGCCTCCGGGGCCGACCGAAACGATGCGCGGCTGCGGCTTGGCTTCGGGCGCGGCGGTAACTTCGCCGGCATCGTCGATATCATCCTCGTCCTCATCGACCACCGGCGCGGCTACCACCGGACGCGGGGCAGGGGTCGGCGCGGGAGCAGGAGCAGGCGCGGCGCGCACCGGCTTGGCGGTGGCTGCGGCGGGCGCATCGGTCTTGAACGGCGGCTCGTCCGCCGGGGCTTCGGCCTCTGCCTTCTTGGCAGGCTTGGGCGCGGCCTCCTTCTTCGGCGCGGGCTTGGGCTTGGCTTCGCCCGGCTTGACCGGCGAGGGGCGCGACTTCAGGCCCAGGCGGTGTGCCTTGCCGATGACGGCGTTGCGGCTGACCCCGCCCAGCTCTTCTGCGATCTGGCTGGCGGTGAGGCCTTTCTCCCACATGGTTTTGAGCTGATCGATGCGCTCGTCGGTCCATGACATGAAAAGCAATTCCTTCTTGACCTATTGGGGCTTGCCCGGTCTGGTGACCGCCGATAGGCGCATCCACCATGAACGATCAAGCACCAAATCCCCCCGTTGGCGTGGCCCAGACCGGCACAAGACCGGAAGGTCGATCGCCGAGCCCCTTTGCGGAACCCGGTACCGTGAGGATCAGCGCGATAAACTGGGGAGGACTGAAAGCTCTCTATATGAAAGAGGTGCGTCGGTTCTTCAAGGTGCAGTTGCAGACCATCTGGGCGCCGGCGATCACCACGATGCTCTATCTGGTGATCTTCACCGTCGCATTGGGGCGTAGCGGGCGCATGGTGCTCGACGTGCCGTTCGGCGATTTCCTCGCCCCCGGCCTCATCGTGATGGCGATGATGCAGAACAGCTTCGCCAATTCGAGCTTCTCGCTGCTCGTCGGCAAGATCCAGGGCACGATCATCGACTATCTCATGCCCCCGCTGTCCGAGCTCGAGGTGCTGGTGTCGCTGGTGATCGCTGCGGTCACCCGGGCGTTCCTGGTCGGAGGCGCGGTCTGGCTGGCGATGCTGCTCTGGCCGGACATCCACGTGATGCCGCAGCATCTCTGGGCGATCCTGTGGTTCGGGCTGATGGGCGCGGTGATGCTGGCATTCATGGGCGTGCTCACCTCGATCTGGGCCGAGAAGTTCGACCATGCCGCCGCGATCACCAATTTCGTGGTTGCCCCGCTCGCGCTGCTTTCGGGAACCTTCTATTCGGTCGACGCGATGGCCCCCACGTTCCGCGCACTGAGCCATGCCAACCCGTTCTTCTACGTGATCTCGGGTTTCCGCTACGGCTTCATCAGCAGCACCGATTCGCCGCTGCTGGCAGGATCGCTGCTGCTGCTCGCCATCAACGCCGCGCTCGGCATCGGCTGCTATGCGCTGCTCAGGTCGGGATGGAAGCTGCGCTCCTGACCGGCGGGCCGACCGCCGCCGATCCGGCGGTCAATGCATCGTGCGCAGGCGATAGCGCCCGCCGCTGAACGGACCGAAAAGCTGCGGCACCGCAGGATGGTCTACAGGGCCGTTGCTGTCGTCCTTCACCAGATTCTGCTGGCTGACATAGGCGATATAGCTGTTCTCGGCATTTTCCGCGAACAGGTGATAGAAGGGCTGGTCCTTGGCGGGACGCAGTTCCTCGGGAATCGATTCATACCAGTCCTCGCTGTTCGCGAACACCGGATCGATATCGAAGACCACGCCGCGAAAATCGAAAATGCGGTGCCGCACGACATCGCCGATCGCATAGCGCGCTTTCGCCACGCGCGGCATCACCACCGCACCGGAACTGGCGCTGCCATCGGGTGCATCGTCTTGGCCGAAACGGAAAGGATGGTTGCTCATAGGCTTAATCTAAGGTGTTGCGGCGCAGCATACAAGCTTTCCGGCGCGCACAGGCCGGATTCCCCCTTGGCAAGCCGCTTGCCTTGCGCTAATGGCCCGCCTTCTCGCGGATCGACCACGCATTTTCATGCCCCGCGAGAACCGATTGGATCGCCGAAACGCCCGTTTCGGCCCGCCCGGACGGAGAGGTGGCAGAGTGGTCGAATGTACCGCACTCGAAATGCGGCGTGGGTGCAAGCTCACCGTGGGTTCGAATCCCACCCTCTCCGCCAGCGTCGTCCTCGATCTTTTGGCCGTATGGCCGTCAATCCCGTGCAGTCATGACCTTGGGCAAGGAAACCCGATGCATCTCAATGCGTAAGCTTTGCTGTGCCGTGGTGGCGCAGGAGGGATTATGGCGGGCGAGGCTTTTTCGGTTCGGTCATCGCGCGGACACTGGTTATCGGCGGCTGCAGCACGACTGGGCCTGGGCCAGGGCATGACCATGCGCGAGTTTCTGCGCTCTCCGTCGGGCGTGGGTTCGGCGTTTCCCGCATCGGCGGCGCTGGTCAGGGCCGCGCTCGATCCCGTAGACTTTTCGGCTGCGCATCTGGTGGTCGAGTTCGGCCCGGGCGAAGGGCCCTTCACGCGCGAGCTCTTGCGCCGCATGCCGGTTGGCAGCACGCTGCTGACGATCGATACCAGTCACCGGTTCACCCGCTATCTGCAGGAAAGCCTGCCCGATCCGCGCTTGCATGCTGTCACCGGATCGGCAGCGTCGCTGGGCGCGATCCTGCGGCGGCTGGGCCTTGGCCCGGTCGATCGCATCGTCACCGGCATTCCCTTTTCCACAATGGCACCAGAACTCGGTGCGCGCATCGTCGATTCGAGCGCGGACGCGTTAGGTGAGCAGGGCCAGATCATCGCCTATCAGATGCGCGATGCGGTCGCGCCCTTGCTGGCCGCGCGCTTTGCCGAGGTCCGCACCGCGCGCATATGGCGCAACATGCCGCCTTGCAGAATCTACTGGGCGAGCGGTAGGTCTGGCTGACACACAAGCGGCGGTTCACGCCGCCGCAGCTTTCGGGTTTGGCCGGGGCCGGGGGCATGCGCTGGAAGCATGCCGCCGGCCCCGGACTGTGCCGACCCCCCTGAGGCCGGTTCGCTTCGGCCCCCGACCGAAGCATCCCGCCACCTGCAGCCTCCCCCGAAGCTGTCCCCCAGGCGACCGGGATCAAACTGGACGACTTCAGAACAACGCGTCGTCGAACAACGCGTCGTCGTCATCTGCAGGGCCGCCATGGCTGGCGTCTGAGTGCGGCTTGTCCGCAATCAGCCGCGGCATGCCGGGCAGCAAAAAGGCATCGTGCACCACCCGCTCGCTCGCCATGGTATAGCTGCGCGCCATGCGGTCCATCACCATCCGAACGACCTGATCGTCGCGTCCCTCGAGCGATAGCGGATCATCGCGACCCAGCTCGATCGTCAGCAGCGCCTCGATCCTCTCGAGCGCATCGCCCAGATCGAGGCTCTCCTCGAGCTCGTCGGTGGTCGAACGCAGCGCCCCGAGCAGCCCACTGGCCATTGTTTCGGACACCGCCATCGCCTGCTCGGTGCGCTGGGCGCCCTCGCGAATGGCGTTGAGCGAGCTCGCCAGCCCGTCGCCGTCCTGCCCGACTTGTGCATCCGCATGCTGGCGCATGCGCAACGAGATTGCGCCCAGCCCGGTGGACTCGGCCGTGATCTGCTTGATCGTCTGGTCGAGCGCATCGGAACTCGCGCGAATCTCGTTGGCGATCACCGCGACCGGGCGACCGATCGCCTCCACCCGGCGGCATTTCAGGCCGATATTGATCGCCATCTGCTGCACCTCGATCCGCAGGATGCGCATCGCGGCGGCGCGGCCCGACAGGTCGTCGACGGTATCGACGATGATGCGCAGCGTCTCGGCGGCCTGGGCATCGGCAAGCTGCAGCTGCGCGATCATCGCGCTGGCTTCTGCAATGCCGGCTTCCAGGCTGCGCAGGAACACCTGGCCGTCCTCGCTGCCGCCACCCTTGCTCAGCGCGATCAGCCGGTCGGCCTCGGGCACCATGCTGCGCAGGGAGCGGACCAGGGCCTGGGTTTCGGTGCGGAACTCCTGCGCAGAGGAGGTGAGCTGCGCGAGCAGCAGCCGCAGCAGATGATCGCGGGTCGCCGCCTCGTCCTCGGCGGAAAGCCCCGCCGTCGCGAGCGTCGCCTGCATGTCGGCATAGCCTTCGAGCACATGCTCGAGCCGCTGGCGGGCAATGTCGCCGACCTGAATCGCGCCCAGCACGTTGGCGACGCTGCCCTGGATCGAGCGGGCGAGCACGGCATTCTTGTCGGCAAGCTCCGCCAGCATCGCCTGGTGCTTGCGCAGGGCCGCAGCATCGGCCTCCAGCCGATCAGGCACGTGCGGCACGACGCGCTGGCATTCGCTTGCGAGCAGCCGGTCGTTATGCTCCATGCTGCGCAGGCTGGCAGCAAGCCCATCGAGCTTGGTCTGAAGCGCGCCGACCTCTTTCTCGCCCGCCGACAGCTGGCCCGACATCGTGTTGGCAAAATCGACGAAGGTTTCGGCGCCCGATGCGGCGATCTTCACGTTGAGACCGAAAATATGGAGCACGTGCAGCGACTTCTGCACATCGGCAATGTGCGCGGACAACCGCCGCGAGGCCTGCTGGATCTCGCCCATGTCCTGCGCGCGGCCCTGCATCTGGTCGCCCACACTCGACAGGCGCCGCGCCGCGGTGGTGAGATTGCTGACCGCAGCCGCGCCGTCGCCCGACTGGAAGGTCGAGGTGGCCTCGCGCAGGGCGCTGACGATGCCGTCGATCGATTCCACCGCCTGGGCCAGCGTCTTGCCCACGGTCACGAAGCGCGCGTCGATACCTTGCGTGATCTGGCTGAGCAGCACGCTGATCGTCGCCTCCCCGGCGGGGCTGGCGTCGCTTGCGCTGATCCTGGCATGGAGCATTACGGGTCTGGTCCTTGTTCAGCGGGCGGTGGCGTGAAGCAGTTCGCGGGCGATCGCGCCCAGGGGTATGACCTTGTCGGCTGCGCCCCGCGCGATCGCTTCCTTGGGCATGCCGAAGACGATGCAGCTTGCCTCGTCCTGGGCGAAGGTGCGCGCACCGCACTGCTTCATCTCGAGAAGGCCGCGCGCGCCGTCATCGCCCATGCCGGTCATGATGATGCCGACCGCGTTCGATCCTGCATTGCGCGCAGCAGAGCGGAACAGCACGTCGACCGAGGGGCGGTGGCGCGAAACCAGCGGCCCTTCGCGCACGCTGACGAGGTAGCGCGCGCCCTGGCGTTCCAGCAGCATGTGCTTGCCGCCTGGCGCGATCAGCACATGGCCGCGCATCACGGTGTCGCCGTCCTGCGCTTCCTTGACGCTGACATTGCATAGCCCGTCGAGCCGCTTGGCGAAGGCGCGGGTGAAATTCTCGGGCATGTGCTGGACGATAACGATGCCCGGCGAGTTGGCGGGCAGGGCCATCAGCACCTCGCGCAGCGCTTCGGTACCGCCGGTCGACGCGCCGATGCAGACGACCATTTCGGTGGTCTTGCTCATCGCGCGGCCCGAAGGCGGCATCAGCATGGCATCGGCGGTCAGCTTCGCCTCGACTTTGCGCGGCGAAGGGGCCGGCTTGCGCCCCGTCACCCGGGCCCTGGCCGCGCCCTTGACCGTCTCGCGGATCATCATCCGCGATTCCGCCAGATGGTCGGCCACACCCATGCGCGGTTTCAGGATCACGTCGACGGCTCCCGCCTCCAGCGCCTGCATCAGCGTTTCGGACCCCTGTTCGGTCAGCGACGAGCACATGACGACGGGGACGGGGCATTGCTCCATGATCTTGCGCAGGAAGGTGATGCCGTCCATCCGCGGCATCTCGACATCGAGCGTGATGACGTCGGGAACCTCGTCCTTGATGTAGCGCGCGGCGGCAAACGGATCGGACGCTGCGGCGATCACCTCGATATCGGGATCCTCCTGCAGCACAGAGGTCAGCGTCTGGCGCACGCTGGCGCTGTCGTCGATGATGAGCACGCGGATCTTGGGACGGACCATGATCGCTTACACCTTCTGGAAGACCGTGTTGCAGACGGACTTGAGCTGTCCGCTGAACCCGGCGATCGATTCGGAATGCCCGAGGAGCAGATAGCCACCCGGACGAAGTTGTTCGCACAAACGGGTTACCACTTTGTGCTGAGTGGGTTTGTCGAAATAGATCAGTACGTTACGGCAAAGGATGATATCGACCGGCGCGCCGATCGGATAGTGGTCGTTCATCAGGTTGAGACGGCCGAAGCTGACCTTCTTGCGCAGCGCAGCAGCAATGCGAACGTCCCGACGGGAGGGGTCTTTCGGCTCCATGACATAACGGCGGCGCAGTGCGGGCGGCACTGGTGTCACCATTTCTGCGGGATAGATGCCCCTGATGCCGGTCTGCAGCATCTCGGTGTCGAGGTCGGTGGCCAGGATTTCGTAATCGGGGCCATCCTTGGTGCGCGCATAGTCGTCGAGCACCATCGCCAGCGTATAGGCTTCCGCCCCGTTGGAGCTCGCCGCGCTCCAGCAGCGCAGCATGCGCTGGCCGCGCTTCTGGTAGTCGGGCAGGATGTCCGAGACCAGAAAGTCGAAATGGTTGCGCTCGCGGAAGAAGTCGGTCTTGTTGGTCGTCACCGCGTTGAGGAAATCGTCCATGTCCGCCTGCGAGACGTCGCCGCTCAGGATATAGGCGCAATAATCGGCGATGCTGGCAAAGCCGTTGTCGCGCACGCGCCGCCGCAGGCGACCCTCGAGCATCGTCGTCTTGGACGGCGGCATGCGGATACCGGTGGCGCTGTAGATAAGCGCGGACAGCGCCCGAAAATGCTGCGGGCTGATGCCGTCCGTGACCGGCATGGCAAGTCTGGCGGTGGCTGCAGCCATGATCAGTTTCCTCCTTTGGCAGGCAGATCGCGATGGAACATTTGCGGGGCCGTTTCCTGGGTCATAGCGTGACGTAGATGTTGATATTGGCGGTGTGATCGGTGCGATCGTCGCCATCGCGGAACACATGCTGGTTGAGATAGCCGGGCACGATCTCGGCATTCCTGGCGAGCGGGATCGAGACGCCGACGAAATTGCGCCACAGCGACAAGCCGCCGCGCTGGACACTGGTCCGGTTGAGGTCGACAAAGGGCTCCGTGTAGGCAACCAGCTTGTTGTTCGCCGAAATCGGCGCGCGCAGCTGGACAAATTGGCGCATCCGCCAGCTCGTGCCGTCGCGGTCCTCGAACGTGCGCTGTTCCAGCCTGGACCGGGAATCGAGCGTGAGACCGTTTTCGGTCGTCAGCAGCCGGACATTCAACTCCTGATAATAGCGATGCTCGTCGAGCAGCGCCGGGCCGACCGGATCGGTGCGGACATAGGCATAGCCGAGCCCGACATTGACATTCTTGCTGATCCGGTAGCCGGCCAGTGATCGCAGCAGCAGCTGGCCCAGACGCTGGGCATCATTGGTGAACCGCTCCTGGGCCTCGAGCCGGACATAGACCTTCTTGTCGATGTTGATCGTGGCGAACTGTCCTGCCCAGGCATTGGTGTCCTCGGCCGCCAGGGCGGCGGCCGGGCCCATGAGCGCCGGGGCCAGGGCAAGGAGAGCCAGGCGGCGCAGCATCGAGTTTGCCCTAACCATAGCACGGCAACCGCCAGGCCGGCGCTCCGGCCCATAGCGGGCCTGCGGTTCGGGGGCGAGCGGGTGATCCAGCATCAGGCAACCTTCGCCATCGGATGCAGCTGCTGCACATCCTGCGCGGTGAAGATGCTGGCGACATCGATGATCACGATGAACCCGCCCTCGTTGCGGACCACGCCCGTGATGTAATCCGAATTCCAGCGGACGCCGATATCGGGCGCATTCTCGATCCGCGCGGTCTCGATCGTGGCCACCGACAAGACCTTGTCGATGACCACGCCCAGCGACAGCATGCGGTCTGCCAGCGGGATATCGAGAATCAGGATGCGGGTCGACAGTGTCGGCTCGGCTGCGGGCAGGCCCAGGCGGACGCGCAGGTCCACCGTGGGCACGCCCTGACCGCGCACATCGGTCAGACCCAGAAAATAGTCGGGTCCGTTGGGCACCTGGAAGGGCGGCTTGTGGTCCAGGATCTCCCGGACCAGGCCCACCGGGACGGCGAAGACCTCTTCGCCGATCCCGAATTCGACCACCTGGATTTCGTGCTGATTGTTCATGCGGCTTCTCCAAAATGCGCGTCGTCGGAATCGACCCCGCCGCGCTCCAGATCGAGCGCGAAGCCCTGCACGCGCTCCTGCTGATGCGCGACCGAATTCGGCTTGTGCGCGGGCTTGGAAGATCTTGCGGGCTTGGCAACGCGCGTGACCGGGCGAGCGGCTGGGCGATGCGCCACGGCGCTGCGGCCATTGCCGGCATCCACCCGGAAGAACGCGATGGTTTGCTGCAGTTCCTCGGCCTGGCTTGCCAGCTCCTCGGACGTGGAGCTGATCTGCTCGGAGGCGCTGGCATTCTGCTGCGTCACCTTGTCGAGCTGCTGGATCGCCTCGTTGATCTGTGCGGTGCCGATGTCCTGTTCGCGGCAGGCGGCGCTGATCTCGGACACCAGCTCGGCGGTGCGGCGGATATCCGGGACCAACTTTCCAAGCATTTCGCCGGCTTCTGCGGCCGCCTTGACGGTCTCCGACGAGACCTGGCTGATCTCTGCGGCAGCGCCCTGGCTGCGTTCGGCGAGCTTGCGCACTTCGGAGGCGACGACCGCAAAACCGCGGCCATGCTCGCCGGCACGCGCGGCTTCCACCGCAGCGTTCAGCGCGAGCAGGTCGGTCTGACGCGCGATTTCCTGGACGATGCCGATCTTGTCGGCGATCATCTGCATCGCGCCCACGGCCCTGTTCACCGCCTGACCGCTGACATCGGCATCCTGGGCCGACTGGCGCGCGATCTTTTCGGTCTGCGCGGCATTATCGGCGTTCTGCTTGATGTTCGCAGCCATCTCTTCCATCGAGGCCGAAGCCTGTTCGGCAGCGGCGGCCTGTTCGGTCGCGCCCTGCGACACCTGCTCGGAGCTCGACGACAGTTCCTGACTGCCGGCGGCCACGTTGCCCACGGCCGAAACCGTGTCGCCCACGACGCCACGCAGGCGCTCGATCATCAGATTGACGCTGGTCAGAAGGTCGGCAATTTCGTCATTGGTAGTGATTTCGGCAAATTTCGTCAGATCGCCCTCGGCAACCTGGCGCATTGCGACATCGGCACGAGCCAGCCCGCGCGAGATGTTGAGCGACAGCCAGGTGGCTGCGCCCAGGGTGATGAGAACGGCGATGACGCCAAGCGTCAGCATCAGGTTGCGGGCATCCGCGTAGAACTGGTCGGACGAGGCTACGGCGGCGGCCAGCTGCTTTTCGTTGAAATCGATCAGCTTCTCGGCGGTCTTGCTCATCTTGCTTGCCTGTTCGCGGCCCAGACCCATGGTCAGCGCGGCAGCGGCGGTGCGATCACTGTCGCTGAGTGCGACGACACGGTCGGAAGTGGCAGCGAGGTCTTCCCACTGTTCTGCGAGCTGGGTCCACATTGGCCTGGCCTTTTCGGAGGCCTTGTCGAGTGCGAGGTTCAGCGTTTCCTCGACCTTCTTCTTGTTGGCGGCATGGCCGGCCTTGAGGTCGCGGCGCTTGGTTTCGTTATCCTGCATCACGAGGTTCTTTTCCATGCGGATCACCATGGAAATGCCGCCGTCGATGGCGCGTGCGCGGCCGAGCTGGGCAGTCGGCCCCTCGATCACCGTGTTGAACGTGGTGTTGAGGTCGCCGAGCCGCATCACCCCGATGGCTATCACGCCGACAAGGATCAGCAGGAGCACCGCAAAGGCGGATGCCAGTTTGAGTTTTATGGTTGCACGCATGGGTTCAGTCTCGCTTCAGTCGCAGTGGAAGTGAGCAGTAACTCGCCGCCAGAGGTTGTTGAGGATGGGTGATGGCTTGCCGGTCCCGGCAGTGTCCGGAACCGGCATTGCATCAGGCGGCCTCTCCAAAATGGGCGTCGTCTTCGTCTGCGACGCCTCGTGTCAAATCGAGTGCAAAGCCCTGGACCCGCTCCTGCTGGTGCGCCACGCTATGGGGCTTCGGCTTGGGTGCGGCGGGCTTGGCGGGTTTCGCGGTACGCTTGGGCTGAGCGGTGGCCGGACGGCGGACGCTCTGCACGGCGCGGCCATTGCCGGCATCCACCCGGAAGAATGCGATCGTCTGCTGCAGTTCTTCGGCCTGGCTTGCCAGTTCCTCGGACGTGGAGCTGATCTGCTCGGACGCGCTGGCATTCTGCTGCGTCACCTTGTCGAGCTGCTGGATCGCCTCGTTGATCT
>LSHP01000100.1 GCA_001555775.1 Acidovorax delafieldii | reverse complement strand
CCGCTCATCCTGAGCAGCGGGCTTCAGCCCGCGTCGTCGAAGGACCCGCGCCCACGCTGGCCGTATAGCGGGGCCTTCGACAAGCTCAGGCTGAGCGGAGGTGTGGCGTATACTGAACCGTGCTGGAAAACCCTCCCATTTTTTTAAACGACCCAATAGCGGCCATTTGTCTGCCCGCTTCAAGTCTCGAAAGCCCTTATGGATTTTTAAGTTTGCGTCGGTACTAGGTCGTGATGGACAACGGCGTTGTTATCGGGCTGGCGATGGTATTGGGCGGTACACTCTTGGGAGTTGCCAACCTGAGGTGGCGAGACTGGAAAGATGGCCGTGATTCGGCTCGACAACGGCCGCGACCACTGAGTGCCCTGAACTCGTGTGAGTTTACTTATTGCCCCGGTATTCCCGAAGGGTACGTGGGCTACACGGACTACACCGCAATGAACGTCGTACTGAACGATGATCTAGTTGGAAGGATCGCGGACGAGCAGTTTATGCTGATCGGCTTCGGGGTGGGCTTTTCTGCTGCGATACTGGAGCGCGTGGCCAGAGAGGGATTATCCAATCGAAGCACCTTCCGCCTTAAAGCTGCTTCCGAGTCCGACATGCATTGTGTTGGCTGGCTATCCTTTATGCAGACGAAGGGAACTGACAACGCGCCCCCTTCTACGGAAAACCTGCAACGGGTGATCGCTAAAGTGTCGAAAGACCTTGCGGCGAGCGGGCCAACAACGATGAAGTTCTGGCACAAGTTTCATTCCAGAGAGGTTGAAACGCTCGAAAGGAGTGAGACATCACCCGATAGACTGAACCTGTTTCTTGCACAGCTCGAACAAGCGAAATTGAGGGGCGCACGACTTGCCGTTGAGGCCACTCTTCTCCTTGAGAACTAATGTCTGCCCCCACCCAATGCCCGCCATAAGCCGCCTACGGAAATCACACCATAAGCCGTCATTCCCAACGCCGCTGACCCCGGTCACCCGATCTCCAGCACCATTCCCGGCCTGAGCATCGGCAACAACGCCTCCATATCCGCACGCGCAATCGCTACGCACCCCTCGGTGCTGCGCTCCGCCAATGGCTTCTCCTCGTTCCAAAGGTGGAAGAAGATTGCGCTCCCCTCACCCGGCACCGGGGGCGCGTCGTTGTGACCGAGCACCAGCACCACGTCGTAAAGCATGTCCTCGCGCTGGAGCGTCTCCGCGCTGAAGGCGTGCGGCAGGCGGACGGGGCGGTTGTACGCAGGGTCTTGCGCGTCGTCGGACCAGCCGTCCGCAGCGCTCGTCCAGCGCCAGGGCAGCGCGAAGCCCGGCGGGGGGCTGCTGCGGCCGGGGCGGAAGAGCGCGGCGCGGATCGGCCATAGCCCAAGGGGCGTGCAGCCATCGCCCTCGCGTTTGGTGTCGGCGGCACACGCGCCGCTGCGGCCGATGGTGCAGGGCACCGTCCAGTCGCCCAGCGTCACGGTGAGCGCCACCGTATCGACCCGAATCGTATCGACGCGGACCGTATCGCTCACAGCTGATGGCCGGTGCGGTCGCGCTTGGTGACCAGATAGCGCGCGTTGTGCGGATTGGCCTCGATCTGCAGCGGCAGCCGCTCGGCAATCTCGACGCCGAGCTGCGCGAGCACCGCCTGCTTTTCCGGATTGTTGGTCATCAGCCGGATGGCGGGCACGCGCAGCGCCTTCAGCATCTGCGCCGCCACCGCGAAATCGCGCGCATCGGTGGGGAAGCCCAGCCGGTTGTTGGCATCGACCGTGTCGTGCCCCTGGTCCTGCAGCTGATAGGCGCGCAGCTTGTTGATCAGGCCGATGCCGCGCCCCTCCTGGCGCAGGTACAGCAATATGCCCCAGCGCGCGTGCGCCATCGCGTGCAGCGCGCCGTTCAGCTGCGGCCCGCAATCGCATTTCAGACTGCCGAAGACATCGCCGGTCAGGCACTCGCTGTGCAGACGGACGACGGGGATGCTGTCATCGGGCGTGCCGACGATCAGCGCGACATGCTCGTGAAAATCGGCGTCCGAGCGGAAGGCGACGATCTCGGCGCTTTCGCTCGCGCTCACCGGCAGGCGCGCGCGCGCCGCGATGCGCAGTTGCTCCGGGTCGGCATAGGCCGCGACATCGGCGGGGGTGACCGTCGGCGCGTCGAAATCCGCCTCGCCGTCTGCCAGCAGATGATAGGCGGGCAGCAACCCTGCGAGTCGCGCGAGCTGCATCGCCGCCTCGGCGGCTTGCGGAGCAGGCAAGGGGAGCGCGGCAAACGGCCCCTTCATCGGCTGCGCCAGATCGAGCGAGGGATCGGCAATCGCAATTGCGCGCGCCGCATCGAGCTCCCCGGGCACCGCGATCAGCACCGGCGCATCTGGGCGCGCGGCTTCCTTCTGGTTGGCGAGCTTGAGCGTGATCGCGCGTGCGGCGGAAATGAGCAGCTTGCGGCCCGTGCCCAGCGGCGCGCCGCCGGTTTCCACCGGGCGCAGCGCGAGCCTGCCGCTCTCGCTCTCGACCACTATGTCCCAGCCCCGGGCCAGCGCATCGAGCGCCCGGGCCGCAGCGCGCGCGTTCATCGCGCTCCCCCCGAGGCGCGTGCCATCAGAACAGGAACTCGCTGATCAGCGGCGCATGGTCCGAAGGCTGCGCCCAGCCGCGGCATGGCTCGACCACGCGGTGGCTCTTCACTGCGTCGACAATGTCGGGCGAAACCCAGATATGGTCGAGCCTGCGGCCCTTGTCCGATACCGACCAGTCGCGCGCGCGATAGCTCCACCAGGTGTAGAGCCGCTGCGGCGCCGGATAGAATTTGCGGCCGATATCGACCCAATTGTGCGCATCCTGCAGCGCCTTCAGCCGTTCGATCTCGATCGCGGTATGGCTGACGGTGTTGATCAGCTGCTTGTGGCTCCACACGTCCGATTCGAGCGGTGCGATGTTGAAATCGCCCAGGATGATCGTGCGCCCGTCGAGCCCGCGCGACCATTGCGTCATGCGCTCGAGGAAATCGAGCTTCTGGCCGAATTTGGGGTTGAGATCGCGGTCCGGGATCTCGCCGCCCGCGGGGACATAGACATTTTCCAGCCGCACCGTGCCACCCAGCGGGCCGGTGATGCTGACGCCAATATGCCGCGCCTCACCATTGGCCTGCCAGTCGAGCCGGTTGTCGTCGCTCAGCCGCATCTTGCTGATGATCGCCACGCCATGGTGCATCGGCTGGCCGTGCAGCTTCTGGAAATTATAGCCGAGCTGGCGGAAGGGGCCTTCGGGAAAGTCGTTGTTGATGACCTTGGTTTCCTGAAGGCACAGGATGTCGGGCTGCTCCTCGGCCAGGAACCGCTGCACCGAGGCCAGCCGGAAGCGGACCGAGTTGATGTTCCACGAAGCGATTTTCAGAGGGGCAGCCATGGGGAAGGCTCTAGCCAGCGATCCCCTCAAACCCAAGCCCTAAACTTTGGATAGGCCGCAAAAAACCCTCGTCCCGGGGGCATTGGAACGAGGGTTCTTTGTTGCGTTCGTCACGCTTGGGTGAAGCCGGTGGTTCGACCAGGTAACAGGGGGAAACCTCGTCGCCGTCTTCGAAAACCGTTCTAGCGGGCGAACCCTGTCTGCCATGTGAACGGATTTGAGAATCTTTCGCAGTTCGTCGATGGCGCGCGTCGGTTCGTCAGGGTGCGCGTGCGATCTTCCCCCAGGACCCTCGTCATTCCCGCGAAGGCGGGAATCCCGCTTTTGCTGTGCCGGTGAAGAACAAGCGGGACCCCCGCCTTCGCGGGGGTGACGAGCACGGGTACGCGGCTGAAAAGCCCTCCCCCTCGATGGGGGAGGGTTTGGGTGGGGGTGATGGTGCGGGATAGAGCCGTCCGTTCAGTGATCGCCAAGCTCGCGCCCGGACGCGCCCTCACCCCCACCGCTGCGACTCGGCTCCTTTGTCGCCAAGTCTCGCTGCCTCCCCCATCAAGGGGGGGGAATGCTCAATTCAGCGAGGCGACGCGCTCAGCTTGTGGGTCGATCAACGCCGCGGGCCCTTGCCGCGCGGGTCGGTCCAGGCAAAGGCGGTATCGGCCACCGCGACATTATACTGCTGGCTCGAGAGGCGGATGGTCGTGCGCTTGTTCTGCGAATCGAGCGCGACCCAGCCGACCAGCGACAGTCCGCCCGGCGCGGAGCCGCTGCGGGTGAAGATCAGCGTGATTACGCCATATTCGGGGCGCTTGGGATCGCGCACCTCGACGCTGACGACATTGGGGTCGCCGGTCGGCACCACCTTGCCATAGCGGGTGAGGTCGCGGCTGGGATCGAGCAGCGCGCCGAGCGGCGAGTTGCGAATCGGCCAGCGCTGGACCTGTTTGACCTGATAGTCGATCATGGTGAGCGCGCGGCCATCGCTGACGATCAGCAGCTGCGCGTCCTTCTGATATTCGAACCGGATCTTGCCCGGCTGCTTGAGCGTCAGCGTGCCGGTGAGTGTCTGGCCGCTGCGGTCGGTCTGGGTGAAATTCGCGCGCAGCGACTGCATCGCTTTCAGGTGCCGAGAGACCTGCGCGAGTTCGTCGCCCTGGGCAGCGGTCTGGCCGATCGCCGCGCTGGGCAGGGCTGCAGGCGCAGCAAAAGCCGCGCTGGCGAGCAGCATGGCGGCAATCGGTTTGAAAGAGGTCTTCAGCATAGGGATCAGGCTTCCATAAAGCGGAAAATACGCCGAAACCCCTGGTCCGTTGCGATTGAACCGGCGCTGAATCGCCGGTTCATCGCGGACGGACCGACAAGATCACTTGATCTTGGCTTCCTTGAACTCGACGTGCTTGCGCGCGACGGGGTCGTACTTGCGGAAGGTCATCTTCTCGGTGATGTTGCGCGGGTTCTTCTTGGTGACATAGAAGAAGCCGGTGCCTTCGGTGCTGACCAGGCGGATCTTGACAGTGGCTGGCTTGGCCATGACCTGTTCCTTTGGGTTAGAAATCGGACGCAGAACACGGTGGCTGCCGGGCCCTGCTGAGAATCACAAACACAAAGAGCGGCACATGCGGCCGCCCTTCAAACGCGAAGGCGGCCCATGCCGGATGGGCGGTGGCTTGTCAAGCTGCGCCACGCGCCGGGGCCAGCTGTTTGCTCGAAAGGCGCTTACCCGAAAATTAACCGATGCGTGCGAATCTTGACCAAGACCGGCCGAATGCAGGCCGGTGTCTTGCAGGAGCGGATCGCCATGCAGCCATTTTCGCCTTCGGACCCCGCGCAGGACCGGCAGAAGCTGGCGCGCCAGCAATTGCGCCTGCAGGCCGGGCATATCCGCGCGCTCGCCCGCCGCGTCGCGCGCAACGATCTGCAGCGCGAACTGGGCAAGATGCGGCATATGGCAGAGGTGAATGCGCTGCCTTGCGTCAGCGACCTTGCGCACGGCCTCGAGCATCTGCTCAGCCATGGCTGGAGCCGGACGATGGCCGCGCATTATCTCGATGCGATGGACGAGGCGATTGGCTGCGATTCGGGCGATGGCGAAATGCGCGCGGCGATGCTGGCCTCGATTGCGGTGCGCGGCGTGCGCTGATTGGCGCTAACGTCGGCAGGGATGGAAGCTTTTCTCACCAGTTTGCTGCTGACCGCGATCGTCCAGACGGGTGACCGCGCGCAACTGCTGTGCGCCGCTCTGGGCCAGCGCTTTGCCCGGCCCGTGCCGCTGACGATCGGCGTCGCGCTGGCCTGCGGGCTGATGGCGCTGATCGGCGCACTGGGCGGCGTTGTGGTCGGAACCTGGATAAGCCTCGATGCGCTCCGGCTATTCTATGCGCTGTCGCTGCTCTTTGCCGGGCTCGGCATGCTTGCTCCCCGGCGGCCGGTCGATACGCTGCCGGGATGGCGCACGGGGCCGCTGCTCACCGGGTTGCTCGGCCTTTTCATTCTGCAGTTCGGCGACAAGGGGCAGTTCATCGTCGCGGCGACCGCCGCGCGCAGCCATGACTGGGTCTGGCCGCTGATCGGTGGCTGGGCAGGGACGGTGCTGGGACTCATGCCGGCGATCATCTGGCAGGAACGGCTTGCCGCCTGGCCCATCCGCCCGGCGCGGATCGCTGCCGGGCTGATCATCACCGCCATCGGGCTTGCGCTCGCGCTCGGCGCCTTCGGGCTGATGTGAGCCAAAGACCCGCAGCATCGGCGCGAACCGACAAATCGCCATGGGAATCGCATAAAACCAACCTATGTTAGCCGCATCCGCAGCAAGAACAGGAGTATGTCATGGGAAACAAGAAGGGCGACAATGCCGGCAAGGCACTGGCCGAAGCGATGAACGGTCTTTTGGCCGATGGCTTTGCGCTGTATCTCAAGACCAAGAATTTCCACTGGCATGTCGCGGGACCGCATTTCCGCGAATATCACCTGCTGCTCGACGATCAGGCGACGCAGATTCTCGCCATTACCGACGCGATTGCTGAGCGGGTGCGCAAGAACGGCTTCCGCACGCTGACCTCGATCGGCGATATCGCGCGGCGCAGCTCGATTGCCGACAATGACAAGTCGGGCGTGTCGGCCGAAGCGATGCTCAAGGAGCTGCGCGACGACAATCTGGCCTTTGTCGCCAAGCTGCGCGAGGTCAAGGAGCTCGCCGGACAGGCCGGGGACAATGCCACCGACGGAATCGTCGATGACTGGACCGATGAGGCGCAGGAGCGCGCCTGGTTTCTCACCGAAACACTCGGCAAGTAATCGTCCGCACGATTATTCAACCGCCCCGACCCCCCTCATTCTGGGGGGTTGGAGCCGTTTTCATGCCGTTTCTGTAACAAAATGTGTCAAAGCGGCAACAGATCGCCACAATCGGAACGCACTTCAACGGCCTGCGTTGCCTTTCGTTCCGCTCCAGCTAATTTCCCCGATCAACAAAACGTTGATCAGGGGAAATTCATGACCTTCAAGACCTCCCACCTTCACAAGGCAATTCTGGGCGGAACCGCAGCAACGGCGATGGCCGTCGCGCTGGCTTCCGCTCCGGCGCTCGCCATTGTTCCGAACAACAACCAGACCCCGACGCAGATTATCGACAATGCGGGCGGCGTGAACGGCGTTGGCATGTTCTTCCGCAACGACGGCTTTGTCTGCACCGGCACGCTGATCAATCCGCGCACCGTGCTGTTCGCCGCACACTGCGTCAACGATCGCCTCGCGACCGATTACAGCAGCATCGACGGCACTGTTCCGGCTGCGTTCTCGTTCAATGTCGACGCGCGCCCCGGCTTCCAGAACTGGGCTGCCAATGCTTTCCGTTCGAATTCCGCGCTGAACGTGTTCAACATCAGCCAGATTCAGTATGATCCCCGCTCGCTGCTCAACCCGCAGGCGCTCGGCTTCCTTGAAGCCGATATCGCGCTGGCGACGCTCGACACGCCGGCTGCCCGCATCCCCACCTGGGCGCTGCTGTTCTCGCCGCTGCCGACCCCGACCACGATCGATCCGGTTCGCGGCACCGGCTATCACGTCACCATCACCGGCTATGGCCGCTCGGGCAACGGTACCGCAGGCGCGACGCAGGGCGTCGACTTCCGCCGCCGCGCTGCGGAAAACATGCTGGGCGCGCTCGCCTCGCTCGACGACCGCAACGACTTCCTGTTCGGCCCCGCCGCCCCCGGCACGCCGCCGCTCGGCCAGAACCTCTACAATCTGGACTTTGACGATCCGCGTCGCGGCACTGCTGGTGCCAACCAGTTCGACATCAACATCCACCGCGACGATGCGCTTCCCGGCGAAGGCACCACCGCAGGTGGCGATTCGGGTGGTCCGCTGATCCTCACCGCATCGCGCAACACGCTGTCGACCAAGAACCTGCAGATCGGCGTGCTGTCGGGCGGCAGCCGCTTCTTCGGCCCGCAGGCGTTCAGCAGCTATGGCACGACCAGCTTCTACCAGCCGCTGTACCTGTTCTGGGATTATATCGCCGCGACCAACCCGTATCGCTATGTCACCGCAGCCGCCGGCAACGGCAACTGGGAAGACGCCAGCCGCTGGGTGACGACGCTCGACCCCAATTACAACATCATCAATGCCAGTGGCCAGGTGGTCAACGGCATCCCGACCGGCCTGGGTCAGGGCATTGCCGGCGGTGACCCCGATTTCGGCCAGGTCTGCATCCAGGGCCTCGGCCTCAACGAGTGCCGTGATCTGGCGACCCGCCGCGACTTCACGCCGCCCGCTCGCACCGCCGATGGTGCAGCGGTGGTCTCGGGCATCGGCCGCGCCGACCTTAACGGTCAGCTGAGCGGCGGTGCAGAACAGGTGTCGCTGAACACCACGGTCGGCACCGAGGCTGCTGCGGCAACCCCCGCCGCTGCCGCCACCGCGACCGAGGCTGCCCCGGCAGCGGCCGTGACCACGCTGACCCGTGCGGACATGATCAACTCGCTGAGCACGGGCGACAATGCCGTGGCCGGTCTGCAGAACCAGCTCGCAACGGCTGATCTCGGCACGCCGCTGAGCGCCGCCGCCAGCGCGGAAAGCCTGGCTGCCCTGCAGAAGCTGGCCGAAGAAGCCCAGCGCAACGGCAGCGGCATCTTCCGCACTGGTCCCCTGCCCACCGCGACGCTGGCCAACGGTCTGCCGGGTGCGACCAATTTCGTGCCCAACAACATCAACCCCAACAACCGCACGGGCGTCGCCGGTCGCTATTTCGACGTGACCCTGAGCGCCGCCGGCACCACCACGCTGTCGAGCGTCGTCACCATCGACCGCCTGACCGTGGCCAACACCGCCGGCCTCACCATCGCGGCTGCGGGCAACCTCTCCAGCCTGATCGACGTCACCCAGACGGGTGGCACCGTGAACGTCAACGGTCGCCTGCGCTCGGTGGGTGACTACACCCTTGCGGCTGGCCTGCTGACCGGCACTGGCACCATCCAGGCGCCGTTCGTCACCAGCATCATGGGCACGATCGCGCCGGGCGGCGTCGGCAGCATCGGCACGCTGACCATCGACGGCAGCGCCGTGCTGTCCTCGGCGACGCAGTTTGCGGTCGATGTCGGCAACGGCGTGTCGGATCGTCTGGCGATCACCGGCGCAGCCAGCCTGGGTGGCCGCGTGATCGTCTCGCCGGTGTCCGGCTACACGATCAAGAATGGCGACACCTACCGCATCGTCACCACGGGCGGCGCGATCACGGCGGCGTTCAACTCCGCCGCGCCGATCAGCGCCATCCTGACGCCGGTGCTGACCACCAGCGCCAATGCCGTCGACATGCGCATCACCGCAGGTCTGTACCGCAACGTGATCGCCAGCGGTTCGGCCGTGCAGCGCTCCTATGCGGGCATTCTGGACAGCAACCGCAGCGCCGAGCGCACCTTCGCCGACGTCTATCTGCGCACCGACCTGATGTCGGCCGCCCAGATCCAGGCGACGTTCGAGCAGCTGGCACCGTTCACCGAATCGGCCCGTCTGAACATCGGTGAAGCCATGCTGTCGGCCAGCTCGCGCTTCCACCGCACCCGCATGCAGTCGGCTCTGTCCGGCAACATGGGCGGCACGATCGCGATGATCGGCCAGCCAATGGGCATCGCCGCCACTGCCACCAACGGCATGGCGCTTCCGGGCGCGATGGCTGCGGCTGCTGCTGCGCAGGATGGCCAGGAAGCTGCCGTGACCGATTCGACCTCGCTCGACAGCAGCTTTGCGCTGTATCTGGGCGGCGGTTACATCAACGGCAAATCCACGGCGATGCCGACGGCGCTGACCACCGGTCGTCGCGACTTCTTCGACGGCTATTTCATCACCGGCGGTTTCGAATATCTGCCGCGCGATGGCGTGGTGCTCGGTATCTCGGGCAGCTATTCGGACGTCGACGCGAATGTCGTTCGCGGCCAGAGCGTGGCGGGCGAACTGCTTGAAGGCAGCATCTATGGCGCGGTCACCACGCCGGGCGGCCTGATCGTCGATGGCCGCGTCAGCGCTGGCCGCTTCTCGGTCGATACGGCCCGTTCGGTGCTGGTCGGTCCCACCGTCTTCAACCTGGGAACCAGCGACGACAGCCTGGCCCTGACGGCGGAACTTGGCCTGTCCAAGGCCTATGAGACCAAGACGATCGTCTTCACGCCGCGTATCGCCGCACAATACCAGTATATCAACTATGGTGACGTGCGCGAAATCGGTGGTGGTCCCGCTCTGGACATCGACCGCGACAAGTTCGACAGCCTGCAGATCCGCGTCGGCGCATCGGCCAGTGCCAAGAAGACCGCGGTGTTCCGTCCGTACATCTATGCCGATTATGTCTATGATGTGCTGGAAGGCGACCGCTTCTTCGGCGCCAATTTCGCCGGAAGCACCACGGGCCGCTTCCCCTTCGCCTATCGTTCGGACGACCGGACCTGGGCCGAAGCGGGCGTCGGTCTGACCATCTCGCAGCCGACCTTCGACTTCACCGCGTCGATCGACACCACGGTGGGTCGCCAGGACTTCCAGGCGCAGCAATACTCGCTCTCGGCGCTGGTCCGCTTCTAAGCACCAGCCCGGGCGCAAGCCTCAACGAAAGCCCGTCAGCCGAAAGGCTGGCGGGCTTTTGCTGTTTCCATGGGTCTAGAAATTCAGCTGGTAGCGGAAATTGACGCGATGGTTGACGACGCCATTGCCCAAACCTGCCTCCGCTCAGCCAGAGCCTGTCAAAGGCCCCGCGCCATGGGAGCAGCGGAAGCAAACGTCATCCTGAACTTGTTTCAGGACCCATCGTGCCCCGAAAAGCCGAAAGCCGCGTGGGGAGAAATGGGCCCTGAAACAAGTTCAGGGTGACGGATTACGGTAAAGTTTCGCGGGGAGCATAGCCGTTGACGAGGGAGCCTCTCGCTCGCTCCGCCTTACTGAAAGCTCGCCCTCAGCCCGTCGATCACGAACTGTGCCGCCAGCGCCGCGAGCAGCACGCCGAGCAGCCGGGTGATCACCGCCTCGGCCTTCGCCCCCAGCAGCTTCATCAGCGGGCCCGCCGTCAGCAGCGCGACGAGTGTCAGCAGCAGCACGGCGAGCAGCGCGGCCAGGATCGTCAGCGCGCGGTCCAGGCCGGTATTCTGCGAGACCAGCAGCATCACCGAGGCGATCGATCCGGGGCCGGCGATCATCGGCATCGCCATCGGGAAGATCGAGACATCCTCGATCTCGGGCGTCTCCATCACCTTCTGCGCGCGCTGTTCGCGGCGTTCGGTGCGCTTTTCGAACACCATGTCGAGCGCGATCAGGAACAGCATGATGCCGCCTGCGATGCGGAAGCTGTTGAGCTCGATATGCAGCGCAGAGAGCAGCACCTCGCCGAACAACGCGAACACCAGCAGGATGCCGCCCGCAACGATTACCGCGCGGATCGCCATGCTGCGCCGCTGCTGTGCGTTCGCGCCAGTGGTCATGCTGGCATAGATCGGCGCGCAGCCGGGGGGATCGATCACCACGAACAGGGTGACGAAGGCGGAAACGAACAGCTCGATCATGCGGCCTCCGCCGGGACGTCATCGCGCACCACGGTGTCGAAACCGGTGCCGTTCCACAATTCGATGGTGATGCTGCGGCTGCCATCGGCGCGCACGTCCCAGCGCCAGACCATCGTGCCATCGGCAGAGGCGCGCGCGCCGCTGGTCGCGGGGGCTGCCGGCTTTTCACCCTTGGGTGGCGGGCCGAACGGAATGGCGCCGAGCGCCGCCTTGGGGTTGCCGGTGCACACGGCGGTGCGCGAGGAGATCATCTCGTCGCCTGTGCGCGGTTCCTTCAGCAGCGAACCATGGTCGAGCACCCATTTCCAGTCGGGCTTCTTGGCGCGCGGCTTTTCCAGATTCTGCCAGACGGTGGTGTAATAGCCGACCGCGCCGCCGGGAAATTGCGAGGCCCCGGTCGAGGCGCCGGTGCGCCCGTCGCACGCCATGAACAGCTTTTGCGGCTGCCATTTCACCGCCTGTGCGGGATCGGCGCGGCCCTTGAGCCAGGCCTGCGCGAGCACCGGCTTGGGCACGAACATCAGCGCATCGTCCGATGCCGTTTCGCGGAACGCCGTCCACTGGCCCTTGTCCTGCGCCAGACGGGCAAAGGCGATCTCGGAGACGAGCACCGCGCTAGAATTGGCATAGGATTGCCCCGGAGGCGCCGGCGGCGGCCCGCGCCGATCCTCGCGCGGCGGCGGCCCGGACTGGGCCTGCACAGCCAGTGGCCCGATACCGACCAACAGCGCCGCGATCAGCCGCAACGTGCCCATCACAGGCCCTCCGGATTGCCGAGCCCAGCACGCCGGTGCGCGGCGACGAGCGTGTTGCGCAGCAGGCAGGCGATCGTCATCGGGCCGACGCCGCCGGGCACCGGGGTGATCGCGCCGGCCACCGCAGCGCATTCGTCATAGGCGCAATCGCCGACCAGCTTGGTCTTGCCGGGCTCGGCTCCCGCAACGCGGTTGATGCCGACATCGATCACGGTCGCGCCAGGCTTGATCCAGTCGCCGCGCACCATCTCGGGCCGCCCAACGGCGGCGACGACGATATCGGCGAGCCGCACGATTCCGGGCAGGTCCTTCGTGCGGCTGTGCGCGATGGTCACGGTGCAGCTTTGCTGGAGCAGCAGCTGCGCCATCGGTTTGCCGACGATGTTCGATCGCCCGATCACCACCGCGTGCAGGCCCGACAGGTCGCCCAGCGTATCCTGCAGCAGCATCAGCGAGCCGAGCGGCGTGCACGGCACCAGCGCCTCTTCTCCGACCGCGAGCCGCCCTGCGTTGACGACATGAAAGCCGTCGACATCCTTGGCGGGATCGATCGCGGCCAGCACCGCCTTGTCGTCGATATGGCCCGGCAGCGGCAGCTGGACGAGGATGCCGTCCACGCTGTCATCGGCGTTGAGCGCGGCGACCAGGTCGAGCAGGTCCTGCTGGCTGGTCTCGGCGGGCAGGCGATGCTCGAAGCTCTGCATGCCGGCCTCGACGGTCGCCTTGTGCTTGGAGCGGACATAGACCTGGCTTGCCGGGTCCTCGCCGACCAGCACCACCGCAAGGCCGGGCGCGCGGCCCGTAGCCCCCACAAAACTGGGGACACGCGCGGCAAGGCGCTCGCGCAAACCGGCCGCAAAGGCCTTGCCATCGATGATTTTGGTGCTGATCGGGGCTGTCATGGCCTGAGCCCTAGCGACAAACCAATCCCAAGGCCACAGGCGAGACGGAGAAATTGGTCTCGTCAGTGCTGATGCTATGTGTATTGCTGTGCAATGGGCGCGAGATAAAGGTCGCTTACCCTTTGCAGGATGAGGATCAACAAAATCACGACCATCGGGGCAAGATCGAGAGCGCCAAAATCCGGCATCAGTTTGCGGATCGGTCGATAGACCGGCTCCGTCAATGAATGCAGAGCATTGGTGAGTTGCCGGACAAAATCATTGTGCATGCTAATGACATTGAAAGCGATCAGCCATGACAGAACGATCTGAACAAGGATGATCATCCAGGCCAAGTTGAGTAGCATGTTGAAGACTTCAACCAGAATAATCATTGGATCGTTCTCATCGATAAGTGTGTTATCTCAATATAACAGCCAGGAGGGTCCGGTGTAAACCGGATTCAGGCGCGAATCAGTGTGCCTGCCCCGCGTGACGTGAATATCTCGAGCAGCATCGCGTGCGGTACGCGCCCGTCGAGCACCACCGCCGCATCGACACCCTGTTCGACCGCATGGACGCAGGTTTCCAGCTTGGGGATCATGCCGCCGCTGATCGTGCCGTCCGCGCGCAGGGCCGCGATATCGGCAGGCGTCAGGTCGCTGAGCAGCTTCTTTTCCTTGTCGAGCACGCCTGCCACATCGGTGAGCAGGAACAGGCGCGACGCGCCCAGCGCCGCCGCGACCGCTCCCGCCATCGTGTCGGCGTTGATGTTATAGGTCTGGCCGTCGGGCCCGACGCCGATCGGCGAGACGACCGGGATCATCCCTGCGTCCGATATCGTCTTGAGCACGGTGCAGTCGATCGCCTCGGGCTCGCCGACGAAACCGAGGTCGATCGCGCGCTCGATATTGCTGTCGGGATCGCGCATCGTACGCTCGACCTTGCTGGCGCGGACGAACCCTGCGTCCTTGCCGCTGATGCCGATCGCCTTGCCGCCCGCCGCCGCGATCCAGGTCACCAGTTCCTTGTTGATGGCGCCCAGCACCATCTCGGCGACATTGGCGGTCTCGCTGTCGGTCACGCGCAACCCGTCGATGAATTCGGACTGGACGCCGAGCCGCTTCAGCATCGCGCCGATCTGCGGCCCGCCGCCGTGCACGACCACGGGGTTGATCCCCACCGCCTTCAGCAGCACGATGTCCTCGGCAAAGTCGCGCGCGAGTTCGGGGTCGCCCATGGCATGGCCGCCATATTTGACGACGAAGCTCTTGCCGGCATAGCGCTGCATGAAGGGCAGCGCCTCGGTAAGGGTTTCGGCCTTTGCCAGCAGCGCGGGATCGTGAATGGTATCGCTCATGCGTCGAGCCTTTTGCCCAGCCGGACGAAGAACACAATCAGGAACGGCACCAGCGCGACCGAAAGCGCGACCTTGGCGACCATCTGGCCCACCAGCAGCTGGCCGATCGGGAACACGCCGTAAAAGGCGATGGTGACGAAGATCAGCGTGTCGACGATCTGCGATAAAGCGGAAGCGATCACGCCGCGCACCGCGAGGAACCGGCCCGGCATGTTCTGCAGCTTGGAAAAGATATAGACGTTGAGGAACTGCGAGACGCCATAGGCGCAAACGCCCGCCGCCCAGATCCGCCCCGTCGCGCCGAGGATCAGCTGGATCGCCGCAGAATTCTCCGCCGCCATGTCGGGCGAGGGCGGCAGCGACCAGACGATCCACGAGAGGAACATCGAAAACAGCAGCGGCACGAAGCCGAACTTGACCAGGCTGTTCGCGGTATCGCGGCCGTGCAGCTCGGCGATCGCGCTCGACACCACGACGAGCAGCAGAAAGGCGAAGATGCCCGCCTCCACCGCCAGCGGGCCGATCGATACCTGCTTGTTGCCGAGCACGCCCGCCAGGCACACCATGCCGCCATAGAAGACGGAGAGCACGAACAGCGAGCGGGGAATGCCGGGTATTCCGGCAGGGGTGGAGGTCGTCATGGGCCTTGCGGTAACGGCTTTTTGGGCCGGGGGGAAGGGGTGGACTTGCGCCGCCTGCCCCGTTCCCGCACTATGCCGCCATGTCCGATTTCACCGATGCGCTCACCGACAAGCACCGCAGCTTCATTGCGCGCCAGCCGATCTTCTTCGTCGCGACCGCGGCGGAGGAGGCGCGGATCAACTTGAGCCCCAAGGGCTATGACGCCTTTCGCGTGCTTGGCGACAACCGCGTCGCCTATCTCGACCTCGGCGGTTCGGGCAACGAGACGCATGCGCATCTCGTCGCCGATGGCCGCATCACCATCATGTTCTGCGCATTCGAGAACCCGGCGCTGATCCTGCGTATCTATGGGCGCGGCCGCCCGGTGCTGCCGCAGGATGCCGAGTGGGACGAGCTTGCCCAGCACTTCACCATGCTGCCCGGTACGCGGCAGATTTTCGACATTGCGGTCGACAGCGTGCAAACGAGTTGCGGCTGGGGCGTGCCGGTGATGCAGATGGAGCGTGAGCGCGAGACGCTCAAGAAAGCGCACCGGCAGAGCGATCCTCAAGCCTGGCTTGCGAAGACGGCGCGGCGCACGCGCTCGATCGACGGCCTTCCGACCACGCCGACCACGCGCTATTTCACCGATGTCGAGAGCTGATCCGGAATGAGCCTGAAGGCGATTGCCGAATATAGCGACCGGATCGAGGCGGAGATGGCGCGGCTGGCGCTCGCCGCCGAGGGGATCGACGCGCATATCTTCGACGGGGGCATGGCAGGCCTGGGCCTGGGGTTCATGACACCTGCGCGGATCATGGTGCTGCCCGAAGATGCGCAGCGCGCTCGCATCGTGCTCGAAAGGCAGGGCGACGCCTGATTGCAACGCAAAGCCCGATTGCATGGGCCCGCCGGTTTTGATAATCGCGCAGCCATGATCACACCGCCCGAAACCGTCCGCACCACCTCTGCCCGTGTCGCCTGCGATGGCGCCAGCGATATTCGCGGCGGCGCGGCGCTCGGCCATCCGCGCGTCTGGCTGCAGATCGACGAGAAGGGCTATGTCGAATGCGGCTATTGCGACCGCCGCTACGTTCTGATCGGCGGCCCGGCGGACGCACAGGAAGCCGCCTGATTCGCCAAGGCGCTCCGGCGTCCCGCGAATTTCCTTGCTATTTCGCGGGCTTTCCACCATATGCCGCTCCAAGCAGCGCGCCTTGGCACGGGAATCCTTCCCAATGCCCCTTATGAACCGGCAGCGTGAACTTCGTTCCAGCCGCGCCCCCAAGGCAGGCTGGCGATAGGCCGGGTCCTGAAACCCCGCTGCTCAATTCCGAACATCCCAATTCACGCGGGGCGTTTTCCTGAAGTTTCCGGAACCTTCCGGCGGCTTCTGAACCCCGCAATGCGCGTGCTCCCCATTGGGGCACCGGCGCGCGCCTTGCTCTTATTGAAGAGTACCTATGTCCTATTTTCATGAACTTGGCCTGGCCGATCCGATCCTTCGTGCGCTCGATTCGAAGGGCTATGATACGCCCACGCCGATCCAGCGCGATGCCATCCCCGCCTTGCTCGAAGGCCGCGACCTGCTGGGCATCGCCCAGACCGGCACCGGCAAGACCGCAGCCTTTTCGCTGCCCTCGCTGCATCACCTGGCCAAGGAGCCCAAGGGCCGCAGCCATCGCGGTGTGCGCATGCTGGTCCTGTCGCCGACCCGCGAACTCGCGGCGCAGATCGCCGAGAACATGCGCGTCTATGCGCGCTACCTGAACCTTTCGGTCAATTGCGTGTTCGGCGGCGTGCCGATCAACCAGCAGAAGCGCAAGCTGCAGGCGGGCACCGACGTGCTCGTCGCGACGCCGGGCCGTCTGCTCGATCTGATCGAACAGCGCGCGATCACGCTGGAAAATGTCGAGATCTTCGTGCTCGACGAAGCCGACCAGATGATGGACTTAGGCTTTATCGTGCCGCTGAAGCGCATCGCCTCGATGCTGCCCAAGCAGCGCCAGAGCCTGTTCTTCTCGGCGACCATGCCCAAGGCGATTGCCGAACTGGGCGCGCGCTTCCTCAACAACCCCGTGCGGGTCGAGGTCGCGCCGCAATCGACCACCGCCGAGCGCGTCGAGCAGTACGTGACCTTTGTCAGCCAGAGCGAGAAGCAAGCGCTGCTCACGCTCAAGCTGCGCGAAATCAAGCCCGAGCGCGCGCTCGTCTTCACCCGCACCAAGCATGGCGCGGACAAGGTGGTGCGCGTGCTGGCAGGCGCGGGCATCCGTTCGGCTGCGATCCATGGCAACAAGAGCCAGTCGCAGCGCACCGCCGCGCTCGCCGCCTTCAAGGACGGCGAGATCAAGGTGCTGATCGCGACCGATATCGCCGCGCGCGGCATCGACATCAATGGCGTCAGCCATGTGTTCAACTATGATCTGCCCAATGTGCCCGAGCAATATGTCCACCGCATCGGCCGCACCGCGCGCAACGGTGCCGACGGCATCGCGATCGCGTTCGTCAGCAATGACGAGCGGCCGCTGCTCAAGGACATCGAGAAGCTGACCAAGGTCAAGCCGGTGCCGATGCCGCTGCCCAAGGGCTTTACCGAGGCAGCCGCGCAGCTGCCGCCCCCGGCCAAGGCACCCGAGCGTCCCGCCCAGGGTCGCGGTGGCGAGCGCGGCGCGTCCGGCGGTCGCAACTATGGTCCCAAGCGCGATGGCGAAGGCGGCAATCGCCGTCGGCGTCGTCCCGGTGGCGGTGGCGGTCGTTCGGGTGGCGGTGGTCGTCCCGGCGGCGGTGGCGGCGGTGCCCGCGTCGGCGCGCATAAGGACAGCGTGAAGCGCGTGGGTTGAACCCCTGAAGCCCTCTCTCCTTCAGGGGAGAGGGTTGGGAGAGGGGCCTGCGATGCGCTAGCCCCTCTCAGCTCCGCCTAATCAGCCAGCTGATAAGGCTCCGCGTCTCTCCCCTGAAGGGGAGAGAGCATGATGGCTTCAAGCCGCACCCGCCCGGAACAGCATTGCATCGCCGTTCATGCAATAGCGCAGGCCCGTGGGCTTGGGCCCGTCCTCGAACACATGGCCGAGATGCCCGCCGCACCGCCTGCAGTGCACTTCGGTGCGCGGATAGCCGAGTAGGCGGTCGGTGCTGGTGCCCACCGCCCTGGGCAACGGCGCGTAGAAGCTCGGCCAGCCGGTGCCGCTTTCATATTTGGTCTTCGACGAGAACAGTGGCAGCTGGCATCCGGCGCACAGGAAGGTACCGGCGCGCTTTTCCTTGTTGAGCGGGCTGGTGAAGGGCCGTTCAGTCCCTTCCTGGCGCAGCACATAATATTGATCCGCCGTCAGCTGCTGCTTCCACTGCGCATCGGTCTTCGTGATCTCGAACTTGCCCTTGGCGCGCGCGGTGGCAGCGCCGAAGGAGAAGTTCGCAAGACCGAACAGCCCGAGGCCGGCGGCCCCGAGCAGTCCGGCGTTCAGAAATTCGCGTCGTTGCATCGTCACGTCCCCGTGTCATCGTCCGGCCCGTTACGCCGGTCAGGATGCCATAGTTACGCGCGCGCCGCCAACGCGGCTTCAATATTTGCTTAAAGACACCTGCATCGAGCGATAGCCGTGCACGAAGCATGCGCGCACGCGCACCGGCTCCTCGAGCACGTTCACCCGCATCCGGCGCTTGGCCATTTCCTCGAGCAGGATGGCGATCTGCAGCTCGGCGAGGCGCGCGCCGACGCAGCGGTGGATGCCATAGCCGAACGCAAGGTGCCGCCGCGCATTCTCGCGGTCGACGATGATCTTGTCGGCATCTTCGAACACGCTCTCGTCGCGATTGCCCGAGATGTACCACAAGGCGAGCTTGTCGCCCTTCTTGATGGTCTTGCCGAACAGGTCGTAATCCTCGAGCGCGGTGCGGCGCATATGCGCGAGCGGGGTCTGCCAGCGGATGATTTCCTGCACCGCATTGGGGATCAGCTCGGGGTTCTGCTCGAGCTTCTCGCGCTGGTCGGGGAATTGTTGCAGGCCATAGACCAGCCCCGACATCGAGTTGCGCGTCGTGTCGTTGCCGCCGACGATCAGCAGGATGAGGTTCCCCATGAACTCGAACTCGTCCATCTCGCTCATCGCGTCCGAATGGATCATCATCGAGATCAGGTCGGGCGTGGGCTCGGCGTTGATCTTGGCATCCCACAGCTTCTTGAAATAGGCGCCCATCTCGTAAAGGTGCTTGAGCCGCTCCTGGCGCAGCTCCTCGCTATGGACCAGCTCGATATCGCCCGCCCAGTCGGACCATTCGGTGAGCTTGCGGCGGTCCTCCCACGGGAAGTCGAACAGGATCGCGAGCATCTGCGTGGTGAGCTCGATCGAGACCTTGTCGACCCAGTCGAACGGCTGGTCCCAGGGCAGGCCGTCGAGAATTTCGGCGGTGCGGCGGCGGATATCGTCCGACATGCGCTTCATCTCGGTGGGCGTGAAGGCCGGGGCGACGGTGCGGCGCTGGCCGGTATGCTTGGGCCGGTCCATCGCGATGAACATCGGCATCACCAGTTCGGTGCCGTCGTCGATCCGGTCGGCGAGCGTGATGCCGCCATGTTCGTAGGACGAGGAAAAAATCTCGGGCAGGGCCTCGACATGCTGGATCGCCTTGTGGCTGGTGACGTTCCAGAAATTGCCAAACATGCCGTTTTCGGTCCAGTGGATCGGGTCCTGCGCGCGCATCTGGCGGAAGGGCTCCTGCCAGCGGTCTTCGACATACCAGCTGGCATCGCTCATGTCGTAATTCAGCGCGGCGCCGGGTTCTTTCAAAACGGTGGCCATGGCTCTCTCCTTCGATGCAACCCGGCCCGTCAGGGTCCGGTGCAATGTCGTCCGGGACCGGGGTTTGCGACGTCCCGGCAGGTGCCGCTTTCTCGCGGTCTGTCGGACGGAAGGTCTCACCTTGCTGACAGCTTTGTCAATAGGGTTTCGATCTGAAACCGATAAGGCGCCGTCGGGCGCCGACAAGCGTCTGGCGATGCACGCAAAAAAACGGCCGGGATGTCGCCATCCCGGCCTTGAGTTGTCAGTTCGCAGGAGGAACCTCTGGAGGTCTGCGGCGGGTGCTAGCTGGTCCCGCCGCAGACCAAGCTCGTGAAATCAGTAGTTATAGGCGCGCTCTCCGTGTTCGGAGATGTCGAGCCCGGCCTGTTCGACCTCTTCGGAGGGACGCAGACCGATGGTGAACTTGAGTGCGTAGAAGAGCACGGCGGAGACCAGACCCGACCAGATGATGGTGATGCCCACCGCCTTGATCTGGGTAATGACCTGCGCGGCCATGTCATATTCGCCAACGCCCGCCGGGAAGACGGTGTAGTCGAAAAAGCCCTGGCCACCGAGTGCGGGGTCGGCGACGATGCCGGTGCCGATCGCACCGATGATGCCGCCGACGCAGTGAACGCCGAACACGTCGAGCGAGTCGTCATAGCCGAGCTTGTTCTTCACCGTGGTGACGAAGAAGAAGCAGACGATCGAGGCGGCAAAGCCGAGCAGGATCGAGGTCATCGGTGCGGCCAGACCCGAAGCCGGGGTGATCGCGACGAGCCCTGCAACCGCGCCGGTGGCAGCCCCCAGCAGCGAGGGCTTCTTGTGGACGATCTGTTCGATCACGGCCCAGGCGACGGTGGCGGCGGCGGTGGCGACGAAGGTGTTGATGAAGGCGACGGCGGTCACGCCATTGGCTTCCAGGTTGGAGCCGGCGTTGAAGCCGAACCAGCCCACCCACAGCAGCGAGGCACCGATCATGGTCATCACCAGCGAGTGCGGCGGCATGGCTTCGGTCTTGTAGCCCAGGCGCTTGCCGATCACGAGGCAGCCGACGAGCCCTGCGATACCGGCGTTGATGTGCACCACCGTGCCACCGGCAAAGTCGAGCGCACCCATGCCCCAGAGCAGCCCGGTATCGGTCGGCGCATCCGGCAGGAAGTCCGGTCCAGCCCAGTACCACACCATGTGCGCGACCGGGAAATAGGCGAGCGTCAGCCACAGCACCGTGAAGATGATCAGCGGGGTGAACTTCACGCGCTCGGCAAAGGCCCCGACGATCAGCGCCGGCGTAATGCAGGCGAAGGTCATCTGGAACACCACGAAGGCGAGCTCGGGAATATAGACGTTGTTCGAGAAGGTGGCGGCGAAGGTGGTGCCGTCGACCCCCGCCAGGAAGGCCTTGGACAGGCCGCCGATATAGGGCGATCCGCTGGTGAAGGCGAGGGAATAGCCCCAGCTCACCCAGACGAGTGCGGCGACTGACACGATGGTCAGCACCTGCATCAGCACCGAAAGCATGTTCTTGGTACGCACCAGGCCGCCATAGAAGAGGGCGAGGCCGGGGATCGACATCATCAGCACCAGCACGGCGGAAACGAGCATCCAGGTGGTGTCGCCCTTGTCGACCATGCCCGCCATCTGCTCGGCGGTCGGAGCCTTGATCGGACCTTCGGCAACCGCCGTGACGGCCTCTTCGACCACTTCTGCAGCCGGGGCGGTGGTCGCAGCCCAGGCCTGGGCTGCGGTGAATACGCTAAGCGCTGTCGTTCCGACCACAGCGCCAATCTTGTGCAAAGGTTTCATCATTCCCCTTTCCCCTTACAGTGCCGTGTCGCCGGTCTCGCCGGTGCGGATGCGCGTCGCTGCCGCCAGGTCGAAAACGAAGATCTTGCCGTCACCGATGGAATCCGTGTTGGCGGCTGCCTGAATGGTTTCGACCACCTGCGGCGCGATATCGTCGCTGACCGCGATCTCCAGCTTCAGCTTGGGGACCATGTTGGTGGTATATTCGGCACCGCGATAAATTTCGGTCTGGCCCTTCTGGCGGCCGAAGCCCTTGACTTCGGTCACGGTCATGCCCGCGACGCCCAGGCTGGTGAGGGCTTCGCGCACCTCGTCGAGCCGGAAGGGTTTGATAATGGCAATGATGAATTTCATTACGCCCCCATTGGTTATTTTATTGCGGGGTTGGCCCCGTCACCGCAGCAAAGCTACGCAAGCCACGTGCCAAATGCTGGAATCGGGCGTTTCCTAATGAATCGCTAACCGCGTGACAGGCAGGCGCGCTCAAAATTTGTGCACATGCGAAGCGGTGCATAAAATTTAGGCAGCATTTGTGCTGCACCTGCACACATCACGGGCAGGTGCACCTTTCCCTTTGCGCTCGGTTGCCCGTGCGGCTAATCCGCTTTTCGTGACGGAAGCTGCCATATCGATCGACAATCTGCGCAAGCTCTATGCGGGTGCAGGCAAGGCCCCCGACAAGCTGGCGCTCGACGGCGTCAGCTTCGATGTTCCGCGCGGGCAGATTTTCGGCCTGCTCGGCCCCAATGGCGCGGGCAAATCGACGCTGATCAACATATTGTCGGGCATGGTCCGCAAGACCTCCGGGTCGGCGCGCATCTGGGGCTTCGACATCGATGCCGATCCGCGCAACGCCAAGGCCTCGATCGGCATCGTGCCGCAGGAAATCGTGTTCGATCCCTTTTTCACCCCCGCCGAGGCGCTCGAGCTGCAGGCCGGATTGTTCGGCGTGCCCAAGGCGGAGCGGCGCACCGCCGAGCTGCTGCGCGCGGTAAGGCTGGAGGACAAGGCCAATGCCTATGCCCGCACGCTCTCCGGCGGGATGAAGCGGCGGCTGCTCGTTGCAAAAGCCATGGTGCATTCGCCGCCGATCCTGGTGCTCGACGAGCCGACCGCGGGCGTCGATATCGATCTGCGCCAGCAGCTCTGGGACTATGTGCGCGAATTGAACCGCGCCGGGGTCACCATCGTGCTGACCACGCACTATCTCGAGGAAGCCGAGGAATTGTGCGATCGCATCGCGATCATCAACCACGGCAAATTGATTGCAAACAAGCCGACGGCCGAGCTGGTCGGAATGGCGCGCGAGAAGCTGATCGTGCTGACCCTCGACCAGGATGTGGCAGAGCTGCCGACCGATCCGGATTTCGACAAGGTCAGCAGGATTACCGACCGGGTGATCGAGATCGGTTACAGCAAGGACCGGCTCAACGCCGGCCAGGTGATGACCCGCGTGCGCGCCGCCGGATATGATATCGTCGACGTCTCGACCCGCGAGCCCGATCTCGAGGACGTGTTCCTCAACCTCACCAAGGCGGCGGCCTAGGCCATGGCGGGGGGCAAGGATCACGATGTCCTGATTATCGGATCGGGCGCGGCGGGGCTGACCGCGGCGCTGAGCCTCGCGCGGCATTGCCGGGTGCTGGTGCTCGCCAAGGGCGACATTTCGGGCGGATCGACCGCCTGGGCGCAGGGCGGCATCGCGGCGGTGCTCGAAGAGGGCGACACGTTCGAAAGCCATATCGAGGACACGATGGTCGCGGGCGCCGGGCTCAACCGGCGCGAGACGGTCGAATTCGTGGTCGAGAACGCTCCGGCAGCGATCCAGCATCTGGTCGATCTCGGCGTACCGTTCAACCGCAAAGGCGGCAGCGGCGACCATGCCGACGACCTGCACCTCACGCGTGAGGGCGGGCACAGCCATAGGCGCATCGTGCATGTCGACGATGCCACCGGCTGGGCGGTACAGCAGGCGCTCGAACGCGCGGCGCTTGCCAACCCGAACATCACATTGCTGCCCGACATGGTCGCGATCGACCTGATCGCCGACCGGCACCGCGTCTCGCCTGCGGGTGACCGGCGCATCTGGGGCGCCTATGCGCTCAACCGCGCCACTGGCCATGTCGAGGCGCTGACCGCGCGTGCGACGCTGCTGGCGAGCGGCGGGGCGGGGCGCACCTATCTGTTCTCGACCGCGCCGAGGGGCGCGACCGGCGACGGCATCGCCATGGCATGGCGCGCGGGCGCGCGCGTCTCGAACATGGAATTCATGCAGTTCCACCCGACCTGCCTGTACAATCTCGACGTCAAGAACTTCCTGATCACCGAAGCCGTGCGCGGCGAAGGCGGGCATCTGCTGATCCCCGAGACCGGCTATCGCTTCATGGGCGATTTCGACGAGCGGCTGGAACTCGCCCCGCGCGATGTCGTCGCGCGTGCGATCGACCACGAGATCAAGCGGCTGGGGCTCGATTACGTGCATCTCGACATCAGCCATCAGCCGCCCGAATTCGTGCGGGGCCATTTCCCGACGATCTACGACAAGCTGCTGGGCCTCGGCATCGACATCACCCGCGATCCGATCCCGGTGGTGCCCGCACAGCATTATACCTGCGGCGGCGTGCTGATCGATCTCAACGGCCGCACCGACCTGCCGGGACTCTATGCGGCGGGCGAGGTCAGCCAGTCGGGGCTGCACGGCGCGAACCGGCTTGCGTCCAACAGCCTGCTCGAATGTTTCGTCTTCGGCGATGCGGCGGCGAAGGACATTATCGAACATTGGGACGAGCTCGGCCCGGCACCTCAGATCCTGCCCTGGGACGAAAGCCGCGTCACCGATTCGGACGAGGAGGTCGTCGTCCAGCACAACTGGCGCGAGATCCGCCGCTTCATGTGGGATTATGTCGGCATCGTCCGCACCACCAAGCGGCTCGAGCGCGCGCGGCACCGGATCGAGCTGCTGCGCAGCGAGGTCGAGGAATATTACGGCAATTTCCGCGTCACCCCCGACCTGGTCGAGTTGCGCAACCTGATCGAGGTCGCAGACCTGATCGTCCGCTCCGCGCTCGAACGGAAGGAAAGCCGGGGGCTGCACTATAACAGCGACTATCCCGGCCTGCTGCCGGTCGCAGAAGATACCGTGCTGGTTCCCTGACCCCAATGCCCTCGCCCTTGATGGGGGGCTGGGTGGGGGTAAC
>LSHP01000099.1 GCA_001555775.1 Acidovorax delafieldii | reverse complement strand
GACCATGCAGCCCGGTGACCACACCCCAAATTACACCTCATTGACGGACGTGACCAAGATGAAGCCCTGCCAGCGCTCGACGCGCAGCTCGGGCAGGCTCATGTCGCGCTCCTTCAGATGCTGGAAATCCCATTCGCATGGGATGTGCTTCAGGCCGCCATCGGTCTTCCAGGCAAAGCCGTGGAACGGGCAGGTGAAATCGTCCGCCGATCCGCTTTCGGTGCGCAGCTTGCGGCCGCGGTGCAGGCAGACATTGTGAAAGGCCTTCACTGACCCGTCATCCTGCCGGACGATCAGATAGGAACGCCCGACATTGTTGTAGACGACATAATCGCCGGCTTGCAGCAGCTCGTCCTCGCGCGCGGCCATCTGCCACACGTTCGGCCACATGTGCTTCTTTTCCGCCTCGAAGAACGCAGCGCTCGTATAGCGCTCCGCGGTGACCGGCTCGGTGCCCAGATCGCGCCAGCTGTCGCCGCGCACCTCGGGCGGTACCTCGCGGCTGTCGAGATCGAGAATCTCGTCGACGGTGATCGCTGGGCAGCGGTCGGCGGGGTAGGGCCGGCTCGCATCTTCCATGGGCTTGCTCTCCTGTTTCATTTTTGCCGGTCCCCCGCCTTCGCGGGGGACCGGATAAGTGGACTACAAAGGCATCCCGATCGCCTCTGCAATATGCTGGTGCACCGCTTGGGGTGCGCTTTCGTTGGCGCCCAGCACGACGTGGAAGTCCGCAGGTGCCGTCAGCAGATTGGCATAGCCGTGGCTGGCGACGCGATAATCCTCGGTCTGCACCACGGTGGCGGTGGCATCATAGGCCATCTCGCACACGCCGCGATAATCCTCGTCGATGATCCCGAACGGCGCATACACGCCAAACTGGCAGCGCGTCTTGCCGACGCCATCGGGAAACAGGCGGAACACCTGCGTGAAATAGACGCCGGGGGTCACCGCGCCGAAGAAGATGACCGTGTTGGGGAAGAGATAATGCACCCCGCCATATTCGGTATCGGGCCATTCGGCCTCATCCTTGCCGACCAGATCGCCGATGGTCTTGTCGGGAAAGCTTATGCGGTGATGGCGGCCGAAGCGTTCGAGCACCGAAATGTCGTTATAATGCGTCTGGCCGATGGTCGAGCTGTGCAGCGCAGCGAAATGATAGCCCTCGCCATAGGTGTCGAGCGCGAATTTCCAGTTCGAATCGGCGGTCAATATGCCCTTTTTCACCGGCACTGCGCGGGTGAGCTCGATCAGCGCGAGCTGGTCGGCAAACTCGCCCAGATGTGCCGCGGCATCGATTGGCTCGCCCTCGGACGCGCACACGAAGATGAGGCCCAGATATTCGCTGCACGGCAGTTCGAGCAGGTCGCGCGCGCCGATGGCGCAATCGGCAAAGCCTGGCTTGCCCGGCTGGCCGACGAGCCTGCCCAGATTGTCGAAGGTCCAGGCGTGGAACGGGCAGGAGATGCGGCTGGCCTTGCCGGTGAACGGCTCGGCCTGCTCGACCAGCTTCGCGCCGCGATGCGTGCACAGGTTACGGAAAGCGCGGACGACGCCGTCCTTGCCGCGAATGACCAGCATCGAGGGACCGGCGGCATCGAACACCAGATAGTCGCCGGGATCGGGAATGTCGCCGGAAAGCCCCGCGACGAGCGGCTGGCCCAGGAACAGATGCTCGCGCTCGGCTTGAAAGCGTGCCTCATCGATATACACCGATTTGTGCAGCGGCAGCGGCGCATCGGCCATGTCGGTAGTTCGGTTCGCCACATTGGCCACGATCTTGCGGCGGATCTCGCGCGCCCGCAGCTTGCGCGACGCCGCCCAGTCCGGAGTCAGGCTGTCGGAAGGATCGCGTTCGGCCATCGGGGCCTCCCAATTTGGACAATGGCAATTGCGGGCACCATGCCAGAAGAGGGAAGGCCAAGGACACTATTGGTTTAGTGAGGGGAAGGAGTGCCACCATGCGCAACGCCACGATCGCCGCGATCGGCAAGCCGATGCAGATCGCCTTCGTGCCGGGTGATTTCGATGCGGCGCTCCGCCACTGGACCAGCAACATCGGCGTGGGACCGTTCTTCGTGATGGAACGGATTCGGCTGGAGGACGCGCGCTTCATGGACGAACCGTCCGACTGCACCTTCACCATCGCGCTCGCGCAATGGGGCGATGTGCAGGTGGAGCTGATCCGCCAGGACAATGACGCGCCTTCGATCTACCGCGGCGATTACTGGCCGGGCGGGCAGGCGATGCACCATGTCTGCCTGCTCACCGATGACATTGCAGCCGCGCGCGCGGCGGTCGAATCGGGCGGCGGGCTGGTGCTGGTCGAAGGCAAGGTGGGTGCGGACGGCGCGGTGATCTATGCCGATTGCGGCCCCGCCGCCACACGGCCCAATGCCGGGGCCATCGTGGAGATATTGCAACCGGCGAGCGGCAGCGATGGCTTTTTCGGGATGATTGCTGAAGCGGCGAAGAGCTGGGACGGAAGCGACCCGGTGCGGGTGTTGGGGTGATGCAACATAAAATCCTCCCCCAGCTTGCTGGGGGAGGATTTTATGTTGCATCACCCCACACCCGCACCGGGTCGCTTCCGTC
>LSHP01000098.1 GCA_001555775.1 Acidovorax delafieldii | reverse complement strand
CACCAGCAGCACCTAAATCTCCACCGAAAATTACACCACGAGCGCGGACGCTAACTGGCCACGGCGCGGGTTTGGCAGGAAGACTGCCTGGCAGATGCCGGCGCTTCTGTGGCGCTGGCCTTGGCTTTGGCTTGACCGGTGCCGGCTTTCCAAACGAGCCGCTTGCACCCGCACCGCCAAACGGTCCGCTGCCCGGATTGCCGCGTTTGCGCGGCTTCGCGCCGCTGGAAGGTGCGGCGCCGCCGGGACCATAGCGCCTGCCCTGGCCCGCGAAGGTGAAGCGCCCGTCGTCCGGGTCGTGCCACGGGTTGAACTTGCGCTCGATCGCGGCGCCTGCACCAGGATCGGGCCAGCGCCCCGTCCGCATCCAGAGTGCAAAGCCGCTTTGCTGCCCACGCGCCGAATCCCGCATCTTGCCGCTCCTGTCAGGAAAAACGGCAAGAACATATCAGCAACATTTTCCAACAGGTCAATCGCGAGCTGGCATTCTGGGCCTGTTCACAGCACCTGACTGGTCCGTTTCGGATGCAGATCCATGACTCTTGTGATGACAAACAAAAAACGGCGGCGAACCCATAGGGTCCGCCGCCGCCTGTTACCTTCGAAGGGGAAGGTTTACTTGTTCTCGGTGGTCGTGCCGGGAACCTCGCTCGGAGCGATTTCGCCGTTGTCGTCCATCGCGTTGGCCTTTTCTTCGCCAGCTTCTTCGACCGCGTCAGCCTGGGCTTCCATGGCGTCTTCCTGCATTTCGGTCGGGGCCTGGTCGGCGGCATCTTCCATAGCGTCAGCCTGGGCTTCCGCCTGGTCTTCGACCTGGTCGGCCTGTTCGCTCTGGCAAGCGCCGAGGCTGATAAGGCCGATGCTGGCAACGCTGGTGAGAATCAGTTTACGCATATTTCGCTCCACTACCCTGTTTCATGCACGATGCATGAACGCCACTACGGGTGGGTCCACAGGTGGTTGCAAAGCCCTGTAAAAAATTTTCCCGCACGGTGCGTCAGCAGTGCCCGCCACGCGCCGCCTAGCCAAAGCGTGCCAAAGCTGCTTAAGAGCGTGCCGGGATTGGGCCTGGAAAGCACGTTTTGACATCATCGCCACCGCAGAATGACCCTGGCTCGCCGGATATGGTATCCGGGCCGGGCAAGGCTGTGCCGGAGGGCGGAGCCGAAGCGCAGAGCGGCGACATTCAGGCACTCGCCAAGGGCGGGCGGACCAATTTCCTCGGCTTTCTGCTGCGGCTGGCCGCGCGCCTTCCCTTCCTGTTCATTGCCGGGCGGCTCTACGGGGCCGAGGCGCTGGGCCGCTTCGCCTATGCGGTGCTGGTGGTCGAGTTCGCCGCGCAGATCGCGACCCTGGGGCTGAAACGCGGTCTTGCCGCCCAGCTCGCGCGCACATCGCGCCCGCACACCCAGGTCGTGGCCGACGGGCTGCTGGTAAGCTTCATCGCCTCGGCCCTGGCTGCAACCTTTCTGCTGCTGCTGCCCGAGATCATGTTCCCCAACAGCACCGCAGGCGAGATCGACCGATTGCTGCCGCTGGTGATCTTTGCGGTGGCGGGATCGGACGTCGCGCTGGCCGCGCTCGCCTATCGGTTCGACATTGCCGCCACAGTCCGCGCGCGCTCGATCATCGAACCGTGGACGATCAGCATCACCGCCTGGATCTTCTATTACCTCACCCCCGATGACGGTCTGATCCTGTCCTATATCGCCTCGATGGTCGCCGCGTTCATTGCCTCGATCATCCCGATGCTGCGCAATTACGGGCTGCCGATCGGCTGGCAGCCGCGTCCGCTCAAGCTCGCCAACATGGCGCGGCGCAACGCCCCGCTGGCCGCAGCCGACGCGATCGAATGGGGCAGCCGCCGACTCGATCTGGCGGTGCTCGGCCTGTTCGCCTCGCCGGCCGTTGTCGGTATCTATTATATCGCGCAGCAGGTCGCGAGCCTGCCGCAGAAGCTCAAGACCAGCTTCGACCCGATCCTGGGCCCGGTGATCGCGCGCAACCTGCAGAGCGGCAAGATGACCGAGATCGCGCGCCAGGTCAGCCAGGTCGGCTTCTGGATCATCGCCGCACAGCTCGGCGTCGCTCTGGCGCTCGGCATTCCGGGCGAGGGCGTGATGGGGCTGGTGGGCCCGAATTTTGTCGGAGGGACGGGTGCGCTGGCATTCCTGCTGGCCGCAGAGGTGGTCGCGGCCACCGCCGCCGTGAGCGAGGCCGCGCTCGTCTATATCGCGCGCCACCGCAACCTGATGATCTCGCTCGCCATGCTGGCGCTGCAGGGCGGTTTGAGCGTCGCGCTGATCCTCACCGCACAGGCGATGGGCCTTCCCCCGCTGTTCCAGGCGGCGAGCGTCGCGCTGGCGCTCGCGCTCGCGCTCGGCTTTGCCTCGATCGTCAAGGCGCGGCTGCTCTCGAAGCTGCTGGATGCGCCGGTCAATGGCTGGCGATGGGCTTTGGTCTGGGCGGCAGCGGCGGCGACGGCAGTGGGCTGGGGCTTTACCAAGCTGCCCGAATGGGCCGAGCTCGCCTTTGGCATCCCCGCAATTCTGGGCGTCTATGGCTGGGTGATCTGGCGGCGCGGGTTCGGCCCTGAAGACCGCGAGCTGTTCCGCACCCGAAAGGGCAGCGCCGGATAGCGCTGCCCCTGTAGAGAAACCTTACTGGCCGACGCCCATTTCGGTCAGCAGGCGCTGCGCGCCATCGACCTTGTCCATCGTCCACAGCATGAAGCGGCTGTCGACATGGATGGTGCGGTTGATTGCGGCATCATAGGACCAATCCGACACCACTCCGTCGAGCGTGCCATCGAACGCCAGTCCGACGAATTCGCCGCGCGCGTTGAGCGTGGCCGATCCCGAATTGCCGTTGGTGATGTCGACGGTAGAGAGGAAATCGACCGGCAGCGTGCCCAGCTTCTCGTCGGCATAGCGCCCGAAATCGCGCGCCTTGAGCTTGTCGATCGCGGCCTTGGGCGCATCGAATTCGCCGCGTCCGGTCTGCTTGGCGACCAGGCCTTCGGCGGTGGTGAACGGCGTCCAGATCAGGCCATCGCGCTGCTTGCCCGTCACCTTGCCATAGGTGAAGCGCAGCGATCCGTTGGCATCGGGATAGAGCGTGCGGCCCTGCTCCCTGGCGAAGGCGAGCTGCCCCGCCATCACTGCCGAGCGTGCCGCCTGCAGGCGACCTGCACGCTCCTTCGCCTTTTCCTCGTCGGCCTTTTGCCCCGGATAGGCCGCGACGGCGAGCTGGATGAAGGGATCGCTCGAAGCCTCGAATTCAGCGGCGGGCTTGTCCATCCAGCCGAGCCGGTCGGCGGTGACGCCGAGGCGCGTATCGGCATAGAGCCGGTCCATGCCCAGTTCGGCGATCTTTGCTTCGAGCGGCGCGTTGCGCTTGTCGGCTGCGACCTTGGCATATTCGCCCAGCGCCTGCTGGAACAGCACCCGGTCGACGCCTGCATCATAGCGGCGCTCGACCTGAGTCAGCCGCTCGCGCATCGAAAGGCGATCACGATCCTGGAAACCCGGCTCGCGCTGGGCATCGGGCTTTTCACGCTCCTTGGCCCAGCGATAGAGCAGCTGCGCGGCGGACAGCAGCTGCGCGCGGTTGATCGTGGCGAGACGCAGATTGTCCACCCGCGCCTGGTTCGACTCGGCGACCAGCGCGTCGAGATCGGTCAGCGCCTGACCGTACATCTTCCTGCGTGCAGGGTCCGCTGCCACCCAGGCACGGAAATCGGCATCGGCCTTGTCCTTACGACCCAGCAGGTCGATGGCATCGGCACCGGCAATCTCGCCGAGCAGCTTCTTCTTGTAATTGTCCGACCCCTTTAGGATCGAGGCGTACTTGATTTCGGCATCCTTGTTGCCCTTCACCGCCTTTTCGATCGCGGCCGAGTAATCGGCGCGCAACTGCTGGTCGATCGCATAGACCTGCTCGAAATTATGGCGCACCTCGGCAGCAGTCCAGTGGCGCTGGGTCACGCCTGGAAAGCCTGCGACCATCACGAAATCGCCTTCGCGCAGCGGCTTGTCGGCGATCTTGAGCCAGGACTTGGGCTTGTACGGCACGTTTTCCTTGGCATAGGGCACGGACGAACCATCAGGCGCGACATAGGCGCGGTAGAAGCCGAAATCGCCGGTATGGCGCGGCCATTGCCAGTTGTCGGTCTCGCCGCCGAAATTGCCGATGCCACCCGCCGGCGCATAGACCAGGCGCACGTCCTTGATCTCGAGCTGCTGCTGCAGAAAATAGGTCTGCCCGCCGAAATACGGGCGCACGTCGCAGCGACGATTGGCCTGCTTCTCGCATTCGGCGATCAGCGCCTTGCGGTTCGCTTCCAGCCGGTTGTAACGATCGAGCCCCGAAAGCTTGGTGGTGATGCCCTTGTTCATCACCGCCGTCACGTCGCGCAGATCCTCGATCACATAGATGCGCGATCCGGGTGCGGCGGGCAGTTCGTCGCCATAGGTCTTTGCGAGAAAACCATCGGTCAGATAGTCCTGGCCGGGCTTCGAATTATACTGGATCGACCCATAGACGCAGTGATGATTGGTCGCGACCAGCCCTTCAGGGCTGACGAACGACGCCGAGCATCCGCCCAGCGATACAATCGCATTCAGCGGCACCGCCTTGAGGTTGCCGAGATCGGCAGGCGAAAGCTCCAATCCTGCCGCTTTCAGCTTGTCGCCCAGCGCGGGCGTCTGGCCCGGCAGCCACATGCCCTCTTCGGCAAGGGCAGGTACAGACATCAGCAGGGCGGTAGAGGCAAGCAACAGGGAATGGCGCATCAGAAACTCCGCAACGGGGGCCGGGAAATGGCAGGCCGTCCAGATAGACCGCTGCCCGAAACGGGGCAAGCATCCACGTCTGGGGTCCCGGCTGTCGGCCAGGGCGGATCGTGACGAATCGCTACCATTCGTCAGCCAAGTTGATCACCAATATAGAACTTGTAGAAATTCGGTTTTATCTTCATTTCTGCGCTATACCGGAAATTAACTGCCCTGTACCGCAGCTTTGTGCGGCTCCTTGATGCCTTGTCACACTGGTAACCCGACCTTCATCATGGGTTTTTACTGCCAATTAAAACCGCGATTTTAGAGCAGAATTCCAGGATTGGCCGAACACGTGGCCCCTCTGACCCGTTCGCCTTCCCAGGCCCACCCGTCATCAGGGTTATGGTTGCTCCGGCGTTAACCATTATTTGACGAAGTCAGACATAAAAGTCTGTCAAGTTCCGGGGGGACGATATCATGCACAAGACCTTTAATGTTGGCAGCTCTGCCAATATCCAGAATTCCGCCGCGTTAAAAGATCAGCTCCTGACGGCGCTGGGCGAATGTGACAAAGTCACAATCGATGCATCGCAACTGCAGGAAGTCGACCTTTCGTTTTTCCAGACGGTCTATTCCGCGCATGTGTATGCGGTAAAGCATGGAAAAACCGTCGCATTTACCGACGACGCCAATGACAAGCTCGCCGCGACCCTGGCCCGTGCCGGCCTCGCCGATTTGCTACCAACTGCTAACCTCAATTCCTGGCTCCATGGAGGACTCCCGCAGTGACTGCCTCGATCCTGACTGTTGACGATTCATCCAGCCTTCGCATGGCCATCCGCATCGCGCTCAATGGCGCGGGCTATGATGTCAGCGAGGCCGTGGATGGCCTGGACGGCCTGAACAAGGCCAAGGCTGCCAAGTTCGACATGATCATCGCCGATCTCAACATGCCCAACATGAACGGGCTGGAGATGATCCGCGAAATCCGCAAGCTGCCGATCCAGCTCGGAACACCGATCATCTTCCTCACCACCGAATCCGATGAGGCGATGAAGCAGGAAGCGCGCGCTGCCGGGGCCACCGGCTGGCTGGTCAAGCCGTTCGTGCCCGAGCAGCTCCTCCGCATCGCTGCCAAGGTGCTCGGCCGGTGACCGCGCAGGATCCCATCGCCGCATTCCGCGTCGAAGCCGGCGAGCTTCTCGGCGACATCGAACAGGCGCTGCTCGACCTCTCGCACGATCTGACCAGCCGCGATCTGGTCGACAGCGTGTTTCGCGGTCTCCACACGCTCAAGGGGTCGGGGGCGATGTTCGGCTTCGATGCTCTGGCCGGCTTCACCCATCATTGCGAAACCGCCTTCGACCGCGTTCGCAAGGGCCAGGTGCCCGCCACCGAGGAACTGGTCGCCGTGATCCTGTCCGCGATGGATCACATGCAGGCGCTGGTCGATGGCGATGGAGCAGGACTCGAGGCGGTCGGCGACGAAATCCTCGGCCGCCTGCACCAGGCGATCGGTGCCGCAGACGCGTCCGTGGCTGCCGAGCCCGCCGCCGCATCCGCTGCTGCCCCCGTTTCCGCGCCCGCCGCTGCTGGCTGGCGCATCACCTTCCGCCTGCCGACCGATTGCATGACCAATGGCACCAACCCTCTGATGCTGTTGGACGAGCTGCGGTCGCTGGGCGACGCGAAAGTCACCGCGCAGACCGACCAGATCCCGTCGCTTGACGAACTGGATGCCAGCCAATGCCATCTCGGCTGGCAGGTCGAACTGCGCGGTGATGCCTCGCGCGCGGATATCGAGGATGTGTTCATCTTCGTGATGGACGACATGACGCTCGACATCGTGCCGATCGAGGCGGACGACGCCGACGAAACGCAAGCCGAAATCGCGCCGGCCACCGAATTTGTCGCGGACACCGGGGCGGCCGCAAGCACACCGGCGACGCCAGCCGCTATGGAGCCAGGGACCGGCGACGCCGCGCGCAACGCCAAGGCCGCCCCGGCAAAGGCGCAGGAAAGCGTGCGTGTTCCGGCCGAACGGCTCGACGTGCTGATGGACCGCGTGGGCGAGCTGGTGATCGTGCAGAGCCGATTGGCGCAGCTTTCCAACCAGGGCGTTCGCGGCCCGGCGGGCGAACTGGCCCTGCGCTCGGTCGCCGAGGATATCGAGCGGCTCGCCAGCGAACTGCGCGACACGATGATGGTGCTGCGCATGGTTCCCGTCGCCAGCCTGTTCGGCCGATTCCGCCGCCTGGTGCACGATCTGGCGCGCGAGACCGGCAAGACCATCGAGCTTTCGACTCATGGCGAGACCACCGAGGTCGACAAGACGGTGATCGAGCGCCTGGCCGATCCGATGGTGCACCTCATCCGCAATGCCTGCGATCACGGGCTTGAAACGCCGGAAGAGCGCGTGGCAGCGGGCAAGCCCGAGGCCGGGCATGTCACACTCAGCGCGCATCAGGCGGGCGGCGAGGTGCTGATCACCATTCGCGACGATGGCCGCGGCATCAACCGCGAACGCGTGCGCGCCAAGGCCGAAGCGCAAGGCCTGATCGAGCCCGGCGCGCAGATCAGCGATTCCGAACTGCTGCACATGATCTTCCATCCCGGTTTCTCGACCGCAGCGCAGGTGACCAACCTGTCCGGGCGCGGCGTCGGCATGGACGTGGTCAAGCGCACGATCGAGAGCCTGCGCGGCACGATCGACATCACCTCCAACCCGGGTGACGGATCGACCGTGGTGCTGCGCATTCCGCTCACCCTGGCGATCATCGAAGGCCTGCTCGTGCGTGTCGGCGAGGGTTGCTATGTCATCCCGCTGGCGGTGGTCGAGGAGTGCATCGAGCTCAGCCTGGAAGAGGACATGCGCTCACGCGGACGCAGCTTCATCACGCTGCGCGACCGGCTGGTGCCCTTCATCCGGCTGCGCGAGATGTTCGCCACCGGCACCAAGCCCGATCCGCACCAGAAGATCGTGGTCATCACCACCGGCGGCGAACGCGTCGGTCTGGTGGTCGATCAGATCATCGGCAGCCACCAGACCGTCATCAAGTCCATGTCGCCACTGCACCGCGATGTCGCGACCTTCGCCGGCGCGACCATTCTGGGCGACGGCAGCGTCGCGCTGATCCTCGATGCGGTCCAGCTCGTCGCCTTTGGCCAGGAACAGGAGGAGCGGCTGCGCGCCGCCGGATAAGCCCATGCAGGACACACTCACCCCGATATCCGCAGCGAGCTGGGATGCCGATGGCCAGCTGGAAGTGCTGACCTTCGACCTGGCGGGCGAAACCTTTGCGGTCGAAGCGATGCTGGTCCGCGAGATCCTCGATCTGCTGCCCGAGACGATCGTGCCCGGCGCCTCGCCGCTGGTGCGCAGCGTGGTCAATTTCCGCGGCAAGATCATCCCGATCGCCGACCTGCGGCTGGCCTTCGACATGCCGGCAGCCGAGAACACCATCGACAGCCGCATCATCGTGATCGAGATCGCCATCGACGGCGAGCCGACCCAGATCGGCATCCGCACCGACAAGGTGCACGAGGTCGCGACGCTGAACCACGCGGATAGCGAAAAGCCGCCCGTGGTCGGAATGCGCTGGCGCCGCGAGTTCGTGCACGAACTCGTCCGCCAAGCCGGCGGCATCGTCGTGCTGCCCGATCTGTCCGCCATCTTCAATACCAAGTCGCCGGAGAGCGGCACCGCCTATCCCGCCGTGGCACATTAGAGAGAGGATCAAGCCATGCGTCCGTATGTTTCCCTGAAGTCGAGTTCGCATTTCGACCATGCCACCGAAGAGGTCCAACGCGTCACGCGCGCCTTGGCCGGGGGAGACAGCGCGGCGCGGGCCGATGCGATGAGCGCCACCGGCGGCGCGCGCGCGATGCTGCTGGCGGTCAACGAACTGCTCGACACCGCACACAGGCCTGTCCAGGCACTGCGCACCGGGGTGGACCATGTGCTGGCCGAACATGCGCGCGGCGATATCGACGTCGCACTGCGCCCGGCAGATTATCCGGGCGAATATGCGGTGATCGCGCAGAAGGTGAACGAACTGGTCGAGGCGCATATCACGGTCAAGAAGAGCGCGATGGCCTGCATCAAGGAATTCGCCGGCGGCAATTTCGATGTCCCGTTCGAAAAACTTCCGGGCAAGAAGGCGTTCATCAACGACACTATCGAGCAGCTGCGCGGCAATCTGCGCGGGCTGATCCGCGAGATGAACACCATGTCCGCCGAGCATGATCGGGGCGATATCGACGTGTTCGTGCCCGTCGGCAAGTTCGAGGGCGATTTCGCCAAGATGGCCGAAGGCATCAACCTGATGGTCGCCAACCATATTGCCGCCAAGAAAAAGGCGATGGCCTGCATCCAGCAATTCGGCGAGGGCAATTTCAACGCGCCGATGGAGCAGCTGCCCGGCAAGAAGGCGTTCATCAACGACACGATCGAGCTACTGCGCGCCAATTTCCAGGCAATCATCGGTGAAATCCAGCGCCTGATCGACGCGTCCGCCGCTGGGCGGCTGGAAGAGCGGGGCAATGCCGGCGACTTCCCGGGCGATTTCGGCCGCGTCGTTGGTTCGATCAACGGCATGCTCGATGCCATCCTGCTGCCGATCGCCGAGGGCAACCGGGTGCTCGATCTGGTGAGCACCGGGGTGCTGACCGAGCGGGTCGAGATCGAATGCGAAGGCGACCATCGCCGGATGAAGGATTCGATCAACAACCTGATCGAGAGCCTGACCGGTTTTGCCTCGAACGTGACCGATGCCGCAGCGCAGGTCGCCGCTGGCAGCCAGGAACTCTCGTCGAGCTCCGAACAGGTATCGCAAGGCGCGACCGAGCAGGCCGCCGCTGCCGAACAGGCCTCTGCGGCGATGGAAGAGATGGCTGCGAACGTCAAACAGAATGCGGACAATGCCGCGCAGACCGAAAAGATCGCGCGCCAGTCGGCCAGGGATGCCGAGGTCAGCGGCGAGGCGGTGAACAAGGCGGTGGGCGCGATGCAGACGATCGCCGACAAGATCGGCATCGTCCAGGAAATCGCGCGCCAGACCGATCTGCTCGCGCTCAACGCTGCGGTCGAGGCCGCGCGTGCCGGCGAACATGGTCGCGGTTTCGCGGTGGTGGCCTCCGAAGTGCGCAAGCTCGCCGAGCGCAGCCAGGGTGCCGCGGCCGAAATCAGCCAGGTCTCGTCGGAGACCGTCAAGGCCGCCGCAGAAGCCGGCGAGATGCTGAACAAGCTGGTGCCGGACATCCGCCGGACCGCGGAACTGGTGTCCGAGATCAGCGCCGCGTGCCGCGAACAGGATATCGGCACCGAACAGATCAACGAGGCGATCCAGCAGCTCGACAAGGTGACGCAGCAGAATGCCAGCGC
>LSHP01000097.1 GCA_001555775.1 Acidovorax delafieldii | reverse complement strand
TGACCACCAAGCTTCACGTCGTTTGTGATGGGCGGGGGCGCCCTCTTCGGCTCCATCTCACCGAGGGCCAGCGTAGCGATCACAAAGGCGCTGAGGCGTTGATGCCGCATCTGCCGAACGCTCGTGTGCTCATCGCCGACAAGGCATACGCCTCACGCTGGATGCACCAATCGCTCGATCAACGCGCAATCACCGCCTGCATCCCGGCCCAGCGACGCCGGCGGCATCTGCCCGAATATGATCCGGTCACATACCGCCAGCGGCATCGCATCGAAAACATGTTTGCCAAACTCAAGGACTGGCGACGTATCCACACACGCTACGACCGTTGTGCAGACGTCTTCCTCGCCGCCATCACGTTCGCAGCTATTTTCATCTTCTGGATCAATGAGTCCTGACCCTAGTCGCAGCAGAGAGGGGCACGAGTAACGCAGGCCCCTCTCCCAACCCTCTCCCCTGAAGGGGAGAGGGCTATTACTCCAGATAGAGCCCCTGCAGCCGCGCCATATCGACTTTGGTCACCCCGATCGTCGCCAGATAGCCCTCAACCCCGCCATAATCGCGGTCGAGCACCTCGAAGAACTGCGCCAGGTGCGACTTGCCCGACGCGGAATAGAGCGGTTCGGCCTTGACCCCTCCGGGCTTTTTTGCGGCGGCGGCATAATATTGCACGATCGGATTGGTCGGATAATCCGCCGGATCGAGCGGCGGCATCTCGTTCTGCGGTCGGCGCAGCTGGGTCGAAAGGTGATAGTCCGCGAGAATCGTCTCGCGGTCGACGCCGAGTGCGCTGAGGATCAGCGCCGAAGCAATGCCGGTGCGGTCCTGTCCGGCCGAGCAGTGATACATGACTGCCCCATCATCGGCGAGCAGCCGCTTGAACAAGGAGCGGTATTGCGGGGCGAGCAGTTTTTCCATGCCGGTATAGACATATTCGCCCTTCATGCTGCCCATGTTCGCCATCAGCGGTTTCAGCGAATAATCGTTGGAGACGAAAAGCGCGCCGGTGCGGTCGTCGAGCTGGGTTGCAGCGACCTCGCGCTCCTCGAGCGAGCGCAGGTCAACGATGGTGCCGATATTCAGCCCGCCGAGCAGCGCATAATCCTCATCGGTGAGCAGAGGCAGCGCACCCGAGCGGAAGATCTTGCCCCAGCGCACGGTCTTTCCGCCCGCCGCCTTGTAGCCGCCGAGATCGCGGAAATTCGATCCCTTGGCGAGCGGCAGTTCGCGCTCGGCGGTCAGCGTCAGCGAGGCATCGCCGCCATCGCGCAGCACCAGGAACTGGCGCTTGGCTGACGGCATGGCGACGATCGCCTCACCCTTGCGATTGGCCTTGACCACCGGAACGGCAGCGCCGGCGGCGACCGGGGTGTCGGTGACGATGATGTCGACCGGATCGCTGTCGGTCCAGGTCACCTTGACCTTGTCGGCATCGATGCGGCTGACCGTCACGCTATCGATGGCGAGGGCAGGCGCGGCGCTGGCGAACAGCGCGAGGGCGAAAGCGGTCTTGAGGCGCATACAGTCTCTCCTGTCAAAAGCCGAAGCGGATGCCGGCAAGGTAGCGCCTGCCGATCTGTTCCACCTCGGTCGGGCGGCCCTTGTTGCCAAGGAAGGCGGTATATTTGGCGTCGGTCAAGTTGTTGAGATCGGCAAACAGGCTGATGTTCGGCGTGATGTCATAGCGGATGGCGACATCGACATTGGTGTAGCCGCCGCGAAACTCGTCGCCGGTCACGGTGCCGCCGGTGCCGATCGACAGCGTTTCCAGATAGTCGCTGCGCCACTGATAGCTCGCACGGACCGAAAGCCCGTATTTCTCGTAATAGAGCGAGGCGTTGACGATCGTGTCCGAGGTTCCGGGGAAGCCGATATTGCGGCGCTGGTCGGTATCGAAGCTGCCCTCGATCAGCGTCAGGTTGCCCTGGAAGCCGAAACCGTCGAGCGGCGAGGGCAGGAAGGTGAACTGCTGCTGATAGTTGAACTCGACCCCGTAAAGCTCGCCCGAATTGCCGTTGAAGCTCGAGGTCAGCAGATAGCGCGAGCGATCGACGCCGTTGCTGTTGAACGCGTCCGACCCCACGATCTGCGTGTTCGAAAACAGCACGTTGTCGACCCAGCGGTGGAAGCCCGACACCGCGATGATGCCCTGGCCCGGAATGTAATATTCGAGGCTCGCATCGACGCCCCAGGTATATTCGGGACGAAGATCGGGGTTGCCGCCAGCGATTGTGCCGGGGCTGTTCGTGTCATTGATCGCAGAGCCCACGCGGATTTCGCCGAAGCTGGGCCGCGCGATGCCGCGCTGTCCGGCGACGCGGAAGACGAGATTGTCGGTGACATCGAAGCGCGCATTCACGCTCGGGAAGATGTCGGTATAGTCCTGCGGTGCCGAGAGCGGCACCAGTGTGCCGTTGGCGAGCCGCGCCTGGCCCTGGTTCTGCAGCCGGAAATGCTCGACGCGCGCACCGGCGATCACCTGGCCGCCGTCGAACACCCATTTGGCCATGCCATAGGCGGTCAGCGTCTTCTCGTTCAGTTGAAAGCGGTTTTCCGCAGGAACGTTGTTGGCGGGGTTGAACCGGCCCTGGCGCTGGAGCGTCGCGAAGATAGTGTCGAGATCGGCGCGCATCCGCGTGTTGTCGACATAGTTGAAAGTGATCCCGAGCGGGAAGCCGGTATCCCAGGGGGTGTTGGTGATATAGCTGGCAGGGTTGAAGCTGAGCCCCGTGCCCGCCAGCGCCTGGGGCGAGAGCAGCACCGCGTTCGAGGTCGCGAAGATGAACCCGCCGATATCGCGATCGGCATAGAGCAGCCCGCCGGTCAGCGTCACATCGCCCAGTTCCTTGGCGACATCGAGCTTCACGGTATAGCTGTCGGTGAACACGTCCTGCACGATCGGGATGACCAAGGCGGGAGAGGTGTTGGCGTTGATCAGCGTGGTCTGGTCGAAATTCGCCAGCGCCGGGCCGCGCACGAAGCTGCCCGCCGTCGCCCCGGGCACGGTCTGGAACAGCTGCACGATCGGCAGGTTCGGGCGGCTGAAATCATAGCGTACCGAAGGCGAGGTCGCGGTGGCGGTGCTCGCCTGGACCAAGGGCAGATAGGTTGTGTTCTCGGTACGGGTATAATTGGCAGCGAAATTCACCTTCCAGCCATTTTCCTCGTAATCGCCGCCGATGGTGTTGATGAAATTGCGCGTGCGATAGTTGCCGAGGTTGAACGAGCCGCGGATCGGCACGCGAACAAGATCGCCGCCCGAAAGGTTGCGCGTGCCCGACAGCGCGCGGTCGAGCCGGATCTCGTACTGGTCGCGCTGCTCGTCGTCCTTGAACTCGGTATAGATGGTCCTGGCATAGAGCTTCTGGCCTTCCTGCGGCGAATATTCCAACGCGGCGAACAGGCCGTTATTCTCGCGGAAAAGGCGATACTGGCGGATGTCGATCTCGGTCGGGCCGAACTGGGTATCGGTAGGGCCGCTCGGTTCGTCATAGAGGCCGACCTCACGGTTGTCGGTCACCTGCTCGCGGCGGTAATGCGATGCGCCTGCGACGACGCCGAACGTGCCGTCGCTGTACGAGACGCGCAGCGAACCCTGGCGCTGGTCGCCTTCGCCGAGCTCCATGAAGCCGTAGCCGACATCGCCCTGGACATGGAAACCGGTCTTGCCCTCGAGCGGCGAAAAGGTGCGGAGGTCAATATTGGCGACGATCGCCTCGGCCTGGATATTGGGGGTGAGCGACTTGTTGATCGCCAGCGCGCTCAGGATGACCGCTGGGACCGCGTCGAAGCGATAGGCGCGGGTGAGGCCGCCTTCGTCTGCACCGATCATCGGCACGCCGTCGATGCTGACCGAAGTCCAGCGGTTGGGCGCGCCGCGCACCTGGATATAACGTTCCTGGCCCTGGTCACGCTGCACCGCGACGGCGGGCAGGCGCGAGAGCGCGGCGGCGCTGTTCTGGTCGGGGAAGCGGCCGACCGAGTCCGCTGCCGAGATGTCTATCAGATTGTCGGCATTGCGCTTTTGCGCGATCGATTCCCCCTGCGCGGTGATGATCGCGCCCTGGACGATGATCTCGCCATTGCCGTCCTTATCGTCCGCGGCAGCTTCCTGCGCCATCGCGGGCATGCCGGTGGCTGCTGCGGCCAAGGCCATGAGCGAGATCGATGTGCGCAGCAGCGCGGTGGCAGATGTTTTCAGAATCATGGCGCAACCCCCGTTGGTGTTCGGGGGCGCAGCTAGGGACGCGCGATGACGCCGCCATGGCGTCTTGATGACAAAATGGTCGATCTTCGGTTACGATATGACTTGCTATCGTAATCAAGATGTCGCGTCTTTGTCGCCAAAACGGGTTCAGCTCTGCAACCTGCTCGCAACCATATCGTCTATCCCGTTGACCACCTTGGCAATTCCCTTCGGATTGGGGTGAATGCCATCGGGCAGCATCAATGCCTTGTCGGTGATCACGCCGTCGAGGAAAAAGGGATATAATCCCGCATCATATTGTTTGGCGAGCGCGGGATAGATCGGGTTGAACTTGCTCGCATAATCCTGGCCCAGATTGGGCGCGGCGATCATGCCGGTGAGTACGACCGGAATGTCGCGCTTCTTCAGTTCGTCGAGAATCGCTTTCAGATTGCTCTGGGTCTGCTCCGGGCTGATCCCACGCAGCATGTCGTTGCCGCCCAGGCCCAGGATGACGAGATCGGGCTTGCGCGGCAGGCCGTCGAGCGCGAAGGCGAGGCGCTGCAGCCCCGCTGCCGTGGTGTCGCCCGACACCCCGGCATTGTGCACCTGGACGTTCAGGCCCCTGGCGGACAGTGCCTTTTCGAGCTGCGCGGGGAAGCTCTCGTCCTGCTTTACGTTATAACCGGCATAGAGGCTGTCGCCGAACGCCATGACCAGCCGGGTGTCGGCGTTGAGCGGATTGCGGCCGGGCTGTTCGGCACCGGTTTCCTGGCCCTTTTCGACCGGCGGCTTGGTCGCTTCGTCCGACGGCTGCGTGCAGGCCGCAGTGCAATGGACAAGCAATAAAGCCGCCCCATATAGAATGCTGTTCCGTCCCAAAGCGAAAGCCCTTTCATTTCATGCACGATACGCTCACGCGGCCGCATATTGCCCCCCATATTGCTATTGCAGCCCGCAATGTCACCCTTGTCCTCGGCGAAGCGGGGCATGAAACGCAGATTTTGAAGGGCATCGATCTGGAAATTCCGCTGGGCCAGTCGGTCGCGCTGCTCGGACCTTCGGGATCGGGCAAGTCGTCGCTGATGGCGATCCTGTCCGGCCTGGAACGCGCGAGCAGCGGCGAGGTGCGCGTCGCCGGCCTCGATTTCGGGCCGATGGACGAGGACGGCCTGGCGCGCGCGCGGCGCGGGCGCATCGGCATCGTGCTCCAGGCCTTCCACCTGCTGCCGACGATGACCGCGCTCGAGAATGTCGCGGTGCCGCTCGAGCTGGCCGGGATTGCCGATCCGTTCGGTACGGCGCAGCGCGAGCTGGAGGCGGTCGGGCTCGGCCACCGCGTGACGCATTATCCCAGCCAGCTTTCAGGCGGCGAGCAGCAGCGCGTCGCCATTGCGCGCGCGATGGCACCGGGGCCGGAGATCATCTTTGCCGACGAGCCCACGGGCAATCTCGACGGCGCGACCGGCGAGGCGATCATCGACCTGCTGTTCAGCCGCCAGCGCGCGAGCGGCGCGACGCTGCTGATCATCACCCACGATCCCTCGCTCGCAACGCATTGCGACCGCGTGATCGAGATGCGCGACGGTCTGATCGTCGCGGACCGGGCTGGCGGCGCTGGCGCATGACCTGGGCGCAGATCTGGCGCATTGCGCGGCGTGACCTATCCGGGCGGTTCCGCGGGCTTCGCCTGCTCATCATCTGCCTGTTCCTTGGCGTCGCGACATTGGCGACGATCGGCAGCCTCACCGCGTCGATCACCGGCGAGCTGTCGCAGCGCGGCCAGGTGATCCTGGGCGGCGATTTCGAGGTGACGATGTCGCAGCGCCTCGCGAGCGAGGCCGAGCTCGCCGCGTTCGAGCGCGAGGGCCTGCTGTCCGAAACCGTACGCATGCAGGCGATGGCGCAGCGCACTGCGCCGCGCGCGAGCGGCAGCGGCCCCGATGCGATCCTCGCCGAACTGAAGGGCGTCGATTACGATTACCCACTTTATGGCACGATGACGCTGCAATCGGGCAAATACGCGCCGCTCGACCCCGCCAGCACAGTGATCGGGGCAGGGCTGGCCGACCGGCTGGACCTCAAGCGCGGTGACAAAATCCGCTTTGGCGACGCCGAGTTCACTATCACGGGCATCATCGCGGATGAGCCCGACCGACTGGGCGAGGGCTTCACGCTCGGCCCGGTCGCGCTCGTCTCCGATCTCGGCATCCAGCGCACCGGGCTGATCCAGCCGGGCAGCATGTACGAGGCGAAATATCGCGTGAAGGTCGGCCCGCTCGCCGACCCGGCGCAATCGATCGCGCGGTTGAAGGCGGAATTCCCCGAAGCCGGGCTCGAGCTGCGCGACCGCGATCGCGGCGCACCGGGCACTGCGCGCTTCATCGAGCGCATGGGCCAGTTCCTGTCGCTGGTGGGGCTGGCCGCGCTGGTGATTGCCGGGATCGGCGTCGGCAACGGCGTCGCCTCGTATCTTGCCACCAAGCGCCAGGGCATCGCGACGCTCAAGATCCTGGGCGCCGGTTCCGGCGACATCTTGCGGATTTACCTCGTGCAGATTCTCGCGGTGTCGGCGCTCGCGATTCTCGGCGGGCTGATCGCAGGCGCACTGATCCCCCCTGCCATCATCGCGGCGGCGGGCGATGTGCTGCCGGTCAAGCCGGGATTTGCCATCTATCCGCGACCGCTGGCGGTGAGCGCGGCCTATGGCCTGCTGATCGCGTTCATTTTCGCGCTGCCGCCGCTGGCGCGCGCGCGGCATGTGCCGGCGGCGGGGCTGTTCCGATCGCTGATCGAGGGCAACCGCTGGCCGGACCGCGCGACGCTGATCGCGGTCGGCATCGGCATTGCGGGCATCGTCACGCTGGCGCTGGTGACAGCGCGCGAGGCGGTGTTCTCGGCCTGGTTCATGGCGGCGGCAACGGGCGTGCTGCTGATGCTCGCAGGAATCGGCTGGGCGATCCGCTGGACCGCCTCGCGCCTGCCGCGGCCCAAGGCGCCGCTGCTGCGCCTTGCGCTCGCCAACCTGCACCGCCCGGGCGCACAGACCGGGCAGCTGGTGGTGGCGCTCGGGCTGGGGCTGACGCTGTTCGTGATCCTGGCGGGCATCCAGACCAGCCTGACCAACGAGATTACCCGGACGGTGCCGAAAGAAGCGCCCAATCTGTTCGTGCTCGACGTGCCGGTGGCGCGCGAGGCCGAATTTCGCCGCACGGTCGAGCAGGCCGCGCCGGGCGCGGCGATCAACGCGGTGCCCTCGCTGCGCGGCACGGTGACCGGTTACAAGAACATCCGCGTCGCCGACCTCAAGGACATTCCCGAAAACGCCTGGGTGCTGCGCGGCGAGCGGGGGCTCACCTATGCCGAAACGCTGCCAGAGGGGAGCGAACTGATCGAAGGCAAATGGTGGCCGAAAGGCTATGAAGGCCCGCCGTTGGTTTCGATCGACCGCGAGATGGCCAATGTGCTCGACCTCAAGGTTGGCGACAGCCTGACCGTCAGCCTGTTGGGGCGCGAGTTCACCGCCAGAATCGCCTCGCTGCGCCAGATCAACTGGGACACGATGGGCTTCAACTATGTGATGGTGTTCAGCCCCAACACATTGCGCGATGCACCGCACAACCTGGCCGCGACGGTCTCGCTCAAGGGCATGGCCGATGCCGACGTAAAGGAGCGCGCGGTGAGCAAGGCGGTGCTCGCCGGGTTCGCCTCGAGCTCGGTGATCGAGGTGCGGGATGTCATCGGCCAGGTGACCACGATCCTGACGCAGATCGCGACGGCCATCGCTGCTGCGGGGTCGATCGCGATCCTCTCCGGCATCGCGGTGCTGATCGGCGCGATCGCGGCCAGCCGTCAGGCGCGCATCTATGACAGCGTGATCCTGAAGACGCTGGGCGCGACGCGGCGGCAGATATTGTCGGCCCAGGCGCTCGAATATGGCCTGCTCGCCGCGCTGCTCGCGCTGGTCGCGCTGGCGCTGGGGCTGACGGCGGCCTGGTATGTCATCACCCAGATTTTCAGCTTCAACTGGGCACCCGACTGGCCGGTGGTGATGCTGACGCTGGCGGGCGGGGCACTGCTGACGCTGGGGCTGGGGATTGCCGGATCGCTCCCCGTGCTGGCGGCAAGGCCCGCGCGGGCGCTGCGCCAGCTTTGAGCGGGGCGATATGGTAATGCCAGCGGCACGGGTAGCGCGGATCGGGCGCGGTGCCGGTGCAGCCTGATCGCGCGCGCACCAGCCGCGAATAGAGCCGCGCGAAAACGTGCGCATACCATAGGAACAGCGTGTCGGGCGGCTCGGTCGCATCGCCCGAGCGAGACCGGTCGATGGTGAAATGCCAGGGCCCGGTGACGGTGAACGCGCCTGCGCCCACGAACGTCCAGGCATGGCGCTCGATTGCGCGCATCAGCAGCCGCGCGGCGAGCGGGGCGGGGAGCCAGCGCAAGGCCATCGCGGCAAGGCGCGGGATGCGGTTGGCGATGATATAGTCCGCCGTGCCGACAGCCGCCGCCACCGCGATGTCATTCGCTTCGGCTGGATGCAGCATCGCCAGCGCGTGGTGCAGTCGCAGCGCCTGGCCCTCGCAGATCATCGCCTCGCCCGAGGGCAGGGCATCGATCCCCGCGACCTCGAGGACCTCGCGCGCCGCGTCTGCGCCAATCGTGCCCTCCATCGCCCATGCCATTTGCAGGACGGCATTGGGGCCGATCAGCGCGCCCGTGTGCGCCTGCACACTGCCAGCGCGCGAGGGAGCGGCAGCCACCTCACTCGCCCTTCGGTGCTGCACTCAACTCGATGCGATCGCGCGCGCGCTCCTTCATTTGCGCGCGGACGGCGGCGCGGCGTTCCCCGGCGCGCGCGGCGCGATCCGCCGCCGTTTCCCAATCGGACGCCGCCTGCTCGACCGCGATGCGCTTCTCGTCGAAGTGGAAGTCGACGCTCTTGGCCGTCTGCGGCCCCCAATAGCCGGCCTTGCCGAGATCATAGAAGGTGCGGCGGAAGCCTGCGCGCAGAAAGGCATAGAGGCAGCCCAGCAGATAGCGCCGCCGGAAGCCGGTGCCGCGCCAGGGATAATGGAACAGGGCCTTGCGCATGTAGAAGCGGCGGTAATTGGCCATCACCCGGTCGAGCAGCTCGCCGCGCTCCATCGCCGCGGGCTTCATGATCGGCGTCACGAAATTGTACTTGCTGAAATCATGGACCTCGACCTTGTCCTTCAGCTCCTCGAACAGCGGGGTGAACGGCCAGGGCGTGTACATCGACCAGTTGGCAAGGTCCGGCTGCCAGTCCCAGGCCATGCGCCAGCTTTCCTCGAGCGTCTCGGCGGTCTCGTTTTCCAGCCCCACGATGAACTGCGCCTCGACGAAGATATCGGCCTCGCGCAACAGGCGGATCGCGGTCTTGTTCTCCTCGACCTTGGTTTCCTTGTTGAACAGGTCGAGCCGCATCTGCGCCGCCGCCTCGGTGCCGAGGCTCACATGCACCAGCCCCGCTGAGCGATAGAATTTGAGCAATTCCTTGTCGCGATAGATATCGGTGACGCGGGTGTTGATGCCCCATTTCACCTTGTCCGGCAGGCCGCGATCGATCAGCTCCTGGCAGAACTCGATGAATTTCTTGCGGTTGATCGTCGGCTCCTCGTCGGCGAGGATGAAGAAGCCGACGCCGTGCTTCTCGTGCAGCTCCTCGATCTCGTCGACGACCTTCTTGGGATCGCGCACGCGGTAATCGCGCCAGAATTTCCATTGCGAACAGAAGCTGCAGGTGAACGGACAGCCGCGCGCCAGATTGGGGATGGCAACGCGCGTGCCGAGCGGAATGTACGTGTACTGCTTCCAGTCGAGAATGTCCCAGTCGGGCTTGAGGCTGTCCATATCCTTGATCGTCTCGGCCGCCTTGGTTGCGACGATCGCGTCGCCCTCCCGGTACGCGAGGCCCGCGATATTGGCGCGCTCATCGAGATAGCGCCCGCGCTGGATCGCGCCGAACAGCTCGACCGCGATATTCTCGCCCTCGCCGCGGACGATGACATCGATATGCGGCGCTTCGACCAGAACCTGCTTGTACATGAAGGTCGCATGCACCCCGCCCAGCACGCGCACCGCGTGCGGCACGGTGAGCGCGGCGATCTCCAGCACACGCTCGGCGGCATAGATGCTGGGCGTGATCGCGGTGGTGCCGACAATATCGGGCTGCAGCGCCGCCATGCGCGCGGCGAGATCGTCGTCCGACACCCCCTCGGTCATCGCGTCGATGAAATGGATGTCGTCAAACCCCGCGCGCCGCAGCGGCCCGGTGAGATAGGCCACCCAGGCGGGAGGCCAGGTCCCCGCAATCTCCGCCCCGCCCGAACGATAATTGGGATGCACGAACAGGATACGCATGGGGCCCTCCGAGACTCGGGGGCGGCATGCCCCGTACTATCAGAGGATGCGGGGGCGGGGC
>LSHP01000011.1 GCA_001555775.1 Acidovorax delafieldii | reverse complement strand
ACCAGCAGCACCTAAATCTCCACCGAAAATTACACCACGAGCGCGGACGCTAACCATTGATGCTCTCCACCCGGCGCGCCAGATTGGTGCGCACGAACAGGTCGAGAATGCGATAGACGGAGTTGGGCGCCACCCGCTTGCCGCGCTTGCGGCTGACGGAATCGGCAATGTCATAGGCCGATGCCGGCTTTTCGATCTCGGCCAGGGCGGCAAAGATCGACTCGCGCATCTCGGTCCACTGCTCGCCCGCTGCTTCCAGCGAGCGCCGTGCGGCGACGGCGAGGTCTTCGCCCTCGTGCTCGTGATGCTTGTGGCCATGGTCTGTGACGGTCGACATGGCGCTTATCTACGCATCCCGCCCGCAGGTTGCAATGGCCCGACCGGGCTCAGCCGCGCACGGGCTTGGCAATATAGAGCGCCGGGAAGGTCCGCTTGAGATTGCTCACCTTCACCGCATCCCAGCGGACGATATAAGGGTGGGCCGGATTCTTGAACATGAAGTCCTGGTGATAGGTTTCAGCCGGATAGAAGGCCTTGTACGGCTCGACCGCCGTGACGATCTTGCGCTTCCACGCCCCTGACTTGTCGAGCTCTGCAATATAGGCGCGCGCCACCTGGGCCTGCGACTTGCCTACCGGCACTACGGCGGTGCGATACTGGGTGCCGCTATCGGGTCCCTGGCGGTTGAGCGTGGTCGGATCGGCGACCACCGAAAAGAAGACCTGCAGCAGCTGGCCATAGCTGACCTGCGATGGATCATAGACCACGCGCACCGCCTCGGCATGGCGCGTGCTGCCGCTCGACACCTCGTCATAGGTCGCATTGGCCTTGCCGTCGCCATGATAACCGGACACGGCGCTCTTCACGCCCTTGATATGGCTGAACACGCCCTCGACACCCCAGAAGCAGCCGCCAGCAAAAATCGCGACCGCCTGCTTACCCGATTCGGCTGCCTTGAGCTTGGGCGCCGGGATGATCTTCGCCTCTTCCGCTGCCAGGGCAGCGGGCTCCAGCACGGTCAGGGCCGCGCCGAACAGGCCGATGCCGGCCAGGATGGGGAGAAGACGCAAAGGCAGGTTCATTTCAGGATAGAACTCTCGATAGCGGGCCGCGCGTTTTCGGCACGGCCGTCTTCGGGCAGCAGCACGAACATCGCGATCGCGCCGATGGCAAAACCGCCCAGGAAATTGCGGAACAGATCCGACTTGAAGATAGTAGTCATGGTTCGTCTCTTGTCATGTGTCCGCAGGCCCGGTTCGGGGGAATGGCCTGCCGGGTTACATCGGAAGGACCATCTGGTGCCCCCGACGGGCGAATCAAGCAGCACCGCGGATAGTTCTGCTTGGGGTGCCCGCAATGTGCCTGAATCGGCTGTACGCGCTGTGAACCACGACACAGGCGATGGTTCAGCTTTTCGGCGAACGTCGGATGGAGGTCGATCAGGCGACCCAGCGGTCAATCGATCAGCCGCGCCCGCATCAGCCCGCGCAGCGAATTGCCCAGCCAGAAGCCGTTTGTCAGGTCGCCGGGCACCAGCCGCGCCTCCACCGCCCTGCCCTGCTCGATCAGCTCGCGCCGCAGCACGCCGGGGAGCAAGCCCTGATCCAGCGCGGGGGTGAGCAGCCGACCGTCGCGCTCGACAAACAGGCTGGTAAAGCTCCCCTCGGTCAGCGCGCCGCCGGCATCGGTGAACAGCACCTCGTCCGCGCCCTGCTGCGCTGCAGCCTCGCGACGGGGAGCGTCATAGCAATCCCGGTCGGTCGTCTTGTGCGCCAGCCGCAGATCGTCGGCAGCCAGCGCCATCGGCCGCAACGCTACCTTGAGCGGCTCGCCCAGCGGTGCGGGCATCGGGCGCATCTCGATCGCGGTATCGCCCGTCGCGGCGAGCAGCAGCCGGATGCGCGTGGGCATCTCCAGAAAGAAGCAGGCATGGTTGAGCGCGTTGCGCACGGCGTGCCGATCGAACGAAAAGCCCAGCGCCGCCGCGCTCGCCTTCATCCGCTCCAGATGCAGTTCCAGCCGGACGATGCCGCTTGCAGGATCAAAGCCCATGGTCTCGATGAGATCGAACCGCCCCGCCCTTGCCTGCAATCCTGTCGCCGCCTTCAAGAACGCCCCCTTGACCAGACATTCGCGCCATTCGTCTGCTGCGCCGGAATCCGCGACCACACCCGATCCCAGCCCCAGGCTGACCTTTTGCGTATCTTGCGCCAGATGCAAGGTGCGAATTGCGACATTGAACGCGGCGTCGCCCGGCTGGCCGCTTCGGTGCGGGTCGATCCGCCCGATCGATCCGCAATAGATGCCGCGCGGCCCGGCCTCGATTGCACGCAGCAATTCCATCGCGCGGATCTTGGGCGCCCCGGTGATCGAGCCGCACGGATAGATCGCGCGGAGAATGTCGATCACGTCGCGGTCCGGCGCGAGCGCCGCGCGGACGGTCGAGGTCATCTGGTGCACGCTGGGATAGCTTTCGATGCGGAACAGGTCGGTGACGCGCACGCTGCCGGGCACCGCGACGCGCGCCAGATCGTTGCGCAGCAGATCGACGATCATCAGGTTTTCCGCCCGGTCCTTTTCCGAGCCGCGCAGCTGCTCCGCCGCCAGGGCATCGCGTGCCGGATCTGCCTCGCGCGGGCGCGTGCCCTTCATCGGGCGGGCGGTCATCGCGCCATCGCGCAGCGAGAAGAACATCTCGGGCGACAGGCTCAATTGCCAGTCGGCACCGTCGAACACCACGCCGCCATAGCCCGCCGCCGATCCCGCGCGCAAAGCCCGATACAGCGCCAGCGGGTGGCCTGATATGGCAGCATGGTTCTGGAAGGTCAGATTGGCCTGATAGATATCGCCGCGTGCGATCGCCTCGTGCACCAGCGCAAAGCGCGCCGCATAGTCGTGCTCGGCCATTGCGGAGCGCGCCGGGGTGAGAGAGGCTTGCGCCTCCCCGCTCTGCAGGGTGAGCCAGTCCGGCACGGCCTCGGGCGGCATGACGTCATATCCTTCGAACAATCCGAACCACGCGAGCCGCATCGGCCCCAGCGCCTCGAGCAGCGGCCGCAGCCGGGGTTCGAGGGCATAGCCGGCCTCGTAGGCAAGATAGCCCGCCGCATGCAGCCCTTGCCGCCCCGCGCTGCGCAACTCGTCGAGCAACTGGTCCAGCTCCCCGGCGGTGTGCGCCGACAGGCAGCGCACCGGATCGCGGTACAGCCGCGCCGGGCTGGCCCCCTGGACACGGGCATCATCGAGCAGAACGAAGGGCTGGGAAAGAGGGGCGGGCCTGGGGTCCATGGCCCGCGCTTCTAGGGCCTGGCTGCATCACTGCCTAGAGGGGTGTTTGGCAGGCCATCTGGCTGTGCGGTTGCCAAGGGCGCGCGCGCCGCATAGACGGGCAGCAAGACATGAAGGGACGCAGGATGCATCGGCGCAGTTGGACATGGGCGCTGGCCGCGCTGGCGGTCGGTCTGGCTGTCCCTGTGGCCGCCGAGGACGCCGCCCCGGCCGATCCCATAGTGCCGCCCCCGGCTGCGATGGTCGCCGATGGCGTTCCGCCGATCGGGCAATCGCTGGTCGCCGATACCCGCCCCTATCTCGAATACCGCACCGCCGGTTTTGTCGGCTGGCACCCCGTCGACCGGTCGATGCTGATCACCACGCGCTTTGCCAATGTCGCGCAGTTGCACCGCGTCGCAGCCCCCGGATCGGCGCGGCGGCAGGTCACCTTCGAGGAAGAGCCGATCTTCAGCGGCAGCTGGTCGCCCGATGGCGAGGTGCTGCTGCTCGAGAAGGACGCCGGGGGTAACGAGGTCTCGCAGATCTATGCGCTCGAATCGGGCCGGCTGACTTTGCTGACCGACGGCAAGAGCCGCCACGCGCTGGGACCGTTCTCCGACGACGGCAAGCTTGTTGCCTATGGCAGCAACATGCGCACCGGGGTGTATAACGACATCTACATCATGGACCCGCGTACGCCCGGGTCGGCGCGGATGGTGCTTTCAACGGACAGCGGCGGCTGGGCGGCGATCGATTTCGCGCCCAACGGCCGCGACCTGCTGGTGTTCAACTATATCTCGGTGACTGACAGCCAGTTGCACATCATCAATGTCGAGACCGGCGCGATCCGGCAGGTGACGCGCGATGCCACCCCGGTCGCCTATGGCAATCTGCAATTCGCTCCCGATGGCCGTCTGTGGGTCTCGAGCGACAAGGACTCGGACGTCCAGCGGCTCGGGCTGCTCGACACCGAGACCGGGCTGTTCACCCCGATGATCGACGGCGGGCGTTGGGACATCAGCAGTTTCGATATATCGAAGGATGGCAAGACCATCGCCTATGTCGTTAATGAAGCAGGCTTTTCCAGGCTTTATCTTTACGACATCGCCAGTGGGGCCAAGCGCCAGGTGACGGGGCTCCCCCCGGGCGAGATCGGATCGGGAATGAAGTTTGCACCCTGGGGCGATCTCGGTTTCACCGTCTATTCCAACCAGTCGCCGGGTGATGCCTATAGCCTCGACCCAGCGACGCTCAAGGTCACCCGCTGGACCGAGAGCGAGACCGGCGGCCTCGACCCGGCGGACAATGTCCTGCCCGAACTGGTCGAGATCAAGAGCTTCGACGGCGAGGCGATTTCAGGCCTGCTCTATCGGCCCGATCCCGGGAAGCACCCCGGCAAGCGGCCGTTGATCATGTCGATCCATGGCGGGCCGGAGGGTCAGGCGACGGCAGGATTTCTGGGCCGAACCAATTATCTGATCAACGAACTGGGTATCGCGGTCTTCTATCCCAATGTTCGTGGTTCGACCGGGTTCGGCAAGCGCTTCGTCAATCTGGACAACGGGCCTTTCCGGCGCGAAAATTCGGTCAAGGATATCGGCGCCTTTCTTGACCGGCTCAACCGATATCCGACGCTCGACGCGAAGCGGTTCGGCGTTACCGGTGGCAGCTATGGCGGATATATGTGCTATGCCAGCGCGATCCGCTATGGCCGCCGCTTCAACGCGGCAAGCTGCATCGTCGCCATTTCGAATTTCGTGACTTTCCTAGAAAATACAGAAGAATACAGGCGGGACCTCAGACGGATAGAATATGGCGACGAGCGCGTTCCCGAGCTGCGCGCCAAGCTGGAGGAGATCAGCCCGCTCACCCGGGTCGATCAGCTGAAGATTCCGCTGATGGTGGTGACCGGCGCCAACGATCCGCGGGTTCCGGCGAGCGAGGCCGATCAGATCATCGATGCGGTGCGCTCGCACGGCGGCAGTGCCTGGCATCTGCTCGCACGCAACGAGGGACATGGCTTCCGCCGCAAGGAAAACGCCGATTATCTCTTCTGGGCCACGCTCGCCTTCTGGCAGCAGCATCTGCTCGGCGAACAGCCGGGCGCTGCCGACTGAACCTTCTCGCACAAGGATATCCCATGGTCGCCTCCGTCTTCGATCTGTTCAAGATCGGCATCGGCCCTTCGAGTTCTCATACCATGGGGCCGATGGTCGCGGCCGGGCGCTTCGTTGCGCGGCTGGAGGATGCGGGGCTGCTGGACAGGGTCGCGCGGGTGGAGACGCGGCTCTACGGATCGCTGGCGCTGACAGGCAAGGGCCATGCCAGCGACCGCGCGATCCTGCTCGGACTGGCGGGCGAGGAGCCGGTGACATGCGACCCCGACGCCGCGGACCGGCTGATCGAGACGATCCGGGCGGATGGCGAAATCCTGCTCGCGCGGCACCACCGCATCGCCTTCGACGAAGCGGCAGACCTGATCTTCCTGCAACGCGAGCGTCTGGAATATCACAGCAATGCCATGACCTTCACCGCCTTTGCGGCGGATGGTTCTGAACTCGACCAGCGTGCCTATTATTCGGTCGGCGGCGGCGCGGTGATCGACGAAGCCGAGACCGGCGGCAACGCGCCCGGCGGCGGCGGGCTTTGGGACGTGCCGCATGTCTTTCGCTCGGGCGCGGACCTGCTCGCCATTGCGGCGGAGACGGGGCTCTCGATCGCCGAGATCATGCGCGCCAACGAGCTGGCCGCGCGCAGCCCGGAGGCGCTGTCGGCAGGTCTGGCCGAAATCGCGTCGGCCATGTCGGCCTGTATCGACCGCGGCATCCGCACCGGCGGCATTTTGCCCGGCGGGCTCAAGGTCAGGCGCCGCGCGCCGCTCGTCATGGCGCATCTGATGGAGCGGCAGGAGCGGATGCTGTCCGATCCGCTGACCGTGATCGACTGGGTCAACCTCTGGGCGCTGGCGGTGAACGAGGAAAATGCGGCAGGCGGCAAGGTCGTGACCGCCCCCACCAACGGCGCAGCGGGGATCATTCCGTCGGTGCTGCGTTTCTACGACCGTTTCGCGCCCGGCGCGGATCAGGCTGGTATCGAGCGGTTCCTGCTCACCGCAGCCGCGATCGGATCGCTATTCAAGGAGAACGCCTCGATCTCGGGTGCCGAAGTGGGCTGCCAGGGCGAGGTCGGTGTCGCCTGCTCGATGGCGGCGGCCGGGCTGGTCGCGGCCTGGGGCGGGTCGGCGATGCAGGTCGAGAACGCGGCGGAAATCGGCATGGAGCACAATCTGGGGCTCACCTGCGATCCGGTCGCCGGCCTCGTCCAGGTGCCGTGCATCGAGCGCAACGCGGTCGGTGCGGTCAAGGCGATCGAGGCAGCGCGGCTGGCGATGATGGGCGATGGCACGCACCGGGTCAGCCTGGACGAGGTGATCGAGACGATGCGCCGCACCGGGCTCGACATGAACGAGCGCTACAAGGAAACCTCGCAGGGCGGGCTCGCGGTCAACGTGGTCGAGTGCTGAGCCGCTCGGCGCGTGCCTTCTCGCGCGCAACCTCGCGCAGCGCCATCGCGCGGTCCCACCAGGGATGGCCTGAATGGGTTTCAGCAACGGTGCGGACCCGGCGCCCACCGAGATAGATGGCAAGCCCCCCGGTCCGATCGAGCAACGCCCGGTCCGCCTTGAACCAGCGCGGACGGCAGCTCTTCGGCAGCCAGCGGCCCGCGATCACGATATCGGCCCTGCGGCATGCAGCGGCGAGGTCGCGTTCGGGAATGCGCTCGCGGCTTCGACCAATGAGCACCTTTTGGTCGCGCAGCACCAGGCTGCAGAAATCGGCATTGCAGCGCGCGCCCGGCCAGTCCTCCATCGCGATCGGCTCGCCCTGAAAGGCGGCGCTTTCGCTCAGGCTCTGCAGCGCATAGTCGCCGGTCCTGCGGCGCAGCAGCACCAGTCCGCCGCCGGGCGCGTTGACCGCAACATGCTGCCCGTCGCCCGTCACCAGCAGATCGGGCGCAGGCTGGAGCGCGGCGAGCAAGGAGGCGGTCGCCACCGGCACCAGCCCCAACCAGCGCCAGCGCGTTCGCCACAGGAACAGCCACAGCCCGCCAAGCACGAACAGCGCGAAGACGTGCCCACCGGTTCGCGGGAACAGCGCTACCGCGCCCGGTGCACTTGCGACAGAATGCGCCAGATCGATCAGTGCCTGGATCGCAATGCCGCACAGCCACCAGAAGGGCGCGCCGAGACCGACAGTATCGAGCAGCAGCGCCAGCGCCTCGACCGGCATGATGACGAAGGTGGTGAGCGGGATCGCCACCATGTTGGCGAGCGCGCCGTAGAGCCCCGCCTTGCCGAAATGGTGCAGCGCGATCGGCATCAGCGTGAACTCGATCAGCAGCCCGGTGAGGAAGGTCATCGCCAGGAAGCGCGACGCTCGCCCGGCCCAGCCTAGGTCCGCCGCTGCCCAGTGCCGCATCGCGGGAAGATCGTGCAGCGCGACGATCGCGGTGACGGCAGCGAAGCTCAGCTGGAAGCTCGGCCCCATCAGCGATTCGGGCCAGACCAGCAGCACCAGGAATGCTCCTGCCGCGATCAGCCGGGGCGAGACCGGATCGCGCCCGAGCGCCAGCGCGAGCAGCACCAGCAAGGCCGCCGCGCACGATCGGATCGTCGGCACCTCGGCCCCGGTGAGCAAAGTATAGCCGATACCGGCCAGCGCCCCTGCCCCGGCTGCGACGAGCGGCAGTCGCCAGGCGCGCGCGAGCGACGGGAACAAGGCGAGCAGCCGCAGCGTCAGCAGCCACACCGCGCCGATCAGCGCGGTGACGTGCAGCCCGCTAATCGAGAGCAGGTGCGCCAGGCCGCTCGACCGCATCGCCTCGGCATCTTCCTCGCTGATCGCGCCGCGATCGCCCGTCGCCAGGGTCGCGGCAATGCCGCCTGCCCCTCCGGGCACCGAGGCCTGGATATGGGCCGAGAGCCGCGCACGCAGCGAATCGAGCGCCCCGGCCGTTTCACCGGGCTTGAGCAGCTGCGGCTTGTCGAGCATGCTGCCGGTCGCGCCGAGCCCGTCGAACCAGGCGCGCTGGGCAAAGCTGTAACCGCCGGGCAGCGCCGCCTGCGCGGGCGGCATCAGCCGCGCCCGGCCTGCAATGATCGCGCCGGGCCGCAGCGTTGGGTCATCGTGTTTGAGCTCGAGATTGACTCGAACCTGCTCTGGCAGGCCCAGCGCAGGAACGGGCCGGATGATCAGGCGCACCATATCGCGCGCGGGGATCGTTTCGCGCGCCTCGATCCGGCCGGTCAGCGTACCGAACCAGGGTGCGGGCAGCGGGTCGGCGGCGACGCGCTCGGCGCGCCAGGCCATGGTCGCGCAACCTGCCGCGAGCATCAGCAGGCCCACGAACAGGCAGCGCGCGGCCAGTTCCATCGCGCGAAAGGACCGGCACCAGGCGAGCGGCGCCAGCGCGCCTGCCAGGCTGAGCGCGATGACCGCCACCGGCCATTCACCGCCGGGCAGCGCGAACCAGGCGGCAATCCCCGCGCCGAACGCGACGACGATCCATACCGGCAGCTGATCGCGCTCTGCCAGCAGCCATTGCCCTATGGCCGCGACGGAAGGCGGGGCCATTGAAAACCGGCGCAGACTGGCCATTTGTCGCTGCCAGAAAGCCGTGCTAGAGGCGGTCGAAATTGCCATCATCGGCGAGTTTGAAAGGAAAGCGTAAGTGAGTGCAAGCGGCGAAAAATCGGACCTTCCGGCGGGTGCGTCCGGCGGTCAGGTCGTAACCCGGTTCGCCCCTTCCCCCACCGGATTCCTGCATATCGGCGGCGCGCGCACCGCGATGTTCAACTGGCTGTTCGCCCGCCACCATGGCGGCAAGGCGCTGCTGCGGATCGAGGATACCGACAAGGCGCGTTCCACGCCTGAAGCGATCGACGCGATCTTTGCCGGTCTCGACTGGCTGGGCCTCGATTGGGACGACACACCGGTCTTCCAGAGCGAGCGCGCGGCACGGCATGCCGAGGTTGCGCACCAGCTGCTCGATGCGGGCAAGGCGTACAAGTGCTTCGCCACTGCGGAGGAGCTGGAAGCGATGCGCGCCGAGCAGCGCGAGAAGAAGCTGCCGATGCGCTATGACGGCCGCTGGCGCGATCGCGATCCCAGTGAAGCACCGGCGGGCGCCCCCTACGTCGTGCGGCTAAAAGCACCGCAATCGGGCAAGATGACGATTGCCGATCAGGTCCAGGGTAACGTCACCGTCGATACGCGCGAACTCGACGATTATGTCCTGCTGCGCTCCGATGGCACCCCCACCTATATGCTCGCGGTGGTCGTGGACGATCACGATATGGGCGTAACCCACATCATCCGCGGCGACGACCATCTCAACAACGCCTTCCGCCAGCTCGCGCTGATCCAGGCGATGGGATGGCCCGAGCCCGTGTACGCGCATATCCCGCTGATCCACGGCAATGATGGCGCGAAGCTCTCGAAGCGTCACGGCGCATTGGGCGTGGAAGCCTATCGCGACGACATGGGCGTGGTCTCCGATGCCATGTTCAACTATCTGCTTCGTCTGGGCTGGGGCTATGGCGACCGCGAGAAGATCTCTCGCGCCGAGGCGGTCGAGCTGTTCTCGCTCGCCAATGTCGGAAAGTCGCCCTCGCGCTTCGATGCCAAGAAACTGATCAACCTCAACGGACAGTATCTGCGCGAGATGGACGATACCGCGCTTGCTGCACTGGTCGCACCGCGCGTGGCGGCATTGATGCCCGAATTCGATCCGGCCGGCGGCATCGATCTGCTGGGCCGCGCCATGCCGGTGATGAAGCCGCGCGCGCGCGACCTCAACGAACTCGCCGAAGGAGCGCAGTTTCTCTTCAAGAATCGCCCGTTAAGCATGGACGAGAAAGCAAAATCCCTGCTAGACGAGGCAGGGGTCGCGGTCTTGCAGACAGTATTACCGGTTCTGGCCGAAGCACCGTCATGGACGGCTGCCGCGCTGGAGGAAAAGCTTACCCAATTTGCCGAGGCACAGGGGCACGGCCTTGGCACTTATGCCCAGCCGCTGCGCGCCGCCCTGACCGGACAGGCGCGCTCACCGGGTATATTCGACGTGCTCGAACTGCTGGGTCGCGAGGAATCGCTCGCCCGGATCAACGATATCACGCACGTGGCCGCCTGACGGCCCCACGCGCACCGTCACTACGTTTGGAGGAGAAGAACCGTGTCAGACAGCGCATCATTGAAGATCGGCGACAAGGAAAGCGGCTATCCGATCCGCTCCGGCACGATCGGTCCGGACGTCATCGACATCCGCAAGCTCTATGCCGAAACCGGCTGCTTCACCTATGATCCGGGCTTCACCTCGACCGCCAGCTGCGATTCCGCGCTGACCTATATCGATGGCGACGAGGGCGTGCTGCTGCACCGCGGCTATCCGATCGGCGAACTGGCCGAGGATTCGAGCTTCATGGAAGTCTCGTACCTGCTGCTTAACGGCGAACTGCCGAGCAAGGACGAGCTCGACAGCTTCACCTACACGATCTCCCGCCACACGATGCTGCACGAGCAGCTGATGCAATTCTATCGCGGTTTCCGCCGCGATGCGCACCCGATGGCGATCATGTGCGGCGTCGTCGGCGCGCTCTCGGCCTTCTATCACGACTCGACCGACATTGCCGATCCCGATCACCGCCGCATCTCGAGCCACCGGCTGATCGCCAAGATGCCGACGATCGCGGCCGCAGCGTACAAATATTCGGTCGGCCAGCCCTTCGTCTATCCCGACAACTCGCTGTCCTATACCGGCAATTTCCTCAAGATGACCTTCGGCGTTCCTGCCGAGCCCTATGAGGTCAACCCGGTGGTCGAGCGCGCGCTCGATCGCATCTTCATCCTGCATGCCGACCACGAGCAGAACGCCTCGACCTCGACCGTGCGCCTCGCCGGTTCCTCGGGTGCCAATCCGTTCGCGTGCATCGCGGCGGGCATCGCCTGTCTGTGGGGTCCGGCGCATGGCGGCGCCAACGAGGCCGCACTCAACATGCTGCGAGAGATCGGCACGCCCGACAAGATCCCGCACTATATCGAGCGCGCCAAGGACAAGAACGATCCGTTCCGCCTGATGGGTTTTGGTCACCGCGTCTACAAGAACTACGATCCGCGCGCGACCGTCATGCAGAAGACCGTGCGCGAGGTGTTCGACGCGCTCAAGGTCAGCGATCCGGTGTTCGAGGTCGCGCTGCAGCTCGAGGAAATGGCGCTCAACGACCCCTATTTCATCGAGAAGAAGCTGTTCCCGAACGTTGACTTCTATTCGGGCGTGATCCTCTCGGCGATCGGCTTCCCGACCACCATGTTCACCGCTCTGTTCGCTCTGGCGCGCACCGTCGGCTGGGTGGCGCAGTGGAACGAGATGATCTCCGACCCCGGCCAGAAGATCGGCCGTCCGCGTCAGCTGTATACCGGCCCGACGCAACGCCCCTATGTGAAGATCGGCGACCGCTGATTTTTCACGGCGGACATCGCCAGACAGACGAAGCGCCCTCCCCTCACCGGGAGGGCGCTTTGCTTTGAGGCTGCGTCCTAATGGCAGGCCGTAGTGCAACGTCCCTCGACTTCGCTCGGGAACGCGGGAGGTGGTCAGGGGTTCTCTGGATCCTAACCGTGCCACAGGAGCTGGCCAACATCCTGGCACCCCCCTTCCGTTTGTCCCGAGCGAAGTCGAGGGACGTAGGCGCAGAAGCGGGATTCCTGCTTTCGCGGGAATGACGAGGCTGGCTTAATGAAAGCGGAACGCGCGCGTCAGACGCGCATCGGCATCAGCACGTAGAGCGCGGTGGCCTTGTCGTTCTCGCGGATCAGCGTCGGGGCGCTGCTGTCGGCCAGGTGAAGCTCGACCACATCGCCATCGATCTCGCTCAGGATGTCGAGCAGATAACGCGCGTTGAAGCCGATCTCGAACCCGTCGCTGGCATACTGCCCTTCGACCTCTTCGGCCGCGGTGCCGTTTTCCGGGCTGGTGACCGAAAGCGTGATCTTGTCCTTTTCCAGCGCCATCTTGACCGCGCGGGTCTTTTCGGTGGCGATGGTGGCAACGCGGTCGACGCCCTGTTCAAAGGCGCGCGGGTCGATCTTGAGCAGCTTGTCGTTCGCGGTCGGGATGACGCGGCTGTAATCGGGGAAGGTCCCGTCGATCAGCTTCGAGGTCAGGATCGCGCTGCCCAGGGTGAAGCGGATCTTGCTCGCCGACAGGTCGACCTGCACGCGCGAATCGCCGCGCTCGTCGAGCAGCTTGCGCAGTTCGGCGATGCATTTGCGCGGCACGATCACGTCGGGCATGCCTTCCGCGCCATCGGGCCGGTCGAGCGTCACGCGCGCGAGGCGGTGGCCATCGGTCGCGGCGGCCTTGAGCACCGGTCGGTCATCATCGGCGACGTGTAGGAAGATGCCGTTCAAATAATAGCGCGTCTCTTCAGTCGAGATCGCGAAACGCGTCTTGTCGATGATCTGCACCAGCTCCGCCGCAGCCAGCTCGAAGCTGGTCGGCAGGTCGCCCTCGGCAATCACCGGGAAGTCGTCGCGCGGCAGCGTCGGCAGCGTGAAGCGGCTGCGGCCTGCGCGCACCAGCATCTTGCCGTCGGCGGCATCGAGCATCACCTGGCTGCCATCGGGCAGCTTGCGCGCGATCTCGAACAGCGTGTGCGCCGATACCGTGATCGATCCGGGGGTCTCGACCGAATAGGCGCTCATCGTCTCGACGATCTGCAGGTCGAGATCGGTCGCCATGAAGCGCAGCGCGCCATCGCTCGACGCCTCGATCAGCACGTTCGACAGGATGGGGATCGTGTTGCGCCGTTCCACCACCGACTGAACATGGCTGAGGCTCTTGAGGAGCGTCGCGCGTTCGATTGTCGCTTTCATGAAAATCCCCCGAGGCACTGCGGCCTCATCAGCAAATGACATATCCGCCATGCAGGCAGATTCCGGACCCACTTCATTAACAAGATTGGCTTTAGGGGCAAGCCGATAGCCGGGGAAACGCGCCAAAACTGTGGAAAATGACGGGATAGACTTGCCTATTGGCCCCCCTTTGCCGAAACGGGTCCGATATGACGCAAAATTCCCGCTTCACCTGCCCGCCGGTGCCCGGACGCCTGTTCATCGCGCGCCATGGCGAGACCGTGTTCAACGCCGCCAAAAGACTGCAGGGTGACCATCTGCACACCCCGCTGACACGCGCGGGCTTTGCCCAGGCCGATGCCATGGGCGCAGCGCTCGCAAGCGTGCTGGGGACGAAGCCGGATTTGAAGCTCTGGGCATCGGATACCGGCCGCGCGCTCCAGACGCTGGCGGTGATCACCGAACATCTCGGGCTCGACTGGCACGATGCCGCGCGCGACATCCGCCTTGCCGAGATCGGCATGGGTTGCTGGGGCGGGCGCTATTATGCCGAGGTGGTCGAAAAGGTCGGCCCGATCGTCAGCGCCGACATGCTGCTCACGCCCGCCCCCGATGGCGAGACTTATCCCGAGATTGCCGAGCGCGTCATCGGGTGGCTGGCCGATCATGCCGACGAACCGGGCGACCGGCTGGTGATCATGCACGGCATATCCAGCCGGGTGCTGCGCGGCGTGCTGCTCGGCCTGCCCGAACACCCGCAATTCGGCGCGCCGATCGCGCCCGGTCTGCCGCAGGGATCGGTAGTGATGATCGAGAACAGCCAGGAGCAAATCGTCGTCACCGGCACCGGCGGAGGTCATGCGTGAGGCGATGCGTCGCCGCGCTTGCGCTGATCGCCTCGCTCGTGCCGACGGCACACGCGCGCGACAGCCTCGGCGTATTCGAGGCCTGGGGCGCCTTCCGCGACCCGCAAGTGCCCCGCTGTTATGCCATAGCGCAACCCGATGAGATGCGCGGGACCCGGCAATACCGCCCCTTTGCCAGCATCGGCTATTGGCCCAAGCGCGGCGTGCGCGGCCAGTTCCACCTGCGTTTGAGCCGTGCGATGGCTAGGGGGCAAGCCGTCACGCTGACGATCGGCATCCGCCGCTTTCGCCTGACCGGTGGCGGCGGCGATGCCTGGGCCCGCGACAAGACGATGGATGCCAGCATTATCGCCGCGATGCGCTCGGCGCGCGAAATGACCGCGAGCAGCCAGGATGCACGCGGCAACACCATCCGCGACCTGTATCTGCTGAAGGGCGCCGCGACCGCGATGGACGCCGCTGCCCTGGGCTGTGCGCGACGCAGCTAGATACGCTCGAGCAGCCGCTCGACACTGGCATGGGCCGCCTTGTGATGGTCGCCCCTGGCACGCCCCTCCTCTTCCAGCGCGGCGCGGAGCGCGTCGATCTGCACGTCGGTGAGATGCTCGATGCCGATAAAGGCATTGCGCGCGTCCTGCTGCGCGCGGATCAATTCGTCGAGCTTGGCCTGCATCGCCGCCGCATCGCGGTTCTGGCTGTTCTGGATCACGAACACCATCAGGAAGGTGATGATCGTGGTGCCAGTGTTGATCACCAGCTGCCACGTATCCGAATAGTCGAATACCGGCCCGGTTACCCCCCAGATCACGATGATCAAAGTGGCCGCGAAAAAGGCAAAGGGCCTGCCCACCAGCCAGGCGACACGGGTGGCAATCACGGTGAAGAAACGATCCATGGGGGCTCCTGAAGACGTCGGACGGTGGTTCGCCAGCGGCACAGCTAGCAATTCCGCCGGAATTTGACTATGTGCGCCGCCATGAACGCCGAAACGCCTATCTCCATGCCCATCCCGGGCCATATCGACCCCGTGCCGGTGCCGCGCGCGATCACGCCGCGCGCCGATGGCCGCAGCGACCTGATGGGCCTTGCGCGCGAGGATATCGGCGCGCTTCTCGAGGCTGCCGGGCTCGACCGCAAGCAGGCTAAGCTGCGCTCGAAACAGCTGTTCCACTGGATCTACCATCGCGGCGTCACCGATTTCGAAAGCATGACCGACATCGCCAAGCCGATGCGTCCATGGCTCGCCGAGCGCTTCGTCATCGGTCGTCCCGAAATCGTCGAGGCGCAGGTTTCGAGCGACGGCACGCGCAAATGGCTGCTGCGCACCGACGACGGCCAGGATTACGAGATGGTCTTCATCCCCGATGCGGACCGCGGCACCCTGTGCATCTCGAGCCAGGTGGGCTGCACGCTCAACTGCCGCTTCTGCCATACCGGCACGATGCGGCTGGTGCGCAACCTGACGCCGGGCGAGATCGTCGGCCAAGTGATGCTCGCGCGCGATGCGCTAGGCGAATGGCCCAAGGGCGCGATGGACCGGCTCGACGAGGACGAGGACGCTGCCGCCTATACCGCCGATGGCCGGCTGCTCACCAATATCGTGCTGATGGGCATGGGCGAGCCGCTGTACAATTTCGATCATGTCCGCGACGCGATGAAGGTCGTCATGCACGGCGACGGCTTGGCGCTCTCCAAGCGGCGCATCACGCTGTCGACCAGCGGCGTCGTGCCGATGATGGCGCGCTGCGGCGAGGAGATCGGCGTGAACCTCGCGGTCTCGCTGCATGCGGTGACCAAGGAGGTGCGCGACGAGATCGTGCCCTTGAACCGCAAATACGGGCTCGAACAGCTGCTCCAGGCCTGCGCGGACTATCCCGGCGCGAGCAATGCGCGCCGCATCACCTTCGAATATGTGATGCTCAAGGACAAGAACGACAGCGACGAAGACGCGCGCGAGCTCGTCCGGCTGCTCAAGGCTTATGGCCTGCCCGCCAAGGTGAACCTGATCCCGTTCAACCCCTGGCCCGGCGCGGCGTACGAATGCTCCGATCCCGAGCGGATCAAGCGCTTTTCGGACATCGTGTTCGAAGGCGGCATCAGCGCGCCGGTGCGCACCCCGCGCGGCCGCGATATCATGGCCGCGTGCGGGCAGCTGAAATCGGCCGCCGAAAAGAAGAGCCGCGCCGAGCTCGACCGGCTGGCCGAAGAGAAGCAGGCGGCTTTGGGTTAGCTCTCCTTAAATCCTCCCCGAGCTTGTCTCGGGGAGGGGGACCGCCGACTGCAAGTCGGTGGTGGAGGGGAAGCGAGATGGCACATCTGCTCATCTGAAGCACGACCCCGCTGCCCCTCCACCACCCGCTGCGCGGG
>LSHP01000096.1 GCA_001555775.1 Acidovorax delafieldii | reverse complement strand
GCGCTGGCCGAGGCGGTCGGGTCCGAAGGCGCGGTGCTGGGGATCGATATATCGCCCGACCTGATCGCAGAAGCCTCGCGGCGCGCCGAGGGGCAGGCGAACGTCCGCTTTCTCTGCGCCGATGCCGCGACTGTTTCGCTCGATGACGCGCCTCATGACCGGCTGGTCTCGCGCTTCGGATCGATGTTCTTTGCCGAGCCCTATGCCGCCTTCGCCAACCTGCACGGTCTACTGAAGCCCGGCGGGCGGATGGACCTGGCGGTCTGGGGTCCGCCGCGCGACAATCCGTGGATGATGGAGCTGATGGGCGTCGCGCGGGCGCACGTCGACATCCCCTCGCCTGATCCGCGTGACCCCGGTCCGTTCGCCTTTGCCGATCTGGACTATGTCCGCGATATCCTGGCGCACGCCGGGTTTTCCGCGCCCGAGGTGGAGACCTATCAGTGCGAACAGGCGATCGGCGGCCCCGGCGCGCTCCCTGAGGATGCGGCGGACTTTGCGCTCGCCAGCATGGCGATCGGCCGCGCACTCGCCGAAGCCGGGCCGGAGGTGCTGGAGGCTGCGCGCAACGATCTGCTCGCGCTGTTCACGCGCCACTATCGCGAAGGCGAAGGCGTGATGATGCGCAACAAGGTGTGGCTGCTCAGCGCGACGGCCTGAGCGGCGCGACCGCTATTCCTGCACGTTCGCGACGTTGTACTTGAACACCTCTTCCTGCGTCAGGCATCGCCGGGTCGACTGATCGCCGCCGCCGCTGCTCGCCACCGCCTTCTGCTTGTACATGATGTCGGTCAGCAGCTTGCGCGAGACGCCCATGCGGATCAGGAAATCATTGTCCTCGCTGGCGAGCAGCGCGCTTTCCTGCTCGATATCGCCGATCAGCTCGACCGTGGTGTCAGTGCCCAGCGCCACCGACTGGTCGATCGCGTCGCGGTCATTGGTCATGGTGAACATGTGGACCATGAAATTGCCGCCGGGTTCGACCACGCGCAGCTGGCCGCCCATGAACACGAAATTGCACGCGGAAAAGCAGGTCCAGCCCGCCGGAATGCGCGTCACCAGCCCCGGCGTGGAACGGATCAGCCGTCCCGCCGCATTGCCGGCGCGTGCGTTGCCACCGGGCGAGCGCAGCCAGATCTCGCTGATATCGGGATTGTCGGTCAGCGCCTGTTTCAGTCGGTCGGGCAATGTCTGATCGACCGGACCTTCGGCCAGCAGCACCTTGGCATCGCCCTTCTTGACCACCTTCAGCGCCATGATCTTGTTGTTCGACCAGTCGGGTGCCTTGGGGCAGCTGGGATTGGCCGGGTCCATCGGCGCGGGCGACTGGCCGCACAGCAGCGCGACCGCCGCCAGAGCCAGCAACAGCTTATGCGGTGCGCGCATCAAATCAGGCCTGCGCGATTTCGTAGCGCGCTGCACCCGGCTTCTTGCACATGCGCTTCGACACCGTTGTCTCCTCGCCCTCGACGATGATGACATCGTTGACGTTCATGCAGGTCGATCCATCCGCGAGCTGGGTCTTGCCGACCACGGTCGAGGTGCCCGACACGTCCTTGCGCGTCTCGCTGGTCCAGGACGAGCTGCTGCCGACCTCTTCGCCGCGCGTCGCCTCCAGCGTCGCGTCCGCCGCCTTTTTCTGCTCCTCGGGCTCCAGCTTGCAGGCGATGGCGTCGGTCAGCAGGCCGGCGACCTCGGGCACGGGCAGGAAGCTGGGAAGCCCTGCACGGCTCGCCAGACCGCCGAGCACGCCGCCAAGCACCGACCGTCCTGCGGCCTTGCCCGCGCTGTCGTCGCATCCTGTCGCGGTCTTGCCGCTGCTGCTGGGTCGTGAGCGCAACAGGCCGCCGAACTGGGCCTGGGCAGGCATTGGCAGCGCCATGGCGAGCACCGCTGTCAGCGCGGCCGCCTGCATGCCCGATTTCATCAACCTGTTTTCCATCGTTCAGCCTCTCCAGCCAGGAACCGCCAACGACCCTGGATCACATTACCGTAGCGGCAATATCCGGTCAAACCATGACCCGCATCACAACCTGGCCCCTGTCGCCAGCATAGGCCCGCGCGATCGCTTGCGGATAGGATAATCCCGCCAATGCGGTGGAAACTCCCAACCTTTGCAGTAAATTAACCAAAATCGTCCACAAGACGCCATGCTTGCCCGCCTCTCGCCATGGTTCCGTTCGCTGTCGGTCAGCTCGCGCACGGCGCTGAGCCTCGCCATCGGCTTCACCCTGATGATCGCCGCAACCGCGCTAGTCGCGTTTTCGCAGGAACGCGCCAAGGCGATCGACGAGTCGCTGGCACGGCTCGACCAGCGCAACGCTGCAGTGGTCAATGAACTGAGCGACCGGTTCGATCGCATCCAGCGGACGCAGACACGGGCGGTCGAACTGTTCCGCGAAGAGCATGCCGCGCTGACCGATGCCGATGCGCGCCGCGCGTTCGAGGCGCTCTATCCGCTGCGTCCTGACGGCACGCGGCGCAGCATCGACGGGATGTTCACCGGCGGCCCGACCGCGATCGGCATGGTGCATGGCATGGCGGCTTTCGTCCCCGCCGGGATCGATCAGGACGATGGCGCGGTGCGCGACATCGTGGCCGCGACCCTGGCCATCCGCCGCCTCAGCGAAGGCAGCCGTCACGATCTGGAAAGCCTTTACTATTTCACGCCGCGCAACGGCATCGTCATCTTCGCGCCCGACCGGCCCGATCGGCTGGAATTCTATCGCCAGACCGCGCCTGCGGACTTCGCGTTCCAGGATCGCGAATTCGCGACCATTTCGACCATCGCCGCCAATCCTGCCCGCGCGATGCGCTGCACCGGACTGCAATCGCTGATCTCGCTGAAATATCAGGAGGTCTGGACGACGGGCTGCATGACCCCGGTCGATCGCGATGCGCAGCATATCGGCACGTTCGGCACGTCGATGCCGCTAGACGAAATCGCGCCTGCAGGGCGCTTTGCCGATTCCGCAGAGGAAAAGGTGATCCTGATCTCGCGCGAAGGGCGTCTGATCTATCATCCCGGATATACGCGGCAGAACAGCCGCAAGACCGAAGAATATCTCGACATCACGAACAGCGCCCGGCCCGATCTGGCGGCGATCTGGGCGCTGGTGCGTCGCCATGGCCAGAGCGGCTATGTCGGCAAGGCCGACGCGCTGGACGCCTATGTCTCGCTCCACCAGGTGCCTGGCGCGGGCTGGTATGCCCTCACCGTCAAGCCCGAGCAGCTGATCCTGGCCAGGGCACTGCGTCCGATCCCGCGCATCGCGGCCATGGCAGTGATCGCGCTGGCCGGCTGCCTGCTGATCGTGGTGCTGGTACTGCGCCATCTGGTCGCCAAGCCGCTGCGGCGGCTCACGCGCGAGGCGGAACGGATCACGCGCGGCCTGGCCAGCGATGCCATGCTGGAAATGCCGACCGACGATCGCACCGGCAACGAGGTTGCGCGGCTCGTCTCGCGCTTCGAGACGCTGGCCGGTGCGATCCGCACCTCGCATGGCGAACTGGAACAACGCGTCGCCGAACGCACCAGGGCGCTCAACGATGCGAATGAAAAGCTGCGCATCCTTTCCGAGCTAGACCCTCTGACCGGTGTTGCCAACCGCCGCAAGGTGCTGAGCGATCTCGACGCGCGGCTCGAGCGCATGGGCACGGGTGGCGCACTCGCGGTCATCGTGCTCGATATCGACCGGTTCAAGACGATCAACGACCGCCACGGCCATGTCGCAGGCGACGATGCGCTGCGGGCGCTGGCCAGCCGGGTGCAGTCGCTGTTGCGGCCGGGCGACATGATCGGCCGGATGGGCGGCGAGGAGTTCATGGTCATCCTCGACCGCGCGCGGCCGGTCATCGCCGATGCCATTGCCGAACGCATCCGCGCCGCGATCGCGCGCCAGCCGTTCCAGGTGCATGGCAATCTGACGCTCAACATCACCGCCAGCCTGGGCGTGGCATGCTGGAGCGCTGGCGACAGCGCCAAGGCCCTCTATGCGCGCGCCGATGCGGCGCTCTATGAAGCCAAGGCATCGGGACGCAATTGCGCGATCAGCAGCCGCGATCCGCTGCAGGGGCGCAACGCTGCCTGATCCGGCGCGGAGCGCCTGCCCTGTCGGCAGGCCTGGTGCGGGCGGGGGGACTCGAACCCCCATGGGCAAAGCCCGACGGATTTTCTTACCCGCCACGGCTTTCGCCGCCGCGCCGCTTTAAGCGCGTTCGGGGTCTGGACTATCCCTTCACCCTGCCCTGCCAGTCGCAGGGTTTAGGTGCTGCCCGTCTAGTCTCTACACCTTCCCGGCCGCGATGGCCGGGCTTGGCTCGGGATTGCCATTTGACAGGGTTCCCCGAATTTGAGCAGTTCTACGTCGCAGGTTTCCCCGCGCGCACTCACATGATGTTCAAGTCCGTTGCGTCTACCATTTCGCCACGCCCGCACGGCGCAGGGGTCTATAAGCCGGGATGAAGCGGCGCGGCAAGCCTGTAGCTGGCCTGCCGCGTCGGGCCGCTCAATCGGCGTTCAGGCGAGCGCGCATTTCCTTGCCAGGCTTGAAATAGGGAACGCGCTTGGCGGGCACGTCGACGGCTTCGCCCGTACGCGGGTTGCGCCCCTTGCGCGGCTCGCGCGCGCGGGTGGAAAAGGCTCCGAAGCCCCGCAATTCGACCCGTCCCCCTTCGGCCAGTCGCTCGATGATGTTGTCGAAGAAGATATCGAGGATCTTTTCGATCTCGTCTGACCGGAGCCCTGGATTTTCTTCCTCCAGCAGCTGCAGCAGTTCCGATCGTATCATGGTCAATCTCCTGCAATCGATTACACGACGGGATGCCAGAATGCGGCGTCCCTCACACCACATCCCACAATCAATTGACCAGCCCCCCGACAAGCCAATGCGTCTGACCCGTATAACGGAAACGCAGATGCAAGTGCCCAGCGCTGTTGCCAGTCGACAGGCAGATAAATGCTGTCAGAAATCGTGATTGGTTTCAACGCTGTTCTTGGGGGGACTGCTGCTATTCGCGCCAGATTGCACAAAAAAGGGCACCGGCCGACAGCCGATGCCCCTTTTTGAAACGTCACCCGTGCAGCCGCACGGGGATGACCGCAGGATCAGTCTTCGCGCTGCTTGAGAGCGGCGCCGAGAATGTCACCCAGCGACGCGCCCGAGTCGGACGAACCGTACTGAGCCACCGCCTGCTTTTCTTCAGCCAGCTGGTGCGCCTTGACCGAGAAGGTCGGCTTGCGCGAGCGGTCGAAACCGGTGACCATCGCGTCGAGCTTCTGGCCGACCTGGAAGCGGTCGGGACGCTGTTCGTCGCGGTCGCGGCCCAGATCGTTGCGCTTGATGAAGCCGGTCGCGCCGTCTTCGCCGACCTGGACTTCCAGGCCGCCGTCGCGCACTTCGAGCACGGTGACAGTGACGACTTCGTTCTTGCGCAGGTTCGAGCTGTCGGCGCCGCCCACGGCCGGAGCACCCTTTTCGAGCTGCTTCATGCCCAGCGAGATGCGCTCCTTCTCGACATCGACGTCGAGAACGATCGCCTTCACCTGCTCGCCCTTGAGGTGCAGGTTGAGCGCGTCTTCACCCGAGATGCCCCAGGCGATATCCGACATGTGGACCATGCCGTCGACATCGCCATCCAGGCCGATGAACAGACCGAATTCGGTCGCGTTCTTGACTTCGCCCTCGACGACGCTGCCCACCGGGTGCTTTTCTGCAAAGGCGTCCCAGGGGTTCGACTGTGCCTGCTTGAGGCCCAGCGAGATGCGGCGCTTTTCGGCATCGACTTCCAGAACGATGACATCGACTTCCTGGCTGGTCGAAACGATCTTGCCGGGATGGACGTTCTTCTTGGTCCACGACATTTCCGAAACGTGCACCAGACCTTCGATGCCCGGCTCGAGCTCGACGAACGCCCCATATTCGGTGATGTTGGTGACGGCACCCGAAAGCTTCGCACCGACCGGATACTTGACGCTGGCGCCTTCCCACGGATCGCTTTCGAGCTGCTTCATGCCCAGCGAGATGCGCTGCGTATCCTGGTTGATACGGATGATCTGCACCTTGACGGTTTCGCCGATGCTGATCGCTTCGCTCGGGTGGTTGATGCGCTTGTAGCTGATGTCGGTGACGTGCAGCAGGCCGTCGATGCCGCCCAGGTCAACGAACGCACCATAATCGGTGATGTTCTTGACGACGCCGTCGATGATCTGGCCTTCGGCCAGCGACTGGATGAGACCGGTGCGCTGTTCGGCACGGGTTTCTTCCAGAACGGCGCGACGCGACACGACGATGTTGCCGCGACGACGGTCCATCTTGAGAATCTGGAAGGGCTGCGGAATGTCCATCAGCGGGGTGACATCGCGCACGGGGCGGATATCGACCTGGCTGCCGGGCAGGAACGCGACGGCGCCGTCGAGATCGACGGTGAAGCCGCCCTTGACGCGGCCGAAGATCACGCCTTCGACGCGCTTGCCTTCGCCGAATTCATTTTCCAGCTTGTCCCATGCGGCTTCGCGGCGTGCGCGGTCGCGCGACAGCATCGCTTCGCCATCGGCATTCTCGATCCGGTCGACATAGACTTCGACTTCGTCGCCGACCTTCAGGCCATGGTCCTGACCGGGGGCGGCGAACTCGCGCAGCGCCACGCGGCCTTCCGACTTCAGACCGACGTCGATGACGGCCTTGTCGTTTTCGATTGCAGTGACCGTGCCCTTGACGACGCGGCCTTCGAATCCGCCGTCAACGGCAGCGGTGCCGCCCAGCGATTCGTCGAGAAGTGCCGCAAAATCATCGCGGCTGGGAAATGCCGTAGAGGCCATAAATCCAACGTTCCTTAACACAGTTTTGTCCGGCCAGCCGGTTGTCTCCGGCGGTCTTGGCTGAACCTGCCCCCCGGGCCGAATGCACCGGAAAGCGCCCGAAAAGCGCATGTTTGCTTGTGCCAGCAGCAGATATGCAAACAGCGCGAACGCTCGCCCGGACCGCTTGCGGCGCGTGCGATGTTCACGATGATCGAAACATCTAAGGTCGGGCGGCTGGGCCGCCTTCTGTCCTGCCGTTCACCAGCTCTATGGCCCTTTGAACGGCCTGCCCTATAGTCAAATCGCTGGTATCAAGCAAGAGCGCGTCATCGGCTGGCTTGAGCGGCGCGACCGCCCTTCCGGAATCGCGCGCGTCACGTGCGGCGAGGTCTGCCGCGATCTCCTCCAGCGTCACCTGTTCGCCCCGGCTCAGCATCTCGTGATAGCGCCGCGCGGCGCGTGCGGCGACGCTGGCGGTGACGAACAGCTTGGCCGCAGCATCGGGCGCGATCACCGTGCCGATATCGCGCCCGTCGAGCACTGCCCCGCCCGGTTGCGACGCAAACGCCCGCTGCCGCTCGAGCAGCGCCTGGCGAACCGCAGGGTGACGCGAGGCGCGGCTGGCGAGCCCCCCCGCCATCTCGCTGCGCAGATGGTCGTCGCCCAGCAGCGCATCGTCGAACGCGCAACCGGCGAGCGCCTCGTCGGGATTGTCGGGATCGCCGCCCAGCCGCACCGCCATCACGCCGACGGCGCGATAGAGCAGCCCGGTGTCGAGATGCGGCAGACCGAAATGCTTCGCGAGCGCCCTGGCGATCGTGCCCTTGCCGCTCGCCGTGGGACCATCGACCGCGATGATCATGGCCGCTTGCCCGCGTCTGCCGCCGCCTGCTGCTCGGCCAGGGCCTTCAGGAAACCCTGCTCCATAGCGCTGTTGAACCGCTGCAACTCGGACGGGTCGACGAACGCGTCCTTTTCTCCCGCCAGCTGCCGCGCGCGCTTTTCGTGCAGGCCGAAGAACATGTCGTGATTGGCGAGGAACACGTCTGCCTGCATCGCGCGCACCTTGGCAAAGCTGGCGCGGTAATTGTCCGCCATGCCGGGATAGGCGGGCGGCACCAGCGACTGGCCGCCCAGCGAAGCGCTGCAATGCAGAAAGACCTTGCGTGGGGTGCCGGTGGAATCCTTCGCGGTCAGGCCCCATGAGGTGCATCCCGGCGAATGGCCCGGCGTCAGATGCGCGGTCAGCGTGGTCCCGCCCAACCTGACCGCATCGCCGTCTCCGACCGTGCGATCGACCCGCACCGGCGGAAACAGCGCGTCCTTTGTCGGGCCATGGACAACATGCCCGGCCTCCAGATAGGGCTTGTCCGCCGCGCTGCCGATGACCTTGGCGCCGCTCGCGCGCTGCAGGCCTGCCAGCCCTGCGGCATGGTCGAAATGGCCATGCGTGTTGAGGATATACTTTACGTCCTTGGGCTCGAAGCCCAGCGTGCGGATATTGTCCAGGATCTGCGGCACCGATTGCGCGAGCGCGCCATCGATCAGCACATGGCCCTCGGGCGTGGTGATCAGGAACACGCCGATCCCGGCGGTGCCGACATAATGGACATTGCCCAGGATGGTGAACGGCGCCATCCGGTCGTTCCAGCGCATCTCGGTCGCGAACTCGCCGACGGGCTCTGCTTCGGCCGCGGCGATCTGCGCATCGCTCGCAAGGCGCGGGGCGGCCATCGGCGCAGAGGCGCAGCCCGTGAGCAGGAGGGTGAAAAGGACGGTTCGTTTCATGATGGTTTCCCCTCGCGCCGCGCACGCAGCGCGCTGATGATCCCCGATAGCGCGATCAGACCCCAGGCAGTCTCGAGAATCACGGCCGCGAGGTTGAAATGCACCGAAAGCGAGATGAGCAGCAGGATCGCCCCTGCCAGGTTGATCGCATTGAACAGCAGCTTGTCGATCTGCCGGGCCCGGTTGGCATAGATGAAGCCGCCCATGAACAGCACGCTGCCGATAATGCCGATGATATTGGCGACAAGCGGGCTCATGCCCGTCCCTGTGCGCTTTCGAGCAGCGTCAGGAAATCTGGGAAGCTGGTCGCGATGGGCCGCGTGTCGTCGACCTCGACGCCCGAATCGCTCACCAGCCCCGCCACCGCAAAGCTCATCGCGATACGGTGGTCGAGCGATGTCGTGATCGGCCCGCCGCCGCGAAGCGCCCTGCCCCCGCTGCCGGTGATGACAAGGCCGTCCTCGCGCTCTTCCACCGCCGCGCCGATCGCCTCGAGCCCACGCGCCATGGTCGCGAGCCGGTCCGATTCCTTGACGCGCAACTCGTCGAGCCCGGAGGTCACGGTCACGCCCTCGGCCATCGCGGCGGCGATGAAGAACACCGGAAACTCGTCGACCATGCTTGGCACGATCGCGGGATCGACGGTGATGCCCTTGAGCGCGCTCGCCCGCACGCGCAGGTCCGCCACCGGCTCGCCGCCGACGGTGCGTTCATTGAGCCGCTCGATCTGCCCGCCCATCGCCTCGAGCACGGTGATGATGCCGGTGCGCGTCACGTTCATGCCGACATTCTCGATCACCAGATCCGATCCCGGCACGATCAGCGCGGCGACGATGAAGAACGCGGCGGACGAGGGGTCGCCCGGCACGAAAATGTCCTGCGCCTTGAGATCGCATGGGCCGGTGACCGAGATATGCCGAACCCCGTCCGCATCGACCTCGACCGTCAGCGGCGCGCCGAACCCGGCCAGCATCTTCTCGCTATGGTCGCGCGTCGCCACCGGCTCGATCACGGTGGTGGTGCCCGGCGTGTTGAGCGCGGCGAGCAGGATCGCCGATTTGACCTGCGCCGAGGCGACGGGAAGCCGGTAGGTGATCGGCACCGCCGGCTGCAGCCCGCGCACCATCAGCGGCAGCGTACCGCCAGGGCTGGCGTTGAATTCCGCGCCCATTTCGCCGAGCGGATCGGTAACGCGCGCCATCGGGCGGCGGCTGAGCGATGCGTCACCGGTGAACATCGCGGTGATCGGGTGGCTGGCGACCAGCCCCATCAGCAGCCGGGTCGAGGTACCGCTGTTGCCCATGTCGAGCGCCTGTTCCGGCTGCATCAGCCCGCCCACACCGACGCCGTGCACCGTCCACACGCCATCGTCGCCGCGTGCGATCGTCGCGCCCATCGCCCGCATCGCAGCCGCGGTGGCGAGTACGTCCTCGCCTTCGAGCAAACCTGAAATCCTGCTCTCGCCCACGCACAGCGCCGACAGCATCAGCGCGCGGTGCGAGATCGACTTGTCGCCGGGAACGCGGATCGCGCCGGTCAGCGCAGAGCCTGCGGAAAAGCGGCGCGGGCGCGCCGCCTCGTCAGCGTGATGGGCCATGATGTTCAGTGCATTTCCGTTTGGGCATGGTCTGCCGGGGAGTAAAAGCGACGCAGCTTTTGACAGCGGCACAAAGCTATGGCAAGGCGCACGCCAATTTTCCGGCCGGTGGCGTGCGCGCCGCCTTGCGGAAGCGTGCAACCTTCTCCACATCGATCCATCGATTGAGCTGAAACCGAGGCATTTTTCATGATCAAGCCTGAATGGGGCGCCAAGCACAGCTGCCCGAAATGCGGCACCCGTTTTTACGACCTTGGCAAGGACGACCCCGTATCCTGCATCAACTGCGGCAACAGCTGGACGCCCGAGCCGGTGCTGAAGTCCAAGCAGCCGCTGCCCTTCGAGGAAGAGAAGAAGAAGGTCATCGAGAAGGAGGATGTCGATCTGGCCGATGAGGATCTGGACATCGACGAGGACGGCGATTCGCCCGACAACGATGTCGATCTGGGCGGAGACGACGACCTGGGCGTCGCTGCCGCCGATGACGACGATGAGGAAGGCTGAGCCTTTCCGATCCTAATGCGAAATATTGGCAGGGGGCAAAATTGCCCCTTGCCACCTTCGGATCGCTCGACTAAAGGGCGGTCCTCCCCGACGCCGGGGGGTCAAAAACCGGCGAAGATGGGGCCTTAGCTCAGCTGGGAGAGCGCTACACTGGCAGTGTAGAGGTCAGCGGTTCGATCCCGCTAGGCTCCACCATTTTTCCTCGACATCGCAGGATATCTGGCGTCAGACTTCGCGCTGACGGTGCCCTTTCCCGGGTACCTGCGCGATGTCGGAGGACCATCCTTGAGCACCATCCTGATTGCCGGTGGCACCGGTCTTGTCGGGCGCATCACGCTGGCGAAAGCGCTGGACGATGCGCGTGTTACACAGGTGGTGGCCCCCACCCGGAAAGCGCTGCCCTCGCACCCGAAGCTGGTCAACCCGCTCGTCGACTACGAGGCGCTGCCGCCGGAGGCCGATTGGTGGACGTGCGATGCCGTGATCTGCGCGCTGGGCACGACGCGGGCCAAGGCGGGGTCGGCTGAAGCCTTCCACCGGATCGATCACGATTATCCGCTGATGGTGGCGAGGCACTCACGTGCGCAGGGCGCGCAGGCCCTTGCCCTGGTGTCCGCGATCGGCGCGGATGCCGGCTCGCGGCTGATCTACAACCGCACCAAGGGCGAGGTCGAGGCGAGCATCGGCGCACTCGCTTATCGCAGCTATACCATCGTCCGCCCCGGGCTGATCGGCGGGCAGCGCGACGAGTTCCGGCCGATGGAGCGCGTGTCCGATGCGGTTCTCGGCGTGCTCGGGACCGTGCTGCCGCGCCAATGGCGGATCAGCCCGGCCGAGAATATCGCCGCCGCGCTGACCGAAGCGGCGCTGGCCGCCAAGCCCGGAAGGCACGTCGTGAGTGCCGCCGCACTCGCCTGAGCTATTGCTTCGGCGCGCCTGACCTGTCTCGGATCGCCTTGAACTCCGATCCCGGCTTCCATTGCGGCCAGCGGGTGGAGTTGGCGAGTTCTGCGCCGATCACCCCGGTGAGCGCAATGTCCTGCACCGCGCCGTCGAGGTTCCAGTCCGGCCCCCAGGCATCGCAGGCCTGGTGATAGCATTGGCCGGTATAGGCATCGATCCACGCCTGGCCCGCCGCGACGCCGCCTGCCTTCAGGTTGGAAGCCCCCGCAATGCCCATCAGCAGCATCACCGGCACGCCGCGCTTGGCGAAGGAGAAATGGTCGGCGCGGTAGAACAGGCCGCGCTCGGGCAGGCTTTCGGGCGTCACGGTCCGGCCCTGGGTTGCCGCCACGCGCGCCATGTCGTCCTCGAGCGTGTTCTGCCCCTTGCCGACCAGCACCACGTCGTTCGCCGCGCCTGCGGTCTGCAGGATGTCGAGCGCGAGATTGGCGACGGTCTTTTCCATCGGATAGACGGGGTTGGCCGCATAATATTCGGAGCCGAGCAGCCCGCGCTCTTCCGCCGTCCACAGGCCGAACACCACCGAGCGCTCGGGCGCCGGTCCCGCCTTCATCGATCGCGCGATCTCGAACAATCCCGCAATGCCCAGTGCATCGTCATTGGCCCCGGCGCGGTAGATGCGGCCCTGGGCGTCGGGCTTGCCCTGGCCATAGGCATCCCAATGCGCGCCGAACATCACGACCTCGTCCGGACGCTTGCGGCCGGTGATCTTGCCGAGCACATTGTGGCTGGTCACGACCTCGGGCTGCACCGGGATATCGGCATTGAGCGTCACGCCCTTCAGTTCCACCGGGCGGAATTGGGGCGACCGCGCCCCGACTTCCAGCCTGGCAAGGTCCAGCCCCGCCGCCGCGAACAGCCGCGCCGCAATGTCCGCCGACAGCCAGCCCTGCAGCCGCACGCTGGTCAGCTTGTCGGGCGCGCGGACGATGTCGTAATTCTCGCCGCCGGGGCTGATCACGACATTCCAGCCATAGCCGACGCCCGCCGCATTGTGGACGATCAGCGCGGCGACTGCGCCCTGGCGCGCCGCTTCCTCGAACTTGTAGGTCCAGCGGCCGTAATAGGTCATCGTCCGGTCGCCGAACTTGCCCACCGCCGGTTCGCCCGGCTTGGCGACGAAATCAGGATCGTTGATGAGGAACACCGCGACCTTGCCCTTGAGGTTCGCGCCCTTGAAATCGTCCCAGCCGCGCTCGGGCGCCTTCACGCCATAGCCGACGAACACCAGCGGCGCATTGGCGACGCGCGCGGCGTCTTCGGGGCGGATGGTCGAAAGGTAGATGTCCTCGGCAAGCTTCGGCGCGACCTTCCCCTTGGGCGTCGCGAAATCGAGCGTGCGCGGCGTCTGCAGCCTGGTGTGGAGGAGCGGCACCTTCTGCAGCCACTGGCCGTCAGGCCCCGCCGGCTCCAGCCCCAGTGCCTCGAGACGCGCGATCAGATAGCCGAGCGTCCGCTCCTCGCCGCGCGTGCCGGGCGCACGCCCCTCGAACGTGTCCGACGCGAGCGTGCGGACTGTTTCGACCAGCCGATCGGGATCGACGGTCATCTCGGTCTGGGCATGGACGGGAGCGGCAAGCGCGCCGATGGCGGCGGCGGCGAACAGGATAGGTTTCAGCATAACCCCGTCTTAACGCCGCGCCCTTTTAGCGCAAGCGATCAGGTTCAGGCCGCCTTCGCCGTGTCCACCGGTTCGAGCGAATCTTCTTCCCACAGCTGCTTGGCGCGCTGCACGTCGCTCTCGCTCACCTTGCCGATGCGGTGCGCGATGAAGTCGATGCCATCGATCAGCCACAAGGCAAGCTGCGGCTGAGTCAGGCGATAGACCCGGCTCTGCGCGAAGCTCTCGATCTCGACCAGCCCCAACGCGCGCAGCACGGCGAGGTGCTGCGACAGACGCGTCGGGGTGATGTCGAGCGCTGCGGCCATCTCGTTCACCGTCTGGTCGCCGATCCGCAGCTTCTGGATCAGCCGGATGCGATCGGGATGCGAAATCTGGCGCAGCACGGTGGCGAGTTCATGGGCAACGATCTTGCGGCTGGGCATCTTATTGTTCTCCAGTGGTGGCAACGAGCCGAAGGGAAGGACGCGGCTGGCGCGGCGACGGGGCCAGTGCTGCCGCAGGAATGGCACGCCATGACAAGCGGGCGCGCGAACGCTGCTCGCCGCCGCGACAGAGCTGGTGAATGAATTCGCCGTCGGTCACCTCGGTGACATAGGGCGCGACGGAGCCCCGGTCGGGGGTGATGATGCCGCAATCCCACAGCCGCACGGTGCCCTGCATCAGCCGCTGAGCGGCATGGCCGAGGCCAGCATGGTGCGCTGCGAGCGCGAGCGCCTGCACCAGCAAGGGCGCGTTGAGCGGCAGCGTGCCATCCGCCTCGTCGAGCACCTCACCGGTGATCATGCTGACCCCGCGCCGATGCCAGAGCATCGGCCAGGGGGTCCAGATTCCGGTCAGCTCGGCGAGCATCGCAAACACCAGGCTGCGCAGCTCGGGCAGAACGATGATCGCATCCCAGCGCCCGGCATGGCGGACAAGATGGCACAGCGCATCCTCGATCGGCAGAATCTCGATTTCCTGCTGGTCGCGCGTCGCGACGCGTCCCGAGACAAGCAGCTGGCGCACCAGCGCGTTGCGGCGCTGGGCATCGACGACGATGCCGATCCGCTGGCGCCCTTCGGCAAGCGCAGCCTGCAGCATTGCCTGCAGGGTTTCCGCGCGCGGCATGGGGGCATCGCAATCGGCGTCGACGGCACAGGCCGCAGGATGGGGCGACATCAGCATCACATCGAGCGTGCTCGCCTTGAGCGGCTTGCCGGTGCCCTGATCCTGCAGATAGCTTGCGACCCAATCGACCCGCGGCAGCGCTGCATGGCCCCCGGCCTGAAAGGCGACGGGCGAAACATTCTGCCAGGGCTGGAACTGGGGCGCGGCCTTTGCCGCCCGGTGCGGTGCAGCCCATGCGGCAACCTGGCGAAGCGCACCACTCGGTCGCGCGGAGACATGTTGCACATCGAGTTCGAGCCATGCCGCGAGCCGCGTCAGCGCATCGCGCCAGTCCTGCGGCACCGGCTCGGCCGGCTCCGCCAGCAGCAGTTGCGATCCGCCGACCAGGCTGAGCGCCGGACGCGGGCCGGTGGAAAGCCCCTGACCGGATTGAACTGCGGGGATCCGGTCAGGGGCAACGCCCGCTTGTGCGACCGCAAGCGAGCGAAGGGGAAGGTCAGGCTGTTCGGGCAATATTTCCATCGAAAGGACCTTTGCGAGCGTCTGGGCTTGGGCTGCTGACTAAACGCATTGCGCACATCGCGGAAATTCAATAAAATCGCCCAATCGTTCGATTAATGCGAACTGCCTGGTGGAGCCTTGCCGCATGCACCTCAATTTCAAACATCTGCGCTATTTCCATGCGGTGGCGCATGACGGCAATCTCACCAACGCCGCGCGGCGGCTCAACGTCTCGCAATCCGCGCTGTCCACCCAGATCAAGCTGCTGGAAGAAAACATTGGCCATCAACTGTTTGAGCGTCGCGGACGGCGGCTCGAACTGACCGAGGCCGGGCGCGTGGCGCTGAACTATGCCGACAGCATGTTCGAGACGGCGAACGAGATGATGGCGACCTTTGCCGGCGGCAGCGGCAGCAGCCGACGGCATCTGCGTGTCGGGGCGCTCTCGACGCTGTCGCGCAATTTCCAGATGCGCTTCCTTGCCCCCATGGTCGGGCGCGACGACGTGCACATGGTGATCCGTTCGGGCTCGCTGCGCGATCTGGTCAAGGCGCTCGAGGCGCACGAGCTCGACGTGCTGCTGACCAACCGCCTGCCCTTTCGCGACAGCGGCACCAACTGGGTCGCGCACCTGGTCGACCAGATTCCGGTGAGCCTGATCGGCCCGCAAAAGGTCGATGTCTCCCGTACCCCGCTACGCGAGTTGCTGATGACCATGCGACTGGTGGTTCCCGCTACGGATTCCGGGGTTCGTGCCGATTTCGACCTGCTGGTCGACCGGCTCGGCATCCTGCCCAATATCATCGCCGAGGCCGATGACATGGCGATGCTGCGCCTGTTGCTGCGCGCCGGAACCGGAGTGGGCGTTGTGCCGCCGATCGTGGTGCGCGACGAGCTCAATATCGGCAGCCTGCACGACATCATGGCGATCCCGGGCCTCACCGAATCCTTCTACGCGATGACCCAGTCGCGGCGGTTTCCGCATCCCCTGGTCGATCAGCTGCTCGAGATCGCCAAAATCGCCTAGTTCGGAATTTCAGAACCAAATCTTTATTTCATTGAATTTTCCGTATCGATCGTTCGTCCGTATCCGTTGGCGACACGCGTGCCCCCCCGCTGGGGCCAGACGGAGACGGAAAGACGATGGATATCGCCCTTGCCCTGACAATCGGGATCGCCGCATTCACCGGATTGGGTGGTATCGCCCTGCTCGCAGGCGACCGCCACGCCCGCCTGACAGGACGAGCGCTGGAAGCCGCCCTGCTCGCCTGTCTTGGCCTCGCCATCGCGGCGCTGGTGCAACTGATCACCGCAGGACCGGTCACCTCCGAGCTGCTGGTCTGGCAGCATCTGGGGCTTTCCGTCCGGCTCGACGCAGTCAGCCTGCCAGTGACGATCCTGGTCAGTTTTGTCGGCTGGGTCGTGCTGCGCTTCTCGCGCACCTATCTGGGCGACGAACCGCGCCGCGCGCATTTCAAGGCCTGGCTGAGCTTCACGCTGGCCAGCGTGCTGCTGTTCGCGCTGTCGGGCAACCTGCTGCAGCTGGTCCTGTTCTGGATCGCCACCAGCCTGTGCCTGCACAAGCTGCTGCTCTTCTATCCCGATCGTGCCGCTGCACGCCGCGCCGCGCGCAAGAAATATATCACGGCGCGCATCGCCGATGTCGCGCTGGTCGGATCGGCGGCCTTGCTGTTCTGGGTCTATGGCACCGGCGACATCGCCACCATCCTCGATAGCGCGCGCAGCGGCGAGAGCGGCACCGCGATCCGGTTCGCCGTGTTCGGCCTGGCGCTCGCCGCCGTAATCAAGTCGGCGCAGTTCCCGCTGCACGGCTGGCTGACCGAGGTGATGGAAGCGCCGACTCCGGTCTCGGCGCTGCTGCATGCAGGCGTCATCAACGCAGGGGGCTTCCTGCTCATCCGCTTTGCCGATGTCCTGCTGCTGTCGCCCGCGATCATGGCGGGGCTGGTGATGATCGGCGGCTTCACCGCGGTGTTCGGCGGGCTGGTGATGCTCACCCAGCCTGCGGTCAAGACCTCGCTGGCCTGGTCCACCGTTGCGCAGATGGGCTTCATGATCATGCAGTGCGGCCTCGCCCTGTTCCCGCTGGCGATGCTGCACATCATCGCGCACTCGCTCTACAAGGCGCACAGCTTTCTCGCCTCGGGCGGCGCGGTCGAGCGGATCGCCGCGCTGCGGCGGCCTGGTCCGGTCGCCATTCCGGGCGCCAAGGCGGTTACCGGCGCGTTTCTTGCGGCGCTGGCCATCTATGTCGCGATCGGCTTTGCCTTCCGCTTTCAGGATACGTCGCCCCAGTCGATCGCGCTGGGCGCGATCCTGATCTTCGGCATCGCCTATCTGCTGGCCCAGGGCCTCGCCGGAGCCGCCCCCGTCCCGCTGATGCGGCGAATGGTCGTCTATTCGATCGCGGCCTCGCTCGGCTATTTTGCGCTGCATCATGTGGCCGATGCGCTGCTGCTCGGCCCCCTGCCCTCAACGCCTGCGCCCGGACCGCTCGAATGGGTGCTGATGATCCTGGCGGTGGTCAGCTTCGGCTTGGTCGCCATCGCCCAGTCGATGTTCCCGCTCTGGGCCTATCACCCCGCGGCGGCCGGCCTCAGGGTCCACCTTTCCAACGGCCTGTACGCCAACGCGCTGTTCGACCGCATGCTCGGCGGATGGACGCTCAAGCGGTCGCGCTGACACCAAGATCCGATTTTCCAAGGAGTTTGCCATGACGCAGGACAGCCTGACCAAACCCAAACCGACCGCCGCAGACATTGCGCTGATCGCCGACGCTGCCGCGCGCGCCATTCCGCCGGTCTGGCCGCTTGCCTCGAGCGTGGCCGTGAACCCCTATCTCGGCCAGGCCGGGCTCGACCTCGCCACCACCGCCGCGCTGCTCGCACGGGTAAGCGATGCCCCCGCCACGATGGCACGCAGCTGGTATCGCGAACGGATCGGCAATGGATCGATCACCGATGGCGATCTCGCCGCCGCACTAGCCGCCTGCACCGCATCGCCCTGCCCGGCGAGCGTGGCCGAGCTCAAGCTGGCGGCACAGCGACCGCATGTCCGCAAGGACCCGCTGCCGACGATCGCGGACCTCGCCGCGCGGGTTTCGGGCATCGATTGGCCCGCGATCATCGCCGAACGGCTCGGCCACTGGATCGCCGGATGGAGCGATGAGGGCCAGGCGCTATGGGCTGCACCGCAGGGCAAATCCGCCTTTCGCGCCTGGCAGGATGTCGCCACCCACGATCTGACCCCCGAGATCGCCGGCCTCAAGGGCTTTGCCCGGTTCGTCGCCGATGCGCCCGACAGCGCAGGTGATGCGCTCGCCGCCAGCGCCGCCCGGCTGGGACTGCCCGCTGCGGCCATGCCCACCTATTTTCACGCGCTGCTGATGACGCTGGGCGGCTGGGCGCAGGTTGGCCGCTACCGGCTGTGGCAGGCCGAGCTGGCTGGTCAGCAGGACAGCACGCTCACCGATCTGCTGTGCATCCGCCTGATGTGGGAAGATGCGCTGCTCGCGCAGTATCGCAGCCCGATCCTCGAGGCCTGGCAGGATGTGATGGCCGCGCATTCCGCTCCGGTTGCGCCCGATGCCGATCAGATCATCGACGCCATCCTGCAGGAAGCCGCCGAGCGCGCAGGCCAGCGGGCCATCGGCGAGACGCTCGCCGCTGCTCCCGCGACCAGCACCGCCGTGCCGCCCGCATTGCAGGCCGCCTTCTGCATCGACGTGCGCTCCGAGGTCTTCCGCCGCGCACTCGAAGCGCTCGACCCGTCGATCCAGACGCTGGGCTTTGCCGGCTTTTTCGGCCTCGGCGCGTCGCATCGTCGCTTTGCCTCGGATGTCCGTGAGCACCGGCTACCGGTGCTGCTCAACCCGAAGCTGACCACCAGCTCGGGAGGGGCCGAACTGGAAGACGTCGACCGCGCCGCCCGCTACCGGTCGCGTGCCAAGCGCGCCTGGGGCCGGTTCAAGCTGGCAGCGGTATCGAGCTTCGCCTTTGTCGAGGCAGCAGGTCCGGTTTATCTGGGCAAGCTGATGCGCGACAGTTTTGCGCTGAAAAAGACAAGTCTGCCCAACGATCCGATGCCGCGTCCCGACCCGGCGCTGAGCCTGGCGGACAAGATCGACGCGGCCGCTGCGGTGCTGCGCGCAATGTCCCTGACACAGGATTTCGCACCGCTGGTGCTGCTCGTCGGTCATGGCGCGAATGTTGTCAACAATCCGCACGCCAGCGGGCTGCATTGCGGTGCATGCGGCGGCTATTCGGGCGAGGTCAATGCGCGGCTGCTGGCCAGCCTGCTCAATGAACCGGCGGTGCGCGGCGGCCTGGCGAGCAATGGCATCATCGTTCCGTCGACCACATTGTTCGTTGCAGGCTTGCACGACACCACCACCGACAATGTGCTGATCTATGACGGCGATCACCCCTCGCCTGCCCATGCGAACGCGATCGACCAGGCCAGGGCCTGGCTGGCGAGCGCCGGCCTTGTCGCACGCGGCGAACGGGCGCTGCGCCTGCCCCGCGCCGATGGAGCGGCCGACGTCGCCAAGCGCAGCCGCGACTGGGCGGAGATCCGTCCCGAATGGGCGCTTGCGGGGTGCAAGGCGTTCATCGCCGCACCGCGCAGCCGCACCAGCGGCAAGAGCCTGGAGGGTCGCGCCTTCCTGCATGACTATCAGTGGCAGCAGGACGAAGGCTTTGGCGTGCTGGAACTGATCATGACCGCGCCGGTCGTCGTCGCCAGCTGGATCAGCCTGCAATATTATGGATCATCGGTCGCGCCGCACGTCTTTGGCGGCGGCAACAAGCTGATCCACAATGTCACCGGCGGCATCGGCGTGGTCGAGGGCAATGGCGGCACGCTGCGCGCAGGCCTGCCCTGGCAGTCGGTGCATGACGGCAGCGATCTGGTGCACGAACCGCTGCGGCTTTCGGTCTGCATCGAGGCGCCGGTCGAGGCGATGACCGCGATCCTCGAACGGCATGAAGGCGTGCGCGCGCTGTTTGACAATCGCTGGCTGCACCTGTTTGCGCTCAACGCCGCAGGCGAACTGGCCTGGCGCTATACCGGCAACCTGCAATGGGAGCGGGTCGACGGGCACGGCCAGACGATGATGGAGCGCGATCTGGCAGCCTGATCGAGCGCCGGCCCTGTCACTCCGCCAGCAGCGATGCAGCGGCGGACAGGGCCAGGCCCGACATCAGCAACCGCCGCAGGGTGAGGCTCGTGGGGATGGCGGAAACCCGCACCGCATCGGCCAGCCCGGCTGCCAGTGCCAACGTTCCCGAGCCGACCGATTCTTCCCATCGCGGGCGCAGTGCAGCAGCGATCGATGCGTTGCGCACCACCAGAATGTCCTGGATCCGCGATCCCGGCCTCGCGCCGATTTCCTGCTTGTAACCGCTATCGCCCGCACCCCAGTCCACCTGGCGAACGCCGCGCGCGAGCATGGCGTCGACCGCATGCAGTGTGACGATCTGGCCGGGAGAAGCATCGGCAAAACCCGCGTCATAGCTGCTCGCGATGCCATAGGCGATCGCCCCGCAGACCAGGTCGAGCGAAAAGGCGATCGGGCGATCGGCGACATAGAGCAGGCTGGCGGTCAGCATTTCGGCCAGATCGGGATCGACCACCGCGCGCTGCCAGTGCGCCATCATGTGCGGATTCAGGAACTTGGCGCCGCTGCGGTCGGTGCGCGTGCCCACCCAGCTGTTTTCCTCGATCCGCGCCAGATCCTGGAACACCTGGCGCGACCAGTCGGTCCCGCGAACGATCCGCACGGTGACCGGGCCCTGTTCCTCGAGCCGCGCGGTCAATCGCCGCACCTTCTTGCGCCGCGACTTGCTGGGCCAGGCATCGGGCGATCCCGGCTCGGCAAAATCCTGGATGAAGCTCTGCCCCATGTCGCGGATCAGCACGTGCCACCCCATCGCATCGGCCGCCGCGATCATCAGCTGGGCCAGCCGGTCGTCGTGATAGATGGGGCCGATGCGCAGCAGCGGCCCGATGATCTCCTGCGCAGCGGGATGTTCCAGTACGGCGCGCATGTCGCCCACGCCGGTGCTCGGATCGATGGCGGCGCTGCGAAATGGCCAATAGCTTCCCGCGAGCGAGCGTGCGCGCAGGCCCGGTGGCCCCAGCTGGCGCATCGGCAGAGCGAGGATCGGGCTGCCATCGCCGCGATGGGCGACCAGGGTCGAGATTGCCTCGGGCTCGCCCCGGCAGAACCAGCCTTCGCGCAGGAAGCCATGGCTGGAAGGGCCAATGGCGGCCAGCATGTCGACGACGGGCGAGACGCCAGGAACCACTGCACATTCGATCGCTCCCAGCGCGACTGCCCCGGCGCGCAGGTTACGATGATCGACATGCAGCATATTTCACTCTCCCGAAGGCCTGGCCCCTGATATGGCAGCGAGAGGATAAGCGACGGTTAACCCGTCGGGCAATGATATAGTGTCACCGCCGGCGCCATCGGCCCCGGCGGTGCATTGCAGGATCAGAATTCCGACCAGTCTTCCTCATCGGCCTTCAGCGCCAGATTGCCGCTGACCATCGGCACGCGTGCCGGCCGTTTGGGCGCCGGACGAAAGGCAGACCGCGCCACCGGCATGGCGTTCTGCTGGCCCAGCTGGAACCGGCCAACCTTCTCGGCGAGATCCTGCGCTTCGCTGGCCAGGCTGCGCGCCGAGGCGGCGGTTTGCTCGACCATGGCAGCGTTCTGCTGGGTCATCTTGTCCATGTCGCCCACGGCAGAATTGACCTGGATCATGCTGGCCGACTGGCTTTCCGCCGATGCGGCGATGCGGGTGATCACCTGGCTGACCTCGCCGACGCGCTCGACGATGCGGGTCAGCATCGTGCCGGTCTCGCCGACCAGCTTCACGCCATTGTCGACATGCTCGGTGCTGTTGCTGATCAGCGTCTTGATCTCCTGCGCGGCGTCGGCGCAGCGCTGCGCCAGCGCCCGCACCTCGTGCGCGACGACGGCAAAGCCCTTGCCGGCATCGCCCGCGCGCGCCGCCTCTACCCCCGCGTTCAGGGCCAGCAGGTTGGTCTGGAAGGCAATGCCGTCGATCACGGTGATGATCTTGCCGATCTCGCTCGACGACTTCTCGATCGAGTCCATCGCGCCGACCGCCTTGCCGACGATGACGCCGCCTTCGGTCGCCTCGGCCTGCATCTTGGCCATCTCGGCATTGACCGCGACCGCACTGCGGGTGGTTTCCTGCACCATGTCGGTCGCGGCGCGCATGGCAGCGGCGGTTTCCTCGAGCGACGCGGCCTGTTCCTCGGTGCGCGAGGCGAGATCATCGGCGCCGGTGCGGATTTCGCCGCTGCCCGAAGAAATGACGCTGACGCTCGAGCTGACCGCGAGCAGCGTTTCGCGCAGAGCCGCAGTGGCGGCGTTGAAGTCCTGCTCGACCTGCGCATATTCGGCAGGCAGCCCCGACATCTGCGTGGTCAGATCGCCTTCGGCCATGCGCTTCAATGCGATGCCCATCTGGCCGAGCACGACACCGCGCACCTTTTCCTCGGCGTCGACGAAATAGGTCGACAGCGCGACATCGATATCGAGCAGTGAAACCTTGACCAGCGCCGCGACATCCTTGGCAAGCTTGCGGCGGCCCGGCACGAAGCGCAGCAGCCCCGGCGAGATCATGCCGTAGATCATCTCTTCCAGGATCAGCGCATAGCCACCAACATACCATTTCGGCTCCAGCCCGATGCGTGCGTGCACCTGGCCCACGCCAACGGCGCGCTTCATGTAATCGTCGGTCAAGCCATCGCCGAAGATCTTCATCCAATGGCTGTGCTGTGCATTCTTGGCGTATTGCAGCCGCGAGCTGTCGCTGAAAAAGCCTTTGAGCTCGGGCATGCCCCCGACCTTGCGGTAGAATTTTTCGAGCGCGCGATTGACGTGCCGGCCCAGCGAACGTTTCACCCTGCGGAAGGTGGAACTGTCTGCGCGGTCCAATTCGTAAAACTCAAGCCTCTCCTGCAAGCCCGACTGCATTTCCCTTTCTCCCAAAAAAGGTAAACAACGCTGAGGCTGGCATTTAGAACGTCGAAGTTAATTAGGTGTTGAAGCCGACGAAAAAAGCTCAAGAATGGTGGTAAGCAGGTTTTAACGAACTAATTGTCAGTCCAGATTGACACTTCCGCCTGGCTATTGCTGTTTACAGGGCCGCCGACAGCTTCAGCTTACCTGCAGAACCTTGCAGATAAGACAAAAGGCCGGGAGATCACTCTCCCGGCCTTCCTGTGCGACCCTTAAGGGCTATATTTATTCTGTATTATTCTGCGGCTTCCATCGGATCAGCCTTGTCCGGCTTGCCGTCGCCGTCCGTATCCCAGGCATCGGCCTTGCCGTCATTGTTGCGGTCCCAGGCGTCCATGGTACCGTCGCCGTTCGAATCCAGCGTGGCGGGCGGTGCCTGATCGGCGGTTGCCGGGGCGTCAGCGCCGGGGGCCGGAGTTTCCGAAGCAGGCGCTTCGGTGGTCGGGCTGGCGGGGGTTTCCTGCATGGCGTCCTGCGCCAGGACGGGGGTTGCGGCCAGCGCACCGGCAGCGATCAGGGTTCCGATAATCGAGTTCTTCATAGCTTTTACTCCTCGTTTCGTAATGCTCTCGGCGGGCATTCAGGTGGAGAGATCTTGCTTGCTCCGACCTATCAACGAGGGGAAAGCACTGCTGTTCCGGCGGATATTGCGCCCATTGCGTGTCTCCCAGCAGGTTCCAGCAAGTTGCCGTACAGATTCTTCGCACTATCGCACGATCACTACTTGGGCCGCGTCAAGTTGCTCGGAATCAGCGATGAAAATCGACTTCAACTCGTCGCAATTCGACATGAAAAGGGGCGCCACCCGCAAGGAGTAGCGCCCCGAATAGTGTCACATCGAATGCCGATAGCGATCAGGCTGCGGCAAACAGCTCCGGTTCCAGCGCCATGATGGCATCCGATCCGGCCTCGATCTTGCGGCGCAGCGCGCCGGCATCGGGCATGATCCGCTCGGCGAAATAGCGCGCAGTCTTGAGCTTGGTCTCGTAGAACACGGCATTGCCGCTGCCGGCTTCCAGCGCCGCGATCGAGGCGCGCATCATGCGCAGCCACATCAGGCCCAGCGCGACGATGCCCATGATGTGCATATAGCTGTGCGCGCCCGCGCCGACATGGTTGGGGTTCATCATGCCGTTCTGCATGAACCACATGGTCGCCGCCTTGAGCTCGCCCGCCGCCTTTTCCAGACGCGTGGCAAAATCGACAAGGCGCTCGTCGGCCTTGGCATCGGCGCATTCGCTGTCGATGATGCCGAAGAAGGTCTGCACCGCGCGGCCGCCATTCTGCGCCAGCTTGCGGCCGACCAGGTCCATCGCCTGCACGCCGTTGGTGCCTTCGTAGATCATGGCGATGCGCGCATCGCGCACATACTGCTCCATGCCCCATTCGGCGATATAGCCGTGGCCGCCATAGACCTGCTGCATGTTGGTGGCGATCTCATAGCCCTTGTCGGTGCCATAGCCCTTGATCACCGGGGTGAGCAGGCTGATCAGATCGTCCGCCGCGACGCGCTCTTCCTCGGTCTGCGCCTTGTGGGTCAGGTCGACCTGCAGGCCGCCCCAGAGGATCAGGGCTCGCAGGCCCTCGTTGATCGCCTTGGCCTCCATCAGCATGCGGCGGACATCGGGATGCACGAACAGCGTGTCGGCCTTTTCGTTCGCGTCCTGCGCGCCGGTCAGCGCGCGGCCCTGGCGACGGTCGCCAGCGTACTGCACCGCGTTCTGGTACGAGACCTCGCCCATCGACAGGCCCTGCCCGCCGACGCCGAGACGCGCGGCGTTCATCATGATGAACATCGCGGCAAGACCCTTGTTCTCCTCGCCCACCAGATAGCCGGTTGCGCCGTCATAGTTCATCACGCAGGTCGAATTGCCGTGAATGCCCATCTTGTGCTCGATCGAGCCGCACGACACGGCGTTGCGCTCGCCCAGCGAGCCGTCGTCGTTGACGAGGAACTTCGGCACGATGAACAGCGAGATGCCCTTGACGCTGTCGGGGGCGTCGGGGGTCTTTGCCAGCACCAGATGGATGATGTTCTCGGTCAGGTCATGCTCGCCCGACGAGATGAAGATCTTGGTGCCGGTGATCGCATAGGTGCCACCGGGCTGCGGGACCGCCTTGGTGCGGATGAGGCCGAGATCGGTGCCGCAATGCGGTTCGGTCAGGTTCATCGTGCCGCCCCACTTGCCGCTGATCATGTTGGGGCAGTATTTTTCCTTCTGCTCCTGGCTGCCCTTGGCAAGGATCGCCGAGACCGCGCCGTGCGTCAGGCCGGGATACATGGCAAAGGCCATGTTGCTCGACGACATGAATTCCTCGAACGCGATGCCGACGACATGCGGCATGCCCTGCCCGCCGAACTCTTCCGGCGCGGCCAGCGTGCCCCAGCCCGCCTCGCAATATTGCTGATAGGCTTCCTTGAAGCCGTCGGGCGTGGTGACGGTGCCATCGGGATGGCGGGTGCAGCCCTGCTGGTCACCGATCTGGTTGAGCGGGAACAGCACCTCCTCGACGAACTTGCCGGCTTCCTCGAGCACGGCGGACAGCACGTCGGGCGCGGCATTGTCAAAGCCCGGCAGGTTGGAATATTTCTCGATTCCCAGCACCTCGTTCAGGATGAACTGGGTATCGCGCACCGGTGCGGTATATTTGGGCATCTTGCGGGTCCTCTCAAAACATATGGGTCAGATCAGGCCGGGGAGAGCCTGAGAAAGGGGCGTGGTCCGTGACCGGCAACCGCCCGGATCGAAACGCGGGCATCAGCCCTGGTCGGCACGATCCACTTGCTCGACCATTTTCACGAACTGCGAAAGCTCCTGGATGGCGCTTTCGAGGTCCTTCTTCTGCTTGCGCATCAGGGCTATACGCTCCTTGCAGCGCTGAAGTGTCACGCGGCGCTGTTCGCGCCGTCCGTCGCCAATATCGTAAAGGTCGATCATCTCGCGGATTTCGCCCAGGCTGAAACCCACATTCTTGGCGCGCATGATCCAGGCGAGCCGCGCGCGGTCGCGCTTCGAATAGACGCGGGTCAGGCCACGCCGCTCGGGCGCGATCAGGCCTTCGTCTTCATAGAAACGCAGCGCCCGCGCGGTGACGCCGAATTCGTCCGACAGATCGGAGATGGTATAGCTATCCCGGTTTTGCAGATCGGGAGTGTCGATGCGGCCAAGGGTCGAACGGTCGTGCATGGAAGTGGCGCTACATTACCTTGACGTAAACGTCAAGTAAATTTCAGCCCGCGCAGAGCCGCTTCACCGATCGCCCGGTCGCGCCGCCTGCCGCTGCATTGCCCGGCTCGACCAGCGCGAAAGAGGCTCCGGCCAGACTCGCCCGGTCGCTGCACAAAGCCGCGCAGGCGGCGGGCACGCTGCCGGGCACCACCAGCGCATTGCCGTCGAACTGTGCCGAAAAGCGGCAGCCCGCGATGGCATCGCCCTTGCCGTTTCGCGACAGGCTGAGTTCGGCCGCCTCTCCTGCCAGCTGCGCGCTGCCGGTGCCCTCGCACTGGCTCGACGCGCCGAACGTGACCAGCACCCCGACCTTGTAACCCCTGATCCGATCGCCGCGCGCGCAGAAGCTGTCCGCACCGGTCGCGCCGGGATCTGCAAAAGCACCGGCCAGATCGATGGCCTGGGGATCGACAATCACGCCCGCATCGATTGCGGCGGCGTCCAGCGGGGTCAGCGCGTCATCGTCGCCGCCTGCCTGCGAAACGCTGCACCCGGCCAGTAGCAGGCAGGCGAGCAGCGCCCTGCGCATCAGGCGATCCGCTCCAGCGAACCGTCGCTTGCCACCCGGCGATAGAAGCACGACGGCGCGCCGGTATGGCAGGTCGGTCCCGCAGGCGACGCGATCACCCATACCGCGTCCTGATCGCAGTCGATCCGCAGCTCGATGAGCTTGAGCACATTGCCCGAGCTTTCACCCTTCTTCCACAGGCTCGCGCGCGAGCGCGACCAGAAATGCACCTCGCCGGTCTCGGCCGTCAGCCGCAGCGCCTCTTCGTTCATGTGCGCAACCATCAGCAGCGCTCCGCTCGCCGCGTCGGTGACGCATGCGGTGATCAGCCCTGCGGCATCGAATTTGGGGTCCAGGTCCAGCCCGGTCTCGCGGATATCGGCCATATCGCCCGGTTAATCGCACCCAGCGCCCCGTGCAACACGGTTAACGAAAAATGACCTGCGAATTCTCCTGTGACAAATGCAAGACAAACCCCATATGCGCGCCTATAGGGGTGCCAAACCACCCGGCTGCAACCGAATCGGGCGCGCAACATGATCACCACACATCCTTTTGACGACGACAAGCTGCGCGAAGAGTGCGGCGTTTTTGGCGTGGCCGGCGCGGTCGATGCCGCGGCGATGGTCGCTTTGGGGCTGCACGCGCTGCAGCACCGCGGCCAGGAAGCCGCAGGCATCAGCAGCTTCGACGGGCGCCATTTCCACAACCACAAGGCGCTGGGCCATGTGGCGGGCAATTTCGACAGCGAAGAGACGATGCGCGCGCTGAAAGGCGACTGGGCGATCGGCCATGTCCGTTATGCGACGACCGGCGAGACCGCGCTGCGCAACGTCCAGCCGCTCTATGCAGAGCTCTCCTCGGGCGGCTTTGCCATCGCGCACAATGGCAATATCTCGAACGCGATGAAGCTGCGGCACGATCTGGTGCGCACCGGATCGATCTTCCAGTCGACGAGCGACACCGAGACGATCATCCATCTCGTCGCGACCTCGCGCTACCGGACGCTGCTCGACAAGTTCATCGATGCACTGAAACAGGTCGAGGGCGCCTATTCGCTGATCTGCCTGACCGACAGCGGCATGATCGCCTGCCGCGATCCGCTGGGCATCCGCCCGCTGGTCATGGGCCGTATCGGCGACACCGTCATCTTCGCATCGGAAACCGTGGCGCTCGACATTGTCGGCGCGGAATTCGTCCGTTCGGTGGAGCCGGGCGAGCTGATCGTGGTAAGCGGCGGCGAGATCCGCTCGCACCGCCCCTTTGCCGACAAGGCGCAGCGCCCCTGCATCTTCGAGCATGTCTATTTCTCGCGCCCCGATTCGATCGTCGACGGATCGTCGGTCTATTCGGTGCGCAAGGCGATCGGCGCGCAGCTGGCGATGGAAAACCCGGTCGAGGCGGATCTGGTCGTTCCCGTGCCCGACAGCGGCACCCCGGCGGCGATCGGCTATGCCCAGCAATCGGGCCTGCCGTTCGAGCTCGGCATCATCCGCTCGCATTATGTCGGCCGCACCTTCATCCAGCCGGGCGACGGCGTGCGCCATCTCGGCGTCAAGCTGAAGCATAATGCCAACAAGCCGCTGATCGCGGGCAAGCGCCTGGTGCTGATCGACGATTCGATCGTGCGCGGCACCACCTCGCTCAAGATCGTGCAGATGATGCGCGATGCCGGCGCGGCGGAAGTCCATATGCGCATCGCCAGCCCGCCGACGATGCACAGCTGCTATTATGGTGTCGACACGCCCGAGCGTTCGAAGCTGCTCGCCGCGCAGAAATCGATCGAGGAAATGCGCCAGTTCATCCAGGCGGATTCGCTGTCCTTCCTCTCGATCGACGGCTTGTATCGCGCGCTGGGCGAAGCCAGCCGCAACGATGATCGCCCGCGTTATTGCGATGCGTGCTTCACCGGCGACTATCCCACGACGCTCACCGATCTGGCCGAGCGCGACCAGCCGAACCAGCTGACCCTGCTGGCCGAACGGGTCGCCGGCTGAGGGATTTCACGACCATGACCGACAAGAACCTGCAAGGCCAGCTCGCCCTGGTCACCGGCGCGAGCCGTGGCATCGGTGCTGCGACTGCCAAGGCGCTCGCGGCCCGCGGCGCGCATGTCATCCTGACCGCCCGCACGGCAAAGGACCTGGAAGCCGTCGAGGATGCGATCTTCGAGGCGGGCGGCAGCGCCACCATCGCCCCGCTCGACCTGGCCGATGGCGACAGCATCGCCCGGCTCGCCGCGGCGATCGGCGGACGCTGGGAAGCGCTCGACATTCTGGTCCTGAACGCCGCGATGCTGGGCAGCCTGGGCCCCGTTCCGACGATCGACGGCGGTGAACTCAACCGGCTGATGACGCTCAATGTTCTGAGCGCACAGGCCATGATCGCCTATTTCGACCCGATGCTGCGCAAGAGCGCGCATGCCCGCGTGATCGGCCTCACCAGCTCGGTCGCCGCAAAACCGCGCGCCTTCTGGGGCGCCTATGGCGCGTCCAAGGCCGCGCTCGAGGTGCTGATCGCTGCCTATGGCGAGGAAATGCGCAATATCGGCAAGATCCGCACCGCGATCGTCGACCCCGCGCGCACCCGCACCGCCATGCGCGCCAAGGCCTATCCCGGCGAAGACCCCGCGACGGTGAAACTGCCCGACGTGGTGGGCGAAGCGATCGCGGAACTGGTCTCGGGCGAGTTCGAGACGGGGACGAAGGTGGTGCTGCAGGGGTGATCTTTCAACCGCAAGTAACCTCGCTCAGCATTCTGAAATCATATCATCATCTGAAGCGGAGCAGGTCAGGGCAGATTCTCGTTTGACTTGTTGGAAAATGTTGCTGATATGTTCTTGCCGATTTTCCTTTCGGGAGCGGCATGATGCGTGGTGGCGGACAATTTTTGCAGAGCGGTTTTGCATTGTGGTTGCGAACAGGCCGCTGGTCTGATCCCAATTCACCTAATGCTATCGAGTGCAAGTTCAATCCTTGGCACGACCCTGATGACGGTCGTTTTACGTTCTCAGGCACGGGCCGACATTATGGCTCAAGCAGTGAGGAACGCTCTCCAGTCAACCGTCGGTCAGCACGGCGCAAATCACCACCACTGCGCGTTGATGTTCCGGGACAGCCGCCACAGAGGCGGACGGCGCAGGGCTTTGGCGGAGGTGGCTCGACGGGCTCCTTTCGATCTTCTTCTGTTGGCCCCAAGCGCGAACTGAGGGCGCAGCAGCAATCTTCCTCCAGCGCAGCACCTGCTATTGCAGATAATGTACTGCGTGAGTCGTCAGGCTTGAACGACCAAGCACGTGCGACATTGCCGTTCAAGCGAGTGGCAAAGACGGTCATTCGCCACGGCTATCGGTTCGAAATTGACGATTTGGGTCGAACTTGGAAGGTCGAAGGCACGATTATCGAAGACCAGCACCAACGTCGGTCGAAACAATCCCAGTTGCAAGCGGGAGGCAAGTATCGGCTTCCAACGGATGATGGCGGACACTTTATCGCGAGGCGATTCAAGGGACCGATGGAAGCCTTCAATCACTTCGCGCAGGATGCCGAATTCAACCGGAACAGGTCACGTCCGTCAATGAGGTGTAATTTGGGGTGTGGTCACCGGGCTGCATGGTC
>LSHP01000095.1 GCA_001555775.1 Acidovorax delafieldii | reverse complement strand
ACCAGCAGCACCTAAATCTCCACCGAAAATTACACCACGAGCGCGGACGCTAACCGCGATACGGCCGCTATCAAAAGCCTCGCGAAGTCTGAGATAGTTGCGCTCTACGACCTGTCGAAAGCGGAAGATCGAATTCCGCAGGCGACTTCGAGTGCGCTCGGACATCGCTTGATGAGGTTATGCCGGCCCCTGAAACGTCGTGGCGGCACGACCGGGCACGAAGGATTTTTGCGGCGCGGTACACGCCTCTTGAGGCCTAGCAAATCACGACCCTGCCTCCGTTGACCGAGCCGCCCAGCGCATTTCTGGCGCACCTAACCATGGGTGTGACATATGAGACTTGCCTTGTGACGCATAGCGTGTCAGTACAGCGTCGGGCGGGGTGATACGGCCTATATATTTCAATCACTTACAGCCATAACTGGCCATTTCGGCAGAGGTTCGAATCCTGCCACCCCAGCCAGCTTCTCGAAGACGTATGAGATTGCCATTGGCAAGGCACCCGATGTTGCGACCCCGGACGGGTCGATGCTGTCCCCGCCCCCGTCTCGCTGCGCAGGACATCGCTTTCGCCGCCAAGAGCATGCTCGCCCTCGCCTTTGGTCCGGCGCTTGATATGCCGCCCCCTATCGGCATGGGCCAAAGGCTCGAGGTCTGGCGGTGCTCGGCCTGATCGGCATCATACCGTATCGCGCGGCCGCCTGCGCATGCCTCGACATTCCGACCCGGTTGGATCAGTGTCGACCGCATGACCCCCATGGCGCACGCCCCAAGACCGTCCATCTCCTTCATGCCCTGGCTGGTCGCGGCGCTCGCTTCGCTTGTGGCTCCGCTGCTGGCGATGCAGGCGCTGCTAGAATCGCCATCGCCGACGCCATGGGTGCTGGTGGCAGGACCGATGCTCGCGCTGGGGCTGATGGGGGCGGGGATGATCACCTCCGCCGCAGCCGCGCGTTTCCGGATCGGCGTGCTGATGGCCTTGCTCGCGGCAATCGGCCTTGTCCTTGCAGCGCGCATGATGGGCATGCCATCGCTGGCCCATCCGGCTGCCACGGGCCTTGCCTTTATCGCCGCGAGCGTCAGTTTTGCGGCGCGGGGCAAGCTGTTCGCCCGCAGCGCAGCCGACAAGGGCTGGTGGATCGCGATGTTCGTGGTTGCCGGCGAGGCTGCGATGCTCGGCACAGCGGCGGCCATGCCGGGGGCTCTGCCGGACTGGCTACTGGTGTTGCTGCCGGCGCAATGGGCCAGCATGGCGATCCAGACTGCGCTGACAGGTGCCGGAACGATCGCAGCCGGCTCCGCGCTGATCGCGCTGGTGGGCACCGCAGCAGTGACGTTGCTGGTCGCGCGGCTGCTGCCCCGGCGCTGGCCCTATGCGCTGATGTTCTCGGCCTGGCTGGGCCTGTCCGCGCTGGTGTGGCATTACCCGCCGCCGCCGTCGCGCGCAGCCTTGAGCGACGGCGGTACTAGGCCTGCAGAGACGGGAATGCGAAAGGCTAGCGGGTTTTCCGCACCGGGCGCGGACAGGCCGCATGCAGCTGTCGCAGCGCCGACCAGACCGGCAGCGAAAGCTGCGCCGCATCGTCCACGGTCAGCGCTGTGATCTGCCACCCGTCATTTGTGGGGCCGAGCTCCAGCGCACTGCTGTTGCGGACGGCCAGCGCGGTCGGCGGGCGGAGATCGACGATGCGGCTGGCGGGCATATAGCCATAGGCATCGTCGCTGGCGCCGAGCTGGTCCGACAGCGACACCACCAGCTCGCAGCCGGATGCCGCATATTGCACGGCCGATACCTTGCGCCGCGACCAGAAGCGATAGTTGCTGGTCCCCTTGACCTGCCTGGCGCCCATGAAGAAACCAAGCTTACCCTCGCGCGCCAGCCGCGAGAGATAGGCGACCCTGCCGACCGGCGATGCCGCGGTCTTGAGCATGTCGGCCTGGTTCGCACCGATGATGTCGGACAGACGCAGCAGGAATTGCGGGTCCTCCAGCAACGCGGCCATGCCCGACAGCGCGGCGAGGAAATCGAGATCGACGAGATTGCGGCGCGCAAGCTCCTTGAGCGAGGCTTCCAGTTCCTCTGCCGATCCCGAGGCCGCCGCTAGCTGCGCCTGCGTCCTGTAGATTTCGGGATAGGCCGGATCGGCAGCGGCGGCGGCGCTCAGCGCCGGGCGCGCTTCCGCCAGGGGCAGGCCGGCCGCTTCCTTCACCCTGGCTGTCGCGATCTGTCGGAGCACAGGCTGCAGCTTGGCGAGCTCTGCTTCCGCGCTGTCGGCTGCGGGACTGCCGGGCAGAGATTCGCGCACCTGCCGCAGCACGCGCGCTGCATCGACCGGCTGGTTGAGGCGCCCGGCATAAAGCTCGGCAGCCTTGAGCGCATAATCTGGCGCGTTGCGCCCGGCCGCCCAGCCCTCCTCGTACAGCCTCGCAGCCTTGCCGATCAGCCCTTCGGCCAATGCCGCATCGGCTGCGCCGACATTCTGGTTGCCCGTTTTCAGCGAGCGGATGGTGAAGACCAGCTTCTCGACCGCCGCACGCGCGCTGGCGGGCGCCTGCGCCAATGCCTGATTGGCCTGCGTCTCCGCCGCGTCATATTGCTGCAGCCCCATATAGGCCATGGCGACATAATAGCTGGCGCGATAATCGGCCGGGTCGACACGCAGCGCGTCCTTGGCGACCGCGAGCGCCTCGATATAGCGGTCCTCGGAAAGAAGCTGTTTCGATGCCTCAATCTGGACGTCGTTCGCCCCCTGCAGCGCCAGCGCAGGCGCAGGCAAGCCGAACGCGGCAATGGCGAGAAGCACCACCGGAGCCGCGCCGGCGGCAAGTCGCTTGCGCGTCATGCTGGGTCCCTTCATCCGATCAGCTTCCCGATCCGGGCGTGTTGGCCAGTTCGCGCTCGCGCGCCTCAGCCTCGGCCTGGCGGCGTGCCTCTTCCTGCTGGCGCTCGAGCGCCGCCGCCGCCTCCTGCTGGCGCTTCAGCTCCAGCGCGGCAGCCAGTCGGGGTTCGATCTGTGCCAGGGCACGGTCGAGCTTCGCCAGTTCCTGGCTGGCCGACGTGTTGTAGCCGGGAGCAGCGCCGATGAAGAGACTGCTGGCGCGCGCGATGAACTCCGCGACGCGCGGCAGGATCTCACCGAACCCGGCGGCGTCATATTTGCCCATGCGGAAGGTATAGCCTGCACCGGCAATAGTCGGGCCGTCGCTGCCGCGTCCCATCAGGGTGGTCAGGATATTGAGATAGCCTGCAAGGCCGAATGCGGTGATCCTCGATGCGACCTCGTTGGCGGTGGACTGCACGCTCGCGGTCTGTCGCTGCGCGGTATTGTCGTTGTTGGTCAGGCCCGTCGCCATGCGCGCGCGATCGTCGGCATGGCGGTCCTCGCATTTGGCCAGCGCATCGCTCCAGGTGCGGGCATCGGCGATACAGGCCTGCAGCGCGGGAATGGTCTGGGCGGTACCGGCATCCTTGATGACCGCATCGATCTGGCGGCTGATCACGGTGCGCTGCTGGACGTAATCCTGCGCATCGAAGGCGAATTCCTGGCGGATGATGCCGCGCTCCATGCTGGTGGCCGTGCGCCACAGCCCCATGCCCTCGAACAGCTGGCTGCGGATCGCATCGATATCGGGCGACAGCTTGGCGAGCTTCGCCTTCGCATCGCGCAGCTGCTGCGCCAGCCGGTCGATGCCCTGTTGCAGTTCGCGCTCCTTCGCGGCGATCTGCTCGGGCGTAGGCTTGATGATCGACTGGCCCGAATGCGGGAACTGCTCGCCCTTCGAGATGATGTCGGACTTGGTGCGCCCGCAGCCCGAGCAGAACAGGCCCTGGCGATATTCGTCGAGGATCGCCTCCTTGTTGCGGATGGCTTCGTTGAGCTTGTCGGTCAGCTGCTTCTCTTCGGTCTGCAGCTTGCCGATCTGATCGGCCGTCGCTCCATAGGCTCGCACCAGCGACAGGATGGCGCTGGTGACGCTGTTCGCCATGTCGCGGGCATATTCGGGACCCTTCCAGTCGGGCGGTCGGTTCGAGCGGGTGGCCAGCGCTTCGGTGCCGACACGGCTGCTGCGCAGGCGGGTCGGGTCGAGCAGATCCTGCGCTGAGGCCAGGTTCGCCCCCATGGCCGGGAGCGCAACCAAGCCGACCACGACGGCACGACGATCAACGGAACTCCGGTCTTCATGGCAGCACGGGCACCGCGTGCCGTGTCGATCGTCCATCGCACACCCCTTTGCGATCTTGCGGTTATGTTGACGACCCTTTTGGCCATGGATAATGAAATCGCACCGCCATGGCAACGGGTGCACCGGGCCAAGCGATTGAATTATCTTGCCTCAGCCCCCTGGCGCTTGAGGCCATCGGTCGGAGCCTGGACGTTGAAAATAGCCCCTATCCTGTCCGCCGCCGCTTTGGCCTTCGCATCGGCTGCCTTGTCGTCGGCTCAGGCCCAATCGGGATATTATCCGGTCTTTTGCCAGGGCATCGCCGTGGGATCGGGGGGCAACAGCATGTTCCTGTCGTCCGGCTTCTACCAGGCGCTCAGCACCCCGCCAGAAGGCTATCTGATCACCGATGCGACGCTGACGGCCGACTTTGCCAAGGCGGTCAAGGCGCAGACCGGCGAGACGGTGCTGGGGCAGACCTGCTATACCCGCGCCGATCGCCAGGAGCTGGAGGCCTTCATCGCCACCACCCGCGCTTCGAACGGCGGCAACTGGAAGCTGGTCGACGTGACCTGGCTGCCGACGGGCGCCTATCCGCTGACGACAAACCTGGCCGATCTTCAACCGGGTGGCGGCCCATCGTCTCGCGCCACCCCTGCTCCTGCCGCGCCTCCGGCATCGAGCGCCGCCGCTACGGCGCGATCGGCAGAGGCGGACCGGGTGGCGATCGAACTGCGCCAGCGCGAGCAGGCCGAGCGGGCTGCGGCAGCCGCACAGGCCGAAGCCGAGCGGCGGCTGGCCATCGCCAAAGCCGATGAGGAGCTGCGCGCCGTCAACGCCCAGCAGGCGCAGATGGCCGAAGCCCAGCTGCGCAAGAATGCCGAGGAGCAGCGGATCTTCGAGGAAAAGCAGCGCGTCTACGAGGAGCGCCAGCGCGCCTTTGCCGCTGCCGAGGCGAAATACCAGGCCGAGGTCAAGGCCGCCGCCGAAGCGCGCAGGAAATGGGAGGCCGATGTCGCTGCCTGCCAGGCTGGCGACACGACACGCTGCGCCCCTGCTCCCCAGCCATGACGGCAAGCGGCTGACGCCCTTCGGAGCTGAGGCCGCATAAGCATACCGGGTGGAGATGGCAGCCAGGGGGAACCATGGCGCGCGGCAAACCGTTGCGGCCATGTAGATACAGCCCATCGGACCCCGCCATTGCCGCGTCGTGTCCCTGCAAGGAGGACCGCCATGCCTGCCCGCCCATCGTGGAAGGGCCAGATTCGTCTGGCGCTGGTTTCGATACCGGTGGAAATCTACCCCGCGACGAAAAGCGGCGCTGGCATCCGTTTCCGCCAGATCCACGAACCGAGCGGCCAGACGATCAAGTACGAAAAGACCGTGCCCGGCATCGGCCCAGTCAAACCGGCGGATATCCTCAAGGGCTTCGAATACGAGAAGGGCAGCTATGTGCTGCTCGACGAGAAGGAGATCGAGGCCGTCCGGCTCGAAAGCCGCAAGACGCTCGAGCTGACGCAGTTCGTGTCGCTGCACGACATCCCCGTGCTCTATTACGAAAAGCCCTATTTCGTGGTCCCCGCCGACGATCTCGCCGAAGAAGCGTTCATCGTGCTGCGCGAGGCGCTCGACCAGGCCAAGAAGGTCGGTCTGGGTCAGCTGGCGATGCGCGGCCGCGAATATATCGTCGCGCTTCGCCCCTGCGGCCGCGGCATCATCATGGAAACGCTGCGCTATGCCGACGAGGTCAACAAGGCCGCGTCCTATTTCCGCGAGATCGGCGACGAGAAGCCCGATGACGAGCTGCTCGAACTGGCCACCACTCTGATCGACAAGAAGACCGCGCCGTTCGATGCAGGCGAGTTTCACGACCGCTATGTCGATGCCCTGCGTGACCTGATCGACACGAAGATGAAGAACAAGGGCAAGCGCGTTACGCCCGATGACGAACCGGCAGCGCCTGCGGGCGGCAATGTCATCGACTTGATGGCCGCGCTCAAGAAATCGGTCAACGCCAAGGCAGCGAGCGCGGGAGGCGCTAAGCCCGCCGCGAAGCGCGCTTCCGCGAAAAAGGCGCCTGCCAAATCGTCGCCCAGGCGCAAGGCAGGCTGATCATGGCGGATCGCACGCCCGATCCGCTCGTCGAATATGCCGCGAAGCGGGACTTTGCCCGCACACCCGAGCCCGACACCGCGCCGGTCCGCCGCAAGGGCAAGCAGCCGCCGATGCTGGTGGTGCAGAAGCACGATGCGACGCGGCTGCACTGGGACCTGAGGCTCGAGGCGGACGGCGTGCTCAAGAGCTGGGCGGTGACGCGCGGTCCGAGCATCGACCCCAGGGACAAGCGGCTCGCGGTCCGGACCGAGGACCATCCCTTATCCTATGCCGATTTCGAAGGCGTCATCCCGGCGCGCGCCTATGGCGGCGGCACGGTCATGCTGTGGGATACCGGGCATTGGGAACCCGTGCCCGGCAAGAGCGCGAGCGATATCGACAAGGGCCATCTGCATTTCATCGCGCACGGCCAGCGAATGCGTGGGCAGTGGATCCTCGTCCGGATGAAGCCGCGCGCCGGTGAAAAGCGCGAGAACTGGCTGCTGCGCAAGGTCGAGGATGCGGAGGCGGGCCAGGGCGACGGGCTGGTCGAACGTGCGCTGACCAGCGTCAAGACCGGGCGGACGATGGATCAGATCGCCTCTGGCGCTGAGCCGGTCTCGCCCCGGCGCAAGCGCGCGAGTGCGGCAGGTTTGCGCGCCAAAAACCCCATGCCGGCCTTTCATCCCCCGATGCTGGCGACGCTGGTGCACCAGCTGCCCGGCGGCGAGGACTGGCTGTTCGAGGTGAAATATGACGGCTATCGCTGCCTGGTCGGCTTGGGCAAGGATGGCGCAGTCGGCTGGACGCGCACCGGGCTTGACTGGAGCGACAGGTTTCGGTCGGTGCTCGATGCGATGCAGGCCGTGCCAGCCGCCTCGGCGCTGTTCGACGGCGAGATCGTGGCGCTCGACGAAGACGGCCGCCCCAGCTTCTCGGCCTTGCAGCGCGCGCTGAAATCGGGCGGGCCGCTTAGCTATTTCGCGTTCGACCTGCTCGCGCTCGATGGCGAGGACCTGACGCAGCGGCCGCTGGCCGAGCGCAAGCAGCGGCTTGCAGCGCTGCTCGAGCGCGTAGACCCGCCGATCTTCTATTCCGACTATATCGAGCGCGACGGGCGCGCCCTGTTCCAGGCGATGGTCGACAAGGGCTATGAGGGCGTGATCGCCAAGCGCGCTTCCAGTCGCTATGTCGGTGAGCGGAGCGATGCATGGCTGAAGATCAAGGTCGAGCGCCGCGAAGAGTTCGTGATCATCGGCTGGATCGCCAGCACCAAGCGCGGACGGCCCTTTGCCTCGCTGCTGCTGGGCCAGCATGAAGGCGGCCAGCTGGTCTACAAGGGTCGCGTCGGCACCGGCTTCGATACCGACACGGCAGCAGAGCTGCAGGCGCGGCTGGCCGACCTCGCGCGGACCGAGCCCGCCATCGCCGATGCCAAGGCTGTGGCCGGCAAGGCGCACTGGGTCGAACCCGTGCTGGTCGCGGAGGTGCGCTATGCCGAATATACGCATGACGGTGTGCTGCGCCATGCAAGCTTCATCGGCCTGCGCGGCGACAAGCCGGCAGCCGAGGTGACCGGGGAGATCGAGATGAACCAACCTGCAGGCTGGATCGCGCCCCAGCCGTCGATCCGCATCACCCATGCCGACCGGCCGCTGTTCGGGGCTGACGGCCCGACCAAGGGCGATCTCGCGAGATGGTACGAGGCGGCCGCCCCGCTGATGCTGCCCTTCATCGCCAATCGCCCGGTGGCGTTGCTCCGCTGCCCGCAAGGGATCAGCGAACAATGTTTCTTTCAGAAGCATGTCCAGAAAGGCTGGGGCAAGGAAATCGGCTCGCTGATGATCGAGGAGGCCGATGGCTCGACCGATCCCGTCTTTGTGCTGGGGGACAAGGCTGCGATCCTGCGCTGCGTGCAGATGGGCGCGATCGAGTTTCACGGCTGGGGATCGCGCGCGGACGATATCGAGCATCCCGACCGGCTGGTGTTCGATCTCGATCCCGATGAAGGCATGGACTTTCCAGATATCGTCATGGCGGCCCGGCAGATGCGCGATCATCTCGCCGATATGGGGCTCGTCACCTTTCCCATGGTGACCGGCGGCAAGGGCATTCACGTGATCGCCCCGCTCGACCCGGGCGCGGACTGGGCGATGATCGAGGGGTTCGCCAAGAGCTTTGCTCAGGCGCTCGAACAGGCCGAACCCCGGCGCTACACCGCGTCCATGTCCAAGGCGCGCCGCAAGGGCCGCATCTTCATCGACTGGATGCGCAACCGGCGCGGATCGACCGCGGTCCTGCCCTATAGCGTGCGTGCGCGCGACGGTGCCCCGGTCGCAGTGCCGGTCGCGTGGGACGATCTCCCGTCGCTCGCTGGGGCCAACCGCTTCACGCTGCTCGATCCCGGAGCGATCCTGGAACATGCCAGCAGCGTTGGTGACGATTGGGGCAAGGCCAGTCAGAGGCTGACGATCGGCGATTAGTCAGGTCGCTCCGGCATCTGGGTCTCGGGGCCATCGAACTGGCTGGATCGATCGCCGGAATTGCTGTCACCTCGCAAAATGTTCTCCTATGCATCACAGGATGGTGCGGGCAGTGAGCGGCTGCCTATCGCCTGGATGGACCTACCGAGGAGCGGGCCGAATGGATCACACCATGGATTATGGTGGTTATATGCCGCACGGCATGTGCCTGTTGTGGGAGCCGTGGCTGGTGCTGCTCTGGGCGGGATCGGACCTGCTCATCTTCCTGTCCTATACCGCCATCCCCATCGCGCTGCTCCGCGTGCTGCGCCAGCGCACCGAGGTGCCGCATGGCGGGTTGGTGGCGCTGTTCGCGTCTTTCATCCTGCTGTGCGGCCTCACCCATGCGCTCGGCATCGTCACGCTGTGGATTCCGATCTATCCCTGGACCGGCTGGGTGAAGCTCGCCACCGGCATCGTCTCGATGACCACGGCGGTGGTGCTGTTCCGGCTGATCCCGGACATCATCCGCCTGCCCTCGCCCGCATCGCTGGCTGCGGTCAACCAGACGCTGAGCGACGAGATCGCGGCGCACAAGGCGACGCTCGCCTCGCTCGACCGGCAGGTGCAGGAGCGGACCCGCGAACTCGAAAAGGCGACCGCCGCGCTGGCGGTGCAGGCGCGCGAGGCGGTGCATCGCAGCGGCAACCTGCTCGCGGTGGTGCATTCGCTGGCGACGCAATCGGCGCGCGGCACCGAGCGGACCAGCGACTTTCTCGACGCGTTTCTGGGCCGGGTCCGTGCGCTTGCCGATACCACCCGCGCGATCGCGCGCAGCGACAAGTCATCGGCCGAGCTCGAGCAGCTGGTCGAGACCGGGCTGGAGGTTCTGAGGAGCACTTATGGCCCGCGCATCGCGATATCGGGTCCGGCACTGTCGATCGATCCGGTGGCGGCGCAGCAGCTGAGCCTCGCGCTCTACGAGCTGGCGACGAACACGCAGAAATATGGCCTGGGTGCCTCGGATCAGGCCGAGGTCGCGGTGCGCTGGAGCGTGGATGGGGGTCGCTTCACCTTTGTCTGGCACGAACGCGGCTTGCCTGCGGCGGTCAGCGACGCGCCGCCCAATCCCGATGGCTTCGGCACCAAGCTGCTGCTGCAGATCGTACCGCGCATGATCGGCGGCGCGGCGGAACGCAAGCTCGCGGGAAGCGAGATGGTCTATTGCCTGTCCGCGCCGGTCGAAGCGGTGGTCGCCGAAGAAACCGATGGCAGCGGCGACCCGCTTGCGGCGCGGATCATCGACACCAGTTTCGGCATTGAATAGCCGGGAACACGCCGCACGCCTCAGGATGCGCGGCGCGCGGGCGCGACCTCTGCAATCGCGCAGCCCAGCGCCTTGCCCTCTTCATCCTTGAGCGCCGCCTCGCGCAGCGCGGCGATCTGCACTGCAGCGTCGGGCCGCCCGAGCAGATGGCGCTCCGCGGTCTCGAGCACCGCCTCGAGATTGGCGATGCCGCGCTCGAACGTATCCGAATAGCCCTTGACCAGCGCCTGACAGGCCAGGATTTCGGCGGCGGCGGCAACATTGCTCGCGGCGGCACGTTCGGCCAGCGCAAGCCAGCGTTCGATCCGCGCCTGCTCCACCGCATAGCGCAAGCTCTTGCGGCGCATCGGACGCATCGCGGCCAGCCCGCGCAGCATCAGGAACCATTTGAGACCGGTCGTCTCGACATGGCGTCCGCGTGCGAAGAACGGCTCCAGCCGGCGACGCAGGCCGGGGCTGTTCAGGATGCGCTCGCCCAGACCGCGCGGCAGCGTTTCGCACACCTCCTGCAAGCGCGGATGCATGTATTCGGTGACGCGCAGCACCTGCCCTTCGCTCACGCGCACCTCCTGTGCGATGCGGCTGCTGCGCGTGGCGCGGATCTTGAGATCGGCGACGCGGATCGGGTCCTCGAAGGCCATCCACAGCGCGAGGTGGCGTGCCACCGGTGCTGCGAGCGCCGGGTCGAGCGCAGCAAAGCGCTCCACCCGGTCGAGATAGAGTTCGGCATAGGCCGCGTCCTGATAGTCCATCAGCCGCGCGGCACCCTCGGTAGCGAGCGCATGCGCATTTTCAGGCAGCGTGCGGCACAGACGTGCGTGCAGCGCGCGGCCCGCCGCAGTGGTGGGCTTGCGGTCCTGCTGGGCCTCGGACACGGCGGCGACACCCTTTTCCGCCGCCTCGAAGCCCAAGGCAAAGCCCTTGAGATTGGCGGCAACCGCCTTGCCGCCGTGGCGCACCGCCTCTTCGAATGCCTCGCGCGAGAAAGGCAGCGCGCCGCTCCCCGCGAGCGCGCCGAACATGACCGAGCTTATGACGCTGCCCGCGCCTTGCGCCGCCGCCGCCATGTCGAAGCCGATGAACCGCGCCGCGCGCCGCTCTGCCGCATCGAGAATGCGGGCATTGGCGCCGGTGCCGTCGCCAAGCGCTGACTTTTCCGAAATCGCATAGACGCGGTGGGTCGATCCGATCAGCGTCGTGCGATCCTGGCTCACGAAGCCGCGCAGGATCGCGCGCCCCGCCTCCATAAGTTCGGACGCGATGACGATGTCCACATCGCCTGGCACCGGCATCATCGCCAGCACCGGATCGGGGCGGTTGTCGCCCTGCGATCCGACGCGGACCAGCTCGATATAATAGACGGTGGAGCCGGTGCGCTGCGCCACGCCAGGGACCGAGGTGCCCTGCGCGACATAGCCGTTCGCGCGCGCGACCACCTGCACCCATTCGGCGAGCACGCCGCCGCCCTCGCCGCCGAGCGCGAGAATGGCGATGGTGATCCGGTCGCGCCCCTGGTTGAAGATATCCATCAGAACGCCCTTGCTGCCAGCGCCCGCTCGTGACGGCGCTGCATCTTCGCGATGATCCAGCCGCGCAGCTTCGCCGCCGTCCGCTCCCACCAGCCCGGATTGGTCACCACCGTCGCCTTCCAGAACGAGGGGCAGAGCACGGCCGCATGCGCCACCTCGCCGCAATTGCCGCAGCCGACACAGCTGTTGTCGATATGCGTGACCGGGTGCTGGCGCAGCGGATCAGGATTGGGACGGATGCTGAGCGAAGGACAGCCCGACAGCCGGATACAGGCATGATCGCCGGTACAGGTATCGGCATCGACTCCGAAGCGTTCGCGCACGACGCGCTTGCCCTCGCTCGCCGCCTTGGCGAGCTGCGGCTTGATGCGGCGCTGCTTGTTGAGCATGCACTCGGACTGGGCGACGATGACCTTGGGCCCCTTTTCCGGTGTTGTCAGCGCCTCGCGCAGCGCGTCGCGCATCCGGGCGACGTCATAGGTGCGGGTCAGCGTCCGCGCCCAGCGGACCCCCATGCCGCGCACCGCCTTCTCGATCGGATGCTTGGTCGTGCGGATATCGTTGTCGGCGCGCGAGGAGAGGATGTCCTGCCCGCCGGTCGCCGCCGAATATCCGTTGTCGACGACGATGGTGACGGTGTCGTCCTGGTTGAACACCGCATTGCCGATGCCCGAGGTCAGGCCATTGTGCCAGAAACCGCCATCGCCCATCATGGCGACGGCGCGCTTGCCGCTGCCATTGGGCTTGAACGCGGAAGCCCCTGCAGTGCCCAGGCCATAGCCCATGGTGGTGTTGCCGATATGGAAGGGCGGCAGGATCGAGAACAAGTGACAGCCGATATCAGCCGAGACATGCAGCTGGCCGAGCTCGCGCTGCACCAGCTTCATTGCCGAGAAGATCGGGCGTTCGGGGCAACCGGTGCAGAAGCCGGCGGGCCGCGCCGGAACATTGGCGGCAAGCTCAGGCTCGGCGGGCATGGACTGGGCACGCGTCGGCGCGCGATCGGGCGCCCATGTCTCCAGAAAGCGCGCCAGCCCCTCGCCGATGACCTGGCCCGAATATTCGCCCGCACGCGGCATCACGTCCTTGCCGACGACCCGGGTCTGGATGTCGGCGCGGCGCAGGATGGTGTTGAGTTCGTGCTCGATGAATTCGGGCTGGCCTTCCTCGAGAACGAGCACCGCCTTTTTCCCGGCGCAGAATTGCGTGACCTCATCGGCAATCAGCGGATAGACGGCGTTGAGGCAATAGACCGGCAGCTTCGTGCCGCCCCAGGTATCGGACAGGCCGGCCAGTTCGAGCGCGCGATTGAGCGTGTTGAACAAACCGCCCTGCACGATGATGCCGATCTCGTCGCGCTCGGGGCCGAACCACTCGTTCAGACGGTTATCGCGGATGAAGGCCTGCGCGGCGGGCCAGCGCCTTTCCACCTTCTCGATCTCGTGCAGGAAGATCGCGGGGGGCAGCACGATCCGGTCGAGATCGCGCGTCGGGCTCTCGGCCGCATCGCCCACGGTCATCGCCGGGCGCCGGTTGTCCTTGGCAACGAAGCTGCCCGTCATATGGCAGCTGCGCACGCGCATCTCCAGCATTACCGGGGTGTTGGACGCTTCGGAGAGCTCGAACCCCTTTTCCACCATATCGACGATGGTCGAAAGATTGGGCCGCGGATCGAGCAGCCACATCTGCGATTTCATCGCGAAGGCATGGGTGCGCTCCTGCATGATCGAGGAACCCTCGCCATAATCCTCGCCGATGATGATCAGCGCGCCGCCGGTGACCCCGCCCGAGGCAAGGTTGGACAGCGCATCCGAAGCGACATTGGTGCCGACCACCGACTTCCACGCGACCGCACCGCGCAGCGGATAGTTGACAGAGGCAGCCAGCATCGCACCCGCCGCCGCCTCGTTGGCGCTCGATTCGAAATGGACGCCCAGCTCCTTGAGCAGCGGATCGGCATCAGCGAACACGTCCATCAGATGGCTGATCGGCGATCCCTGATAGCCGCCGACATAGGCGACTCCGGCCTGGAGCAGCGCCTTGGTGACGGCGAGTATCCCCTCGCCTTCGAAATTCTCGCCCGCGCCCAGGCGAAGCTTCTCGACCTCCTTCTTGAACGACCGCTCCGCCATGGCTCAGCGCTCGACAAAGGCCAGCACGCGCAACGGGCTGCCCGATCCTCGCGCGATCTTGAGCGGGGCGGCGACGATAAAGGCTCCGGTCGGCGGCAGCTTGTCGAGATTTTCGAGGCATTGCAGCCCATAGAGCCCCGCACCGTGCAGCAGCGTGTGCGCGGGATAGGCCGGATCCATCAGATGCGCCTGCCCGGCATCGGTGCCGATGGTCTCGACACCAAAGCCCAGGATGCGGCGCTCTTCGATCAGATAGCGCATCGCATCGGGATCGGGACCGGGCGTGTGCGCGCCATCCTCGCCCCGGTTGGTATAGGCATCGCCGGTGCGCTTCGACCAGTCGGTGCGGAACAGCACCCAGCTCCCGGCGGGGATCTCGCCATGCACCGCCTCCCAGGCGCGGATGAAATCGGCGGTGAGCACGAAATCGCTGTCGGCGGCGGCCTGGGCCGAGGCATCGATCACCACCGCCGGGCCGACAAAGCGCTGGGGCGGGATGGTGTCGACGGTGTTGTCGGCCAGGTCCTTGCCGGTCACCCAATGCACCGGCGCGTCGAAATGCGTGCCGGTATGCTCGCCGGTGGTAAAGTTGTTCCAGTGCCAGGCGACGCCACGCTCGTCATAGCAGGAAATCTCCTCACGGCTGAATGCGGCGGTCTGGCCGAAGGGCGGCGGCAGCACCAGCACCGGGGTTTCCTCCGACAGTGGCTGCGTCAGATCGATCGTCTCGATCGCCCCGCTGGCAATGGCGGCGGCAAATTGAGCAAGCGTGGTTCCCGGCATGATTCTCTCCCCGAACAGGCAATGGCCGAAAGAATGTGCCAGACTTGCGTGCACATGCAACTAAAATGTTGCAAATGCACGTTGTGCCCATTCTGCCGCAGCGTTAAGGCAGGCCAAAACAGAGGAATGGACTGGTGGACAAACGACTCTTGGGCGATCCGGGGACCCCGGCCTTTCAGGTGACGTCCTACCCCTTCTACCTGATCAACCGCCTGGCCAGCCGCTACAATGCCGCCATCGAGGCTATCCTGCGCGACATCGATCTCGACATCCCGAGCTGGCGGGTGTTGATGATCCTGGGCGAGGAAACGCCGCGCGGCGTGCGCAGCATCGCCGAGGCGGCGGTCATTCCGCTTTCCACCATGACCCGGATCGTCCAGCGCATGGCGGCTGCGGGGCTTGTCCATTCCGCACCCAGCGCGCGCGATGCGCGGGTGACCGAAGTGTCGCTGACAGCCGAGGGCGAGGAAAAGCTGGCGCTCGCCCGCAAGGCGACCTCGCCGATCTATCACAAGGTGATCCGCGATCTTTCCGCCGAAGATTTCGGCCAGCTGATCGGGCTGCTGAACCGGCTCTACGACAATCTCGGCGACGGCTGACGGCTCAGGTCGGCTTCGCCCTGCGGTCGAAAGGCGGCACCCCCATACGCATGCACACCGATTATTGGATCCATTAATGCTTGGAAGCCTCTCGAAGCTGTGCCAAGCATCGCTCCGCACTGGCTCCCGATGCGGGGCTCGAATGATCAGGGGAGGACATCATGGCCTTTATCGCGACAACGCATGTGGGGTCGATGCCGCGCGGGCCGGAGCTGACCGAGCTGCTGCTCGCACGCGATGCGGGAAGGCCCTATAATGCGGCGGAATTCGACCGTGCCGTGTCCGATGCGGTGAACCGCTCGGTCGCCTTCCAGCGCGATTGCGGCGTCGACATCGTCAGCGACGGCGAGATGGGCAAGGTCGGCTATTCGACCTATATGATCGAGCGGCTGTCGGGCTTTGGCGGGCATATCGACCGCAAGCCCGCCGCCGATCTCGCCGAAGTGCCCGATCTGGCGAAAAAGCTGTCGGCGATCATGGGCAGCCAGGAATTCGTCCGCGCCTCGTGCATCGGCCCGGTCAAGCTGGTGACGCTCGAGCCCCTGCACGATGACATCCGCCGCTTCCGCGCCGCAATGGACGCCTATGGGCAAGGCGCACGCGGCTTCATGAATGCCGCCTCGCCCGGCCTGATCACCGCGTTCCAGGTCAACCGCCATTATCCCAGCCACGAGGCCTATCTTGCCGATCTCGCCGATGCGATGCGCGAGGAGTACGAGACCATCGTCGCCGCCGGGTTCGACCTGCAGCTCGACTGCCCCGATCTCGCGATGTCGCGTCATACTGGCTATCAGGACCTGAGCGAGGCGGAATTCCTCAAGGTCGCCGCTGCCAATGTCGAGGCGCTCAACGCCGCGACGGCCAACATCCCGCCCGAGCGGATGCGGATGCACATCTGCTGGGGCAATTACGAAGGCCCGCACGACCACGACATTCCGCTCGAGCGGGTGATCGATATCGTGCTCTCGGCCAGGCCCGCCACGGTGCTGTTCGAAGGCGCCAACCCCCGGCACGAGCATGAATGGACGGTGTGGCGCGATGCCGCGATTGCCGATGACAAGCTGCTCGCCCCCGGCGTCATCGACACCTGCTCCAACTATGTCGAGCATCCCGAGCTGATCGCGCAACGGATCGAGCGCTTTGCCGGTATCGTCGGCGCAGACCGGGTGATTGCCAGCACCGATTGCGGGTTCGGCACGTTCGCGGGCTATGGCAAGATCGACCCGCTGGTAACGGCGAAGAAGCTCAAGGCACTGCGCGAGGGTGCGGATATCGCGGCGGCGCGGCTATGAGCCCTGCGGAACGCCAGGCCATCGAATGGGAATGCGCGCGGTTGATCGCGCTCTATGCCAACCTCAATGACGCGCATCGCTGGGAGGACGTAGTCGCGCTCTACCATCCCGACGGGCTAATGACGCGCCCCACTGCGCCCGATATCGAAATCCGCGGACACGAGGCCATTCTCGCCGCGTTCAAGGCGCGCTCGCCGCGGACCACGCGGCATTTCTGCAGCAATGTGGTGATCGACGTCGAGGACGCGCAATATGCGCGCGGCGAGAGCGCGATCCTGCTGTTCACCGGCAGCAGCGCGCCGCTGGTCGGGTCGTTCCACGACCGTTTTATCGCCACCGAACAAGGCTGGCGCTTCCTCGAACGGCGCGGGTCGCTGACCTTCCAGCCCTGAACCGGGCTCAGTGCCCTGCGGGCGCTGGCCTGGCCGCGAAGATATTGCCCGGCAGCCTGGCGGCCAGCAGCACGCTGATGCCCAGCAGGCTGGCGATTACCGCGATCGCTGCGGTCGAGGGCGGGACGCTCGCGCTGCGCCCCCAGGCGAAATAGACGCTGCCGGCGAGCGCAATGCCCAGCGCGCCGCCGACCTGCTGCGCGGTCTTCATCATGCCGCTGGCGGCACCGGCGTGATCGCGATCGACCTGCGCCACAGAGACCGGCGCGATGCAACCCGAAAGCGAACCCATGCCGAGCCCGGCAACGACCAGCACCGGCGCGAGCGAGGTCCACGAAAGATCGAGCATGCCGATGCCGAGCAGCACCAGCGCGCTCGCCACCAGCATCGTCGCCCCGCCCAGCACCAGCACCCATTTGCCGTAACGCGGCAGGAAGTTGCGGCCGAGCACCGCGATGCCGATCATCGCGCCCAGGCCGAAGGGCATGTGCAGCAATCCGGTGGTGAGCGCGCTTTCGCCACGCTCGCTCTGCAGCGCAAAGGCGAAGGTCAACAGGAACCCGGCATTGGCGGCGGCGAACACGATCGAGATGCCAAGGCCCAGCCGGAAGGGCAGGATCGACAGCAGCGATGGATCGAACAAGGCAGGCTGACTTGCCCCTACCCGCGCTGCGACATGCCGCCACACCGCGAACAGCAGCGGGGCCACCAGCAGCAGCGCGCCGATCTCGGCCATGCCCCAGCCCGTCTCCGCGCGGGTTAGCGGCCAGAGCAGGCAGAAAACGGCGATCCCGAACAACAGCACACCGATGAAATCGAAGCCGGCGGGATGCGACGACTTGCGATCGGGCAGGAAGAACCAGCCCGACACCAGCGCAAACAATCCGACCGGCAGGTTGATCAGGAAGATCAGCCGCCAGCCCAGGCCGAACAGGTCAAGCTGGATCAGCAGCCCGCCCAGGATCGGCCCGGCAATCGCGGCCAGCCCGCCGACCAGCCCGAACAAGGCCAGTTTCGACACGCGCTCGAGCGGCGTGAACAGCACCTGCATCAGCGCCAGCGCCTGGGGCGACATGATTGCGCCGCACGCGCCCTGCGCCAGCCGCGACAGCACCAGTTGCTCAGGCGTCTGCGCCAGCCCGCAGGCGACCGAAGCGAGCGTGAACCCGGCGACGCCCCAGAGGAACACGCGACGATATCCCAGCGAATCGCCCAACCTGCCGCCCGCCATCAGCAGCAACGCGAAGCTGAGGGCATAGCCCGCAACGGTCCACTGAATCGCCTCGGCCGAGGCATCAAGGCCCGAGGTTATCGCGGGCAGCGCAGTGTTGACGATCGTCAGATCGACAATCTCGAGCACCACCGCGACGATCAATGTCACCAGCGCCAGATTCTGCTGGCGCTTGGTCAAGGGAACGGGTTCGCTCACGGTCAGATCTTGCCTTCGCGCAGCATCGAAGCGGCGGCATCTGCGGCGCGCGCGGTCAGCGCCATATAGGTCAGCGAGGGGTTCTGGCAGGCCGACGAGCTCATCTGCGCGCCATCGGTGACGAACAGGTTCGCGATGTCATGCGACTGGCTCCATTTGTTGAGCACCGATGTCGCGGGGTCATGGCCCATGCGCGCGCCGCCCATCTCGTGGATCGCGGTGCCGCCCGCCCCCGGCTGGTCGAAGCCCATGATGACCTGGCCACCGGCCCTGGTCAGCATTTCGCCTGCGTCGGTCTTGGCCTGGGCAAGCGCGGCGCGCTCCTCCTTGCCAAACGCAAAGGCGATGTTGAGCTGCGGAATGCCATCGGCATCGACCGCCTTGGGATCGAGCGTCAGCCGGTTGCTCGCGCGCGGTACGCAATCGGCAAAGGCCACCAGCACCATCCGCCACATGCCCGGCTTCTGGAGCTTCTGCTTGAGCTCTGCGCCGATGCCCGGATCGCGCTTGCCCGCGGTCCAGGTGCTCTGCAGCGCCCCGCCCTGGAACGAATAGCCGCGCGTGTGCCCCTCGCCGTCCATCGCGTCCATGTTGCGATAGCGCGCGACGACCACGCCGGTGGGACGGTTACCGGTGGTGGTGCGGTCCTCGAAGCCCGGCATCAGCGCGATCGCCGAAAGGGTGTTGGCATGGTCCATGATGTGCGTGCCCAGCACGCCGCTGCTGTTGGCAAGGCCATTGGGCATCGCCTCGCTGGCCGAATTGAGCAGAACGTGCACCGAGTTGAACGCGCCGGCATTGAGGAACACCATCCGCGCGGTCGCGGTCTTGCGCTCCCTGGTATTGCGGTCGAGATAGCGCACACCGGTGATCCGGCGGGTCGCGGGATCGTAATCGAGCTTTTCCACCACCGCGTCGGTGATGACGGTGAGCCGCCCGGTCGCCATCGCGGCAGGCAGAGTGCTCGACTGGGTCGAGAAATAGGCCCCATAGGAACAGCCGCGCGCACAGATCGAACGGTTCTGGCAGACCCCGCGCTCGCCCTTGCCTTCGGTCAGGTTTGCGGTGCGGCCGATGGTCAGGCGGCGCTCGGGCCAGTTGGCCTGCATCACCTCGCGCACATGCTGCTCGACCGGGTTGAGTGCCATCGGCGGCTGGAAGCGGCCATCGGGCAGCTGCTTCAGACCTTCCTTCGCGCCGGAAACGCCAATGAACTCCTCCACCTTGTCATACCAGGGCGCAAGATCGGCATAGCGGATCGGCCAGTCGGTGCCGTGCCCGTCGCGCTTGTTCGCCTCGAAGTCATAATCCGACCAGCGATAGGACTGGCGCCCCCAGGTCAGCGAGCGACCGCCGAGCTGGTACGAGCGGAACCAGTTGAAATCGGTGCCTTGCGCCTTGCTGTAAGGGTTCTGCGCATCGTTGACGAAATGGTTCTGGGTATATTCGTTGAAATGCCGGTTGAGCATCTGCACCGCATGCTCGCGCGCGTACATTTCCTGGTCGCCGATCCCACGGAACGGCATTTCCCAGGGCGTCTTCAGCTCGGTCGTGTAATCCTGCTGGTGGCGGATATTGCGCCCGCGCTCGATCATCAGCACTTTCAGGCCCGCCTCGGTGAGCTCCTTGGCGGCAAGGCCCCCGGTAATGCCGGAGCCCACGACGATTGCATCGAAATCCATGGTCTTTCCCTTCCCGCTCAGCCGAAATCGACCGCAGTCCAGTCGCTCGAAAAGGCGCGGGTCTGCGGCGTTACAGGGACGTCGGGGTCATAGGTGCCGGGCACCAGGTTGAATTGCAGCTCCTGCGATCCGCCCGGCTCGCTGGTATAGAAACCGGTCAGGATCAGCGCCTTGACCGTGCGCCAAGGGTGTTCGCGGACACCTTCGGCATAGGCTTCGGCATCGAGCGCGGTGAGCCACCCCGCCTGCGCCTCGGGCGCGGCCTTGAGGAAATCGCCCTTGGCGCGCGCATCGAGCTCGGCCTCGAGCCAGGCCGCCTGGTCGAGCGAGCCATCCTTGCGCGCATGGCGCGTGAGCGCGTCGGGCGCATCCTTGGCCAGCGGCGCCCGCGATTTCTCAAGCCCGTGCGCAAGGCCGAGCAGGACGAAATCGCCCGCGCCGACATCACCTGCGCCCGGCGTCTCGGTCTTGGGGATCACGATCTGGCTGACGGTGCGCATCAGCTCGCGCTGGCGCTCGCTTGGCGCTTCGTCGGCTTCGAACAGGTCGAGCCGGATCGCGGCCAGCGGCACGCCGACCACCGCCGCCAATATCGCCGCGCCACCCAGAAACCGCCTGCGGCTCCAGCCCTTGGGCCGTTCTCGCTCCATGATAACCCGCCTCTCCCGTGCGCCTGTGCGTCTTGTCCCACTTTAGAAAATCACGTATCAGAATACAAATTCTATTTATAAAAGGAGAGAGACGATGCTGAGATGGTCCCGCCAGCTGGATTATGGCAAACATGCCGCGCCGTTCGCGCTGCCCGATACCGATGGGCGCATTCGCACGCTGGAAGAGTTCGAGGCCCCGGCACTGCTCGTCGCCTTCATCTGCAACCATTGCCCGGTGGTGCTGCACCTGCTGCCCGGCCTTATCGATTTCGCGCGCGAATATGCATCCAGGGGGCTGCAGGTGGTGGCCATCTCGTCGAACTCGCCGGAAGACTATCCCGAAGACGACTATCCGCACATGCAGCAGTTTGCGAAGGACCACGACCTGCCCTTCCCCTATCTGCACGACGAGAGCCAGGACGTGGCGCTGGCCTATAACGCCATCTGCACCCCCGATTTCTTCCTCTACGGACCCGATCGTGCGCTCTTCTATACCGGCCAGTTCTGTTCCAGCCGCCCCAAGCTGCCGCACCCGCCGGTGCCGGGCGCACCGCCGCAGCGCACCGATGTGCCCGTGACCGGCGAGGACATGCGCGCCGCTGTCGATGCGCTGCTGGCAGGCCAGGCAGCGCCGGAGCATCAGGTTCCGAGCGCGGGCTGCTCGATCAAGTGGCTGCCCGGCAAGAACCCGTCCTGGGGCTGAGGCGATGACGATCATCGCGCGGCACTGGGTGCCAGCCGCCTCCGTGGTGCCGCAGGAGCGCGGGCCCGAGTTCCTGGGCCCCGTCGATGGCGCGGACTGGTCCGATGGCACGGGCTTCTATCGCGGCTTCTTCACCAGCTTTCGCGTTCGCGCGGGCAAGGCGGTGTGGTTCCACTGGCCGCTGCCCACCCCGGTCGAGCTGGGCGACCATCGGGTAGCGCTCCATTCGCTCAGCCTGCTTTGGGAAACCGGCGATGGCGCCCTGCTCAACTGGGCGACAATGCAGCATGGCGGGATGGACCGGATCGAGCTAATCCCGCGCCTCACCGTTCCACCCTCGGCGCCGGTGCCGTTCGAACCGACACCAGAGTTCCGCCCCTATTGCCCGGAGAACAACCGGCAGCTGAGCGAATTCGTGCTGCCCGCGCCGCTGCCGCTGCGCTTCGGCGTGCAGCTGTGCGTGATGGTATCCGCGCCCGAGGATCGCGACGGGCTGGTGCGCTTCTATGGCGCGGGGGCCGATTTCACGGCAGCCGCCGACTGAACGCAAAAAGGGGCGGGTCCCGCCTCACCGGACCCGCCCCCTCTCGTCATCCGCACCCATCCGGGGGCCACCACATACGCCCCCGGGTCCCCTGGTGCAGATCAGAAGTCGAGCAGCATGCGCACGCCATAAGTGCGCGGCGCGCTGAACTGCCAGTTGTAGATGTCGTCGTTGCCCGCAGCCGTGAAGGCGGCATAGGTCAGCGGCTGGTTGTCCTCGAGATTGCGGGCGAACAGCTGGATGCCGAACTTGCCGGTCTCGTCGCGCCATTCGAGCGTTGCGTCGGTCTGGAAGAAGCTGCTCTGGCGCGAATCGCGGAAGTTGAACACGTCCATGAAATAGGCCGACTTGAAGCGGGTGAAGACGCTGGGGGTCAGCGTGCCTGCGCTGCCCAGATCGAACACATGCTCATAGCCTGCCGCGACCACCCATTTCGGCGCCAGCGGGGTGCGATTGCCCGCCAGGTTGGGCTGGACCACCGGGTTCGAGGTAATGTCGCTGTCAAGATCGCCAAGGCCGGTCAGGCAGCCGAGCGTCGGGTGCGTTTCCGAGGCGCAGAACACGGCATAGGACGCCAGGAAGTCATCATATTTCGAGCTCAGATAGTTGATGCTCGCGGTAAAGCGCCCAGAGTCGAACACCTTGATCGACGCATCGAGTTCGAGACCCCAGATGGTCGCGCCACCGGCGTTGAACACCTGGCCACCGATGGTGTTGTCCAGAAGAACGGCCGCCTGGAGATCCTTGTAATCGTAATAGAAGCCCGAGAAGTTGATCGTGCTGGGGCCGAAGCTGCGCTTGATGCCCGCTTCATAGGCCGTGTTGGTTTCAGGCGCATACTGGCCGATCGTGTCGAAGCCACCCGCCTTGAAGCCGGTCGAGACCTTGGCATAGACCAGCGTATCGCTATCCGGCTTGTAGTTGACGCCGACCAGCCATGTCAGCTTGTCCGCCTTGGCGCGGAGAATATCGGTGCGCTGCGGCGCGGCGGTGATTCGGCGGATGCCGGTGTTGAACAGCGGCGACGTCGGGTTGCCCAGGCCGCCCGGATAGAAGGGGAAGATGCCGGTGCGGCTGTCGTCGGTATAGCGCGCGCCTGCGGTCACCGACAGTTCGTCGGTGATCGGAATATCGACCTGGCCGAAAGCCGAATAGCTGCGGCTGCTGACGTCGCGGCGGAAATAGTTGATGAAGGCGCCATTGGGGCCGGTCAGGAAGGCGGGCAGGAACGGCGGGCCGTTGAACAGGCCGCGCTCGATGAACAGATCTTCCTTGAAATAGAAGCCGCCGAACTGCCATTCAAAGCTGCCCGGGCTGCCGCCGTTCAGCCGAAGCTCGTGGCTCTGGGTTTCGACGTTGTTGGCGAAGTTCTTGAACAAAAAGGCCGGGGTCAGCGCCGCGTCGAAGGCTTCGACGGTACGGCGATAGCCGCCGGTATAGGTCAGCGTCGCCGCTTCGAAATCATAGGCGATCTTGCCGCGCACCACCTTGGAGTCCTGCTCGTTGCGGCTCGGTGCGCGCGCCGAGGTGACATAGTTCTTGCGGTCGATCGTCGCCAGGCCGTTGGTGTTCTGCGGAATGCAGACCACGAAGCGCGGATCGGCACCGATCCTCGTCCAGCCATTCTGGTTGCACCCCGGTCCGGGAACCAGAGCGGGATTGGAGCCGAGGCCGTTGTTATAGTTCACGAAGGCGTTGCCGGCGATGATGTTGTCCACCGCGCTCACCTCGAACGCGAGATCGAGCGTCAGCGGATCGATCGGGTTCAGGTGCAGGCTGACACGGCCCGCGCGGCTGTTGTCATTGCCGGTGCGGACATTGACATTGGGATGGCTGAAAAAGCCGTCGCGCTTGGAATAGCTGCCCGAGAAGCGGATGCCGCCGATATCGCCGATCGGCAGATCGACACCGCCCTGAACCAGCACGTGATCGAAATTGCCGTAGGAGGCGGCGAGGTTGAAACCGAAATCGTCGCCGGGCTTGCGGGTGATGAAGTTGACCGCGCCGCCGGTGGCATTGCGCCCCTGCAGCGTGCCTTGCGGCCCGCGCAGCACCTCGACGCGCTCCAGATCGAACAGCGATGCGTTCATCACCGTCGGGCGGTTGATATATTCGCCGTCGATATTGACGACGATCGAGGCGTCCTGCGTTTCGGCATTGTCGTTGGTGCCGATGCCGCGCAGCGTGACGCGCGTCAGGTTGGTGTCGTTGGTGATCTGCACTGCCGGAGCGAGGCGCTGGATGCCGGTCAGATCGCTGATCCCGGCCTTTTCGACATCTTCGCCGCTGACCACCTGAATGGCGATCGGAACATCCTGGACGTTCTGGACGCGGTTCTGCGCAGTAACGACGATTTCCTTGTCGGCATCGACTTCGGTAGCGTCCTGCGCATGAGCAGGCGCTGCGAGCGCTATCGCGCCGACCCCCAGCAACAGCGCAGCACGAATGGCGTGTGAGTGCATCTCGGCAATCCTCCCCTCAAAGGCCCGCCTGCGGATCTGCCCGCTTATGACGGCGTGATTAGAACGACTAAAACTAGAATGATGATTTTATATATCGACCTCGCGGTGTCAAGCTTTAGCCCAATCGATTGAAATTATCCGAGACAATCCGTTTCATGAATGCTCTTTGCCCTGATCAACGGAAAACCGCCATTTAGCGCGCCGTGGTTGCAGCAGAAACCAGTCCGCGCCTTTGACATTCGCGCAACAGGCTATGCAAAAAATGCGTTGCCAAGCCATATCGCGCAGCTTTATACGAATCAGCATTCTAATAAATAGCAGCCAGTCGGAGCTGCCAGGCGATCCAGGCCGCAAGGCCGATCGGTGCCGCTGCATGGGGAGAGGAACCATGTCCGGGACACGTTTGCGGCTGACCGAAAAGCTGAGCTATGGCTTTGGCGATATGGGCTACAGCCTGCCCTACAACATGGCGAGCGGCTTCCTGCTGCTCTATTATGTCAATGTCGTGGGCCTGCCCGCTGCGGCCGTCGGCACGATCTTCCTCGTGGCGCGTTTGATGGACGCGGTGATCGACATGGGTGTCGGCATTGCCGTCGACCGGACGCGGAGCCGCTGGGGCCGCACCCGCCCCTATTTCCTGTTCACCGCCCTGCCCTATGCCCTGCTGTTCGTCGCGACCTTCGCCGTGCCTGCCGGCTGGAACCAGACCGCCCAGCTTGCCTATGCCTTCATCACGTTCAAGCTGCTCGGCATCGTGATGAGCTTCGGCTCCATCCCCTATAGCGCGCTGCTGCCGATGATGAGCAGCGACCGCAGCGATCGTCTGAAGCTGGGCGGAATGCGTTCGATCGGCACCTCGGTGGGCGTCGTTCTGGGCACAGCAGCGGTGCAGCCGATCCTCGCGGCCTATGGCGGCGAAAAGCAACCCGGCGGCTATCTCGCCGCCGCCGCGATCTTCAGCGTGCTGTCGATGCTCTGCATCCTCGCCCTGTTCCGCAACTGCCGGGAGCGGGTGGTCGACGACGCGTCTGCGCGCTTCTCCATTCTGCCGGAGATCGGCAAGATGCTGCGCAACCGCGCCTGGCTGGTCTCCTTCCTGTTCTGCCTGGTCTATTTCGTCCGTTTTGGCGGAATGATGGCGATTACCGCCTATTTCGCGATCGATGTGATGCAGGCGCCCTGGATGATCGGCGTGATGCTGCCGGCGGTGGCGGGCATGCTGCTGCTCTCGGCGTTCGTCGCCCCCACCATCCTCGCCCGCACCGGCATCCGCAACGGTTGCGTTGCGATGCTCGGCATCGCCGCGCTGCTGTTCGCCATCCTGCCGCTGGTCGAAGGCCAGCCGACGGTGTTTCTTGCCATTTACATTGCCGCATGCCTTGCCACGTCGGTCACCACCACCGCCGCCTTCGCGATGATCGCCGAGACGGTGGATTATCACGAGGCACAATTCGGCGTGCGTCGCGAGGGCTTGCTGTCCGCGGGCGTCAGCCTTGCCACCAAAGTCGGCATGGCGCTCGGTACGGCGGGCATCGCCTTCATCCTGGCCGGTGCCGGCTATGATCCCGCCGCAGTCACCGATGGTGCGCGCGCAGCGATCCGCTGGACCTATTATGGCGGGATCATCACCCTGCTGCTCGCGCAGATCGGCATCGTGCTGGCATGGCCGAATGCCCAGACCCGACGGAGCCCGGACGAGGAAGAAGGCGAAATCGGCCTGACGCCATCCAGCATCTGAGCGCTCACCGGAAAGGGCTGTCGGTGCCGCAGGGGCTGTTCTAGAAAGCCCGTATGGACGCGAAATACGACACCATCGGTCTCAACTATGCCGAACTGCGGCGCCCCGATCCCCGGATCGGCGCGCGCATCGCAAAGGCGCTCGGGCCGGCTCGCACGGTCGTCAATATCGGCGCGGGGACAGGATCCTATGAACCATCCGACCGGGATGTCACGGCGGTCGAGCCATCGATCGAGATGATCCGCAAGCGGTCGCCTGGCGCGGCGCCCGTAGTGCAGGCGAGCGCCGACAGCTTGCCTTTCCCAGACCGCAGCTTCGATGCGGCCATGGCCGTCCTCACCATCCATCACTGGCCGGACAAGCAGGCAGGCCTGCGCGAAATCCGCCGGGTAACGCGCGGTCCGATCGTCATCCTGACCTTCGACCCCGGCGCCCGCCCCTGGCTGACCGACTATTTTCCGCAGCTGTCGGCGCTGGATGAGGCGCAGATGCCCTCCCTGACCGATTATGCCCGCTGGCTTGGGTCCGTGCGGATCGAGCCGGTGCCGGTCCCGCGCGATTGCAGCGACGGCTTTCTCTACGCCTGTTGGGTTCGCCCCCACGCCTATCTCGACGCGCGCGTCCGCTCGGGCAGTTCGTCGTTCTGGTCGATCGACGATGTCGGTAGCGGGCTAGAGCGGTTGCGCGGCGATCTGGAAACCGGGGAATGGCAGCGCGCTTATGGGCATCTGCTGCACCAGCCGGATTATGATGCGGGCTACCGGCTGGTCATCGCCGATTAGCGCCCAAAAGCAAAAAAGGGGGTGCCCGTGGCCGGGGCACCCCGAGTGGGAAGCGCGTTGGAGCGGCTGGCCGTCAGGCGGCGAGCGCGCGGATATGCGTCAGCGCTGCAGCGGTATCGCTGGTGCTGGGGGTCAGTTCGAGGCCCAGCGCACCGGTATAGCCGACGCTTTCGATCAACTTCAGCATCGCAGGCCAGTCGATCTGACCGGTGCCCGGCTCAGCCCGTCCCGGCGCATCGGCGATCTGGATATGGCCGACCAGATGCGCGACCTTGGGCAGGACCTCGGCTGGGTTCTCGCGCTCAGTGGTCGAATGATAGAGATCATAGAGCAGCTTGACCTGCGGGCTGCCGATCTTCTCGATCACCGCGACCGCATCCTCGGTCATGCCGAACAGCACGCCGGGATGGTCGACCCGGGTGTTGACCGGCTCGAGCAGGATGGTCAGGCCATGCGCCCCGGCCACTGGCACGACGCTGGCGATCGCCCCGGCGACGATGTCGAGCTGCGCCGGACGCTTCATATAGGGCACCGCGATCCCCGACGGCACGACGATATTCGTCGCCCCCAGCTCGGCTGCCTCTGCAGCTGCCTGCGCGAACATCTCGCGAAAGCGCTCGTGCTGATCGGCCATCACCAGCGCGATGCGCGGATCGGTGACGGTGGCGAGCAGTTCGCACCCCGTCTCTGCCAGCGCGGCCTTGAGGCTGGGCACGTCACGATTGGCGGTGGTGAAGATTTCCACCTTGCGGAATCCCGCCCTGGCCGCTGCGGCCATGCGGTCCTCGAGCCGGTCGCCGGCCTCGTGGAACATGTATTCCAGGTTTACGCTGAGTTCGAAGGGCATGAATTGGTCTTTCGTTGAGACAAAGTCAGTAGGCGAAGGTTTCGCTGAAGGTGCGATAGGGTTCGGGCGGACGCGCCTCGAGCCGCTGGGGGGTGTCGGTGCGGTACATGTTGCCCATGACCGTGGCAGGGCCATCGACCGGCGGCATGAACACCGGTTTGCCATCCTCGCCGACATACATCAGGTCGACATTGAACGAGTCATCCTGGGCAGCGGCGGCGAAGGGAATCCAGCCCATGCCGTAGGGCGCGCGGGCGACTTCGAAGCAGTGGAAATGCCAGATCTTCCACTCGCCATCCTGCTTGATGAAGTCGATGCCGTATTTGAGATACACATTGTGCATCCACACCTTCTTGCCGTTGACCAGCTCCTTCTCGAACATCCAGGCGGGCATGTTCTTGGCATGCTCCGGATCGACCAGGCCCGATTCGATGCCGTTGACGATCCACAGGCCCTTGGCGGTCTGGCCGTCACCGGCAATCTCGATGATCGGCGTAGTGACATAGTGCATGATCAGCTTGCCGCGAGGCGCGGGCCGGCCCTGGTGATAGGAGATGATCTTGTCCCAATCGGTGTAGACGCCGAGGTTGGAATATTGCGCGCGCACGTCGGGCGTGCCCTTCCTGGCCCAGAGCGGAATGATGTCGGTGTCGCGAAAGGCGTTGTGCAGATACATGTAGCGCGAGAACAGGTTTTCCACTTGGGCGCGATCCTGCGCGACCGAGGCGACCTGGCGCAGCGTGGCCAGTTCCTTCTCGAGTGTGGCGACTCGCTGGTCGGCGGTCTCGGCCTGCGCGGTGAATGGCAGGAACAGCGCTCCGCAAGCCATGGCGGCGGCAGCGCCCATCATGTGACGACGGATGGTCATCTTCTCTCTCCCGTTCTGCATGTTTCTACTGAATAGATATCATAATTCTAATTCTGTCAATCCGTCGAATCCGGCTGGAATCCGCCGAATCTCAGGGGTTGACCTCGAAGGAAAATTATACGAATATTGGTTCTAATTAAGGCTTCGGCCCCAGGGAGAGGGGATTGGCAAACCGCCGCAGCGCGGCCCTGCCCTCTTCCGATTCGACCCGTGCGATCCCAGTGGAGAGGACCCAAATGACCTATGACATCAAAAGGGGCGTCAGCCTCTATTCCTATCAGAACGATACCTTTGACGGCACGCTGACCCGCGACGACTGCATCCGGATCTCGTGCGAGCTGGGTGCGAACGGCATCGAGGTGATCGGTGAGCAGAGCTTCTGGGGCTGGCCCGAATGCGGCGTGAACGAAGCCGATGTCGCCGCCTTCCACGAAAGCATGAAGCGCTATGGCGGGGTCGGCGTCAGCCACGATTTCATGCTCGACTACAAGCGCTACAAGGGCCGCCCGATGCCGTTCGAGGAGCAGGTCGCGAGCGTCAAGAAGGACATCGATTTCGGTGCGCTGCTGGGCATGAAGTTCATCCGCGCGCTGGTCTCGATCGCGCCCGAGGTGCTGGTCGCCGCTGCGCCCTATGCCGAAGAAAAGGGCATCAAGATCCTGATCGAGGTGCACGCGCCGCTGCATTTCGACCATCCCTGGATCATCCGCCATGCGGAAGCCTTTGAAAAATCGGGCTCGGACGCGCTGGGCTTTCTGCCCGACATGGGCATGTTCCTGTTCCGCTTCCCGCGCGTGTGGAAGGAAAAGTTCATGCGGCTGGGCGTGCCGAAGAACATCGCCGACTATATCGAAAAGGCCTATGAGGACCGCGTGCTGTCCGAGTACGTCATTCTCGACGTGCGCGAGATGGGCGGCACCGGCCCGGCCATCGCGATGGCCGAGACGCTGCGCCACAATGCCGCGTTCGAACCCAAGCGCATGCTCGACTACATGCACCGCATCCACAATATCCACGGCAAGTTCTACGAGATGACCGAGGATTATGTCGAACCCTCGATCCCCTATGACGAGATCGTCAGGGTGCTGAAACAGGGCGGCTACAAGGGCTATATCTGCTCGGAATATGAGGGCAATCGCTGGATCGAGGACCATGAGGAGCCGAACTCGGTCGAACAGGTCCTTCGCCAGCAGGTGATGCTGGCCCGGCTGCTCGGCGAGACCGAAACCCCCGCGCTCAAGACCCCGCTGGCCGCCTGAGGAGACTGATACCATGATGGACCACAAGATGATCGTCGCAGGCAGCCTGAAGGCTGTCGAGGGTGGCTTCGCGCTCGAGGCACGCCTGCCCTATTATCGCGGCCTCGGCCTGTCGATGGTGGAGGACGTTGCCGTCACCGTCGACGGCACCACCTATCCGCGCGAGGCCGTGCGCTTCACCGTGCGCGAGGCGACCTACACGCTCGATGAGATGGAAACCTGCTACGACAATCGCTGGAATTTCGGTGAGAAGGCGCTGATTACCGTGCTGGGCGCAGAGCTTGCCCCCGGCGACCACAAGGTGACCGTCGCGGTGCGCAAGCGCATCTCGTACCTGCCCTTCATCCCGACGATGACGGCAAGCAAGGACCTGGCGCTCGCCGCCTGATCGCCTGCTGGCAGAAAAAAGCCCTCCGGAATCGTGCGATTCCGGAGGGCTTTTTTCTCGTCTCGGATGCGCCGGGCTCAGTCGATCCCCATCAGCCGCTTGTTCAGTTCCCGGTCGGCACCGCCCGCCGCGAAATCGTCGAACGCATGCTCGGTGACGCGGATGATGTGCTTCGCAATGAACGGTGCGCCCTCGGCCGCGCCCTGTTCGGGATGCTTGAGCGCGCATTCCCATTCGAGCACCGCCCAGCCGGCAAAGTCATTGGCCGCCATCTTGCTGAAGATCGCGGGGAAATCGACCTGTCCGTCGCCCAGGCTGCGGAAGCGTCCGGGCCGGTCGACCCAGGACTGATAGCCGCCATAGACGCCGCTGCGGCCATTGGGGCGGAATTCGGCATCCTTGACGTGGAAGCATTTGATCCGCTCATGATAGATGTCGATATAGGCCAGGTAATCGAGCTGCTGCAGCACGAAATGGCTGGGATCGTAGAGGATGTTGGCGCGCGGATGGTTGCCGACGCGCTCGAGGAACATCTCGAAGGTCACGCCGTCGTGCAGGTCCTCGCCCGGATGGATTTCATAGGCGGCATCGACACCATTCTCGTCGAACACGTCGAGGATCGGCTTCCAGCGGCGCGCCAGTTCGTCGAACGCATCCTCGACCAGACCTGCGGGCCGCGCGGGCCAGGGGTAGAAATAGGGCCAGGCAAGCGCGCCGGAAAAGGTCGCGTGCGCGTTCAGCCCCAGCTTGCGGCTGGCGATCGCGGCATTCTTCACCTGCTGCACCGCCCATTCCTGCCGCGCCCTGGGGTTGCCGTGGACCGATGCCGGGGCAAAGCCGTCAAACTGCGCGTCGAAGGCCGGGTGCACCGCGACCAGCTGGCCCTGCAGATGCGTCGACAGCTCGGTAATCTCCAGCCCCTTGTCGGCGAGCATGCCCTTGATCTCGTCGCAATAGGTCTGGCTTTCCGCAGCGAGCGTCAGGTCGAACAGCCGCTCGTCCCAGCTCGGTATCTGAATGCCCTTGTAGCCCAGGCCCGCGACCCAGTCGGCGATGCTTTCCAGGCTGTTGAACGGCGCAGCATCGCCCGCGAACTGGGCGAGGAAGATCGCCGGGCCCTTGATGGTCTTCATGGGGATTCCTTTCAAACGGTGAGCGGCACCCAGCCGGAGGCTTCCCGGCTGGCACGGACGGCAGTGTCGACAAAACTCATGCCGCGCAGCGCATCTTCGATGCCCGGCAGCAGCGGCGCAGGCTCGCCACGCAGCAGCCCCGCGAAATCGCGATAGATATTGGCGAAGGCCTCCAGATAGCCCTCGGGATGGCCGGTCGGCGTGCGCGTGCGGCTGGCGGCATCGGGGCCGAGTTGAGGGCCGCCGGCATGCACGATCTCGGTCCGGCCATCCAGGCTGTGCAGGGTGAGCGTGTTGGGCACTTCCTGCCGCCAGACGAGGCCGCCCTCGTCGCCATAGACGCGGATGCGCAGCCCGTTCATCTCGCCAACCTCGATCTGGCTGGCGAGCAGCACGCCGCGCGCACCATTGTCGTAGCGCAGCAGGACGGTGCAATCGTCGTCGACCGGACGGCCCGGCACCACTGCTGCCAGATCAGCGAGCAGTTCAACCACTTTCAGCCCGGTAACGAACTCGGCCAGCTGGAAGGCGTGCGTGCCGATATCGCCGATGCACCCGCCCGGGCCCGAGCGCGCAGGATCGGTGCGCCATTCGGCCTGCTTGCCCACCGCCTCGCCCGCGAGCCAGCCTTGCGGATATTCGACTACCAGCTTGCGGATGGTGCCCAGCGCCCCCGCCGCGATCCTGGCTCGGGCCTCGCGCACCAGCGGATAGCCGGTATAGGTATGGGTGAGCGCATAAGGCAGCCCGGCGGCAGAGACGCATTCAGCCAGTTCCTGCGCCTCGGCCAAGGTCGCGGTGGCGGGCTTGTCGCTGATGACGGGGAAGCCTGCGGCGAGCGCCGCGCGCGCAGCGGGCAGATGGTGGTGATTCGGGCTGACGATGCTGACGAAATCGATCCCGTCCTCGCGCGCTCTTTCGCCCGCGGACATGGCGTCGAGCGAGGGATAGGCGCGCTCCGGATCGATGCGATAGCTTTCGCCCGCCTCGCGGCTGCGCCCGGCATCGCTGGAAAAGCACCCTGCGACCAGCTCGATCTCACGGTCCATTTCCGCTGCAATCCGGTGAATCGGCCCGATGAACGAGCCTGGGCCGCCACCAATCAATCCCATTCGCAAACGCCGCATCGTCGATCCGCTCCTGCCTGTCATTTTCGAATTCATATTCTAGTTTGTACCGATCGCGCTCGTCAAGGCAGGTTGTGCGCAAGGCTGCTCCGGGCAAAGCTGAGGCTTGACCGGAGCAGCAACGCGCCATAAACTCGAATGCATATTCTAATAATCAGCCGGATCGGCGGCAGGAGAGAGCAGTGCAGGCATTGGCCAATTTCTATCGGGACCTTACCCTCAAGCCGCAGGGCGTCATCGTGGTGCTCGCGGCGTTCCTGCCGATCATCGCGATCGTCGCCATGGGGCCTGCGGTCCCTGCTATGATCCAGCATTTCGCCAATGATCCCGAGGCGCGCGCCAAGGTGCCCGCGATGATCGGCGCGCCGGGCCTGGCCATGGCGCTGATCGCGCCGTTCGCGGGGCTGCTGGTCGACCGCTACGGACGTCGTTCGCTGCTGCTCTTGTGCACCGCGCTCTATGGCGTGTTTGGTGCCGCGCCGCTGTTCCTCAACGACCTTGATCATATCTATTATTCGCGGCTGCTGCTCGGCGTGTCCGAGGCGGGAATCCTGACTGTCGTCAACACGCTGATCGGTGATTACTGGGACGACAAAGGCCGCAAGAACTGGCTGTTCCTGCAGGGGCTGCTCGGCCCCTTCCTCGCTGGGTTCGTCGCGCTGATCGTCGGTTTTGCCACGACCGTGCAGTGGAACGGCGTGTTCCTGGTCTATCTCGTCGCCTTCCCCATCTGGGCAGCGATGTTTGTCTGGCTGTTCGAGCCCAAAAAGGCCGCGGACAAGGGCGTCACCATCGCCGCTGCGCCCGACGGGCGGAAAACCCCCTTCCCGCTGATCAGCCTGATCCAGGTCGCTTCGGTGACGCTGTTCTGCTCGATGCTCTATTACGTGTTCATCATCAACGGCGCGCTGGTCTTCCGCGAGGTGGGCGTAACCGAGCCGCAGAATTACGCCGCGATCATCTTCATCCCGCAATTCTTCATCCTGGCAGGCGCTGCCCTGTTCAAGCTGCTGTCGGATCGGAGCCACGCGGTGCAACTGGGAACGTTCCTGTCGCTGATGGGGCTGGGCCTGGCCGGCATGGGCCTTGCGCATACGCCCGTAATCATGGCCGCTGCGCTGATCGTGCAGCAGACCGCCGCGGGCATGGCGGTGCCTTCGCTGATCAACTGGACGCAGACCAAGTTCGACTATCACCATCGCGGCACCGGCATGGGCATCTGGACAGCCTCGTTCTTCCTGGGCCAGTCGCAGTCGCCACGGATGGTTCACATGATCGATGCGAGCGCCGGATCGATGCAGGGCGCATTTCTGATCGCCGGCTGTGTCGCGCTGGGCGGCGCGGTGCTGGCGATTGTCACCAGCCTTGCTGCACGTCCGCAAGTGGTCAGGGCATGATGCTGCGCGCGCTCGTCTGTGCAACGGCACTGGCCCTCGCCCTGCCCGTCCAGGCGCAACACACTCCTGCCTTCCAGTTCAGCGATGCGGCACGCGCCGATTATCCCGGTGAAATCGTCCTCCGCACCGGCCTCGGGCAGCCGAAGGAAGAATGGTTCCGCCAGGATGGCGCCTTGCAGGTGCGCAACATCAGCCAGGCCACACTCACCCCGTTCCTGCCCGATCCCAAATCGGCGACCGGTGCGGCGGTGATCGTGGCGCCCGGAGGCGGCTTTCTGGGGCTCGCGATCGAGGATGAAGGCTTTCGCGTCGCCCGCTGGCTCGCCGATCACGGCATCGCGGCCTTTGTGCTGAAATATCGCGTGCTGCCCACGCCGGCCGACCCTGCGATCTTCCGCCGCGAGCTGGTGGCGGTGCGAACCGGCAAGGGCCAGGCCAGTTTCCGTCCGCCCGCCGACACCCCGCCCGAGGCGCTGGCCGACGGACAGGCCGCGTTGCGCCATGTGCTGATGCAGGCTAGCGAATATCGGATCGACCCCAGGCGCACCGGCATGATGGGTTTTTCGGCCGGCGCCTTCCTGACGCTGTCGGTGATGTCCGCCGATGCGCCCGATGCACGCCCTGCCTTTATCGCGCCGATCTATGGACGGCAGTCTGCGGTGGCGATGCCCGCCAAGGCACCGCCGATGTTCGCGCTGATCGCGGCGGACGATCCGCTGTTCGCCCGCGATGGCTTTGCGCTGGTCGATGGATGGCGCAAGGCCGGCGCACCGGTCGAGTTCCACTTCCTGCAAAATGGCGGTCATGGCTTCGGCCTCGGGCGCGCCGGAACCACCAGCACCGACTGGATTTACGGTTTTCACCGCTGGCTTGACGTGAACGGCATGCTGGCTTCGGAACCTTGACTCGCATTTCGCGGTTGCACAAAGTCAATCTTCGCCGCATGTCGGCTGCCACGTAAAGGTGCGATGACGGAAAACTTGATGCCAAACCTGCCCCTGCCCTCCCCTTTCTGCACGCAAGGAGCCGCGCCATGCCCGGCAGCGTGAAGAAGAAGAAGCAGGAGGCTGCGAACGGCTTTGCGGTCGCCGATGTCAGCCGCAAACCGCAACAGGGCCGCTCGCTGGCATCGCTCAAGCGCATGCTGGAAGCCGCACGCGAGCTGATGCTCGAGCGTGGCAGCGAGGAATTCACGCTGCAGGAAGTCAGCGAGCGCGGCCAGGTGTCGATCGGCTCGATCTATCTGCGCTTCGAGAGCAAGGACAATCTGGTACGCGGCGTCATCGCCGAGGCGCTGGAGGAACAGTCCGCCGAGGAAGCCGCCATGGTCCAGCGGCTGAGCACCGAATGCGCGGATCTGGCCAGCTTCGTCTTCGAATATGTCGAAGGCTATGCCGAGGTGCTGCGCAAGCACGCCCCCTTGCTGCGCCTCACGATGATGCGCGCCGAACATGATCCGCTGGTTGCGGCCCCGGGCAAGCAATATGCGCTGCGCGCGGAAACCGATGCGACCCAGGCCATGCTGGCGCATGCTGCGGAATTCGGCGGCGAGGATGCCAGGGACCATGAGGTCAAGGCGCAGTCGGGTTATCACGTGATCTTCGCCACGCTGGCGCGCCAGCTGAGCCTGGGATCGACCGGCGAGTCCGCCCATGCCTATGACTGGAACCTGATGAAGCGCGAACTGGCACGCATGTGCCTGGCCTATCTGCGCGCGGATTGACAATCGCCAAGGCTTAATTAGAGTTCTGATTCTAATAATGGCGCAACGGTAGAGCTGCGCCGGAATCAGGAGACGAGGCCATGGCATCTGCCCCCCCTCTTGCGCAGCGCCTGTCTTGGCCGCAGCGTCTGGCATGGATGGTCTGCGCCATGCCCGAGCTGGTGAAATCTTTCGCCTGGGACGCCTTCGTGCTGTTCTTCTATGCGCAGGTGGTGGGCCTTTCGGGCTGGCTGATCGGCATCGCGATCGCGGTGATCATCGTCTTTGACACATTGGTCGATCCCTGGATCGGGGCGTTTTCCGACCGCTTGACCGGCACCCGGTTCGGACGACGGCACAGCCTGATGTTCGCCGCGATCCTGCCGTTCAGCATCGGCATCGCCATGGTGTTCGCGCCGCCAGCAGGCCTAGCGCAGGTGCAAATTCTCGCCTGGCTGCTCGGCTGGGGCCTCCTCGCGCGCTGCGGCATCTCGTTCTGGACGGTGCCCGCTTATGCGCTGGGGGGTGAGCTGACCAGCGACACGGTCGAGCGGCGGCTGGTCGCGGTGCTGCGCAATATCGGCAACCAGCTCGTCATCCTCACCGTCCCGGCGGTGGCGTTCGAAGTCTTCTTCGTCGCCTCCCCCGCCTTCCCCAAGGCGCAGCTCAATCCTGCTCCCTATCCCGGTTTCGGGCTGTTCGTCGCGATCCTGGGCGGCACGCTGATGCTGCTTGGCGCGCTTGGCACCTATCGCCGCGCGCGCCAGATCGAGGCGCAGGAGAGCTTCAAGCCGAAAAGCGAAGAAGGCAGCGGCCCCATCGCGGTGCTGCTGCGGATGGTCCGGGCGATCCGCATCACACCCAATATCGGCAAGCTGCTGCTGGTCGCATTCCTGGTGCTGTTCGTGAACTCGGTGATCAACCAGCTCTCGCTGCACCTCGCCACCTATTTCTGGCAGCTCGACCCCAGCTGGACCCCGCGCCTGCTGATGGCAGCGACCTTCGGATCGCTGCTGGCGATGCTGCTCGCGCCGCTGTTCCTCAAGCTGTTCTCGACCCGTCAGGCGATGGTCATCGGACTGTGCGGCTTCTTTGCGGTGCAGGCGCTCGCGGTGCTGCTGCCTTTGGGCGGGTTTGCCCCGGCTGCCGGAACCGCTGCAATCGGCGCGCTGATCGCGGGCCTGCGTTTTCTCGGTGGCCTGGCCTATGGCCTGTATGTCGTGCCCTTCAACGTCATCACCTACGAGATCGGCGACGAGCACGCCTATGACACCGGACGCCCCGCCCAGGGGCTGGTCTCGAGCTTCATGTTCATCGGCCTGCAACTGGGCAGCGGCGCGGTAGCGCTGCTGGCGGGATCGTTCCTCGGCGTGATCGACTTTCCGGTCGGCCTGCCCGTGGAGGCCATGCCGCAGGACAAGGTCGATGCGCTCGCCTGGTTCGTGCTGGCGCTGGTGACGCTGGCGGGCGGCGCGATGGCGTGGCTGGTCAGCACGTTCAGGATCAATCGCGACAAGGTCGATGCCCTGCGCACGGCACCGGCGGAAGGAACAGCATGATGCGAAACAAGACCCTTTTCCTCGCCCTGGCCGCCGCGCTGACATACGCCTGCACGGCCGCGCCGCTGGCCAGCCCGACCGAGGCGAACCGGGCGATCGTCGAGGATTTTGCGCGCATCTTCTATACCGAGCGCGACGTGCGCCGGGCGTTCGAAAGGCATGTCGCGCCGGACTATATCCAGCACAATCCGGGGATAGCCGATGGCCGGGAGGCGGCGATCAAGGCGCTGACGCCGATGTTTTCCCGGCCCGAGGCGCGCTTTGAAGTGAAGCGCATCCTGGTCGATGGCGATCTGGCGGCGATCCATCTGTTCGGGCGCGGAGATCCTGCCACGCCGGGCGCGGCGGTGGCCGATATCTACCGGCTGAAGGATGGCAAGATCGTCGAGCATTGGGACATATTGCAGCCCATCCCCACCAGGTCCGCCAATCCGCACCCGATGTTCTGAGCGAATGGCAAGAGAAGGGGCGCGGACCGCAAGGCCCGCGCCCCTTTTTTCGTCAGGACCGGATCAATGGCCGGCGAATATCCGGCGGCACATCGCCTGGTGCTTTTCGACCTGATCGAAGCCGTCATCGCCCAGATAGGCATGGCCTTCCCATTCGCTCACCAGCGTGCCGGTGAAGCCGCCGTCACGGAACAGCGGAAGAATGGTCTCGTAATCGATCGCTTCCTCGCGGCCATCGTCGCCCATGCCGTAGAACTTGCCATGGATGTGGATGGTGCGGTCAACCAAAGCCGCCCAGCTCTTGGGGTCGTGGTTCGACAGAATGAAGAAGGCGAGGCTGGCGGCCTGGATATGGTCGGGCTCATGCCCCTCCTTCAGCGCCCATTCGCGCAGTCGGCCGGCCTTTTCGTGGCTCATGCCCGGCTCGACCCAGACCTCTTTCAGCTTGTCGAGCAGGCTTTCCTTCGCGCCCTTTGCGCGCGCGGCGTTGAGCATCGATTCGGGGATGCGGCTCGCCGTGCCGCCGAAATCGGGAATCCAGCCGAGATAGGGCGTGTCGAGCTTGTCGTACATCTCGCCATAGGCCTGGACCGCAGGGTGACCGGCCCACATCGGCGCGTGCACTTCCACGCCCATGCGGATGTCGAGCTCTTCGGCATAGGGCGCGATCTCGGGCAGCAGCTCGACCGGCAGCGCGAACTGATAGCGCACCAGGCTGAAGCCCATCTTCTTGGCCGAGCGCAGCTGGCGCTTGTGATATTCGACCAGGGTTGCATCGTCGATCGGCTGTGCTCCGGGACGCAGGAAGCGGTCCGAGTTGATCGCGCACGAGGTGGCGTTGAGCCCCGCCTCGGCCATCATCGCCTTGAACTGCTCGGCAAATTCATCCGACACGTCGGGGAATTCGCGGAAATTCTGAAAGCCGATGATCTCGATATTCGGCCCCATGCCGCGCCGGGCGACTTCGTTGAGCAGGCCGTCCAGCTCGAACTTGCGGTTGAGCCAGGCATTGGTGAACGAATAGAGCGTGACGCCGGTCTGCGGGCCGGTGCTGGTTGCGGTGTTGGTCATGTCGATCAGGTCCTTCAGGCGACGCGTAGCGTCTGCGTCTGGGTGTTGGCGCGCTTCATTCCGGGGATGTAGGGCGGGCTGATGAACATGCTCAGCGCCACCTCATGCTCGCTGCCGGGCGCGGCGCTCTGGCCGGGGATATGGAGAAAGGCGCTGTCGCGGACGAACCAGAAGGCATTGGTTTGCTCGCCCAGATCCTTGAGCGGCCATACCGAGCCGTCGAACTCGACCCTGGCGTCGGACAGGTCCACTGGCGCGCCATCGATGTGCACCGAATCGATCTCGACAATGGAAAACGGCAGCGACCTGTACCAGGGCAGGCGCATGGCCAGGCGCAGCCCTTCGGGCGTCGCACTCAGCCCCTCTTCTCCGATGATACGTTCGACCGGAAGCATCGCTCTCTCCTCGCTTAATTAGAATGCTGTTTCTAATTGTCGCTTGACAGCCGGTCAAGGCTGGTGTTGAAAAAATCAGAACAACAGTTCTAGATTGTGCGCTCGTTTTCTGCAGCGCTGCCAGGGGAGAGGGGCTTGGCCCGGTTCGACTATATCATCGTGGGCGCTGGCTCGTCGGGCTGCGTGCTCGCCAACCGGCTCAGCGCCGATCCGCGTCATCAGGTGCTCCTGATCGAGGACGGCGGGCGCAACGACCATCCATTCATCCTGATGGCGGGCGGCTTCGTCAAGATCATGGGCAATCCCGCCTATTTTCGCGCCTATCCGGTCGCACAGCAGCCCGGCCGACGACAGGAAATGCACGCCTATGGCCGAGGCCTCGGCGGTTCTTCGGCGATCAACGGCACCTGGTATCTGCCCGGCATGCCCGGCGACTATGACGGCTGGGCGGCCATGGGCCTGACCGGCTGGGGCTGGGACGAGATGGCGCGCTGCATCCGCAAGGTCGAAAACTACCGCGCGCCCGGTGCGCATCCCGGTCGCGGCCATGACGGCGAGCAGCAGATCACCCCGTCCGACTACAAGGGCCCCGTGTTCGAGGCGCTGGCCGGGGCCTTCGCGCAAGGCGGCATGCCCTGGGTGGACGATATCACCACGCCCGGCATCACCGGCGCGGGTCGCTCGCAATATACGGTCGATCGCGCCGGCCAGCGCCAGTCAACGTATGAGGCGTTTGTCGAACCGATCCGCCACCGCCCCAACCTCACCATCATCCACCCCGTTGCCGTCACCCGGCTGACCGTCGCCGAGGGCCGCGTCACCGGCGTGGTGACCGAGCGCGAGGGCGTGGAGGAAACGCACCAGGCGGGCGAGGTGATCGTCAGCGCGGGCGTCTATGGCTCGCCGCAGCTGCTCCAGCTGTCAGGAATCGGACCGGGAGCGGAACTGCAGCGGCTGGGCATTCCGGTCGCGCACGAGCTGGCCGCCGTGGGCCAGAATTTCGCCGATCACCAGAAGATGGGCGTCTCGTTCGACCTCCACAACAATCCCGGCAACAATCGGGAATTCCTCGGCTGGCGGCTCTATCGCAACGCGATCCGCTATTTCCTCACCCGCACCGGCCCGCTGGCGCGCGTCGGCATGCCGATCACCGGGCTGATCTCGACCGAGGGGCTCGACGACTGGCCCGAATTCCAGGTGGCCGCGGCGCCCTTTGCGATGCGCACGATCAACGAGATGGCCGAACGGCCGGGGAGCCCGCTGACCGACCGGCCCGGCCTCACCTTCTCGGGCTATCACCTGCGCCCGAAGAGCCGCGGCACGGTCACGCTCACCTCGCCCAGCCATCGCGACGCGCCGGTGGTCGACCCGAAAATGTGGTCCGACCCTTATGACCAGCAAAAGGCGCTCGAACTGTTCAAGCTCTTCCGCAGGCTCGCCAGCATGCCCGCGCTCGCGCCCTATATCGGCGATGAGCGCATGCCCGGCGCTGCGATCCAGGACGAGGACGCCCTGATCCCCGAGGTGCGCAAGATGACCGAATGCGGCCTGCACGGCACCGGCACCTGCTCGATGGGCACCGATGCCGCGAACTCGGTGGTCGATGCGCGCTGCCGGGTACACGGCCTGCAAGGTCTGCGCGTGGTCGATTGCTCGATCATGCCGACGCCGGTTTCGGGCAACACCAATGGCCCCGCGATCGCGCTGGCCCAGCGCGCGGCCGAGCTGATCCTGGAAGACGCGCGGGGCTGAACGTATGTTTCTGGGCATCGACATCGGCACTTCGGGGGTCAAGGCGGTATTGCTGGGCGCGAAGGGTCATGTCATCGCCCATGCCAGCTCTGCCCTCACCGTGCAGCGCCCGCACCCGCTCTGGTCCGAACAGGACCCGGCGGCCTGGTGGAACGCCACGCAAGCGGCAGTGCTCGCGCTGCCCGCCGATCTGCGCGCGCGAGTCGAGGCGGTGGGCCTTGCCGGACAGATGCACGGTGCGACGCTGCTGGGTGCAGACGATCGCCCCTTGCGGCCTGCGATCCTGTGGAACGACGGGCGCAGCCATGCCGAATGCGCCGCGCTGGAGGCTGCCGTGCCCGATCTGCGCAGCATCGCGGGCAATATCGCGATGCCCGGCTTCACCGCGCCCAAGCTCGCCTGGGTGCGCGCGCACGAACCCGAAATATTCGCCGCGACCCGCAGCGTGCTGCTGCCCAAGGATTATGTCCGGTTGGTGATGACCGGCGAGAAGATCAGCGACATGTCCGACAGCGCGGGCACGCTCTGGCTCGATGTTGCAAGGCGCGACTGGTCGGACGAACTGCTCGCCGCGACCGGGCTCGACCGATCGCAGATGCCGCGCCTGGTCGAAGGCAGCGCTATCGGTGGCACGCTGCTGCCCGAGGTTGCGGCGCGCTGGGGCATGGGCAGCGTGCCGGTGGCGGGCGGCGCGGGCGACAATGCGGCAGGCGCAGTCGGCGTCGGCGTGGTGCGCGATGGCGATGCGCTGCTCTCGCTCGGCACCTCGGGCGTGATCTTCGTCGCCACCGACCGGTTGCGGGCCAATCCCGATGGCGCGGTGCATGCCTTCTGCCACTGCCTGCCGGGCCTGTGGCACCAGATGAGCGTGCACCTGTCCGCTGCCGTGTGCCTCGATTGGGCCGCGGCGATGATGCACCTCGACGTCCCCGATCTGCTCGCCGCCGCCGAAGAGGCTGGCGCCGGTCAGGGCAGCGAACTCTTCCTGCCCTATCTGTCGGGCGAGCGCACACCGCACAACGACCCGCATGTGCGCGGATCCTTTCTGGGCCTTGGCCATGACAGCAGCCCAGGGCGCATGGCGGCGGCGGTGCTGGAGGGCGTCGCCTTCGCGCATGGCGATGGCCTGGCCGCGCTTCAGGCCGCTGGGACCCGGATCGAGAGCCTTTCGGTGATCGGCGGCGGCGCGCGATCGACCTGGTGGGGCCGCATCATCGCATCGGCGCTGAGCGTTCGGCTGGATTATCTCGACGGCGGTGAGGTCGGCCCGGCGCTGGGCGCGGCGCGGCTGGCGCAGATCGCCGCCACCGGCGCCGATCCTGCCAGCGTCTGCACCCGCTCGCCGGTGCGCGAGAGCATTGCGCCCGATCCCGAGCTGGCCGAGCGGCTGGCGCCCAGGCTGGCGCGCTTCCGCGCCGCCTATGCCGCCATAAGAACGATCTGAGAGGAAACCCGCATGTCCGCCGAATATTTTGCCGCCTTCGACACCGTCCGTTACGAAGGGCCCGACAGCACCAATGACCTCGCCTATCGCTGGTACGACAAGGACCGGGTGGTGATGGGCAAAAGGATGGAGGACCATCTGCGCTTTGCCGTGTGCATGTGGCACAGCTTCTGCTGGCCGGGCAGCGACGTGTTCGGCGCGGGCACCTTCAACCGCCCCTGGCTGCAAGGGCCGATGGACGCCAAGAACGCCGCCGCCAAGCGCGAGGCGGCGCTCGCCTTTGTCGAGAAGCTCGACCTGCCTTTCTATTGCTTCCACGATGTCGACGTGATGGCCGATGCCGAGAATATCGGCGACTTCCGCAGCAGCTTTGCCGAGGCCGTCGATCATCTCGAGGCACTGCAGGCGCAACACGGCCGCAAGCTGCTCTGGGGCACCGCCAACCTGTTCAGCCACCCGCGCTACATGGCGGGCGCGGCGACCAATCCCGATCCGGAAGTCTATGCCTGGGCCGCATCGCAGGTGCGCGATGCACTGGACGCGACGCATCGCCTGGGCGGCGCGAACTATGTGCTCTGGGGCGGGCGCGAGGGCTATGATTCGATCCTCAACACCGAGATCGGCACCGAGCAGGAAAATTTCGGCCGGTTCCTCAGCCTCGTCGTCGATCACAAGTACCGCATCGGCTTTACCGGCACGATCCTGATCGAACCCAAACCGCACGAGCCGAGCAAGCATCAATATGATTTCGACACGCAGACCGTCTATGCGTTCCTCAAGCGCTTCGGGCTGGAGAACGAGGTCAAGGTCAATATCGAGGCCAACCACGCCACCCTGTCCGGCCATACGTTCGAGCATGAAATTGCCATGGCGCGCGCGCTCGGCATCCTGGGGTCGATCGACGCCAATCGAGGCGACCCGCAAAATGGCTGGGATACCGACCAGTTCCCCAATTCGGTCGAGGAGCTGACGCTTGCCATGCTCGAGGTGCTGCGCGCAGGGGGCTTAGGCAATGGCGGCTTCAACTTCGATGCCAAGGTGCGCCGCCAGTCGATCGACGCGGTGGACCTTTTCCACGGCCATATCGGCGGGGTGGACACCATCGCCCGTTCGCTGCTGCGCGCCGCCGCGATCATCGAGGATGGCCGGCTCGAGGCGTTCCGCGCCGAGCGCTATGCCGGGTGGAAGGGTGAACTCGGCCAGATGATCCATGCCGAAGGCACGACGCTTGCGGCCATCGCCGACCGCGCCGTAAGCGCCAACAGCGCGCCCGAATTGAAGTCGGGCCGTCAGGAATATTGCGAGAATCTGGTCAATCGCTTCTGAGATCGCGCACCCCTCGCGTCCGCTTGTGACGCAAGGGGTCGCATGATAGCCTTGAGCCATCATGGCAGAGGCCGAACAGCACGCCGCCGTCATCCGGTCGGCCATCGCCTCCCCCGCTGCGGCGGCGCAATCCTCGCTGGCTGCCTCCTGGTGCCGATCGGCGCTGCGCCACGGGCTCGACCCGGCGCATGGCCCGGCCGCAGACCGGCTCGATGCGGTGCGGCTGGCCGAGGCGCGGCAGGCCAATGCCCGGCTGCTCCACCATGCCCGGCCCGTGCTCGACACGCTTGCGCGCAGCATCGTGCGCACCGGGCGCTGCCTGCTGCTCACCGACGGCAACAGCCTGATCCTGGAAGGTCGGATGACCGATGGCGATGCCGCGATGTTCGACCGCGCGCGGCTCGTCGCCGGCGAATGCTGGTCGGAAGCCGCGGAAGGCACCAACGGCATCGGCACCTGCGTGGTCGAGGACCGCCCCGTCGCGATCCTCAAGGACCAGCATTTCCTCAGCAGCAACACCCAGGTGAGCTGCATGGGCGTGCCGATCCACGGCGCGGACGGGGGGATCATCGCGGCTCTCGACGTCTCGACCAACCGCTATGACCACGACCTCGATACCACCGCGCTGGTGATGGCCGCGCTGCAGGACGCGGCGGGCTCGGTCGAGCGGCTGATGTTCGCCGATGCGTTCAGCGATTGCCGCATCGTCCTGCTCGACCAGCAGACACATGGCCAGGCCGCGATGGTGGCGGTCGATCGCGACGATCTGGTGATCGGGGCGAGCCGCGCCGCGCGCCACCACGCGCTGCTCGCCGGAGTCAGCGCGGCTGCGCCCGTGCCGCTCGCCGATCTGTTCGGCCTGCCCGAAGAGGACCCGCTTGCCGCTGCAGAACGACGCGTACTGCGTCAGGCGCTCGCCCGGTGCGGCGGCAATGTCGCCGCTGCAGCGCGCAGCCTCAAGATCGGCCGCGCGACCTTCTATCGCCGCATGGAGCGCGCCGGACTGAACTGATTGCAGGGCCGATCTGTCTCACTCTTGAGACAGTTGCTCATTGGAACCTCCGCCGCCCCGCTCGTCCGCGTGCTTCGCCCGTGCAAGCCTCTCTTTCGCAAACCGCCGAGTCCCGGATGTCACGGGCCGGCGACCAAGCGAGAGGAGACACTTCATGGACATGCACACCCCAGCCGCGCTGCTGATGCGCCCGCCGCTGAAGGCGCATTACGACAACTGGATCGGTGGCCGCTGGGTGCCCGCGAAAAGCGGCGCGACCTTCGACAATGTCTCGCCGCTGACCGGCAAGGTCATCGGCACCATCGCGCGTTCGGGTCCTGAGGATATCGAGGCCGCGCTCGACGCAGCCCATGCCGCCCGGGTCGCCTGGGGCCAGACCAGCGTGGCCGAACGCGCGCTGGTGCTCACCCGCATCGCAGACCGGATGGAGGAGAATCTCGCCCATCTCGCCCAGGCCGAGACCTGGGACAATGGCAAGCCGATCCGCGAGACCATGGCCGCCGACCTGCCGCTCGCCATCGACCATTTCCGCTATTTCGCCGGGTGCATCCGCGCGCAGGAAGGCGGCATTTCCGAAATCGACCGCAACACCATCGCCTATCATTTCCAGGAACCGCTGGGCGTGGTCGGCCAGATCATCCCGTGGAACTTCCCGCTGCTGATGGCCTGCTGGAAGCTTGCGCCTGCGCTGGCCGCCGGCAATTGCGTGGTGCTGAAACCCGCTGAGCAGACCCCCGCCTCGATCATGGCGCTAATCGACATTATCGGCGATCTGCTGCCCGATGGCGTGCTCAACATCGTCAACGGCTTCGGGCTGGAAGCGGGCAAGCCGCTCGCCTCATCCAAGCGCATCGCCAAGATCGCGTTTACCGGCGAGACCTCGACCGGGCGGCTGATCATGCAATATGCGAGCGAAAACCTGATTCCGGTCACGCTCGAACTCGGCGGCAAGTCGCCCAACCTGTTCTTCGCCGATGTGATGGCCGAGGATGACGATTATCTCGACAAGGCGATTGAGGGCTTCGTGATGTTCGCGCTCAACCAGGGCGAGGTGTGCACCTGTCCTTCGCGCGCGCTGGTGCAGGAATCGATCTACGACCGGTTCATGGAGCGCGTGCTGAAGCGCGTCGCGGCGCTCAAACAGGCCAATCCGCTCGATCCCGAAACCATGATCGGCGCGCAGGCCAGCGTCGAACAGCAGGCCAAGATCCTGCGCTATATCGATATCGGCCGGGCCGAGGGGGCGGAGGTGCTCGCCGGGGGCGCCGCCGCGCAGCTCGGCGGCGATCTGGCCGGGGGCTATTACGTCCAGCCCACGGTGCTGCGCGGCCACAACAAGATGCGCGTGTTCCAGGAGGAAATCTTCGGCCCCGTCGTCTCGGTCACCACCTTCCGCGACGAGGACGATGCGCTGGCCATCGCCAATGACACGATGTTTGGGCTGGGCGCGGGCGTGTGGAGCCGCGACATCAACCGCTGCTATCGGCTGGGCCGGGGCATCGAGGCGGGTCGCGTCTGGACCAATTGCTACCATGCCTATCCCGCGCACGCGGCGTTCGGCGGCTACAAGCAATCGGGCATCGGCCGCGAGACGCACCGCATGATGCTCGACCATTATCAGCAGACCAAGAACCTGCTGGTGTCCTACGAGCCGAAAAAGCTCGGCTTTTTCTGACACCTGACGCCGGGCGCGGCATCGCGCCGCGCCCGGTCCTCTATGTCAGCCAAGGGCGCAACCTCATGCGGGCAGGTTCGTACGCTCCTCGACCCCCCCTCATAAGGATAAAGCCCCCATGACCCTCAAAGCCGTCGCGATCAATTGTACCCTCAAGCGCTCGGGCAAGGAGAGTTCCTCGACCGATGCGATGATCGAGCTGATCGCCGAGCAACTCTCCAAGCACAAGGTCGAGCTGACCGAGACGATCCGCATCGCCGATTACAACGTGCTGCCCGGCGTCAGCTCCGACGAGGGCGATGGCGACGAATGGCCGGACCTTCGCAAGCGCATCCTTGCCGCCGATATCCTCATTTTCGGCACGCCAATCTGGATGGGCCAGATGTCGAGCATCGCCAAGCGCGTGCTCGAGCGGATGGACGCCTTCATGAGCGAAACCGACGAGACGGGCCGGATGCCCAGTTTTTCCAAGCTCGCGGTCGCGGCGATCGTCGGCAACGAGGACGGCGCGCACCGCATTTCGGCCGACCTGTTCCAGGCGCTGAACGATGTCGGCTTCACCATCCCCGCCGGGGCCGCATGCTACTGGGTCGGCGAGGCGATGGGCAGCACCGATTTCCAGGACCTCGACGAGACGCCTGAAGCAACCTTCGAAACCGCGCGCATGCTCGCCGCCAACACCGCGCATCTGGCCGGGCTGCTCAAGGCCAAGCCCTATCCGGTTGACGAGGAGCATGACGACGAGAGCTGATTTCTGCGGCGCATGACCGTCACGTCCCCGGTTGCACGATGGATCAAGCTTGTATAAGCATACCATCAAAGCAGGAGAGGCGTGATGGTTTATGTGCTGGGCGGATACCAGAGCGATTTTGCGCGCAACTGGGCGCGCGAGGGGCTTTCGATAGGCGACGGGTTCGTCGAGACGGTTCGCGGAGGACTGGATGCGACGCGGCTCGATGCCGACGAGATCGAAAGCGGCCATGTCGGCAATTTCGTCGGTGACCTGTTTGCCGGGCAAGGCCTGCTCGGCGGCTTTTTCGCTTATGTCGATCCCGCGCTCGACGGCCTGCCAACTTCGCGCCACGAAGCGGCCTGCGCCTCGGGCAGTGTATCGGTGCTCGCCGCAGCGGCGGAGATCGAGGCGGGGCGCTATGACCTTGCCTGTGTTGTCGGCATCGAGATGATGCGCAACGTTCCGGGACAGAAAGCCGCGGAAAATCTCGGCGCTGCCGCCTATCATGGGCGCGAATTTGCCGACGCGCAGTTCCTCTGGCCGCGCGCCTTTTCCGATCTCGCCGAGGAATATGACGCGCTCTACGGCCTGAACTACGACCATTTGGGCCGCATCGCCGAGATCAACTTCGCCAATGGCAGGCGCAACCCCGCCGCGCAGACGCGGCAATGGCAGTTCGGCCCGAAGAGCTTTACCGAGGATGACGAGGCCAATCCGGTGGTCGAGGGGCGCACGCGCAAGAACGATTGCGGCCAGGTGACCGATGGCGCAGCGGTCGTCTTCCTCGCCTCCGAAAGCCGTGCCCGCGAATATGCGGCGAAACGTGGCATCCCGATGGAACAGCTGTCGCGCATTGCTGGCTGGGGGCATCGCTCCGCCGCGCTCGGCTATCGCGACAAACGGCGCATCGCGCGCGACAGCGCTTACGTCTTCCCCCAGGTCAAGCGCGCGATCGACGATGCCCGCGCCCGCGCAGGCGTGTCCGGGGTCGAGGCGATCGATGCGGTCGAGACGCACGATTGCTTTGCGATGACCGAATATATGGCGATCGACCATCTCGGCCTGACAGCTCCCGGCGAGGCGTGGAAGGCGGTGGAGGCGGGCGATATCGAGATCGGCGGCAAGCTGCCGATCAACCCCTCGGGCGGGCTGATCGGTCTCGGCCATCCGGTAGGCGCGACGGGCGTGCGCATGCTGCTCGATGCGCATCGCCAGGTCACCGGCCAGGCGGCGGACAATCAGGTCGAAGGCGCGCGCCGCGTGCAGACACTCAATATCGGCGGATCGACCACCACCACCGTCAGTTTCATCGTGGAGCAGGCCGCATGACCGACACCCGTTTCAACCAGTTCAAGCAACTGATCGCCGCTTGGACCCGCAAGGATGCCGAAGCCGTGCTCGCCATGCTGCACGACGATGTCGTCTGGCATTATGCCGCCGCCATCGCCCCGCCCGCGCGCGGCAAGGCCGAGGCGCGCGCGTTCATCGAGCGCTTCGGGTCGACCATCGCAGAGGTCAACTGGCGCATTTTCGCGCATGCCGAGACCGCCGACCGGCTGTTCGTCGAGGGCGTCGACGAATATGTGACGACCGACGGCGTCCGCGTCGCCGCGCCCTATGCCGGCATCATCGAATATCAGGGCGACAAGATCATCGGCTGGCGCGATTATCTCGATCGCGGCACGGTCGATGCGATCAAGGCGGGCAAGCCCTACCCTGCCCAGGTCAAGGAACTGATCGACCGGCCCGCCGCATGACCACGACAATGCTGGCCGATGCCCCGTTTCGCGAGGCGGAGTTCATGCCCGTCGACCTCGATGTCGAGCGGCGCGCCGATGGCATGATCATCCTGAAGAGCCGCGTGCCACTGCGCGCCTTCGACGCCAATATCCCGCGCGCCTTTGCCGAGCGGGCGGCGCTCAAGGGCGATACCCCCGCGATCGGCTGGCGCGGGACGGACGCGCAATGGGCCTATCGCAGCTATACTCAAATCAAGCGCGACATGGACGGCGCGACACGCTGGCTGGCGGAGAATTTCCCGCGCGGCACCCGGCTGCTGATCATCGCGGAAAACAGCCTGCCGGTCGCGGTGATGACCTTTGCTGCCTGGGCTGCGGGGATGATCATCGTGCCGGTGAGCATTGCCTATGGGCTCGCCGGTGGCGATCATACGCGACTTCGTCACGTCATTGCGCGGACCCAGCCGGATGTGATCCTTGCCGAACCGCACCCGGCCATCGCCGCCGCGCTTGCTGCGACCGCGCCGGGCGCGCGCATCGTCAGCAGCGACCCTGCGCCGTTTGCCGATGCCTCCGCCTATGCCGATGTGATCTCCACCGACCCCGGTGCATTTGCAAATGAGGCCATCGCTGCGGTCGATCCAGCTGCACCCGCCATCTACATGCTCACCTCCGGCTCGACCGGCCTGCCCAAGATTGTGCCGCATTCGTTGACCGCGCTCGCCGCGTGCGGGGCGCAGGGGCTGGACATGATCGGCAAGGCCGCGGGCTGGGACGATGTGATGCTCGACTGGCTGCCCTGGCACCATGCCGCAGGCGCGTCCGTCATGCGCACCTGCCTGCTGGAGGGTGGCACGCTGCATATCGACGCGGGCAAGCCGCTGCCCGGCCTGTTCGACCAGACCATCGCCAATCTGCGCGAGATTTCGGTTTCCTATTTCAACAATGTCCCCACCGGCTATGCGATGCTGGTCGAGGCGATGGAGCACGATGCCGAGCTGCGCGCGCGCTTCTTCGCCAAGATGCGGCTGATGCTCTATGGCGGCGCGGGGCTCCCTCAGCCGGTGTACGACCGGTTGCAGGAACTCGCTATCGCCGAGACCGGCCACCGCATCCACATGACCACCGGCTATGGCATGACCGAGACCGTTTCGGGTTGCATGGCGATCCATTTCCCCGCGACGCGCGTCGGCATCGGCCTGCCCGCGCCGGGCCTGTCATTAAAGCTCGTGCCCTGTGACGGCCGCTATGAGGTGCGGCTCGCCGGGCCGAACGTCATGAAAGGCTATCTGGACGAGCCCGAGAAGACCGCCGCCGCGTTCGACGACGAGGGCTATTATCGCACCGGCGATGTCGCAGTGTTCCATGACGAGAACGACTATGGCCAGGGCCTCGCCTTTGCCGGGCGGCTGGCCGAGGAGTTCAAGCTCGCCAATGGCAACTGGGTCTATGGCGGCGCGGTGCGCGAAAAGCTGCTCAAGGCGTGCGATGGCCTGATCGCCGATCTGGTGCTCGCCGATGACGGAAGGCCGTATCTGGCGATGCTCGCCTGGCCCAAGCCGGGCGCGACGCTCGACACGGTGGCCGAGGCGGTGCGCGGCTATAATCGCGAGGCGCGCGGCGGCGCGGTAATCCGCCGGGTCGCGCTGTTCGACACCCCGCCCAATCCAGGCGCGCACGAGCTTTCCGACAAGGGGACGATCAACCGCCGCGCGGTGCTTGATGGGCGGCGCGAATGGGTCGAGCGGGTGTTTGCCGATCCGCCGGACGAGGGCGTTGCCATCACCGGCTAGAACGCTGGAACAATTCATAAAATTGGGAGGAAACGGGATGCTGACGATTCTCGCGATCAATGCGGCTGTGCTGGCCGCATGCTTTGTCGCGCTATGGCTGATCTGTCTGGGGACGCGCGATGTTACCCCGGTGGACAGCTTCTGGGCCTGGGGCATGCTGGTGATGGCCGCTTCCACTTTTGTTCAAGCCGAGGGCGATCCGACGCGGATGCTGATGTTGCTCGCCATCTGCGGCCTGTGGGCGGCGCGGCTGGGGACGTTCATGCTCTGGCGCTGGCGCAGCCATGGGCCCGACCGGCGCTATTCGGCGCTGCTCGGCAAGGCGCAGCAGCACAAGGGCTGGAGCTTCGCGCGCGCCTCGGGCCAACTGGTCTTCGCCACGCAAGCCCCGCTGCTCTTCATCGTCTGCCTGCCGGTGCAGCTGGGCCAGATCGATGCCGCGCCGCCGGTCGGAACGCTGGGCATGATCGGCGCAAGCATCGCATTGTTCGGTATCGCGTTCGAGACGATCGGCGATGCGCAGCTCGTGGCGTTCAAGGCGAAGCCCGAGAACCAGGGCAAGCTGATGACCAGCGGCCTGTGGCGCTATACCCGCCACCCCAATTATTTCGGCGATGCGACGACCTGGTGGGGCCTGTGGCTGATCGCGGCGGAAACCTCGACGGGCCTTGCTGCGATCATCGGACCCGTGCTGCTGACCTGGACGCTGATGAAATGGTCGGGCGCGCCGACGGTGGAAAAGCGGCTCGCCAAGACGCGCGAGGGCTATGCCGAATATGTCGCGCGCACCTCGGGCTTCATCCCGATGCCTCCCAGGCGCGGCTGAAACCGGCGGGTCAGTTGGTCTCGGCCCGCTGACCCAGCCGCTCGGCGGCGGCGCGGAAGCCGGTCTCGATCTCGTCGACTATTGCGCTCACCGGCTCAACGCTGCGCACCGTGCCGACGCCCTGCCCTGCCGCCCAGAGATCCTTCCACTTGGCATGCGGATCGCCGCCATAATCGCGCGTGGCGGGCTTGCCGAGGTCCTTCGGGTCATAGCCGCAGGCGACCAGTGAGGGGATCAGCCAGGACGCGGGCGTGCCTGTAATGGCGGGGCTGACCACGAGATCCTCGATATGGCTGTCGACCACCATCTGCTTGTAGCCCGGCACCGCCATGCTCTCTTTCGCCGCGAGGAAGCGTGTGCCCATGTACACCAGGTCCGCCCCGGCGGCGATCGCGCCCGCCAGCGCCGCGCCATCGGCGATGCCACCGCCGACGCAGATGATGCCGTCGAACTCGGCGCGCAGCGCGGTGATGAAGGCGAAGGGGGAGAGGAAGCCGGTATGCCCGCCCGCGCCCGCCGAGACGCAGACCAGTCCATCTGCGCCCGCCGCCGCTGCCTTGCGCCCCAAAGCCACCGAGATCACGTCCGCCAGCACGATGCCGCCATAGGCGTGGACGGTATCCACCGCCGGCGCCGGGCTGCCCAGCGCCGTAATCACGATCGGCGGCTTGTGCTTCGCAATCAGCGCCAGGTCATCGGCGAGCCGCTGGTTGCTGCTGTGCGTGACAAGGTTTGCCGCCCAGAGGCCGGGCGCGCCTTCCGTCTCCGCCGCGATCCGCGTCATCCACGCATCGAGGTCCGCCGCCGTTCGGCAATTGGGCGTGGGAAAGGCCCCGATAATGCCCGCGCGCGCCGCCGCGATCACCATTTCTGGGCCGGACACCAGGAACATCGGCGCGGCCACCACCGGCAGGCGCAATTTGTCGATTTTCATTCAGATACGCTCCACTATGGTTGCCACGCCCACGCCCTGCGCCCCGGTCGCGACGACCAGGCCCAAAGTGCCGCCGGATTCGGTCAGCGCGTCGATCAGGGTCGAGAGCAGCACGCCGCCAGTCGCGCCCATCGGGTGGCCTTTGGCGACATGACCGCCGCTGACGTTCACCTTGCTCGGGTCGGGCGCGCGGTCGCGCAGGAACTTGGCATGGGTGACCGCAAAGGCTTCCATGAACTCGATTCGGTCCATATCCGCGAGCGTCAAACCGGCCTTGGCCAGCGCCTTGTCCATGGCAGCAAAGCCGGCGGTCAGCGAATCCCAGGGATCGCCCCCGACCTCCTGATGCGCGACGATGCGCGCGATCGCGCCTTCGCGCGGGCCGATCAGCGCCAGCGCCGCGCCATCGGTCATCGGCGGGGCATGCGCGACGGTGTGGCGATGGTCGATCTGCCGGTCGCCCAGAATGTCGCGATAGGCTTCGGCCAGCGGGGGGAAGGCAGGCGGCAAGGATTGCAGCCGCTCGAGCGTCATCGGCCGCACCGCTTCCTCGCGGTCCAGCCCCGCCACCGCGATGCGCGAGGCGAGCAGGCCCGGCTTGGCCTCTGCCGCTGCGGCGCGTGCCTGCGATTCCAGCGCGACCGCATCGAGTTCAGCGCGCGATATCCCCTCCTTCTCCGCGAGCAGATCGGCGGCGAGCGCGACCTGGATGTAGCGCCGGTCGGGCGGCATGTCGGTGGCGGTATAATAATCCGCCTTGTCGGCCATGAAGGCGACTTTGGACAGCATCTCCACCCCGCCGCCCAGCGCCCATTGCGCCTGGCCCGAGGCGACCGAGGCTGCCGCTGCCCCAACTGCCGACAGGCCCGAGGCGCAGAAATTGTTGAGCGTGTGCACCGCGACGCCATCGGGCAGCTCGGCCTTGAACTTGGAAACCAGCGCGATGTGGCCGCCCTGCGCCCCAACCTGGCCGACACAGCCCAGCGTCATGCGCTCGGCGCGCCCGCGCGGATCGTGCCCCCGCGCCTCCATCGCATCGACCAGATGCGCGACCAGCCCGTGCGGCGTCTCGCTGGCCAGCCCGCCATCGGGGCGCGCCTTGCCGCGCGGGGTGCGCAAGGCGACGTGCAGATAGGCCTCGCTCATGCCGGGGCTCTCCACGCGCTGGGGGGCTGAAAGGCGAACAGGCCGGGCGGCGCGGCAATCACGGCGGGGATGGCGTTGATCGCCACCGCGACGGTCGCATCGGTCAGCGCGCGCGACGGCGGCGCGGTCGGATCGGATTCGGTAATGTCCATGGTCAGATGGATATTGGGCCGCCCCTCGATGCGCACATCCCAATGCCCGCGCCCGCCCTCGTGCAGCCCGGGATCGGCGGTCCACAGGATCGACAGGGTGAAGCGCGCGCCGCACGCATAATGCGCGGTCCAGCGCCATTCGGTCGCGGCAACCGTACCCCTGGGGATGGTCCCTGCCGGAATGACGATATCCGCTGGGGCAAGCGTGAGCTGATGATCCGGGTCGATTCGTTCGACCGATGTACCCATCTGGTACCCAGCGAACACCAGCACCTCGGAAAACAGCGCGCGATACAGTTCGGCCAGCGGGCCGGTGCGGATGTCGCGGACGGCAGGATCGCTGCCCAGCCCCATCAGTTCGAACACGAAGGCGGCGCTCGCCATGGCCGAAGCATCGACCGTTTCGCTGACCCGGATATGCTCGACCTCGACCGACATGGCGGTGGCGGCGAGCGCGATGCGTTCGACGATCATGCCAGGGCTGACCC
>LSHP01000094.1 GCA_001555775.1 Acidovorax delafieldii | reverse complement strand
ACCATGCAGCCCGGTGACCACACCCCAAATTACACCTCATTGACGGACGTGACCGCCGTTCATCTGGCACGGCTCTTGCTGCGATTATTCGCGACGAGTGGCTTTGAGCCTGCTGGATTTGCCCGAATGCCGTCCTATATTGGTGCACGTGGAGCGCCCCGGAGTGGATAGGGGCAATGGCAAAGAGGCGCTTGACGATAAGGGGCCCGGCCCTTTTTTCCGGGCGAATTGAATAAGAAGGCGGGTATCTCGCCCGCTGCGGAGTATCGCAATATGCCATCCTTTGCCGAATCGCTGGAAAAGACGCTGCATCAGGCGCTGCACAATGCCGCCGATCGCCGTCACGAATATGCCACGCTCGAACATCTGCTGCTCGCACTGATCGACGATGCCGATGCCGCGCAGGTGATGCAGGCCTGCGGCGTGGACCTCGGCGAACTGGGCGATGCCGTCACCCATTATCTCGACAATGAGCTCGACTCGCTCAAGGTCGCCGAAAAGACCGACCCTGCGCCGACCTCCGGCTTCCAGCGCGTGGTCCAGCGTGCGATCCTGCACGTCCAGTCCTCGGGCAAGGATGTCGTCACCGGCGCGAACGTGCTGGTCGCATTGTTCTCCGAGCGCGAAAGCTATGCCGTCTATTTCCTGCAGCAGCAGGACATGAGCCGTCTCGATGCGGTGAGCTATATCAGCCACGGCATCGGCAAGGGCGGTCAGCCGGTCGAACAGCGTAGCGTGCGCGGGGCCGAGGAACCGCAGGAAGAGAAGCAGGACGCTGCCGCCAAGCAGAAGAAGGACAGCGCGCTCGACCAATTCACGGTCAATCTGAACGCGCGCGCCCAGGCCGGCAAGATCGATCCGCTGATCGGACGCGGGCCCGAGGTCGACCGCACCATCCAGATCCTGTGCCGCCGTTCGAAGAACAATCCGCTCTATGTCGGTGATCCCGGCGTCGGCAAGACGGCGATCGCCGAAGGTCTGGCGCGCAAGATCGTCGAGGGCGACGTTCCCGAAGTGCTGCAGAAGGCGGTGATCTATTCGCTCGACATGGGCGCGCTGCTCGCCGGCACGCGCTATCGCGGCGATTTCGAGGAGCGGCTGAAGCAGGTCGTCTCCGAGCTCGAGAAAATGCCGCACGCGGTGCTGTTCATCGACGAGATCCACACCGTGATCGGTGCAGGGGCCACCAGCGGCGGCGCGATGGACGCGTCGAACCTGCTCAAGCCTGCGCTGTCCAGCGGCACGATCCGCTGCATCGGATCGACCACCTACAAGGAGTTCCGCAATCATTTCGAAAAGGACCGCGCACTGCTGCGCCGGTTCCAGAAGATCGACGTGAACGAGCCGACGATCGAGGACACGATCAAGATCCTGAAGGGTCTGCGCACCGCGTTCGAGGATCATCACAAGGTCAAGTACACGCCCGATGCGATCAAGACCGCGGTCGAGCTGTCGGCGCGCTACATCAACGACCGCAAGCTGCCCGACAAGGCGATCGACGTGATCGACGAGGTCGGCGCGATGCAGATGCTGGTGCCGCCCGCCAAAAGGCGCAAGATCATCACCGCGCGCGAGATCGAGAGCGTGATCGCGACGATGGCGCGCATCCCGCCCAAGTCGGTGTCGAAGGACGACAAGAAGGTGCTCGAGCATCTCGAGCGCGACCTGAAGCGCGTCGTGTTCGGCCAGAACAAGGCGATCGAGGTGCTGTCGAGCGCGATCAAGCTCAGCCGCGCGGGCCTGCGCGATCCCGACAAGCCGATCGGCAACTATCTGTTCTCCGGCCCGACCGGCGTCGGCAAGACCGAGGTTGCCCGGCAGCTCGCGAACATCATGGGCATTCCGCTGCAGCGGTTCGACATGTCCGAATATATGGAACGCCATTCGGTCAGCCGGCTGATCGGCGCGCCTCCGGGCTATGTCGGCTATGATCAGGGCGGCCTGCTCACCGATGCGATCGACCAGCAGCCGCATTGCGTCCTGCTGCTCGACGAGATCGAGAAGGCGCACCCCGATCTGTTCAACATCCTGTTGCAGGTGATGGACAACGGCAAGCTGACCGACCATCACGGCAAGACCGTCGATTTCCGCAATGTCGTGCTGATCATGACGACCAATGCGGGCGCGGCGGACATGGCGCGCGAGGGCATCGGCTTTGGCGATGTCAGCCGCGAGGATGCGTCGGACGAGGCGGTGAAGAAGATGTTCACGCCCGAATTCCGCAACCGTCTCGATGCCATCGTGCCGTTCGGCTATCTGGGAACCGAGGTGGTCGCCCGCGTGGTCGACAAGTTCATCCTGCAGCTCGAACTGCAGCTCGCCGACCAGAACGTGCATATCCGGCTCGACCAGGAAGCGCGCGACTGGCTGTGCGAGCGTGGCTATGACCGGCTCTACGGGGCACGTCCGATGGCGCGGCTCATCCAGGAGAAGATCAAGCAGCCGCTGGCGGAAGAGTTGCTGTTCGGCAAGCTGGTCCAGGGCGGCGAGGTCAACGTCCATATGAAGGACGGCGCGATGGCCTTCGAGATCGTCCCCGCACCGCCCAAGGCGGCCAAGCCCAAGAAGGCGCGCGGTTCGGCGAAGAAGGAAAGCGATACCAACGCGGATTGAACGAAGGGCCCGGCTGGCGAGATGTCAGCCGGGCCTTTTCGTCCCGAGCCCTCCGGCGTGCCAGCCAGCCGAAGGGCCGGGACAAACGGCGATGGGAGCGTTAAGGCAGCCCCATGACCACCTTCTCCCTCCCCTTTACCGCCGCACCTGAGCACATCGACGAGCTCGGTCATGTCAACAATGCCGTCTGGGTGCAGTGGCTGCAGGAACTGTCGGTCGCGCATTGGAATGCGGCGGCGGACCCGGCGCATGTGGCCGCATATTTCTGGGTGATCGTGCGGCACGAGATCGATTACCGCGGCAATATCGGTTTGGGCGAGACGGCAATCGGCCGGACCTGGGTGCCCGGAACGCCCAAGGGCGCGCGCTTTGCCCGCCATGCCGCGTTCGCCGATGCGAACGGGCGCGACATCGTGACGGCCATCTCGACATGGGCGATGCTCGACAAGGCGACCGGACGCCCGGCGCGGGTCACGGCGGATATCGTGGCCGCCTTCCAGCCCTGATGCGTCAGCCGCGCAGCGGGAAGGCGGCGATCGTCTCGTAGACGCTGCCGTCATTCCCCAGATGGCTCTGCATCAGCCGCAGTTCGTCAAAGCCGAACAGGTCGCCGGGCAGGGGTGGCTGCGATGCCATCCAGGCGGCGACCCCTGCCGGATCGGGCGCGGTGCTGCGCGCGAAACGGGCGATCGTGACATGCGGCACATATTTGCGCGCTTCGGGCTCGAAGCCGGCGCGCACGCACAGCCGATCGAGCCGCGCGTGCAATGCCGCCAGCGGATCGCGCGGGGCGAGGCCAGCCCAGAGCTGATCGACCCGGCCCTTGCGGTCGAACCAGCCGAAACCGCTGAGCCCTGCCTCGATTCGCGCGAACCGTTCTGCGGCGAGCGCCATCATCAGCGCGTCTGCCCCGTGCCGGTCGGTCTCGCCGATGAAGCGCATCGTGGCATGCAACTGCGCGTCGCCTTGCCAGCGTGCCGCGCCCAGCCCCTGCATCCGGTCGAGCAGCAGCGCGCGAATGGCAATCGGAGGCACAAGGGCAAGGAACAATCGCATGGTAAGGATTGTATCGTAGCAAGGCGCGACGAACGGAAAACCGGTTTCGCTTGAAAATTCTGCCTTCAGGGGCGATATTGTGGCTATCCGGCAACAATGCCGGGCAAAGGAGACTCTTTCGATGGCTGACCGTTTTGATCCTCGCACGGCGGAGCGCATGCGCGCCGGTTCGATCAATGCGCCCGGCGGTGTTAGCGCGGCCCGGGACGAGGGCCTGCGCAAGTACATGCTGTCCATCTACAATTACATGACCAGCGGCATCCTGCTGACCGGCATCGTCGCGCTGCTGTTCGCCCAGTCGGGCATGGCCGCAGACATCATGTTCGGCCCGGGCCTGCTCAAGTACGTCATCATCTTCTCGCCGCTCGTGATCGTCCTGGCGATGAGCTTCGGCATGAACCGCTTCTCGACGCCCGCACTCCAGGCGATGTTCTGGGGCTTTGCCACGCTGATGGGCCTCAGCATGTCGACGATCTTCCTGGTCTATACCGGTGAGAGCATCGCGCTGGCCTTCTTCTCGACCGCTGCGGCGTTTGCGGGTCTGAGCCTGTTCGGCTATACCACCAAGAAGGACCTGACCGGCTGGGGCAGCTTCCTGATCATGGGCGTCGTCGGCCTGATCGTGGCGAGCGTGCTCAACATTTTCCTCAAGTCGTCGGTCATGGGCCTGGTCATCAGCTATGCCGCCGTCCTGATCTTCGCTGGCCTGACCGCCTATGATACCCAGAAGCTCAAGAGCCTGTACTGGCAGGTGGCGGGCAGCGACATGATGGGCAAGGTCGTGATCATGGGCGCGCTCAACCTGTATCTCGATTTCATCAATATGTTCCAGGCGCTGCTGAGCATCATGGGCAGTCGCGACTGATCTGTCCGGAAAAGCACTGGAACCCTGACAGCCCGGCGGATCCCCTTCCGCCGGGCTTTTCTTTTGCGCTTAAAAGGTTCACTCGGCTCGCCGCTCGAGCGACTCCGCTCATCCCGGCTTTTGGGTGGCTGTCGTCACCCAGCCTTTAACGGTTCACCGTTTTGGTGTTGAGATCGGCGCTTGGCGGGCATAAACCATGCCCATGAGAACGCGTGCGAGAGAGCCAAGGCCCCGCGCGTGCACCGGGAGACACTGAACATGGCACGTATGGCCCCCAGCCGTGCACTTCTGCTGGCCGTTACGGTCAGCCTTACCACCCTGATTTCGGCCTGTGGCGGCGCCAAGCCCGCCCCCGTCGCCGTCGCACCGCCGCCGCCCCCGGTTCCGGTCGCGCCGCCGCGCATGCCGACCCCGCCATCGAATGCCGTCACCGCCATGGCGATCCCGGGGCTGCGCGCCGACGGCCTGCGCGACACGCCGATGCGCGACATCGATGACAATGAAAAGCTCTGGTATTTCCGCGCCGCGTTCAACGTCGCCGCGCTCAATTGCCAGAATGCCGAGCATTTCCGGATCGCGGACGATTACAACCAGTTCCTCAAGACGCACAAGCGCGAGCTCGACCGGATCAACAGGACCGTCGAGGAGAAATATCGCAAGCGCTACGGCACCGGCTATGCGCGCATCCGCGATACCGAGAACACCCAGGTGTACAATTTCTTCGCCTTTCCCCCAGTCAAGAGCGATTTCTGCAATGCCGCGCTGATCCTGGGCCAGGAAGCGGTGGCACTGCCGTCGAAGGATCTGGTCGCCTTTTCGGTTCGCGCGCTGCCGACGCTCGAGGGCGTGTTCGACCGCTTCTATGCAAGCTACGAGAGCTACCAGAGCGACCTGCAGAAATGGATCGCGCTCTATGGCAGCCCCGAGATGCGGGCCGCCCAGGCCGCGCAGATGGGGCAGGCCCAGCCTGCCATCCAGCCGGCCTTGAACACCGCTCCTGGTGCTGCAACCCCGGCCAGCAACCCGCCGGTGCTGCCGACGATATTGCCGAGCAGCGGCGACTGATTTTTCCTCTGGATAGGCGCGGGGCGAACCATTATAGCCTCGCGTCACCGGATATGGGGCCGTAGCTCAGTTGGGAGAGCGCGTCGTTCGCAATGACGAGGTCAGGGGTTCGATTCCCCTCGGCTCCACCAGGTCCGATGGCGCTTGAGTGCACAGGCTTGCGTTACCGACACCGTGGCGTGCGGTTTGTTAACCACTTCCGGAATAGGACAGACTAGCTTTTTCCCCGGAGCTAGGCCCTTGTTCGATATCCTTTTCTGCATCCGCGACGATCATGACATCCGCTTTGTCGGACTGGCCGCCGCGATCTGCCTGCTGTCCACGATCACGGCGGTGCTGATGATCCGGCAGGCCCGGTCCGCTTCGGCGCGGGCGCGGCTGGGCTGGGCGGTGGCGGGCGGGTTCGCCACGGGCTTCGGCATCTGGTCGACGCATTTCGTCGCGATGCTCGGCTATGACCCGGGCATCATTGTCGGCTACGAGATCGCGCGGACCGCAGGGTCGCTGCTCGTGGTCCTGGCGACGACCATTGCCGCGATGCTCATCGCAACGCGCGGGCAGGGGGCAAGGGCGCTGGCCGCCGCGAGCGTGCTCGCCGGATCGGGCTTTGCCGCGATGCACTATGTCGGCATGGCCGCGCTCGAAATGCCCGCGCTCATCCGCTGGAACATGGGCTATCTGGCGCTGTCGGTCGCTCTTGCCATCGTGCCGCTCTATCCGGCGCTGGCGCTCGCGCGCCGCCGCACCAGCCTGGCTTCGGGCCTTTCTGCGGCGCTGATCATGACCGGCGCGATCGTGGGCTTGCATTTTTCGGGCATGACCGCGATCGATCTGGTGCCTTCGCGCATCGAGGGTTCGCGCGCGCTGCTCTCGCCGACGACCATGTCGATCCTCATCACGCTGGCCTCTGCCTGCCTGCTGATGCTGTGCCTTAGCGGCCTCGTCATCGCGCGGCGGACCCGGGCGGCGATCCGCGCGAGCGAGATGCAGTTCGGCGCGCTGATCAAGGGCATTTCGGACTGTGCGATCTACATGCTCGATGCCGAAGGTCGGGTCGCCAACTGGAATGCCGGTGCGCAGCGGCTCAAGGGCTATCGGCCGGAAGAGATTGTCGGCAAGCCGCTTTCGAGCTTTTACCTGCCCGAGGAACGCGCAGATGGCGTGCCCGAACGGGCGCTCGTCACCGCGCGCGAGACGGGCAAGTTCAGCGGCGAAGGCTGGCGCGTGCGCAAGGACGGAACGCGCTTCTGGGCGCAAGTGACGATCGAGCGCTTCTGCGACGAATCGGGCAGGCTGCTCGGCTTTGCCAAGATCACCCGCGACATCACCCGGCTGAAGGAAGACCAGGACCGCATCGCCGAAGCCCGTCGCCACCGCGATGCTGCGCTCGACCATATGCACCAGGGGCTGTGCCTGTTCGACGCCAGGGGACGGCTGGTGCTGGCCAACCGGCGCTTTGCCGAAATGTGGGGCCTGGGCAACGACCAATGCCCGCCCGGAACCGGCGCGCTCGACGTTCTGCGCACCGCGCTGGCCGCGCGCACCGGCGAGGCGACCGCCGAATCGCAGCTGGCCAGGATCTGGGCGCGGCTGGAAGATTCGCTGCGCGACCCCAGCCTGCCGCCCTTCGTGCTCGAGCTCGACGAGGACCTGATCGTCGCGATGTCGAGCCGCAGCATGGCCGATGGCGGCTGGGTGACCACGATCGAGGACATTACCGCACGGCGGCGTTCCGAAGAGCAGATCGTGCACATGGCGCTGCACGACGGGCTGACCGGACTGCCCAACCGCACCAGCTTCAACCAGTGGCTCGATGGCGAACTGGCCCAGGCCGCGGTGCAGCGGGGACAGGTGGCGGTGATCGCGATCGATCTCGACCGGTTCAAGGAGATCAACGACACCCATGGCCATGCCGCAGGGGACCGGGTGCTGCAGCAGATCGGCACCGGTCTGGCCGAGGTGCTCGAGCGCGGCGAGATTGCCGCACGCGTCGGCGGCGACGAATTCGCCGTGGCCAAGCATTATACCGATCCGGCAGAGCTCGAGGGCTTCGTCGCGCGGATCAGCGCGTCGCTCGCGCCGGGCGAGGGGGAGGCCGCGAGTGTCGGCGCGAGCTTCGGCATCGCCACCTATCCGGGCGATGCGCAGGGCCGCGAATCGCTGCTCAACAATGCCGACCTCGCGATGTACCGCGCCAAGGCCAGCCCCGGCGAGACGATCTGCTATTATCAGGCAGGCATGGACGAGGACGCGCGGCATCGCCGCCAGATCGCCAACGAACTGCGCCACGCGCTGGCGCGCGACGAGTTCCGGCTGCTCTATCAGCCGCAGCGCTCGCTGCGCACGCACCAGATCAGCGGTTACGAGGCGCTGCTGCGCTGGAAGCATCCGCGGCTGGGCCATATCTCGCCGATGGAGTTCATTCCCATCGCCGAACAGACCGGCGAGATCATCAAGATCGGCGAATGGGTGCTGCGCGAGGCCTGCCGGGAGGCGGCGAGCTGGACCAGCCAGGACAAGGTGGCGGTGAACCTCTCACCCGTGCAGCTGCTCCAGCCCGACCTGCCCGAAATGGTCACGTCGATCCTGATGGAAACCGGCCTGGCACCGCGCCGGCTAGAGCTGGAGATCACCGAGACCGCGCTGATCACCGAAAAGACGCGCGCGCTGCACAGCCTCAGGCGGATCAAGGCGCTGGGCGTTTCGGTCGCGATGGACGATTTCGGCACCGGCTATTCGTCGCTCGATACGCTGCATTCCTTCCCGTTCGACAAGATCAAGATCGACAAGTCCTTCCTGCTGCAATCCGGCGAGAGCCCGCAGGCTCAGGCGATCATCCGCGCGGTGCTGGCGCTCGGGCGCTCGCTCGGCATTCCGGTGCTCGCCGAAGGGGTCGAAACGCTCGACCAGCTCAAGCTGCTGGTCGATGAAGGTTGCGACGAGGCGCAGGGCTATCTGTTCGGTCGCCCGGCAGCGATGCAGTCCGCGTCCGAGGAACAGACCGCGCTGCGCGCGTGATGGAGGCGGCGGGCCCGAAGCCCCGCCACCGCCCCGTCACTTCATCGCGACCTTCTTCGACATCAGCGCCTTGTCCTCGTTGGCGCGGGCGATGACATACTGGCGGATGCTGTCGATCTCGCCCTTCGACATGACCGGCGCGAAGCTGACCATGCCATTGTCCTTGAGCGCACCGTCATGGACGATCATCTGCCAGTTTTCGGCGCTGGAGAGCGTGCCCGAATAGCGAAGGTCCGGGATGATGCCGCCCCGGCCCGAGGCCTGGACCGCCGCATCGCCATGACAGACGGTGCAATAGCGGCCATAGAGCTGCGCACCGCCCTGCACGACATCGGCCGCAGCCGTCAGACCCGGCGGATCGAGCGGCAGCGCGTCGGCGGCGGGCATCGCGGGCAGCTTGCCCTTGCCGCCCAGCTTGAACACCAGCAGCCGCGAGATGTTGCGCACCGGGCCCGACATGTCGCTGAGCACGCCGGCGGTGATCGGCCACGCGCCGCCCCATCCGGCGAGCACCGCGACATATTGCTCGCCGTCGATGCTGTAGGTCATCGGCGCTGCGACCACGCCGGTCTGCGCCTCGAAGCTCCACAGGTTCTTGCCGCTCGCCGAATCATAGGCGACGAAATTGCCCATGGCATTGCCCTGGAACACGAGGCCGCCCGCCGTCGCCAGCACGCCGCCGTTCCACGGACCGCCCAGTGTCACGCGCCAGCGCTCCTTCTGCGCCACCGGATCCCAGGCGATCAGCACGCCCTTGGTGGCCTTTTTCGCGGCCTCGCGCACCGCATTGTCAGCAGGCATCGCGTTGTTCGCGGTGTCCATGCCGACATTGAAGCCGATCTTGGAGGGCTTCCAGCCGGCGGCCGGGATATAGGGATAGCTGGTGATCTGCGCCGGGATGAAGACGAGCTTCTGCTTCGCGTCATAGGCCATCGGGTGCCAGTTGTGCGCGCCCAGCGGGCCGGGCGAGACGATGAAGGGCTTGCCGGTCTTGTCGACGCGCGCCGCCGGGTTCTCGATCGGGCGGCCGGTTTTCTGATCGATCCCCGTCGCCCAATTGACCGGCACGAAATTGTTGGCGGAGATGAACTCGCCGGTCGTGCGGTCGATCACGTAGAAAAACCCGTTCTTCGGCGCCTGCATCAGCACCTTGCGCGTCTTGCCGTCGATTTCCAGGTCGGCGAGCATGATATGCTGCGTGGCGGTATAGTCCCAGGTCTCGCCCGGCGTGGTCTGGTAGTGCCAGGCATATTCGCCGGTCTTCACCTTGATCGCGACGATCGAGGACAGGTACAGATTGTCGCCGCCGCCGGGCGACCGATAGGCCTGGTTCCAGGGGCTGCCGTTGCCGACGCCGACATAGAGCAGCCCGAGCTCCGGATCATAGGCCATCGCGTCCCACACGGTTCCGCCGCCGCCGATATTCCAGTATTCGCCCTTCCAGCTGGTCTCGGCGGCTTTCAGATACTCCGCCTCGTTGGCGCCGGGCCGGTCGGGCACGGTGTAGAATTTCCACAGCTGCTTGCCGGTCGCGGCATCATAGGCGGCGACGAAACCGCGCACGCCGAATTCCGCGCCGCCATTGCCGATGATGACCATGCCGTCGATCACGCGCGGCGCGCCGGTGATGGTGTACGACTTGTCCTGATCGACCGTGACCTTGCTCCAGATCTCGCGGCCCGTGCCGCGATCGAGCGCGATCAGCCGGCCGTCGAGGGTGCCGAGGAACAGCATGTTGCCCCAGGCGGCGAGGCCGCGATTGACGACGTCGCAGCACGCCTTGACCCCGGTTTCGCCGGGCACCTTGGGGTCATAGTCCCAGAGCGGCTTGCCGGTGGTGGCGTCGAACGCCTTGACCTTGGACCAGGCCGTCGTGACGTAGATCTTGCCGTCGATCACCAGCGGCGTCGCCTCCTGGCCGCGCGCGGTGTCAAGATCGGCATACCAGGCCAGGCCCAGCTCGCCGACATTGCCGGTATTGATCTGGTCGAGCGGGCTGAAGCGCTGCTCGTCATAGGTGCGGCCATAGCTCAGCCATTCGCCGCCATCGGCCTTGATGATCCTTGCGCCGTCGATTCCCGTGGTGTCGGTCGCCCTGTTGTCGTCCGCCCCGCCCGAACAGGATGCCACCAGCAGCGCCAGCGCCGCTCCCACAGCCGCTTTCAGCCTCATCGCCTCGATCCTCTCTCCATGCGCCCAGCCGCTTTTGTCTTGACCTTTGGCGGCCAATGGCTGTCTTTCTCGCAACCGGATATTGACGGGGGCCAGACGGCTTGTCCATGGTGATTTAACCACTCGGTTAAGAGCTGGCCGATCAACAACAGGAGAGTTCCATGTTTTCACACGTCATGCTGGGCGCGGACGATATTGACGCGTCCAAGGCGTTCTACGATGCGACCATGGCTGCGCTGGGCGGCAAGCCCGGAATGGTCGACCCCAAGGGCCGCGTCATCTACATGAACAATGGCGGGCTGTTCCTGCTGACCAAGCCGATCGACGGCCAGCCGGCGAGCTGCGGCAATGGCAGCACCATCGGCTTTGCGGCCAGCTCCACCGAAGCCTGCGATGCATGGCACGCGGCCGGCCTGGCGCATGGCGGTACCGCGATCGAAGACCCGCCGGGCGTGCGCGAAGGCGCAGGGATGAAGCTGTATCTCGCCTATCTGCGCGATCCCGCCGGCAACAAGATCTGCGCGATGCACCGGCTCTGATCGGATCATGGCCACCTGGCGGGATTCTGTGCCTTGCAATTGGCGCAGAATCCCGCTAGGCGCGCACGCCTCCGAATAAGCGGGCTGGCTGGTTATGGGCTGCCATGTTCGCTTGATGCGGATTTCCAAAAAGGAGACCAAAATGCCCAAGCTGAAGACCAAGAGCGGCGTCAAGAAGCGCTTCAAGCTCACCGCCACCGGCAAGGTGAAGCACGGCGTCGCTGGCAAGCGCCACCGGCTGATCAGCCACAATGCCAAGTATATCCGCCAGAATCGCGGCACCAGCGTCATTTCGGACGCCGATGCCAAGACCATCAAGAAATGGGCGCCCTACGGCCTGGGTTGATCCCGCCGGACCCCTTCTCTCGATTTTCACAAGGATATAACTCATGGCACGCATCAAACGGGGTGTTACCACCCGCGCCAAGCACAAGCGCATTCTCGCCCAGGCGAAGGGCTATTATGGCCGTCGCAAGAACACCATCCGCATCGCCCGTCAGGCCGTCGAAAAGGCAGGTCAGTATGCCTATCGCGACCGCAAGGCCAAGAAGCGCAATTTCCGCGCTCTGTGGATCCAGCGCATCAACGCCGCGACCCGCATGGAAGGCCTGACCTATGGCCGCTTCATGCACGGCCTGAAGCTCGCCGGTATCGAACTCGACCGCAAGGTCCTTGCCGATCTCGCGATGAACGAGGGCGAAGTGTTCAAGGGTCTCGTCAAGCAGGCACAGGCAGCTCTGCCCGCCGCCTGATCCGGCACCTTTATCGGTTCAACGCAATAAGCGCCGAAGTCCTCGCGATTTCGGCGCTTTTTGCTTGCGCAGGCGCGGCCTACCCCCACAAGGCCGCAAGATGACCCCCGCAGCACCGCCACCGCGCACGCGCTCCCGCTGGACGTTGGTGCTGCGCCTGCTGGCGCTGGTGATGCTGGTCGCGGTCTTTCTGGCGATCGATGGAAAGCCGCTGGTCGGCCCGCCGGTCCCGCCCGATGCGCGCAGCATCGCTCTGGCGCGCGGCATCGCCAAGCAGGTCGCGGGGCAGAATGCCGTCGCGGGCGCGCGCGAGACGATCGTCCTGGGACAGCGCGAGCTCGACGGCTTTTCGGCCATGGCGAGCCAGGTGATCGCGCCGAGCCGGGCCGAGGCACGGCTGATCGCACCCCCGGGACGCGCCGCTGCGCCGCCCGGACTCGTGCTGCGGCTGAGCCGCAGCCTGCCGCTGGGCGCGTGGCTGAACATCGAGGCGAGGGCGCACAGCACCGGCGCAGGCCGGGGGCTGCCGACCGTGCGCGCCAGCATAGGCCATCTGCCGGTTCCGGCCTGGCTGATGCGATGGCTGATCGGTCAGGCCTGGTCGATCGCCCAGCCCGACATGCCCGATCCGCCGACGCTCGAGGAGACATTGCTGCAGGTGCAGATCGCGCCGAAAGCCGTGCGTGTCGTGCTGATCAATCCCGGGCGCAACGCGGCGCTCGCGGGCCTCGCGCAACTGGGCGGCACGGCCAGCGATCCGCGCTGGGTGGCGCGCGCCTATTGCGCGCTGTCGCGCCATGCCGATCCCGATCTGGCCGTCATCGTCCGCCGCGCCTGGCAGCTGGAGCGTCCGGCGGAGCTCGGCCCGGCCGAACAGAATCGCGGTCTGCTCCTTGCGGTCGCGATGCGGACGGTGCCCGAATATCGCGATCGTCTCGCCGGGGCGTCGCTGCCGCTGGTGAGCGGATGCTCCCCGCCCGACGACCCGGTCGCGCTGGCAGGGCGCGCCGATCTCGCCAAGCACTGGGCGCTCTCCGCCGCGCTGGGGGCGAGCCTGGGCGGTCAGGCGGCGCAGTCGCTGGGTGTGTTCAAGGAACTGTCGGATAGCCTCAAGGGCGGATCGGGCTTTTCGTTTGTCGATCTCGCTGCCGACCGTTCGGGCGAACGCTTCGCCCGCGCCGCGACCAATGCGCAGCTTGCCCGCTTCCTCCAGACCCGGCTGGCGGCAGTGACCGACGATCAGCTGCTACCGGGCGAGGCGCTGGACAGGCCCGAGGGCCTGGATGCCGGGCTGTTCGAGCGCACCTATAGCAGCATCGATTCGCCCGAATATGCGGCGGCTGTGGCCGCAATCGATCAGCTGCTCGACAATATCGGCGTGCCCAAGCCCTAGCTCTTGGTGTCCTGGCCCTTTTTCAACGCCTGCAGCGCCGCGAAAGGCCCGCTCGCTTCGGGCGTGGAGAGGCCGTATTCGGCGCGCGCGGCATCGGCATTCGGCCCTTCGGCATAAGGATCGATCTCGAGCGCCAGCGTCTGCGCGATCGCCTCGCCCAGATCGATGCTGCTGCCCGAATAGGCGATGGTATCGAGATCGTCGCTGCTGAGCTCGATCTCCTCTCCGGCATCGGCGAGGGCTGCTTCATATTCGGCTTCGGGCACGAAGCGCAGCCGATAGTCCGAAGCAATGCGCACCGGGAAATCCTCGCCCGAAATCGCGCAGGACTGGACCAGCGCCGCCTCGATCCGTCCCGAGACATCGACACCCGAGGCGCGCTCCTCGATGCTGGCGGTCGCGCTGAGCGAAGCGATCGAGACGATATCGAACCGGCGCGCGAGCGCAGCACGCTCCGCCTCATCGGCGCTCAGCTCGACGATCTGCCGGGGAATGGCGCGCAGATCGACGGGGCGCGAAAATTCGGTCGGCTCCTGCATCAGAAGCTCCCCTGCATGATCGTAGTCGCCGGAAGGGCGCGAAGCCGCGCATAAAGCTGCGCCAGATGATCGGCCGTGGCGGTGACGGCGGCGTCGTCGACCGGGGCATCGCGATAGAGGTTGCGGCGCAGCGCCTGGGCGAGCTGGTCGCCATTGCCGCTGGCCAGCGCCTCGCGATAGGCCCCCAGCCGTCCGCCCAGCGCGCTCATCATCTTGCCGATATGCTTGCCGACGACGAGATCGCCGACGCCGTTCTGGCGCAGTTGCCCGTCCATATCGTCGACGAACAGTTCGGCAAGGAACACCGAGAACTGGCGAACCTGCGGGTCGGTATCGTCCTGCTCCAGCCGCAGCAGCACGGCGGCGAGCACCATGGTCACCGCTTCGAACCGGCCGTCGACGCTGTCCTCGACCTTTCCGTCCAGATACCAATAGGGGTCGCGGCCCATGGCGATGATGCGGTCATAGGCTGCGCGCGCGATCTCGCGCGGGTCCTTGCGGCTGAACAGGCGGGAGAGGACGGACATGGGGCGTGTGATATCCTGCAGGGAAATCGCGGCGTTAAGCCACAATTCATTGGCCACTTGTGATGCAGCGGCTTAGTGCATATTGAGGCGCCAACGGCAAGTTGCAAGACATGCGGCATGGCTTGCGCCTGACAGCATCGCGCCGCAGACATCGCGGATAGACCGCCAAGGAATGATGATGACCAGCAAAGCTCCGACCTCTCGCGCGACCCGGTTTTCGCGCCCCCGCGCTGCTTTGCTGGTGGCGATGGCAGCGCTGCCGCTGCTGGCGGGATGCGGCCAGCTGCGCGGGCATCAGGGTTTCATCTATGACCAGACGCTGGCGGGCCAGATCCTGCCGGGCGTCGACAACCGCCAGTCGGTCGAACGCACGCTGGGCCGCCCGACCTTTACCGGCCAGTTCAGCGACAGCGAGTGGTATTATTTCGCGCGCGACACGCGCCAGCTCGCCTTTGCCAATCCGCGTCCGACCGCGCAGCAGGTGATGCGCGTCAAGTTCGATGCCGCCGGCAATGTCGCGGCGGTCGATTTCACCGGGCTCGATCAGGTTGCGAAGATCGATCCCGAAGGCGAAAAGACGCCGACGCTCGGCCGCAAGCGCACTTTCTTCCAGGATCTGTTCGGCAATATCGGCGCGGTGGGTGCGCCGGGCGCGGGCGCAGGCGCACCGCAATAAGCGCGTCGCCGCCGGTCAGTCGCTTTCGGCGATCCGGCTGACCAGCAGCTTGTCGACCTTGCGATTGTCCATGTCGACAATCTCGAACCGCCAGCCCTGATCGTTGAACACCTCGCCCTCCTTGGGCAGGTGGCGCAGGCAGTGCAGCACATGGCCGGCCGTTGTCGCGTAATCGCGGTCTTCGGGCAGCGAGATGCCGAGGCGTTCGGCCATGGCGTCGGCGGGCAGCGCGCCCGAGATCAGCAGGCTGCCGTCGGCGCGTTCGACCACCATCGGCGAATCACCCTCGCCCTGATCCGACGCGAAATCGCCGACCAGTGCCTGCAGCAGGTCGGCGGGCGTCACCAGCCCTTCGAAATGGCCATATTCGTCATGGACGAGCGCCATCGGCACCTCGCCCTTTTGCAGCACTTTCAGCGCATCCATCGCATCAACGCGGTCGGGGACGATTGGAGCAGGTCGCGCGAGCGCGGCCAGATCGAGCGGCGCGCCCTCGATGATCGCGGTCAGCAGGTCGCGCACGGTGACGATGCCGATAATCGCGTCGACCGAACCATTGGCGACGGGCAGGCGGCTGTGCGGCGAATCCGCCATGATCCGGCGCAGATCGTCAAGCCCGGCATCGGCGGGCAGCCAGTCGACCTCGGTGCGCGGTGTCATCACCTCGCGCACCGGACGGTCGGCGAGGCGGACCACGCCCGAGATGATCGCGCGTTCGGATTCCTCGATCACGCCTGATTTGGTCGCCTCGGCGAAGATCATCTGCAGCTCTTCGGCGGTGACGATATTTTCCGATTCGCGGTTCAGCCCGAGCAGGCGGAAGATCAGCGCGCTCGATCGGTCGAGCACCCAGACCAGCGGGGCCGCGCCGCGCGCCATCAGGTCCATCGGGATCGCCATGATGACCGCCAGTTCCTCGGCCTTGCGCAGCGCGAACTGCTTGGGCACCAGCTCGCCGATCACCAGCGACAGATAGGTGGTCACGCCGATGACCAGCGCAAAGCCGACGCTGTCGGCAATATCGGCGGGCACTCCGACCAGCGCCAGCCGCTCACCGACCGGAGCGCCGAGGCTCGCGCCCGAATAGGCCCCCGCCAGAATGCCGATCAGGGTGATGCCAATCTGCACGGTGGAAAGGAACTTGCCCGGATCGGACCCCAGCTTGAGCGCAGTGCGCGCGCCGTTGCTGCCGTCGCGCGCCATCGCTTCCAGCTTGGCGTTGCGCGCCGAGACGATCGCAAGCTCGGACATAGCGAAAACGCCATTGAGCACGATCAGCGCCAGGATGATGACGACATCGAGCCAGGGAAAGGGGGGAAGAGGGTCCATCGGGCCTTACAGGGTTAAGCGTGCACCCTATATCGTGCGCGCGCGCGGTGTCACGTGCTTTCGCACCTGCAACCAGACCCGCAAACGGGCTGGGCGTTCCCGGAAATTAAACGATGTTACATTCAGGTTCGGGAACCATTCAGCCGCGAAACCGAATAAGCGGATGAGACGCAGCGACGCGTCTGCACGATGAAAGACTTTTCGCGGGAGCTTATGATGAACAGCAAGACCATCCGTATCGCGGCCTTTGCGGGCCTGGCCAGCCTGGCACTCGGTGCCTGCGTGACCGATCCGGAGACCGGCCAGCAGCGCATCAGCAAGTCCGCGATCGGCGGCATCGGCGGCGCGCTCGGCGGCTATCTGCTGGGCGATATCGTCGGTGGTCGCCGCGACCGGACCGAAAAGATCGTGGGCGCGGGCATCGGCGCGGTGGCCGGTGCAGGCATCGGCTATTATCTCGACCAGCAGGAGCGCGAACTGCGCCAGAAGACCGCTGGCACCGGCATCGACGTCGTCCGCGACGGCGACAGCCTGCTGCTCAACATGCCGAGCCAGGTGACCTTCGATGTCGACAGCTCGGCGGTGAAGCCCGAGTTCCGCAACACGCTGAACGATGTCGCGTCGACCCTGGTCCAGTACGAGAGCACCTATATCGACGTGTACGGCCATACCGATTCGACCGGCAGCGACTCATATAACCAGACGCTGTCCGAACGCCGTGCACAGTCGGTCGCAAGCTATCTGTCTACCCGCGGCGTCCAGTCGGCGCGCCTGGCGACGCGCGGCTTTGGCGAATCGCAGCCGGTTGCATCGAATACCACCGAGGATGGCCGCGCCCAGAACCGCCGCGTCGAGATCCGCATCGTCCCGGTGACCCAGGCCGATGTGAACGGCTGATAGCCAACTCCATTCCCGCAAGAGGGGCGCGCGCTGCACCAGCGGCCGCACCCCTTTTTGCGTTTACCCCGCAAAGAAATTGAGCTCGAGCAATACCCCGTTCGGGTCGAGCGTGAACAGCTGCTTGAGGCCGATCGCCTCGACTTCGTTGACCCGAAAGTCCGCGCCGCGCGCCTCCAGCCGGGCGACCATCGCGGGATAATCCCGGCAGCGGAAGGCGACATGGTGGATCGATCCGGTCGGCCCGGGGGTGACCGCGCGGTCATAGGTGCGCGGGCAGTCGGTGCTGTTGATATGCACCACCGCGTTGCCCGCAGCGTCATGCGCCCAGCGGGCATTGTCGGGCGTCAGCGGCGGCGGCGCGAGGCGGATCTCGAGCTCGAGCAGCTCGGCATAGAAGCGTGCGGTGCCCATGAGATCATCGGTGATGATGTTGACATGGTCGAGCCGCTCGATCGTCATCGGCTCATTCCCAGACCGCTTCGGGCGGCAGGCTCATCAGGATGGCGTCGATATTGCCGCCGGTCTTGAGGCCGAACAACGTGCCGCGATCGTGGATCAGGTTGAATTCGGCATAGCGGCCGCGCCAGACCAGCTGCTGGTGCTTTTCGGCCGGCGAAAAATCCTGGCCCATCCGCCGGCGCACCAGCGCGGGGAAAATGTCCAGAAACGCGCGGCCAACATCCTGGGTGAAGGCGAAATTCGCGTCGAACGCGGCTTCGTCCGGGCATTCGAGATGATCGTAGAAGATGCCGCCGACGCCGCGGTGCACGCCTCTGTGGGGGATATAGAAATAGTCGTCGGCCCAGGCCTTGAACTTCGCATGATAGTCGGGATTGTGCTTGTCGCACGCTGCCTGCATCCGGGCGTGAAAATCGTCCGTATCTTGCGCGTAAGGCAGCGGCGGGTTGAGATCGGCTCCACCGCCGAACCATGCCTTGGTGGTCACAAGAAAACGGGTGTTCATATGCACCGCAGGCACGTGCGGATTCGACATATGGGCGACCAGGCTTATTCCGGTCGCAAAGAAGCGCGGGTCCTCGCCCGCGCCGTGGATCGATTTGGCGAATTCCTCGCTGAACCGGCCCTCGACAGTCGACACGTTGACGCCGGCCTTTTCGAACACCTTGCCCTTGATCAGCCCGCGAACCCCGCCGCCGCCGGGCGTTCCGTCCGCCTCGGTGCGTTCCCAGGGGGTATATTCGAAGCTCGCGTCGCTGCCTGCCTCACGTTCGATCGCGGTGAATTCGGCGCAGATCGCGTCGCGCAGGCTTTCAAACCACGCGCGGGCCTTGGGCTTCTGTTCGGTCCAGTCAGTCATCGCGCTCCCCTAGTTGGTGATGGCCGATCATGCCTCACCCAGTCTTCGTGTCTGCCGCAGCGCCTCGCCCAGCGCAATCCCGGTCGCGACCGATATGTTCAGCGATCGGACACCCGCGGTCATCGGAATGGTGGTCTGCAGGTCGCAGGCGTCGCGCACATGATCCGGAACGCCTGCGCTTTCCGAGCCCATCAGCAGGATGTCATTGTCCTGGAACGCGGTGCGGTAGATGCTTGTGCTGGCCTTGCTGCTCATCAGCACGAGCCGCGCGCCGCTGTCGCGCGCGAACGCCTGGAAGCTCGGCCAGTCGGCATGGCGGGTCATCTCGGCCAGGGGGCCGTAATCCATCGCCGCGCGCCTCAGCCGCTTGTCGTCGAACACGAAGCCGCAAGGCTCGATGATCTCCACCGGCACCGCCAGGCAAGCGGCCAGGCGGAGAATGGCTCCCACATTTCCGGCGATTTCGGGTTGGTACAGGGCAATGCGCATCGCCCCTTCATAGCGCGCGCGGCGCGGCTGTCACCTGTCCTGCTCGGTCCGGCGCGTGCACGGCACGGCATAACGGCGCAGAATCGGCGCTATGATGCTGCGGCGCGCCAATTTCCCTGTTGGCAAGATGACGATTTTGCGTCTATCAGGCCCGCAATCATGCGGACGGGCCAGGGGCGAAGCCGTGCCATGCCGCTTCCTATATCGATAAAAAACGTATCCTTTTCAATAACTTGAGGGTCAGGTTAGCGACATGGCAGAACAAGTCACGATGAATCAAGATGGCACCGCTGCCGTCGAATCCGATGGCGTGCGTCGCCGCGATTTCATCAACATCGCCGCGGTCAGCTTTGCTGGCGTCGGTGGCGCATCGGTGCTGATCCCGCTGATCACGCAGATGGCGCCCAGCAAGGACGTGCTGGCGCAGGCCTCGACCGAGGTCGATGTCTCGGCGGTGCAGCCGGGCCAGGCGATCAAGACCGTGTGGCGAAAACAGCCCATGTTCATCCGCAACCTGACGCCGGAAGAAATCGCCGCAGCCGACAAGGTCGACGTGGCGTCGCTGCGCGATCCGCAGTCGCTCGCCGACCGCACGCTGCCGGGCAAGACCAACTGGCTGGTGACGCTGGGCGTCTGCACGCATCTCGGCTGCGTGCCGCTGGGCGCGGCCGCCGGTGAGGTGAAGGGCGAATTCGGCGGCTATTTCTGCCCGTGCCATGGTTCGCATTATGATACCGCCGCGCGCATCCGCAAGGGTCCGGCGCCGAAGAACCTTGAAGTGCCGGAATATGAATTCCTGTCAGACACTGTCATCAAGATCGGTTGAGGAGCATAGATCATGAGCTTTTCCTGGGCCAAGCACTACGAACCCAAGTCCGATCTGACCAAATGGCTGGATGAGCGCCTGCCGCTCCCCCGTCTGGTCTATGGTGCGATCGGCGGCGGCTATCCCGTGCCGCGCAATCTCAATTATTTCTGGAATTTCGGCGTGCTCGCCGGCATCGCGCTGGTCATCCAGATCGTGACCGGCATCATCATGGCGATGCACTATGCGCCCAACGCGCTGGTCGCCTTCGATTCGACCGAACATATCATGCGCGACGTGAACTGGGGCTGGATGCTGCGCTATGCGCACGCCAACGGCGCCAGCTTCTTCTTCATCGTCGTCTATATCCATATCTTCCGCGGCCTCTATTTCAGCTCGTACAAGGCGCCGCGCGAAATGATCTGGCTGCTCGGCCTGGTCATCTTCCTGCTGATGATGGCGACCGCCTTCATGGGCTATGTGCTTCCCTGGGGCCAGATGAGCTTCTGGGGTGCCAAGGTGATCACCGGCCTGTTCGGCGCCATTCCGCTGGTCGGCGAACCGATCCAGACATGGCTGCTTGGTGGCTTCGCCCCCGATAACGCCGCGCTGAACCGCTTCTTCTCGCTGCACTATCTGCTGCCGTTCGTCATCGCCGGTGTCGTCATCCTGCACATCTGGGCGCTGCACATTCCGGGTTCGTCGAACCCGACCGGCGTGGAAGTGAAGTCGGAATCGGACACCGTGCCGTTCCATCCCTATTACACCGCGAAGGACGGTTTCGGCCTGGGCGTGTTCCTGATCCTGTTCTGCTCGGTGCTGTTCTTTGCGCCGAACGCACTGGGTCACCCGGACAACTACATCCCGGCCAACCCGCTCTCGACCCCGGCGCACATCGTCCCCGAATGGTATTTCTGGCCGTTCTACGCGATCCTGCGCGCCTTCACCTTCGACTTCTTCATCGTGCCGGCCAAGCTGCTCGGCGTGCTGGCGATGTTCGCATCGATCCTGCTGCTGTTCTTTCTGCCCTGGCTCGATCGCTCGCCCGTCCGTTCGGGCAACTATCGCCCGCTGTTCCGCACCTTCTTCATCATTCTGGTGCTGGACGTGCTGCTGCTCGGCTATCTCGGCGGTGCACCGGCTGAAGAACCCTATGTGATGCTCAGCCAGCTGGCTTCGGCTTATTATTTCGCACACTTCCTGATCATCCTGCCGATCATCTCGAAGATCGAAAAGCCCAAGCCGCTGCCCTTCTCGATCACCGAAGCGGTGCTCGGCAAGGACAGCTCCGGCACGGTTGGCGGCCCTGCGCTGCAGCCGGCCGAATAAGCCCTGACGCTAAAAGGAAAGTCATTCGACATGATTCGCATTGGTGCATTTTTGGTCGGGCTGTTCTTCAGCGGCTGGCTGCTGGTGTCCTTCGGAGTTGGCGCGGCCGCCTATATCAGCGAGCCGCCCCAGCCGACGGCAGAACATGAATTCCACCTCCACCCCAAGAAGCTGGCGCTGAGCAGCGATGGCCCGATGGGCAAGTTCGACCGCCAGCAGCTGCAGCGCGGTTTCCAGGTCTACAAGGAAGTCTGCTCGGCCTGTCACTCGATGCGTCTGGTCGCGTTCCGCAACCTGACCGAGCTCGGTTACACTGAGGACGAGGTGAAGGCGATTGCGGCCAACTGGGCAACCCAGACCCCGTCGATCGATCCGGCCACGGGCGAGCCGACCACGCGCAAGCCGTTGCCGCAGGACTATATCCCTTCGCCGCACGCCAACGAGACGGCAGCCCGTGCCGCCAACAACAACGCTCTGCCGCCTGATCTTTCGCTGATCACCAAGGCGCGTCACGGCGGTGCAGCCTATGTCTATTCGCTGCTGACCGGCTATCAGGATCCGCCGGCGGAACTCGCCAAGAAGTTCCCCGACGCGATGCCGGGACCGGGCCTCAACTATAACCCCTATTTCGCGAACCTGAACATCGCGATGGCCAACCCCCTGGGCAGCGACGGCATCGTCACCTATTCGGACGGCACCAACGCCACCCGCGAACAGATGGCCAAGGACGTCGCCGCATTCCTGGTGTGGACCGCAGAGCCCACGCTGGAAAAGCGCCACCAGACCGGCTGGGCCGTGCTGATCTTCCTGATCATCGCGACGGGCCTCGGCTATATGGCCTATCGCAACGTCTGGGCGGGCGTGAAGCACTGAGCTTCTGACACGCTGATAGACTGACAACCGATCCGGCCCGGCAGCGCAAGCTTCCGGGCCGGATTGCGTTTGCGGGGAGCGGGAACGCGCCACTCTCCCCTCTCCCCCACGAGGGTTGGACAGAGGCAAGTGGCTCTGTCCACGGTTGCGAAGCCTTCTGAGCGCAGCGAATTAGGCGAAGCTGGGAGAGGGGGTCACGCACGCACGCGGCCGTAATAGCGGGGCCTTCGACAGGCTCAGGCTGAGCGGAGGTGGGAGGGGCGGCGTTCAAGCTGTCCTCGAACAAACCGGCCGTTCGGAAAACGACCCCGTTTCTGTCTCTACCGGCTGATCGCAAGCTTGCCCTTCCCGGACGCTCGCTCGCTAGCTTGTAACGGTGGCACCGAGTTGAAGCCCAGTCCCTCAACCTTGGCTCCAAGCAACATCCCACACACCGCTTGCGAGAGCAGGTCGATTCAGAGAAAGATGCCTCATGGCATTCCTCGCTCTGTTCTTTGCTCTCGTTACGGTGGCCACGGTCGATACCCAAAGTGAGGCCGCACCAGCTAGTGATGAGGTGCGACCATCAAGTGCTTGTCGCTATGATTTGGCGGTCCGCACCAGTAATGCTGCTCGCTCATGGAACGACTTTGAGTTTGATACCCAGAAGCTTGGCGGGCCCATGTGGTACAACTCTCGAGGGTGTTATGTCCAAGCCGTTGAGGCTGCCCGCGATTATCTCGCCACAGGGCCGCTGCTGACAACCCGCCAGCACGCGATCACGACCTTCCACATGTCTCGCAATCTCGCGCGTTCCGGAGCAGATTCTGGTACGCGCGCAGCCGCAGCGTTGCTGGCGGCTGCATCCCGACGAGCGGATCAGCCTCCAGATGCCGCGCTTGATTGGAACACATATGTAACTGGGTTTACCGCCTACCTAACGGGCGATCGCGCTACTCTGGAACGCGCGCGAGATGCGTTGATAGCAGCAGGTGGCGAGGGCAACATGATAAATGCAGCAGTCTTGGCGCGAGCAGCCCGTTGCATCGAGCGCCCGTTTCTGGATGTCGAGACAAGCGAGGAATGCAGCGCGCAGCAGCCGGATCGCGAGATACGGCCGTCACCCGAAAGCTCCTATTCGCCTGCCCACCCTTCAGCAGCCACTACCGTCACCAACGCTCGCCGCTGAAACCGGACGCGCGTCGCCCCATCCTACTGCCCTTCATCCTCATCGCGCAACCTCGGCGCCACCCGATCCTCCTGCGGGTTCGGCGGAGGCCTGCGCACCGGGGGCCTGGGTTCGGCCTGGCGGACCTGCGGGCGTTGCGGTGGCGTGTCCCGGCCCAGCGCGCGGTCGATGAAATTCTCGTCGAGCCGTTCGGGCTGTTGCGCTTCGCCGGGGATGCCGCCGCCGGTCTGGGGCGGGCTGATGCCTTCGCCCTGGCCCACCGGATTGCCGTTCTCGTCGATGAAGATCACGTCGTCGGGTGAGCCGAAATAGGCCTCGTCATCGGGTTCCAGTTCGGATTCGGGCAGGGTGAGTTCGGTCTCGAACGGCTCGATCTTGCGCTTGGCGACCGCAACTTTCATGAACGCGGCAAAGGCGCGCGCGGGCGCGGTGCCGCCCTGCAGGCCGCCGACGGGTCTTGCATCGTCGCGGCCCATCCACACGCCGGTGGTGATCCCGCTCGAAAAGCCCAGGAACCAGCCATCCTTGTTGCTGTTAGTCGTGCCGGTCTTGCCCGCGACCGGCCGCCCGATCTGCGCCGCGCGGCCGGTGCCGACATTGACGGCGGTCTGCAGCAGATCGGTCATGCCCGCAGTGACATAGGGGGGCACGAGCACCTGGCTCATGTCCGCCTCGTGCTGGTAAAGCAGCTCGCCCTTGCCCGTCGTGACCTTGGTGATGCCATAGGGCGCGATCGCGACGCCGCCCGAGCTCACCCCGGCAAAGGCGCGCACCATGTCGATCACGCGCACTTCGGACGATCCCAGCACCATCGAGGGCAGCGTCGTGATCGGCGTGGTGATGCCGAAGCGGCGCGCCATGTTGGCGATCGTGCTGGTGCCGACATCCTCGCCGATGCGCGCGGCGACGGTGTTCTTCGAATAGGCAAAGGCGGTGCGCAGCGAGATGTCGCCGGCATAGCTGCCGCCGCTGTTGCGCGGGGTCCAGCCGCCGATGGTGATCGGCGCGTCGGTGACGATGTCCTCGGGCTTGTAGCCTGCCTCGAGCGCGGCCATGTAGACGAACAGCTTCCAGGCCGATCCCGGCTGGCGCAGCGCGCTGACCGCGCGGTTGTAATTGGAGGTGACGTAATCGGTGCCACCGACCATCGCGCGGACCGCGCCGTCGCGGTCGAGCGCGACCAGCGCACCCTGCGCGCCGCCGGGGACATAGGCTTGGATCGCGTTGGTGCCCGCGCGCTGCATATTGAGGTCGAGCGTCGTCCACACGACGATCGGCTCGTCATTGTCCTCGATCAGCGTATCGAGCTGCGGCAGCGCCCAGTCGGTGAAATAGCGCACCGAATTCTGGCCCTTTTCCGGCGCGAACTTCACCGCGTCCAGATCGGCCTCGGCGGCTTGCGCGGGCGTGATCGTGCCGACATCCTGCATCACCTGCAGCACCACGCCGGCGCGGCCGATCGCGGCCTCGCTGTCGGCGGTGGGCGAATAGCGCGACGGCGCCTTCACAAGACCTGCGATGATCGCCGCCTCGGCGAGCGACAGCGTGGTCGCATCATGGTTGAAGAACTTGCGCGAGGCGGAATCGACGCCATAGGCGCCGCCGCCGAAATAGACCTTGTTGAGATAGAGCTCGAGAATCTGGTCCTTGCTGAACTTCTGCTCGAGCGCGAGCGCGAGTATGCCCTCGCGAATCTTGCGGGTGTACGAGCGGCTGTTGCTGAGGAAGATGTTGCGCGCCAGCTGCTGCGTGATCGTCGATGTCGCACGCAGCCGTCCGCCGCCGCTCGCAGTCGTGAAGATCGCGCGGCCGATGCCGATCACGTCGACGCCGGGATGATAGGCGAAGCGCCGGTCCTCGACCGAGATCATCGCATCCTTCATCACCTGCGGGATGTCTTCGATGTCGAGCCATTCGCCGAAGCTGGGGCCGAGCTGCATGATCTCGGTCCCGTCGGCGGCCTTGACCAGGATCATCTGGCCATTGGGCGAGGATTTGAGATCGTTGAAGCTGGGCAGCGAGCCCATCACCGTCGCCACCGCGACGACCAGCGCGATCAGCCCGAAAAAGCTGGTCGCGGCACCGATCTTGACGATGCGCCAGAACCAGAGGCGGGCCCCGCTTCTGGGTGCGGCCGTGCCGCCCTTGTCTTTCACCGCCATGCCAGATTGGCCCCTGTGTTCCCTGCTGCGTGCCGCGTCGCGTGTCGGCGGCAAAGCGCCGCTCTATATGGTTTTCGGCTTTCGCTATGCTGAATATCGCGTTGACCCGGCCTCGCCAAGCCGTTTCCCACGCGCATCGAGCGCATGGCGGCGCGCGATTTCAAGCTCTTGCGGCGTATTGACGTTCATCAGGGCACCAGCGTCGGGAAAGCATACCGCGCGCATGCAGATGGTCTCGCCCAGCCGCTGCAGCGACCAGCGTTCGCCGCAGCGCTCGGGCGGCAACGCCTGCAGCACCGCGCGCGCGCTCCACAGCGCGAACACCGGCTGCAGCGCGCCATCCGCTTCGACCATGGCGAGCGGAGCCTCGACCATCAGCCGCGCGGCCAGATCATCGGGGACGAACGGCGCATCGACCGGGCAGGTGACGAACGCGTCGCCGCCCAGGCCTGCCAGCGCCGAAGCGACCGACCGGATGGCACCGACCGGCCCGGCGGGAGCCTCCGGGTCATCGCGAATGACGGGCAGGGCGGTACCGTAATCCCGCGCGGCCGACAGCCAGAGCGTGCCTGCCTGGGGTGCAAGCCGCGCCAGCACCCGGTCGATCATGCGCTGACCATCGATCTCGGCGAGCGCCTTGTCCTGACCCTGCATGCGCCTCGACTGCCCGCCTGCGAGCAGCACGATCACGGGGTCTTGCAATGGTTCGGGCATCGGACAGGCCTCAGCCTGCGGGCGGGGCCAGCGGCGAGGGCTGCTCGATCGGCTGACCGACGGCGTCGCGCAGGCCGCGCGGCTCCAGGATCGCGGCGCTCTCGATGATGTCGAGCGCGCGCCGTGCCTCGGCATAGCTGCGCGCCTTGGCGATCCAGTCCGCAGCCTTGGCGCGACCGGGAAGCTTCTCGATCTCGCCGAGAGCGGCCTCGACCCGGCCCGCCTCGAGATAGCGCCGCGCGCGCTGCACGCGCTGGGTCGGGGTCTGCGATTCCTTGCCCGCCTGTTCGATCACGAACAGTTCGCTCGCCTCGCGATGCAGAGCCGCCCAGAAGCTCTCATTGGCAGCGCGGCCCGATCCCAGCGAGGGGCCGATCTCGTCGAGCTGCGCGCGCAGCTGGTCCATCGTCACCGGGTTTTTCGAGGCGCGGATGATCGTGGCCACGGCATTGGGCTGCGCCGTGCCGAAGCGCAGCTGTAACTGGCCTTCCAGATAGCCCAGCGCCGATGCCCGGTCGAGCGCGCGGCGCGCGGCAAACGCGATCAGCAACCCTTCGGCGCGCCCGGCATTGCCCGACGCCGCCTGGGCCTGAACGTTGATCAGCGACAGCCGGTTTTCCAGCTCCGCCACGCGCTGGTCGAGCGCGCCGGGCGGCACGGGGCCGCTGAGCATGCCGGTCGCCATCGATGGCGGAATCGGCGCAGGTGCCGGGCTGGCCGGAGCGGCGGTGATCACATTGCGGTCGACCGCAGCCTGGGGCGGGGCCTGCGTGTCGAACCAGCCCGACCGGGTGATGATCCAGCCGGAGAGCACCGCTCCACCGACAAAGGCGAGCAGCAGCAGGATCAGCAGCGAGCGCCCGCTCGACCCTTGCCCCTGGCTGGGGCTTGCCTGGCTCGGGCTTCCCTGGCGGGGTGTATCCACGTTCATTCGGTCTCCGGCTTTTTCGCCTGTTGGCGTCCCGCCTCATGCTGGCACAGCATGGGCAGCACGTCCAGCAAGGCGCGGTCATCTGCGGCAGCCGCGATGCGCACCGCGGCCCAGCCGTCGCCTGCCGCATCGACCAGCGCCGGGGCGAACAGCGCGAGGCTGATATGGCCACGGTCGATCCCAGCGCTGTCGACCAGCGTGCCAAAATGCTGTGCCGCGCGCGCCGAATGGAGCAGCACGATCGCAGGTCCCGTCAGCGCCTTGCGAAGGGCATCGGGCATTGGCAGCGCGCGCGAGCGATACACGATGCGCGTATCGATCGCGAGGCGCGACGCGGGGAGATCGACCCGGTCCTCGCCCGCCAGCCGCAGAACGTGCAGATGTCCGTCCTCGACCAGCATCGGCAGCATCGCGGCAAGACCGCCACTGCCCTGGCCGCGCACGCGAAAGCCCAGATCAGTCGCCATGCGCGCGGTCTTGCCGCCCACGGCATAGACCGGCAGACCCTTGAGGTCGGCAAGCGCCGGGCCGCCATGGCGGAACACATTGGCGCTGCCGACGAGCAAAGCGTCATAGGCTTCCGGGTCGGCGGGCGTCCAGGCGACCGGTTCGATCGCGAACAGCGGCGTGACGACAGGGTCGTAACCGGCGTTGCGCAGCGCCTGTGCGGTGGCGGTCGCGCCGGGCTGCGGGCGCAGCACGATGATGCGCGGGCTCGCCATCACGCGGGGGTGAACAGCCGGGTGATCGTCTCGGGGGCGCGGGCGAGCAGTTCGGCGGCAAGACCTGCCGGGCCTTGTGCATCGCCGGCGGCAAAGCGCGCTTCGCCCGCGACACGATCGGCACCGTCCTCCGAATAAAGCATGGCGCGCAGGTGCACGCTCTCGCCCTCCATCCGCGCGAGCGCCGCCACCGCCGAGTGGCAATCGCCGCCCAGCGCGAACAGCAGCGCGCGTTCGGCGCGCACGCAGATCGAGGTGGGCTTGTCGTCGATGCCGCCGATCAGCGCGCGCATCGGTGCGTCATCGGCGCGCACCTCGACGCCCACCGCGCCCTGCGACGGCGCAGGCAGCCAGGTGTCGCTATCGAGCCGCGCCGAGACCATGCCGTCCAATGTCTCGCCCAGCCGGTCGAGCCCGGCGGCGGCGAGCAGCGTCGCATCGGCCTCGCCCGCCTGCAGCTTGCCGATGCGCGTGGCGACATTGCCGCGGAACAGCACGGTGGTGATATCGGGGCGGATCGAGCGGATCTGCGCGGCGCGGCGCGGCGAGCTGGTGCCGAAGCGTGCACCTTCGGGCAGCGCCTCAATGCTCGTGGCACCCAGCAGCACATCGCGAACATCGGCGCGCGGCAGCATCGCGGCGATATGGAAGGCGTCAGGCCGCACGGTCTCGACATCCTTCATCGAATGCACCGAAAGGTCGATCGCGCCGCCGCCCAATGACCAGTCGAGCTCGCGCGTCCACAAGGCCTTGCCGCCGACATCGGCAAGCGGGCGGTCGGTGATGCGGTCGCCGCTCGCCACCACGGGCGACAGTTCGACCTGATCCTCGGCCAGGCTCCAGCGCTCCCGCAGCGCGGCGGCGGTCATCCGCGCCTGCGCCATGGCCAGCGGCGAGGCGCGCGTGCCCAGCCGGATCGGCCTTTGTTCCAGAATTTCCGCTATCCCCTCGGGCAGGCCCGCTCGTGTCTCATTACCCATGCCCTTGTGCTAGCGGCGTATGCCGATAAGGGGAAGCCTTATGGCAATCATCCTGGGCATCGAATCGAGCTGCGACGAGAGCGCGGCGGCGCTGATCGGGTCGGACCGGACCGTGCTGGCGCACCGGCTGGCGGGGCAGGAGGATGCGCACAAGCCCTATGGCGGCGTAGTGCCCGAGATTGCGGCGCGCGCGCATGTGCAGGTGCTCACCCCGCTGATCGACGCGGCGCTGATGGATGCGGGGCTGGGGCTGGACGATGTCGATGCCATTGCCGCGACCGCAGGCCCCGGGCTGATCGGCGGGGTGATGGTGGGGCTTGTCACCGCCAAGGCGTTGGCGATGGCGGCGGGCAAGCCGCTGATCGCGGTCAACCATCTGGAGGGCCATGCGCTCTCGCCGCGTCTTGCCGATGCTGCGCTTGAATTCCCCTACATGCTGCTGCTTGTTTCGGGCGGGCATTGCCAGATTTTGCGCGTCGACGGGGTCGGCCAGTATCGCAGGCTGGCAACCACGATCGACGATGCGGCGGGCGAGGCATTCGACAAGACCGCCAAGATTCTGGGTCTGGGCTATCCCGGCGGGCCGCGCGTCGAGGCGCTGGCCAAGACCGGCAATTCGAAGGCGGTGCCGCTGCCAAGGCCGCTGCTGGGCAGCGCCGAGCCGCATTTCTCTTTCGCGGGCCTCAAGAGCGCGGTGCTGCGCGCGGCGCAGAGCGGGGCGCACCGGCCCGAGGATATCGCGGCGGCGTTCCAGCAGGCGGTGGTGGATTGTGTAGTGGATCGGCTGGAGAAGGCGCTCGCTGCATCAGATGGCACTGGCGGCAAACCCAAAACCCTGGTCGTCGCAGGCGGTGTCGCCGCCAATGGCGCGATCCGCTCGGCGCTCGAGGCGCTCGCCGCCCGGCACGATATGGGCTTTGTCGCCCCGCCGCTCTGGCTGTGCACCGACAATGCCGCGATGATCGGCTGGGCGGGGGCCGAGCGGTTTGCTCTGGGCCTCACCGATCCGCTCGACATGCCTGCACGCCCGCGCTGGCCGCTCGATCCTGAAGCCGAAGCGGCGCGCGGGGCGGGGGTGAAGGCATGAGCAGCCAAACCCTCGGCGTGATCGGCGGCGGGGCCTGGGGCACCGCGCTCGCACAGATGCTGGCAAGCGATGGCAGCAAAGTGCGGCTCTGGGCGTTCGAGCCTCCGGTGGTGGAGGAGATCAACCGCCATCATCGCAACAGCGCCTATCTCAAGGGCATCGATCTCAACGCGGGTATCCGCGCGACGAGCGATCTGAGCGAACTGGCCGATCTGCCGTTGCTGCTGGTGGTCACGCCCGCGCAGCATATGCGCCGCGTGCTGGCGTCGCTGCCCGAAGGTCCCGGCGACCTCGTGCTGTGCTGCAAGGGCATCGAGGAGGCGAGCGGCGAGCTGATGGTCGATGCCGCGCGCGCCGCTGCGCCGGGCAGGCCGCTCGCCGTGCTTTCCGGCCCGACCTTCGCGCACGAAGTGGCAAACGGTCAGCCGACCGCCGTGACGCTCGCCTGCGAAACCCGGGCGCAATGGGACCGGATCGCGCCGCTGATCTGGCGTCCGGCCTTCCGCCCCTATTTCAGCACCGACATCATTGGCGCGGAAATCGGCGGCGCGGTCAAGAACGTGCTCGCCATCGCGTGTGGTGTCGTCGAGGGGCTGGGCCTGGGCCAGAACGCCCGCGCGGCGCTGATCGCGCGCGGCTTTGCCGAGATGACGCGCTTCGGCCTCGCCTGCGGGGCGCAGGCCGAGACGCTGTCGGGCCTTTCGGGCCTGGGCGATCTGGTGCTGACCTGCTCGTCGATGAGCTCGCGCAATTTCTCGCTCGGCAAGGCGCTGGGCGAGGGGCGCAAGGCGGGTGATGTGCTCGCCGACCGCGCCACCGTGGCCGAGGGCGCGTTCACCGCGCCGGTGCTCCAGCGCGTCGCCAAGGCGCGCGGTGTCGCGATGCCGATCGTCGATACCGTCTGCGCGCTGCTCGCGGGTGATGTGGCCGCAGGCGATGCCGTCGCCGCGCTGCTCGCCCGCCCGCTGACTGCCGAGTAACGCTCAGGGCGTCACCACCGCGAAGGCCGGGTCGAATGGCGGGTGCAGCATCAGCCAGCGCAGGAACAGCCCCGAATCGCCCTCGATCTTCATTGCGCCCGATTTCATCAGCGTCGGGAAATCGGTCTCGCCGATGACGATCGCATCGAAATCCTTGCGGTTCAGTGTCACCGTCGCATTGGCATCGGCGAGCGTTGCGCCATAGCGCGGCACCTCGACATCGCCATTGACCATGATCCCCAGCGTTTCCCTGGTATCGGGCAGGATGAAATTGATGCGCGCGCGCATGTTGCCCGCGCGTTCGGCGGCAAATCGGGTGGCGAGCGCGTCGAAGAATTCCGCTGTGGGGATGGCGCTGATGAAGCTGCGGCTCTGCGTGCTCGATCCCTTGCGTGGCAATTCGGTCCCGCGCAGCGTGGCGGCCCCAGCGAGATAGTAATTGCGCCAGATGCCCGATTCGGCAGCAAAGCCCAGCGCCTCGTAACTGTCCGCCAATGCGGCCTTGGCGGCGGCGTTGCCTGGCTCGGCAAAGACGAGATGGTTCAATAGTTCGGCGGCCCAGCGGTGGTTGCCTTCGCCTTGCGCCTTCCTGCCCGCTTCGAGCAGCTTGTCCGCGCCGCCCGCCAGCTCGACATAGCCCTTGCCGGCTGCGACCGGGGGCAGCGGATTGAAATTGGCAGGAACCCCGTCCCACCAGCCGTAATAGCGCTGATAGGTCGCCTTCATATTGTGGTTGATCGTGCCGTAATAGCCGCGCGCGGAATAGGCCTGTTGCTGCGCCGAAGGTTCGGCAATGCCGTCTGCCACCTCGTGCAGGGTCATCCCCGCATTGGCGCGGCCCAGGGTGCGGTCATGGACATAGCGATAGGCGTCGCGCTGGTTCTCCAGATATTTGGCCACCCGCGCCTGGCCCCAGGTGGGCCAGTTGTGCGAGGCGATCTGCACCTCGGCCTCATTGCCCCATTTGACCAACGCCTTGTCGATGATCTTCGACCAGCGCAAAGCATCGCGCACCTGCGCGCCGCGCAGGGTGAGGATGTTGTGCAGCGTCTTGACCGCGACTTCGGTGGTGTGCAGCACCTTGAAATCGGGCAGATAGAACAGGAATTCGGCCGGAGCCTCGGTGCCCGCCGCATCGATGAAGTCGAACCGCACCCCGTCGATGACCTTGAGCCCGCCTTCGGGGCCGATCAGCATCGTCGGTGCCATATAGCCGGTGGTGCCGATCGAAAGCCCGGTGCCCAGGCCGTTGTCGACCCGGCCCTGCGCCCCTGGCGCGAGCGCGGTGCCGAACATGTAACTCGACCTCCGGGTCATCGCGTTGCCCGCGAGCACATTCTCGCTCACCGCCTCTTCGGCAAAGCCGTGCGGCGCGACGATCGGCACCTTGCGCTTCTTCGCGTCGTCGGGCGAAAGGATGCCGCCCACCCCGCCGAAATGGTCGGCATGGCTGTGGCTGAACAGCACCGCGGAAATCGGGCGCTTGCCGATCTTGCTTTCGGCCAGCTGCATCGCGGCAGCGGCGGCCTCTTCGGTCAGCAGCGGATCGACCACGATCCAGCCGGTCTTGCCCGAGATGATCGTCATCACCGCAATGTCATAGCCGCGCAGCTGCCAGACCTTGCCGGGGACGATCTCGAACAGCCCGTGGATATGATTCAGCCGCGCCTGCCGCCAGAGCGAGGGGTGGACGGTTGCAGGCGCGGTCTCGGCCTTGAGGAAATCGAAGGCGGATGCGTCCCACACGGTCTTGCCATCGGCGGTCTTGATCACGCCGCCCGGAATTTCGGCGATCTTGCCGCGGGTCGCATCAGCCATGTCGCTGCCGTCATCGGCGGGAAGCCGCGCCAGCACCGCTGCGCGTTCGGCATCGCTGAGCTGCGCCTGCGCGGCCGCGCCGCTGATCAGCGCGATTCCCATCGCGCCCGCTTTCAGAACCCGTTTCATCTGCACCCTCCTGCTTCGATCGCCTTGCGTCCGGCGAATTATTGGCAGTCATGCTGCCATATTCTCCATGCGCTGTCAGCCATTGATCGCACCCGACATCAAATCCCCCCCAATCGGGGTGTGGCGATGGGAAACAGCGGCTTAAGCCTGTCTTCAACGAAGCATCCGCTTTTCATCATCGGCCACCGAACATTCAGCAAACCGCGACCCTGCTGGCCGGTGACAGGTGATGGAAAGGCGATCCCGGCGGGTTCAGCGCCCGCCGGGATCGTCGCTTCGCTCAAGGGGGACATGATGACGCTCGATCGCCGCCAATTTTTGATCGCTTCGGCGAGCGCTGCCGCGCTCGCTGCGCTGCCTTCGCCGGTTCTGGCCGCGAAAAAGGCCAAGTCGCCGGTATCGGTCAAGAACCCAGCAGCGCTCGCCGGGATGCGCCAGGCGGTGATCGGATCGTTCGCGCTGGGCTTTCTCACCGAGCGGATCGACCGCGCCAAGGCCGGCGGCGGGCTGATGGGCGGCGGTTTCGGCGGCAAATCGACCGCGCGCAGCTATCTCGCCGGGCTGACCGACGCAGATTTCAGGGATGCGACCGAAGCGGCCTATGCCGCATTCACTGGCCGGCTGTCGGCGATGGGCATCACGCTCGCCGATCGGCAGGGACTGCTCGCGGCCTATGGCAGCAAGGTCAAGCCGCTGCCCAATGGCGAGGAACGCACGCTGCTCACCGGGCGCGACGACAAGGCCAGGGCGCGGCTGTTCAGCCCGGCGGCGCTGGGCGATCCCGTTGTGTTGCAGGAATGGCTGGGCATCATGACCGGCGGCGGTTTCGACTTCAGCTTCAACATGAGTGTCGTCAACGCCAGCATGAACGCGAAAACCTATGCGAAATCCTCGGGCCAGGCGGTGATCAACGCGCTGCTGCTCGTCGATTTCGCCGATGCCGACAGCTATGGCGGCTGGTTCACCAACAGCTCTTCGGTCAAGGTCAAGTCGAGCCTCGCCGCCTTTCCCGATGCCAGCCAGCTCACCGTGTTCGCGCCGGGCGGCAAGATCGGGTCGGTGGTGCTCAAGGAGCCGGTGGCGATGGGCGGCGATTACGGCACGTTCGCGGATACGACTGGCGGCACCGCCAAGACGCTCGAGACGGTGAGCAATGTCATCGGCTTTCTCGGCGGGGTGGGCACCAACAAGTCGCGCAAGTACACGATGACCGCCGATCCGGCGCGCTGGCGCGAGGGCGTGGCCGGGGTTTCTCAGGAAGCATTCGCCAAGCTGACGGCCAGCCTTTCCGCCTGATAGGCGGTTGACTTGGGGGAATGCCGCCGCTCTTAAGACGGCATGATCGAAATGTACCTTATCCCCATATTGCTGGGCATCGTCGAAGGCCTGACCGAGTTTCTGCCGGTCTCGTCCACCGGACACCTGATCCTTGCGACCGAATTGCTCGGCTTCGATGCCGAGGCCTGGGCGGTGTTCAACATCGCGATCCAGCCGGGCGCGATCCTCGCGATCGTGGTGCTCTACTGGCGCACGTTCATGGACGTGCTCGCCGGGCTGATGCGCTGGGAGCCGTCTGCCATCGCGTTCACGCGCAATCTGCTGATCGCCTTTTTTCCCGCGGTCATCCTGGGTCTGGCGTTCGGCGACCAGATCGACAAGCTGCTCGAGAATGCGGTGGTCGTCGCCTGGGCGCTGATCATCGGTGGGGTTGCGATCCTGGTGGTCGAGAAGCTCGCGAAGACCAGCGACGCCGGCGGCGTTGCCGGCGTACCCTTCAAGACCGCGATCGGCATCGGCCTGGTCCAGTGCATCGCGATGATTCCCGGGGTCAGCCGCTCGGGCGCGACCATCCTCGGCGCGATGGCGATGGGGGTGGATCGCAAGACGGCGGCGGAGTTCAGCTTCTTCCTCGCGCTGCCGACGCTCACCGGCGCGACGGTGCTGCAGCTCTACAAGAACCGCGACATGCTCACCCCGGACGAGTTCGGGGCGATCGCGATCGGATTCGTGGTCTCGTTCATCGTGGCGTTGGTCGTGGTCAAGGCGTTCCTCAAGATCATCACGCGCTACGGTTTCGTGCCCTTCGCCTGGTATCGCATCGTCGCAGGCGCGGCGGCCCTGATATGGCTGGCCAATCGATAGGGCCGGTGCGGACCTGTTAAGGTCCAAAAATTGTCTTAGGCTGCGACGAAATGATCCTTATCGCGGATCAATAGTCAACAATGCTGACCTATTGACAGAAAAATGCGTGACTCTGCGTTCATGATCGCTTAAAGCTGCGTCAGTTGCGGCGCGCGCAATTTTTCGCGCGCCTATCGATTGCGCAAATGAAGGCAGGGGCATGGCTGACCAGCACGACAACACAGTAGCAACCGCAGCGGCGCTCGCGGCGGAAAAGCTCGCGATGCTGCAATTCGTCGATCGCGGTCAGGCCTATCCGCCCAAGCGCAGCGCCGAGGACCGCGCCGACGATTTCGAGGAGATCTCGGACAAGTTCGATGGCAGCGCCGCGCAGGCGCAATCGGCGCGCTGCTCGCAATGCGGCGTGCCCTATTGCTCGACCCATTGCCCGCTGCATAATCACATTCCGGACTGGCTGCGCCTGACCGCCGAAGGGCGGCTGCGCGAAGCCTATGAGATGTCGAACCTCACCTCGACCATGCCCGAAATCTGCGGCCGCATCTGCCCGCAGGATCGTCTGTGCGAAGGCAATTGCGTGATCGAATTTTCCGGCCATGGCGCGGTCACCATCGGCTCGGTGGAAAAGTACATCACCGATACCGCCTGGGAGCAGGGCTGGGTCGAGCCGGTGCTGGTCGGCAAGCCGCGCGGCCAGTCGGTCGGCATCATCGGTGCGGGGCCTGCGGGGCTGACCGCGGCCGAATATCTGCGCATGGGCGGCTATGACGTGCACGTGTACGACCGGCATGACCGCGCGGGCGGGCTGCTGACTTATGGCATCCCCGGCTTCAAGCTGGAAAAGGACGTGGTGATGCGCCGCGTCGCGCGGCTCGAGCAAGCAGGCATCGTCTTCCATTGCGGGTTTGAGGTCGGACGCGATTGCGCCATGGACGATCTGCGGGAGAAGCACGACGCCGTGCTGATCGCCACCGGCGTCTACAAGGCGCGCGACATCAAGGTGCCGGGCATCGGTGCCGATGGCGTCGTACCCGCGCTCGATTATCTCATCGCCTCGAACCGCAAGGGCTTTGGCGATGACGTGCCCGATTTCGACAGCGGCGCGCTCAATGCTGAAGGCAAGAATGTCGTCGTGATCGGCGGCGGCGATACCGCGATGGATTGCGTGCGCACCGCCGTCCGCCAGGGCGCGGCCTCGGTCAAGTGCCTCTATCGCCGCGACCGGATCAACATGCCCGGATCGCAGCGCGAGGTGCTCAATGCCGAAGAAGAGGGCGTCGAGTTCGTCTGGCTCTCCGGCCCGGTCGCGGTCGAGGGCACGCCGCACGCCACCGCCGTGCGCGCCAGCCGCATGCGCCTCGGCGCGCCCGACGCTTCGGGCCGCAGCGCGCCCGAGCCCGATCCCGACAGCGATTTCTCGGTTCCGGCCGACCTCGTCATCAAGGCCCTGGGCTTTGATCCCGAGGACCTGCCGAGTGCGTTCGGCTGCGACGAGCTCTCGGTCCAGCGCTGGGGCACGCTGCGCGTCGACCACAAGACGATGATGACCAGCCTCGATGGCGTGTTTGCCGCTGGCGATATCGTGCGCGGGGCTTCGCTGGTCGTCTGGGCGATCCGCGACGGCCGCGATGTGGCCGAGCACATGCACAAATATTTGAAGGCCAAGGCCCGCGCCGGGGCCGAAATGGTCGCCGCCTGAGCAAGAATGACGGACCTGGCCGGATGAGCGCGAAGCCCCGGCCGGTCGAGACGAAAGACACGAGACATGACCCACTTCCCCACGCCCGAGCATGAACGCCTTGCCCGCGAAGGCATGTACCGGCCCGATTATGAATCCGATGCCTGCGGCGTCGGACTGGTCGCCGCGACCGACGGCAAGCCCTCGCGCCGCGTCGTCGAGAGCGCGATCGATGCGCTGAAGGCGGTGTGGCATCGCGGCGCGGTCGATGCCGATGGCATGACCGGCGATGGCGCGGGCCTGCATGTCGACCTGCCGGTGCGCTTCTTTGACGATGCGATCGCCGATTCGGGCCACAAGGTGCTGCCCAACAAGCTCGCGGTCGGCATGGTCTTCCTGCCGCGCACCGATCTGCAGGCGCAGGAGACCTGCCGCACCATCGTCGAGAGCGAGATCATCGAGGCGGGCTATACCATCTATGGCTGGCGCCAGGTGCCGGTGAACATCGCGGTGATCGGCGACAAGGCACAGCGCACCCGCCCCGAGATCGAGCAGATCATGATCGCGGGTCCGATGCCCGACGAGCAGAATATCGCCGAGTTCGAAAAGCAGCTCTATCTCGTCCGCCGCCGGATCGAGAACAAGGTCATCGCCGCGCAGATCAGCGATTTCTACATCTGCTCGCTGTCGTGCCGCTCGATCATCTACAAGGGTCTGTTCCTGGCCGAGAGCCTGTCGGTCTTCTATCCCGATCTTGTCGATCCGCGCTTCGAGAGCCGCATCGCGATCTTCCACCAGCGCTATTCGACCAACACCTTCCCGCAATGGTGGCTGGCCCAGCCGTTCCGCTGCCTGGCGCATAATGGCGAGATCAACACCATCCGGGGCAACAAGAACTGGATGAAGAGCCACGAGATCAAGATGGCGTCGCTGGCCTTTGGCGAGAACAGCGAGGACATCAAGCCGGTGATCCCCGCCGGCGCGTCGGATACGGCGGCGCTCGATGCGGTGTTCGAGGCGATCTGCCGTTCGGGCCGCGAGGCGCCGACCGCCAAGATCATGCTGGTGCCCGAAGCGTGGCAGGGCGACCAGGTGCTGCCGCCCGAGCACAAGGCGATGTACGAATATATGGCGAGCGTGATGGAGCCCTGGGATGGCCCGGCGGCGCTCGCCATGACCGACGGCCGCTGGGCAGTGGCGGGCGTCGATCGCAACGCCCTGCGTCCGCTGCGCTACAGCCTCACCAACGACAATCTGCTCGTCATCGGGTCGGAAACCGGCATGGTGGTGCTGCCCGAAAGCAGCATCGTCGAAAAGGGACGGCTGGGGCCGGGCCAGATGATCGCGGTCGACCTGCACGAGGGCCGCTTCTATCACGACCGCGCAATCAAGGACCGGATCGCCGCCGAACAGCCCTATCGCGACCTGGTCAAGGGCTTCCGTTCGATCCATGACCTGCCGCCCGCCGGACCCGACAGCATCGCCGAGATGAACCGTGCCGAACTGACCCGGCGTCAGGTTGCAGCTGGCCTGACGATCGAGGACATGGAGACGATCCTCGCGCCGATGGCCGAGGACGGCAAGGAAGCCATCGGGTCGATGGGCGATGATACCCCGCTCGCGGTGGTCAGCGCCAAGCCGCGCCCGATCGCGCAATTCTTCCGCCAGAATTTCAGCCAGGTAACCAACCCGCCGATCGACTCCTTGCGCGAACGACATGTGATGAGCCTGAAGACGCGCTTTTCGAACCTGGCCAATATCCTCGAGCAGGACAGCCAGAACGAGCGCGTGCTGGTGCTCGACAGCCCGGTGCTGACCAATAGTGAATGGGGCAGGCTCAAGGCCGATTTCGGGCGGCTGGTCGCCGAGATCGACTGCGTGTTTCCGGCCGAGGGCGGACCCGAACAGCTGCGTGCCGCGATCACCCGCATCCGCAATGAAGCCGAACAGGCGGTGCGCGAAGGCAGCACCGAAATCTTCCTCTCGGACGAAAAGGCCGACGAGGACCATATCGGGGTGCCGATGATCCTGGCGGCGGCCGCCGTGCACACGCATCTCGTGCGCAAGGGCCTGCGCGCCTATGCCTCGATCAACGTGCGCACCGCCGAGTGCCTCGACACGCACCATTTTGCGGTGCTGATCGGCGCGGGCGCGACCACGGTCAACGCCTGGCTCGCCGAACTGTCGATCGCCGACCGCCAGGCGCGCGGCCTGTGCGGCGATATCCCGCTCGACAAGTGCATCGCCAACTATCGCAAGGCGATCAACGAGGGCCTGCTCAAGATCATGTCCAAGATGGGCATCGCGGTGATCTCGAGTTATCGCGGCGGATACAATTTCGAGGCGGTGGGGCTGAGCCGCGCGCTGGTCAACGATCTGTTCCCCGGCATGCCGTCGAAGATCTCGGGTGAAGGCTATGCCTCGCTGCACCTGAACGCCAAGCTGCGGCACGATGCGGCCTGGGACAGCAATGTCGCGCGGCTGCCGATCGGCGGCTTCTACAAGCAGCGTGATGGCGGCGAGGCGCATGCCTATTCCGCAGGCCTGATGCATCTCCTCCAGACCGCAGTGGCCAAGGACAGCTATTCGCAATATCTGCAGTTTGCCGCCGGCGTGCGCGAGCTGCCGCCGGTCTATCTGCGCGACCTGATGGAGTTCAACTACGCCGCCAAGCCGGTCCCGCTCGACGAGGTCGAGGCGATCACCGAGATCCGCAAGCGCTTCGTCACGCCGGGCATGTCGCTGGGCGCGCTGTCACCCGAAGCGCACGAGACGCTGGCGATCGCGATGAACCGTATCGGCGCGAAGGCGGTGTCGGGCGAAGGCGGCGAGGCCTCCGAGCGCTATTCGCCGCGCGACAATGGCGACAATGCCAATAGCGGCATCAAGCAAGTCGCCTCGGGCCGGTTCGGCGTGACGGCAGAATATCTGGGCGCGTGCGAGGAGATCGAGATCAAGGTCGCGCAAGGCGCCAAGCCCGGCGAGGGCGGCCAGCTGCCCGGCTTCAAGGTCACCGAATATATCGCCAAGCTCAGGCACTCCACCCCTGGGGTGACACTGATCAGCCCGCCGCCGCATCACGACATCTATTCGATCGAGGATCTGGCGCAGCTGATCTATGACCTCAAGCAGATCAACCCGCATGCGCGCGTCTGCGTGAAGCTGGTCTCGGCGGCGGGCATCGGCACGATTGCCGCCGGCGTCGCAAAAGCCCATGCCGACGTGATCCTCGTCTCGGGCAATGTCGGCGGCACCGGCGCAAGCCCGCAGACCAGCATCAAATATGCTGGCACGCCCTGGGAAATGGGCCTGTCCGAGGCGAACCAGGTGCTCACCCTCAATGGCCTGAGGCACCGGGTGAAGCTGCGCACCGATGGCGGGCTCAAGACCGGGCGCGATATCGTCATCGCCGCGATCCTGGGCGCGGAAGAATATGGCATCGGCACGCTGTCGCTGGTCGCCATGGGCTGCATCATGGTCCGTCAGTGCCACAGCAACACCTGTCCGGTGGGCGTTTGCGTGCAGGACGAGCGCCTGCGCGCCAAGTTCACCGGCACGCCCGAAAAGGTCATCAACCTGATGACCTTCATCGCCGAGGAAGTGCGCGAGATTCTGGCGCGGCTGGGCGTGCGCAGCCTCGACGAGATCATCGGTCGCACCGATCTGCTGCGCCAGGTCAGCCGCGGGGCCGAGCATCTCGACGATCTCGACCTCAACCCGATCCTCGCCAAGGTCGATGTCGCCGACGAACAGCGCCGGTTCAGCCTCGATACCTGGCGCAACCCGGTGCCTGACAGTCTCGACGCGCTGATCCTCAAGGATGCGCGGCCCGTGTTCGACCGGCGCGAGAAGATGCAGCTGACCTATAATGTCCGCAACACGCACCGTGCGGTCGGCACGCGGCTTTCGGCCGAGATCACGCGCATCTATGGCATGAAGGCGCTGGACGAAGGCCATGTCCGCATCCGGCTGCGCGGCTCTGCGGGTCAGTCGCTGGGCGCGTTCCTGTGCCGGGGCATCACGCTTGAGGTGTTCGGCGATGCCAATGACTATGTCGGCAAGGGTCTTTCGGGCGGCACCATCATCGTGCGCCCGACTGTGAGCTCGCCGCTGGTCAGCCATGCCAACACGATCATCGGCAACACCGTGCTCTATGGCGCGACCGCAGGAAAGCTGTTCGCGGCGGGCCAGGCGGGCGAGCGCTTCGCTGTTCGCAACTCGGGCGCGGAAGTGGTGGTCGAGGGCTGCGGCGCCAATGGCTGCGAATATATGACCGGCGGCACGGCGGTGATCCTGGGCGAGACCGGAAGCAATTTCGGTGCCGGGATGACTGGCGGCATGGCCTTTGTGCTCGACCGGCACGATCGCTTCGAGGCCCAGGCGAACCCCGAATCGATCGTCTGGCAGCGTATCGACAGTGCGTACTGGGAAGATCGTCTCAAGGGTCTGATCGCTGCGCATATCGAAGGCACCGACAGCCAGTGGGCGCAGGAGATCCTGCGCAACTGGGACCGCTATCTGCCGCAATTCTGGCAGGTCTGCCCCAAGGAGATGCTGACCCGTCTCGCCCATCCACTGAGCGATGCGGTGGCGATGGAAGCTGCCGAATGACAGGAAGGTCGTAACAAGAAGCCCCGCCCGCCCTGGGGAAAGGGGCGGGCGGGGCCTGTTCACCCGTTGCGGGTCGGCGTTTCGCTCAGAAGTTGAACGACAGGCCGCCGGCAACGCGGGTGGTGTCGAAGCCCAGCGTATCGACCGTCACGCGCAGCGCGGTGTTGGGGCCGATCTTGTACTGGCCGCCAACGCCGACGAGATAATCGCCATCGGTGTCGTCAAAGCCGGCGGGGACGGGCACGTTCAGCACCTTCGATCCGTCGACATTGACCCACTGATAGCCGCCGCGCGCGAACAGCTGGCCGCGATCGCCAACCTTCACGCCGATCTTGCCGGCGACGCCATATTCGCTGTCGATCGCGTTCGAGCCGAGGTTGTAATTGCCCTCCGCACCCAGGATCAGCGTCGGGCCGACGGGAACGTCGACACCGGCATAGACGCCATAGATCGCGCCGTCATCGGCACCGATCGGGTTGCTGCCAAGGTCATGATAGCCGACCTGGCCGCCGACATAGACTTCCGGCTGGCCGGCATCCTGCGCCATGGCCGGGGCCGACAGCGCAAAGGGAAGCGCGGCTGCGGCCGAAAGCGCTGCGAGCTTGAGGGGGGTCAGTGTTTTCATTTTCTTGTCCTTCATGTGCGCGCCAGGTCCTGCCCGGCGTCGGAGCCGGTCTAGGCCTGCGAACCCGTCCCGAAGCTGAACGAAAGATGCGGCAAATCGACAGATTCCATCCGTTCGTCGAAACAAAATGACTATCCGTTCAGGTTCCCGCTGGGTGAGAGGGGTCGGACGATCGCCCCGTTCTGACCGTAAAATGCGCCTCGCCGCCAAAGCATTATATGGACGCCTTCGCGCCGCTGTTGCATGGAGGATGGAATGTGGCAGCTGTTCCAATTTCCCCTGTGTCCGTTTTCGCGCAAAGTCCGGCTTCTGCTGGGAGAAAAGGGCATAGGTTATGAGCTGGTGCGCGAATCACCCTGGGAACAGCGCGACGAATTTCTCGACATGAACCCGGCCGGGCGCACCCCGGTGATGCGCCATCGCGACCGTGACCAGACGCTGTGCGACAGCTGGGCGATCTGCGAATATTTCGAGGAAACGGTCGAGAAGAACCCGATGATCAACGGATCGGCCGACAACCGCGCCGAGATTCGGCGGCTGGTCGCCTGGTTCGACGAGCAGTTCTTCGGCGATGTCGTCGCCCCGCTGATGCACGAACGCATGCGCAAGCGGCTGATCTATCGCCAGCCGCCCGATGGCCGGGTGCTGCGCGAGGCGATGCGGCTGGCGAACACGCATCTCGACTATATCGACTATCTGCTCGACCATCATGCCTGGATCGCAGGCGCGACGATGAGCCTCGCCGATCTTGCCGCTGCGGCGCATATCTCGATCGCCGATTATCTGGGCGGCATCGACTGGCTGGCGCATGCGCAGACCGCAGACTGGTACAGGAAGTTCAAGTCGCGGCCCTCGTTCCGGCCGCTGCTCGCCGAGCGGATGGAAGTGATCAAGCCGCCCTCGCATTACGAGGAAGCCGATTTCTGAGCGGCTTATCCTCCTGCGTTCCCAACTCCGCACGCCTCTCCCTTGATGGGAGAGGCAGCGAGACTTGGTCGCTTGCGGCCTAGTCGCAGTGGTGAGGGTGATGGTCCGGCGGAGCTCTAGCGGCGCGCTGGCAAAATGCCGCGCAATCCGGAGAGAACACCCCCACCCCACCCGCCCCCATCGAGGGGGAGGGCTTTAGCGTTGGGAAGAGGGGAGATGGCGGTTCAAGCGCTCAGCGCGATCTCGCGGCCGATCTGGTAGCGCTTCATCTTCTCGACAAAGGTGGTGCGCTGCAGCTTGACCAGGCGGGCGGCGGCGGAAACGACGCCGCCTGTCGATTCGAGTGCTTCGATCAGCACGCGGCGTTCCTCGTTCTGCAGATATTCGCGCAGGTCGATCGGCTTGGCGAAGCTGGGCGTGGGGGCCGGAATGGTCACGGAGGGCACAGCAGCCATCGGCACGACATTGGCCGGCATCGCCACGCCAATCGGCTGCGACAGTTCGGGGCGCGCCGAGCGGATCGGGCGGAGCAGCATCGCCATCTGGTCGGTGCCGACTTCCATGCCCTGGAAGAACACGGCGGCGCGCTCGACCAGGTTCTTGAGCTCGCGGACATTGCCCGGCCAGTCATGCGCCATCAGGATCGCCATCGCCTCATCGGTGAACACCGGCGGATTGTCGGCGGCAAAGCCGCGCGAGAGAAAATGCTGGACCAGCATCGGAATGTCCTCGATGCGCTCGGCGAGGGCAGGCAGCTCGATCGGCAGGACGTTGAGGCGGTAGAACAAGTCGGCGCGGAACCGGCCTTCGCCGATCGCGCTTTCAAGGCACTGGTGGGTCGCCGCGATCAGGCGGACGTCGACGCGGACATCGTCGTTGCTGCCGATGCGGCGGACCTTCTGGTCTTCCAGCACGCGCAGCAGGCGAACCTGCATGTCGAGCGGCATCTCGCCGATTTCGTCGAGGAACAGCGTGCCGTTATTGGCGGTCTCGAAATGACCCAGGCGGCGGGCGATGGCGCCGGTAAAGCTGCCCTTTTCATGGCCGAACAGTTCGGATTCGATCAGCTCGCGCGGGATCGCGCCGCTATTGACGGCAACGAACGGAGCGGCGGCACGCTGCGATGCACGGTGCAGCGCGTGCGCGACCAGCTCCTTGCCGGTGCCCGACGGGCCGGTGATCAGCACCGAGGCATTGGTCTGGGCGGCAAAACGCACGAGGCCGCGGATCTCGCGGATCGCAACGCTGTTGCCCACGATCAGTTCGGCCATGGCCTGTCCGTCGATCTGTTCCATTTTGCTTGCCCCATATCGTTACCGGCACTGCTTGCCGTGTCTGGTTAACGATTTAGGGGTCAATCGTTAACGATGCGTAAAACCGACAGGTCCGCTGACAGTTTTCGCCATTTTTTTGACAGGCTGTGGATAAGCTGCGTCCCGATATGGGGCGGGTGGCCGGTCAGCGCTTTTCTGCGGGCTTGGCCATGTTGAAGCACACCTCGAAATCGATGTCCGTCGAATCGTCGCTGGGGTCGCGCGCCTTTTCCGTCGCAATCGCGGCCTCGCGCGTTTCGATCAGCTTCGCATCGGCTTCGTTGCCGCTCAGCCCCTCGTCGCGCATTTCGTCGCGGGCGCGCGATTCGAGCACGCTTGCGAGCGTCTTGAGGTCGCGCGCGGTGGTTGAGTCGCCCTCGCGGCCCTTCACCTCTTCATACGCCAGCTGCACATAGACCGCGCATTGCAGCATCGATGGCGGCGGGGGCACGGGAACGGCCGCGTCGAGCTTTTCGAGGCACGGGGTCATGATCGCATCGACCACGCCCGCCGGGTCGTTCGATTGCGCCGCATCGCTCTGCAACTTCTGGACGATCTGCGTCAGCGCCGCGCCGATCGCCGCATCGCTCGACGCGGTTTCGGTAACGATTCGCTCGGCGGTGTTAACAAAATAGGTGCGGCCGCGCGTGACCATGGTGGGATAGGCCAATGCGGACGTCACCCCGCGCTCCTGCTCGGACGCGATGATCGCGAAGGCCGCCGCGCAGGTCAGGTCGTCGCGCTGCGTCTGGGTCAGCGCCGGCGGGGCGACCGGTGCAGGTGCGGCTTGCGCGGCGAGCAATATGGCGGCGAGGCTGGTCATGGCGCCAAGCTTATGCGGGGGGCGGTGCGGCCTGTCACCTGATTTTGGTGCAAAATCCCTGCGGTTCGTGACAGGCGCGTTGCAACGCCGATTGTCACGCCGCAACAGGCCGGGCATAGCACCGCACAGATGATCCAGCGCTTTCCCAAATGGCTCGCCCTGCTGGCGGGCGGGCTTTCCGCCACCGGCTTTGCACCGCTGAACCTGTGGCCGGTGACGCTGGCGTGCATGGCGCTGCTGATCCACCTGATTGCCACGGCACCGAGCCGCAAGGCCGCCTTTGCGCGCGGCTGGCTGTTCGGCCTGGGCCAGTTCACCATCGGGCTCAACTGGATCGCGATTGCCTTCACCTATCAGGATGCCATGCCGCACTGGCTCGGCTGGGTCGCGGTGGTTGGCCTCTCCTGTTATCTCGCGCTGTTTCCCGCGCTGGCGGCGCTGGTGGTCAGGGCGCTTCCCTACTCCTCCCCCTTGATGGGGGAGGCGCGAGACCTGGCGACGCAGGAGCCTGGTCGCAGCGGTGGGGGTGCGCTGGCCCCGAGCGCCGCGCCTGAAGGCACCATCACCCCTCCCCCAGCCCCTCCCCATCAAGGGGAGGGGAGCGCCGCCTTCATCCTTGCCTTCGCCGCGCTCTGGCTCGTCACTGAATGGATGCGCGCCTGGGTGTTTACCGGTTTTGCGTGGAACCCGCTGGGTGTCATCGCGCTCGAATTCGGCTGGGCAGCGCGGCTGGTTGGCACTTATGGCCTGGGCGCGCTGGTGATGTTGGCATCGGGCGCGCTGCTGCTGGCGGTACAGCGGCAATGGAAGTCCGCACTCGGTCTGCTCGCCGGGGTGGCGCTCCTCAGCCTGGGCGGATGGGCGCTTGCGCCATCATCCGCCGGGTTCACGCGCACGCCGATCACCGTGGTGCAGCCGAACAACGACCAGTCGGACAAATATGATCCGGTCATGGCGCAGCGCAATTTCGCCCGGCTGGTCGATCAGACCGTCAATCGCAAGGCGCCGCCGGGGCGCATCGTGTTCTGGCCCGAGGCTGCGACCGAGGATTTCGTCGAGGATGGCTATCCGCGCCGCTATTATTATCCCGAGACCCCGGCAGGCATCCGCGCCCGGCTGACCCGGCCGATCAACGATGGCGATCTGCTGGTTACCGGCGGGGTGAAGCTCGATTTCGACCGCAATGGCCGGGCGGAAGCGGCGGCGAACAGCGTGTTCGTCTTTTCCAGCCAGGCCGAAATCCTGGGCAGCTATGACAAGAGCCATCTGGTGCCGGGCGGCGAGTATCTGCCTTATGAGGAGATTCTGGGCCAGATCGGGCTGTCGCGGCTGGTGCCCGGCACGCTGGGGTTCACGCCGGGGCCGGGCGCGCAGACGCTCGATCTCGGCCGGTTTGGCCGGATGGGGCTACAGATCTGCTACGAGATCGTATTTTCGGGCGAGGTCGCCGATCGGAACAATCGCCCCGACTTTATCTTCAACCCCAGCAACGATGCCTGGTTCGGCCCCTGGGGCCCGCCCCAGCATCTGGCCCAGGCGCGGCTGCGCGCGCTGGAAGAAGGGCTGCCGGTGATCCGCTCCACCCCTACCGGCATCTCGGCGGTGGTCGATGCCGATGGGCGGTTGATCGATTCGATTGCGCACCACAAGGCGGGGCATATCGATGCCGTGCTGCCGAGGGCGCACGCCGCCACGCCGTTTGCGCTTTGGGGCAACGCCGCTGCGCTCGGGCTGGCCGGGCTGCTGCTGCTGTTCGCGGTTGCGCTGCGTGCATTCCGCCGTTAAGGGCCGTGATATAAGGAAATCTTTATATGTGCCTCAGGGGCGGTCGCCCCTGGGCCTCAGCGAGAAGGCGATCCATGCGCAAGAGCTTCCTCTTTACCTCCGAATCGGTCAGCGAAGGCCATCCCGACAAGGTTGCGGACCAGATTTCCGATTCGATCGTCGACCTGTTCCTCTCCAAGGACCCTTATGCGCGCGTTGCCTGCGAAACGCTGACCACCACCCAGCGCGTCGTGCTCGCCGGTGAAATCCGCTGCAAGGGCGTGTACGAGAACGGCGAATGGGCCCCCGGCGCGCTCGAGGAAATCGAGAAGACCGTCCGTGCGACCGTCAAGCGCATCGGCTACGAGCAGGACGGCTTCCACTGGGAAACCTTCAGCTTCGAAAACCATCTGCACGGCCAGTCGGCGGAAATCGCGCAGGGCGTCGATGCCAAGGACAACAAGGACGAAGGCGCAGGCGACCAGGGCATCATGTTCGGCTATGCCTCGGACGAGACCGAAGACCTGATGCCCGCGACGCTCGACTATTCGCACAAGATCCTCGAGCGCATGGCTGCAGACCGTCACGCCAAGGTCGTCGATTTCCTCGAGCCCGATGCCAAGAGCCAGGTGACGCTTGCCTATGAGGACGAGAAGCCGGTGCGCGCCACCGCGCTGGTCGTCTCGACCCAGCACGCGCCCGGTTATTACTGGCACGAAGGCCAGGGCGATGCCGACAAGTATCAGAAGCTGTACGACTATGTCGTCGGCGTGATGCACGATGTCCTCCCTGAGGGCTTCATCACCGACGAGACCAAGATCTACGTGAACCCGACGGGCCGCTTCGAAATCGGCGGTCCCGATGGCGATGCCGGCGTCACCGGCCGCAAGATCATCGTCGACACCTATGGCGGTGCTTCGCCCCATGGTGGCGGCGCGTTCTCGGGCAAGGACCCGACCAAGGTCGACCGCTCGGCGGCCTATATCAGCCGCTACATGGCGAAGAACATCGTTGCTGCCGGCCTGGCGCGTCGCTGCACCATCCAGCTGTCCTATGCCATCGGCATTGCCGAGCCGCTGTCGCTCTATGTCGACACGCATGGCACCGGAACGGTGGCCGACGACAAGATCGAGGCGCTGCTGCCGCAGCTCGTCCGCCTGACGCCGCGCGGCATCCGCGAGCATCTGGGCCTCAACAAGCCGATCTACCAGAAGTCGGCGGCTTATGGTCATTTCGGTCGCAAGCCCGAAGGCGATTTCTTCCCCTGGGAAAAGACCGACCTGGCCGACAAGCTCAAGGCTGCGCTGGCCTGATCTAAGCGGATCGCTGAAACACGAAAGGCCGGGTCATCATCGCGATGACCCGGCCTTTTCTTGTTGGGATTACGGAGTGGCTGAGAAGCCGTCTGTATTTCCGTCATCCTGAACTCGTTTCAGGATCCATCGTGTCCCTCAAGCCGAAGCGCCAAGAGGAGAAATGGACCCTGAAACAAGTTCAGGGTGACGGATGAGCTTCAAAGCTTCCCGAACTTCGCCTCGAACCCGGCAATGTCGCCGCGCGCCAGGAAGCCGGCCTGCTCGATCCAGCCGTCGCGCTCGATCCGGCCCTTGAAGGTGCCGAGATAGGGATCGATCTCGGCCACATCGGCACTGGTCCAGGCGGCGATCTGGTCGTAGCGGGCGACGCCCAACTCACCGAGCAGCGTGTTCAGCTTGGGGCCGATGCCCTTGATCTTGCGCAGGTCGTCGGGCTCGCCGACGGCGGCGGCAATGCGCGGCTTTCCGCTGGCCTGGGCTTCTTGCGCCTGGGCAGCAATCTGGGCATCGACATCGGCGGTGGAGAGCGCCGCGACGGTCGGATCGGGCGCGCCGCCGATGGTCGGAATGATCGCGGGCGGGGCTTCGACCGCGGCGTGACCGTGATCGTGACTGTGATCGTCGTGTTCATGCGCGCCATGGCCGTGATCGTCATGGCCATGCCCGGCGTCGTGATGGCCTGCGCCGCCGCTGCTGCGCCCGACCAGGGCCCAGATGAGGATCATCACCGCGATCACCAGCGCGGCGATCAGGAAAAAGAGCTGCTGTCCATCCATGGAATATCGAGGCCTTTCGTCAACGAGGGGCCCGGCATGCGATGCGGCCCGCCCTGTTCTGGCCCTTAACCGCAGGATCGATTCGTGACCAGTCCCGCGATGATGCGCAGGGGACGATGGTTCTTGGGGCTACATTACCCGGTCGCGTTCCTCGTCGATCTGTTCCTGGATATCGCGCGCCTGCTCGCAGGCATCGTCATCGCCATCGTCGCATTTGCGCAGGGCCTTGTCGCGCTGGCGCTGCAGCTTGCCCAGCCGCTCCTCGGCCTTGCGCATCGCGCGGCCGCGATTCTCGTCGGCTTCGGACTGGCTGGTGGTGGCCAGATCGACGCCCTTCGAGACGATCTTGACCGGCGCGGTAACGACGGTGCCAACTGCACTCGCAATGCAGCCGGTCAGCACCAGCGGGGCAATCAGGGCAAGCCCCAGCGAAATTTTCATATGTGCGACCCTCCAGCGCGCCTGAGCCCATGCGCGCTGGATATTGCTATAGCCCGGCTGAGCCGATCCTGAACCGCTATTTCAGCAGATCCACCGCAAAGGCGCGGATTTCGTCGGCCATGTCGTCACGCTCCAGCGCGATCGCCAGGTTCGCCTGGACATAACCGGCCTTCGAGCCGCAGTCGTAACGCTTGCCGGCAAAGGTGACGGCGTGGAACGGCTGGCTGCCGATCATCCGCGCCATCGCGTCGGTGAGCTGGATCTCGTTGCCCGCACCCTTTTCCTGGCTCTCCAGCGTGCGCATCACTTCGGGTTGCAGGATATAGCGGCCCGAGATGATCAGGTTCGACGGCGCGTCCGCTACCCTGGGCTTTTCGACCAGGCCGAGCACCTCGGTCACATCGCCCTCGCTCTTGCCCGGCGCGATCACGCCATAGCTCGACACCGCCTCGCGCGGAACCTCGAGCACGCTGATCAGATTGCCGCCCAGCCGGTTATAGGCCTCGACCATCTGCTTCATGCAGCCCGGCGATCCGACCATGAATTCGTCGGGCAGGAAGATCGCGAACGGTTCGTCGCCGACGATATCGCGCGCGCACCAGATCGCATGGCCCAGGCCCAGCGGTTCCTGCTGGCGCACATAGGCGCAATTGCCGGGGCCGAGCCTGGTGGGCTCGAGCACCGCGAGCGACTTGCCGCGCTCGCTCATCGTCTTTTCCAGCTCGAACGCGATATCGAAATGGTCCTCGATCGCGCTCTTCCCGCGGCCGGTGACGAAGATCATCTGCTCGATCCCGGCCTCGCGCGCCTCGTCCACCGCATATTGGATCAGCGGGCGGTCGACGACCGGCAGCATCTCCTTGGGGATGGCCTTGGTCGCGGGAAGGAACCGGGTACCGAGACCGGCCACCGGAAACACAGCTTTGCGGATGGGCTTCACGTTATGTCCTCTTTATCGGCCCCGACAGCCGACGCGTGACCTTGCAGCGTGCCGCCCGGCTGTCAACCCGCAACCCGGTCACGCCGGGCTCAGGCCTTGACCTTTGCAGCGAAGCTCTTGCGCAGTTTCTGCAACTTGGGCGGGATCACCGCCAGGCAATAGGGATTGCGCTGGCCTTCGCCCTGCCAATATTCCTGGTGATAGTCCTCGGCCGGGTACCAGGTTGTGGGTTCCTCGATGGTGGTGACGATGGTCGACGGCCAGTTCGCCTGGTTGCGGCTCATCGCCGCTTCGGCCTCGACCTGCTGCACCGCATCGAGCGGAAAGATGGCCGAGCGATACTGGGTGCCGACATCATTGCCCTGGCGGTTCAGCTGCGTGGGATCGTGCGTCGCGAAGAAGATGTCGAGCAGGTCCGCATAGCTCAGCTGCTCGTCGTCGAAGGTCACGCGGATCGCTTCGGCATGGCCGGTATTGCCCGAACATACCTGCTTGTAGGTCGGGTTCTCGGTGGTGCCGCCAATATAGCCGCTCTCGACCTTGCTCACGCCGATCACGTCGTTGAACACGGCCTCGGTGCACCAGAAACATCCTCCGGCGATGATGGCGGTTTGTTCGGTCATGCTATTGTCCTTGCTATCTCTCCCCTCCCGCCTGCGGGCGGGGAGAATGGGTAGCGTCTAGATAAACCCGCCGCGCCCCAAAACAACCACCTCAGCCTTCGACTGGCAGCACCGGCGGTGCCTTGGCATCGCTGTCCTTTTCGCCGCCGCGCGCGATCAGCAGATACATGACCGGGGTGACGATGCGCGAGAGCAGGGTGGAAGAAATCAGCCCGCCGATGATGACGCTGGCAAGCGGCGCGTAGAGCGATCCGCCGAACAGCGCGAGCGGCAGCAGGCCCCCGATGGCGGTGACCGAGGTCAGCAGCACCGGCAGGAAGCGCACCTCGCCCGCGCGTTCGATCGCGGCGCGCAATTCCATGCCCTCGCGGCGCAGCTGGGTGGTGAAATCGACCAGCAGGATCGAGTTCTTGATCTCGATGCCGATCAGCGCGACGAAGCCGATGATCGCCATGTAGCTGAGTGACGATCCGGTCACGAACAGCGCGACAAAGCCGCCGAAGGTGCCCAGCGGGATCACGCCTGCCACCACGATCGTCTCGCGGAAGCGGCCGAATTCCGCCACCAGCACCGCGAAGATGCCGAACAGGGCGATCAGGATGATCGGCCCCAGCCCGCCGAACACCGTCGCGATCGCCTCTGCCTCGCCGCCTGCCGACACGCGATAGCCCGGCGGCAGTTTCAGCTTGCCCACCTCGTCCATCGCCTGCTGGCTGATCCGTGCGGGCAGCGCGCCGGGCTGCGCATTGGCGGTGACGGTGACCGATCGTTCGAGCTGGAAGCGCTGGATCTGCGGCGGCACGCTTTCGAGCCGCGGCGTGCTGATCTGCGAGAGCGGAATGGCCTCGCCGGTGCGGCTGGCGACATAGACCTTGTCGAGCGCCGAGATCGGCTGGGTCTCGCCGAGCGGCAGGCGCACGGTGACGCGGTAGCTGTCGCCTTCGGGATCGCGGAACGTGCCCGCATTCTCGCCCGACAGCGCCAGGCGGATCGCGCGGCGCGGCTCGCCCGGCGCGATGTTGAGCAGCGCCGCCTTGGCATCGTCGATGCCGATATCCAGGTCGATGCCGTCGGTCGCGACCGGGTTGATCACGTCGCGCGCGCCAGGCGTCGAGCGCAGAATCTTCTCCACCTTTGCAGCAATGTCACGCAGCGTGTCGAGATTCTCGCCGGTGATGCGCAGCGCCACCGGCGAGGCGATCGGCGCGCCGTTCTGGAACAGTTCGACATTGAAGCGCGCGCCGGGAATCTGCTCGAGCCGCTCGCGGATGCGCGCGATCATTTGCGGACTGCGATCGGGATGCCAGGCATCCATGACCGCGAACACCTCGCCGAAATTGGGCCGCTGGTCGAGCGCGAAGACATTGTAGAAGACCTGCGGGTTCGAGCTGCCGGTATTGGCCGCGCGCACCTTGATATCGGGCTCCTTCGCCAGCACCCCCTCGACCTTGCGCACCAGCGCATCGGTGGTGGCGACGCTGCTGCCCTGCTCGGCATCGATGGTGACGCGGAAATAGCTGGTATCGGCATAGGGGAACAGGCTGAAGCCCAGCACCGGGATCAGCGCGAAGGCCGATAGGGTGAGCGCCATCGACGCCCAGAAGGTCTGTTTCGGCTTGTCGAGCGCGCTGTGCAGGATCGGGCGATAGAGCCGCTCGATCTGGTGCGTCAGCCATTTGAGGATCGCATTGCCCTCCGGGTCCTCGTCGCGCGAGAGGATGCGGCTTGCGAGGAACGGGATGATCGTCAGCGAGATCACCAGCGAGGCGAACACGGTGAAGATGATCGTGTAAATGAACGACTGGGTGAACTTGCCAGCGCCCTCGGGCAGGAAGAGCAGCGGGGTGAAGGCGAAGATCAGCACGCCGGTCGAGCCGAGCACCGCAGGCGTGATCTCGCGTGTGGCGTCGATCGCGGCGATCGAGCGGCGCTTGCCCATGCGCAGATGCCGCGCGATATTCTCGGTCACCACGATCGAATCGTCGACCAGCAGGCCCAGCGCCACGATGAAGCCCGCGACCGCCAGCTGGCTCAGGTTGAAGCCCATCACGCTGATTGCGAGCAGGCCCGAGGCGAGCGACAGCGGGATCGAGATCATCACGATCACCGAGGCGCGCCAGCCCAGCGGCAGCAGCGTGATGATGACCAGGCCGAGCGCGATCGAGAAGTCGCGGGTCAGTTCGCTCAACCGATGCTCGATATCGCGGCTCTGGTCGAAAATCTGCTCGAGCCGGATATCAGGCGGAAAATTGGCCTGTTGCCGCTTGAGCTCCTCTTCGAGCGAGGCCTTGAGCCGGATGACGTCGAACCCGTCCTTCTGCAGGATCGACAGGAAGATCGCGCGCTCGCCGTTGAAGCGGGTGATATAGAGCTGCTCGGCATTGCCCCAGCGGACATCGGCGACGTCCTTCACGCGCATCAGCGTGCCGTTGCCTGCGCGGATTGGCAGGTTGGCGATCGTATCGAGATCGCGATAGGCGCCGCCCGCCTCGACATTGAAGCGCCGCCCTGCGCTGTCCACCGCGCCGGGCGGAAGCTCCGCGCCGCCGCGGCGCAGCGCATCGGCGATCGCGGATGGGGCGAGGCCCAGCTCGGCAAGGCGGCGACTGTCGATCGCCACCTGGACCTCGGGCTGCGGAAGTCCGTCGATCACCGTGTTGCGCACGCCGGGATAGCGCACGAAGGTATCGCGAATGTCCTCGGAATATTTCTGCATCCGCCGCCAGCTCGCGGTCTTGCTGACCATCGCGAGCTGCAGCACCGCCGCCTCGGTGGTGCGTGCCTTGCGATAGCGCAGCTCGGTAATGCCTTCGGGCAGCTGGCTGCGGATCGCGCTCACCTCGCGCACGACATCGTTGAAATACTGGTCGGGGTCGCCATCCCAGTCGAACTCGGCGGTGACGGTGACGAAGCCGTCGGTGATCCCCGCGCGGATCTCGTCGATATCGTCGATGCCGCGCAGCACCTCCTCGACCGGCTTGGCGATGGTCTGCTCGATGTCCGCCGCGTCGGCTCCGGGCAGTGCGATGATGACGGTGACCACGGGGATCGGGAAATGCGGATCGACCGAGCGCGGGATCGTCAGCAGCGAGGTGAGTCCCAAGGCTGCGAGCAGCAGGAACGCCACCAGGCTGAGTTGCCAGCGGGCGATGGTGAAGGCGGCAAGGTTCATTGCGGGGCGCGCCGGGTCGGCGTCATCGCGCCGCGGCGGCGGCAGGGGCCGCAGCGGCGGTGGTGCGGCTCGGCTGGCGGCTGGCAAGCGGCTTCACCTTCGCGCCATCGGTCAGCAGCACCAGGCCCGAGGTCACGATGCGGTCGCCGGGCCTGAGGCCGCCGGTGACGATCAACTCCTTGTCGTCGATGCGGCCGATCTGCACCGCGCGGGCACGCACCCGGCTGGTTTTCGGGTCGAGCAGATAGACAAAGCCCTCGTCCGCGCGGACGTTGAACACGGCGCTCGCGGGAACCGCGAGGCCTGACGCATCGGGCGCGGCGGCGACGCGGAACTCCGCCGTGCCGATCTGCCCCGATCGCAGGGCGGGGTTGGCGGGCAGCGCGACCGTCACCTCGAACGCGCCCGAACTGGGGTTGGCGCGCGCGTCGATCTCGCTGATGACGCCCTCGATCTCGCCGCCGGGCACCGCCGACAGTCGCACCAGGACCGGCATGCCGGGGGAAAGGCGCGCAATATCGCTGTCGATCATCGGCGCACGCAGCACCATGCCGCCGCTGGTCTCGCCCAGCACGACGATCTGCGTCCCTGCGGCCACCACCTGTCCCGGCTCTGCCGTGCGCGCGAGGATGATGCCGCCCGAGGGCGCGAGAATGCGCGAGGTGCCGCTGGCAAAGCCTGCGGTACTGACCTGGGCGGTCGCGGCGCGCGCGGTCGCCTCGGCGCGTTCGAGCTGCGCGCGTGTCACCCAGCCCTTTTCGAACAGCTGCTGGAACCGGCCCAGTTCGGCCTGCGCGCGCTGCTGCTCGGCCCTGGCGCTTTCCAGATTGGCGCCGACCTGGGTCGCATCGAGCGCCGCGATCAGCGCACCGGGCATCACCCGGTCGCCCTCCTCGAAACGGATGCTGGCGATCTTGCCTGCGGTCGTGAAGCCCAGCGGCGTCTCGTAGCGATAGCGAACGGTGCCCGCTGCGGTGATCAGCGCGGAGGTGCTGGCGGGCTGCACTTGCGCAATGGTCACGGGATAGACCTTGTCCGCCGCGACGGGCGCGGGTTCGTCCTTGCCGCCCGAACAGGCGGACAGCGCCAGCGAAGCGCCGACGATCAGTGACAGGGTGAGGGGGCCGTAACGGCGCGCGGTGACGAAACGCATATTGGGTTTCTATCTGCAACCAGTTTTGCTGGCAAGCGCAGAACTGAAATCGATAGCATTTATCGCGGTGCCATCGGCATTAGCCGCGCCTTAACCAAACTGGTTTAGCCCCGATCATTGCTCCGATGGCTCATCGGTGCGGGGAGGACGCAACGGTCATGAACTGGCGCATCGGACAATTGCAGTCGCAGCATGAAGCCAGTCTTGCCATCGTGCAGGACATCCAGGCGCGCTCGCTCCAGATCTGGGACCGGCCTGCAGCGGTCGAGATCACGCTGATGCTCGCGCGACTGACCGGCATATTGCGCATCCATCTCGCGCTCGAGGACGAGATCCTCTACCCCGCGCTGCGCAATGCCAGCGATCCCGCCATGGCGCGCACGGCAGAACGCTACTGGCAGGAAATGGGCGGCCTTGCCGATGCCTTTCTCGATTTTGTCGACCGCTGGAAGCGCGCCGATGCGCTGCTCGCCGATGCCAATGGCTTTCGCGCCGAATCCGCCAGGGTGTTCGCGGCGCTGGCCGACCGGATCGAGCGCGAGCATGATGAAATCTATCCGATGGCCGAACGGCTGCGCGCCGCAAAGGCGGCGTGATCAAGCCGCTGGGTTGCGCGGACGCGTCCACAAGCCTTCGCGGCTGACCGGCACCGGGGTTCGCATCGCCTGAGCCAGGCTCCGTGCGACCCATCCGATCTTCTGCCCGCGCGTGGTGATGACCCTGTGGTCCCAGGCCTGCGCACCGCGGCGGCGCACCTCGCGCGCGATATCGCCATAAATGCCCGCCGCCGCCAGCACCGCCCAGCGCGCGCGGAATGGCAGCCGCGCCGCACCGACCCGCGCGGATGCCTCGTGCGCTTCGGACCGATCGGCCAGCCGCTTCGCCAGCGGCACCAGCTGCGGGCGCAGCCAGGGTTTCATGTGCTGGCCCGGCGGTATGTCCATCTCGGCCAGCCATTCGACCGGAAGATAGCAGCGCCCCACCGAATCGTCCTCGGACAGGTCGCGCGCGATATTGGCGAGCTGGAAGGCAAGGCCGAGATCGCAGGCGCGGTCGAGCGTTTCCTCGTCGCCCGGGTCGATACCCATCACGATCGCCATCAGCAGCCCCACGGCGCCTGCGACATGATAGCAATATTGATACAGGTCGCGTTCGGCGCGCGGGCGCCAGTCATCGGCGTCGAGCGCGAAACCCTCGATCACGTCGAAGATGATCGCGCGGGGCAGGCGGCACTCGCTCGCCACCACCGCCAGCGCGGCAAAGGCCGGGTCGTCGGTCGGCTGACCGGCGAGCGCCGCATCGGTCTGTTCGCGGATATAGGCGACGCGGTCCTTCGCATCGGCGACCGCGCTCATGCCATGGCCCATGTCCTGCCCGTCGGCGAGGTCATCGCACTTGCGGCACCAGGCATAGAGCAGCCAGGCGCGCTCGCGGGTGACAGGGTCGAACAGCTTCGAGGCGAGCGCGAAGGATTTGGACCCGCGCGCGATCGAATCGCGCGCATGGTCGACAAGGGCAGCGCGATCAAAGCCCCTCCCCTTCAGGCTGTCTCTTATACACATCTGACGC
>LSHP01000093.1 GCA_001555775.1 Acidovorax delafieldii | reverse complement strand
CGTCAGATGTGTATAAGAGACAGCCCCAACCCCTCCCCTGAAGGGGAGGGGCTTTCGCGTCACGCCGCCGCCCTGGCCGCCATCAGATAATCGATCACGCTGCCCAGCCGTTCGCGCAGGTCCTTGCGCTCGACCACCATGTCGAGCATCCCGTGCTCGAGCAGATATTCGGAGCGCTGGAAGCCTTCGGGCAGCTTTTCGCGGATCGTCTGCTCGATCACGCGCTGGCCCGCAAAGCCGATCAGCGCATTGGGCTCGGCCATCTGGATGTCGCCCAGCATCGCATAGCTCGCGGTAACACCTCCGGTGGTCGGGTCGGTCAGCACGACGATATAAGGCAGCCCCGCCGCGTGCAGGCGGCTGATCGCCACGGTGCTGCGCGGCATCTGCATCAGCGAGAGGATGCCTTCCTGCATCCGCGCGCCGCCGGCGGCGGTGAAGATCACATAGGGGCATTTTTCGGCAATCGCGCGCTCGGTGCCGCGGATGAACGCCTCACCCACGGCCATGCCCATCGACCCGCCCATGAAGGCGAAATCCTGCACGCCGACCACGGCCTTGTGCCCCTGGATGCGGCCCAGCGCGTTGGTCAGCGCGTCGGTGGCAGTGCCCGCCGCGCGCGCGGCCTTGATGCGATCGACATATTTCTTGCTGTCGCGGAACTTGAGAGGGTCTTCCTTGACCACCGGCGCGGGCAGCTCTTCCCAGATCTTGTCGTCGAACAGCATCGCAAAGCGCGCCTGTGCGCCGATGCGCTCATGATGGTTGCACTTGGGGCAGACCGAAAGATTGTCCTCAAACTCCTTGGCGAACACCATTTCGCCGCAGGCCTTGCACTTGTGCCACAGGTTGTCGGGCGTGGTGTCGCGCTTGGCGATCAACGGAATCGAATTGCGGACACGGCTGAACCAGCTCATGGGGGATGCTCCTGTCAGGCGTTCGTGGTTTGGCGGGCGGCGGCGATGGCGGTGCTGAGGCTGCGGATATAGTCGCGCACGGGCGCTGCCGCATCCGCGCCATGCTGGGCTACGATATCGACGATTGCGCTGCCGACGACCACGCCATCGGCGACGCGCGCGATGGCGGCGGCCTGCTCCGGCGTGCGCACACCAAAGCCGACCGCGACGGGCAGCTCGGTCGAGGCCTTGAGGCGCGTCACCGCTTCCTCGATGCTCGCCTGTGCCGCCTGCTGCTTGCCGGTAATCCCTGCGACCGAGACATAATAGAGGAAACCGCCTGCACCTTCGAGCACGGCGGGCAGACGCGCGGCATCGGTGGTCGGGGTCGCCAGCCGGATCGGCGCGATGCCCTTGGCGCGGAGCGCGGGGCCGAGCGCCGCGTCTTCCTCGGCGGGAATATCGACGCAGATCACGCCATCGACGCCTGCTGCTTCAGCGGCATCGGCAAACCATTCGGGCCCGCGCCGGGTCATCGGGTTGGCATAGCCCATCAGCACCAACGGCACATCGGGGTGACGGGCACGAAAATCGGTCGCGATCTTCAGGATATCGGCAGTGGTCGTTCCAGCGGCAAGCGAGCGCAGGTTCGCCTTCTGGATCGCGGGGCCATCGGCCATCGGATCGGTGAACGGCATGCCGAGCTCGATCACGTCCGCCCCGCCCTCGACCAATGCATCGAGGATTGCGGGCGTGGATGCGGGCGTGGGATCGCCAGCCGTGACGAAGCAGACGAGCGCCGCGCGATCGGCGGGGAAGGCGGAGGAGAGGCGCGCGCTCATATAGCCCTCTCCCCTTCAGGGGGGAGGGTTGGGA
>LSHP01000092.1 GCA_001555775.1 Acidovorax delafieldii | reverse complement strand
ACCAGCAGCACCTAAATCTCCACCGAAAATTACACCACGAGCGCGGACGCTAACCCCGCACATTAGCAAACGGGATGACCAAACATGCATTGCACCTCTACCCCCCAGATTGCTTATTCGATCACTGAGGCTTGTCGTCTGACCAGCCTGGGCCGCAGCACGATCTACTCGTGCCTCGCCCAAGGTGCGCTGCAAGCTCGCAAAGTTGGGCGCCGCCGGTTGATCCTGGCTGAGTCACTGCATGCTCTTATCATGCCCCAAAATGACGACGGCGACGAACGGACTCCGCTGCGGGACGAAGTGAACGCCCCGGCCATCGGGGCATGACCATGAAAAATCAGAGCCTTAGCCACGCCCAAGGCCAGCCGCTTGCAATTTTTCCCCAGTTTTCTGGACCCGGTGACGCCAGAAAATCCAAAAAAATCAATGGTCGGTAAGCCGTCAACCGAGCTGCGTAAGCAGGTTGTGGAGAGTTTTTCGACCGCCGCAAGAATACACAGGATATCATTGGGACACACCGGAAACATACACTCCGGGGATATGACCTAGAAAGGATTGCAGCATGGATAACGATGAAACGATCACCAAGAACGAAAAGAAAAAGTGCAAGTCGAGCCCCCAACTGCCGCGCCTTACCTACACAGTGACCGAGGCCTGCCAAGTTTCGGGGCTTTCCCGCATCACGATCTGGCGCAAGGTCAAGGCTGAACAATTGCGTTCGCGCTATGTGGGCCGCCGATGCTTGATCGAGGCCCAGTCGCTCCACCAAATGATTGGGGTTCCAACATGACGAAACTGAAAAGCCCCGCACCCTTGGCGGCGGTGCGGGGCTCCAAATCTCAGCGGGCAGCTGGTGATTACTCAAATAGCAGCAACCTCGTCAAATTGCAACGGACGTTGTTCGGCGCAAGCGACCGGGACTCCCGAGACAGTCGGTTGCATGCGCTGCGGTCTGACCGGTACGCATGGATTACAGACGTCGCCATGCCGCATTACGGCATGAACCGTGACGCTGCGCTGCCGATCGTCCGGACGCTGTATTGGCGGTATGCCAACGCTGCAGTCGAGTGGTGCCAGATGCATGGGCCGCGCTCGTTCCCGACCACCTTCGCCGCCGATGAGATCAATATCGTCGTGCAAATGGCGAAGGGGGATAGCGACTACGAGCCCATCTTGGACATTCTGCATCGCTTGATAGCTGCGATCCGAGCCGGTGCAGCCAGCATGCCTGCTGACATTGACGCGGCTATCGCTGGCCATTTCCCGGCGCTGCCCAAGGGGGTGCGCGGTGCCTGATCTGCGCGCTATCGCTCGCCACTATGGCGGCAAGGTTGTGGGGAACGAATGCCTTATCCCGACGCCCGGTCATTCGCCGCGCGATCGCGGGACGGCCATTCGCATCGCCCCCGGTGCGCCAGATGGGCTCTTGGTGACATGCTTCAACGGCGGGCAGAGCGATGCGCTGAACGTCAAAGACATGCTGCGCGCGGATGGCTTTCTGCCACCGAGGAACGGCCCCGCAAGGCCGATCACGGCATCTGAGCGTCGCGCGCTTCAAACCGCCCAGCTCGCCCGCACCCAAGAGCGGGAAAATGCCCAGAGAACGACCGCCATGGTCGCCAGGGGCATCTGGAATAGCGGTAAGCAGGCGGACCCGGCGCACCCGTATCTTGTCAGGAAGGGATTCCCACCATTCGGCATTCGCCAGACTGGCGGAACGCTTTTGGTGCCCATGATCGATGCGAGCTTTGCGCTATGGAACCTGCAGCGCGTCCGCGCCGATGGAACCAAGCTTTTCCTCTCTGGCGGCCGCACCAAGGGGCTGTTCTGGCCGCATGGCGCGCACATGGCCGATGGCAGCGCGTCGGATGGACCGCTGGTTATTGGGGAGGGATATTCGACCATGGCGGCAATTCATGCCGCTACCGGTCTGGGCGTCATCGCCGCCATGACCGCGCGGAATCTCGAGACAGTTGCGATCGCAATGCGCCGCATGTTCCCGCGGCGCGCCATCGTCATCGCTGCAGACGATGACAGCCATCTGAAAGATAATCTCGGCATGATCGAAGCAATAAAGGCTGGGCGCGCAATAGGCGGCCCGGTCGCCACGCCGCGCGCGCATACCTGCCCCGGCGAGCCTGGCGCAGACTTTGGCGACATTGCACCCGATGCGGTGGCGGTCCGCATCTCTGCTGCCTTGCAGGGGGAGTGATGGACATGGATGCGACGACGATGGCCCAGCCGTTCGATATAGCACAGGCTGATGGACAAGCGCTTGCCGCAATGGCTGATGCACAGCCTAAGGCGCTTCATGGCCAAGCCTTCGAGTTTGTGCCAGTGGGCGATCTCGAATATCGAGCGCCCGAATTCCTGATAGACGGCCTTATCGAAACCGAAACGCTGGCATTGATGTTCGGCGATCCCGGCTGCGGCAAGTCATTTATCGCAGTCGATATCGGGCTTTGCGTCGCCACAGGCACACCTTTTCACGGGCGAGAGGTTCGGCCTGGTCCGGTGTTCCTGATCGCTGGTGAGGGGCATAATGGCTTGGCGCGGCGGTTTGCCGCCTGGGCGAAAGATCGCGCCGTGACTCTGGCCGGCGCCAGACTGTTCAAGTCGAGCCGCGCGGCGCAATTTCTCGACGCGGCCAATGCGGCCATGGTCGCGAGCGCCGTTGAGGCTTTGGCCGATCAACATGGCAAGCCTGCGCTTATCATCATCGATACTCTCGCCCGAAACTTCGGAGGCGGAGATGAAAACAGCACCGCCGACATGGGCGAATTCATTGCCGCGATTGACGACCTAAAAGCTCGCTTTCCTGGCTGCGCCGTGCTGATCGTCCATCATTCCGGCCATGCCGATAAAGGCAGGGCGCGCGGGGCCATGGCGCTCAAAGCAGCACTCGACTGTGAATATCGCGCCGAGAAAGAGGGGGATTCTATCCGCCTAATCAACACCAAAATGAAGGATGCGGAGCCGCCCCGCGATTTGCATTTTACCCTGAAATCGGTGGATCTTCCCCATGGAGCGTCAAGCGCCGTGCTGGAAGAATGCGGCGCTCCGGAACGTGGCGGCACCCTGACGCCTACCCAGCAGACTGCCATGACAGCCTATATCGACGCGGCAGCAGAAAGCGGCACCTTTGAAGGACCGCAGTTTACCGGCCTCGCGCTCGAGCATTGGCAATCAGCCTTCTTGTCGCGGCACACGGGGGACAATCCGGAATCGAAAAAGCGGATCTTCCGGCGGGTGCGAGCCGAACTGGTCAGTGCAGGAATTCTCTCATGTCGAGATGACGTCTACCTCACCGACAATTCGGCCCATTTGCTGTTGATTCATGACAGGCGGACAGGGCGGACAATGCCGGACAAATCCGCAATTGTCCGGGGTGCGGAGCGGGGGAGGGGGGCGGACGGACACGGACACACCCCTATAAGGGTGTCCGGTGTCCGCCTATCCGACCGGGGCTCGAAAGATGATGTATGCCCACAGTGTGACGGTGAGGGCTGTGCTTGGTGCATCGATGGATGAAATGCCGCGTCCGTATGTGCGGCCGCGCTCGAGCCGGATAAGCAAACTGTGAAAAAATATCGGAGGATTTCAGGCCGTGGCGGGTAACGTTGGTGGCGCAAGGCCGGGCGCTGGGCGCCCCAAGGGCGTGCCGAACAAGGCAGGCCGCGAACTGCGCGAGCTGGCGCAGCAATACACCGAGGATGCGCTGGCCGCGCTGGTGAAGATCGCAAAGGAAGGCGAGAGCGAGGCCGCGCGCGTCAGCGCCGCCACCGCTTTGCTCGACCGGGGCTATGGTCGTCCGACGCAGGCGATGGAACATAGCGGCCCCGATGGCGAGGCTATTCAGTTTGGGAAGGCAACCGCAGATGCTGCAGATTTCACCCGCGCAATCACTGGCCTTGCTGCCCGAGCCCGAGAGGGAGGCGGCGCTGGCCAGGCTATCGATGGAAGCGCGGGCGGCATTGAAGTGGCATTGGCCATTCTGGGCACGCCCGAACCAGCTTCCCCCGCCGGGTGACTGGGCAACCTGGCTGATCCTGGCCGGGCGCGGCTTCGGAAAGACGCGGGCCGGTGCCGAGTGGATCCGATCGATGGCTTGCGGCGAAACGCCCATGGCACCCGGGCGCGCATCGCGCATCGCTATCGTGGCAGAAACTGCGGCCGACGCCCGCGACGTGCTGGTGGAAGGCGACAGCGGCATTATGGCCGTGCATCCCCCGGAATTCAGGCCGCACTATGAGCCGTCCAAGCGCCGCCTGACATGGGCGAACGGCGCGATCGCAACTCTCTACAATGCGACCGAGCCCGACCAGTTGCGCGGGCCGCAGCATGATGCGGCGTGGTGCGATGAGCTCGCCAAGTGGCAATATGCGCGCGAGACATGGGACCAGCTGCAATTCGGCATGCGCCTTGGCGATCGGCCCCGCGTCATCGTCACGACCACGCCCAGGCCGATCCCGATCATTCGCGAGCTTCTGACCGCTAAGGACACGGCGGCCGTGCGCGGCAGCACCATGGACAATGCGGGCAATCTGGCGCCGCAGTTCCTCGCCAAGATGCTCGACAAATACGCAGGCACCCGGCTTGGCAGGCAAGAGCTCGAGGCCGAGATGCTTGACGATCTGCAAGGGGCGCTCTGGTCGCGCGATCTGCTCGACGCGCACCGGATCAAGCAGGCACCCGAGATGCGGCGCATCGTTGTGGCAGTCGACCCGTCCGGCACCGCAGGCGGCAGCGAGGGGGGCGATGACGTCGGTATCGTTGTGGTCGGCAAGGGGGTGGACGGGCGCGGCTATGTGCTGGCTGACTGGACGTGCAATCTCTCGCCCGCGGGCTGGGCGCAGCGTGCCGTTACCGCGTTCCACCAGTTCAAGGCCGATCGGATTGTGGCAGAGCGCAACTTTGGAGGCGCGATGGTCGAGGCGACAATCCGCACTGCTGGGGCAAACGTGCCGGTCAAGCTGGTGACTGCCAGCCGGGGCAAGGTTGCGCGCGCAGAGCCGATCGCAGCGCTCTATGAGCAAGGCAAGGTTAGCCACGTTGGCGGCCTGCCTGAGCTCGAGGATCAAATGGTTCTCTTCACCCCCGAGGGCTATATGGGCGAGGGAAGCCCTGACAGAGCCGATGCGCTTGTCTGGGGGCTTTCCGAGGCCATACTGGGCGCATCCCACTACAACATCCACGCGCTCGCATGATACTGCGCGTCCGTAAGCCTGGCCGCCGGTCGGCTGGCTAGCGTCCTGATCGATCATGCCGCTTGGGCAGCTGGTCCATGAGCGTCACGTTGATAATGCCCCGCTCTTTCGGATAGTCATAACCCTGCAGGGCGCGCAGGATAACCCAGGCAAAGCTAGGGCCTTCGGCCTGCATGCTGATCTGTTCGACCCGATCAGGGTCAAATGTCATGATGGCGAATCGACGGCGGGGCATATCGCCTTGTTCTCATTTCGTTCCGAAAGCGTCAACTGGCCGCCTCAGTGGCATGGAACGGGTATCGATCCCGACCAGGGAACCACTATTCGGGTTTATTGGCGCTTAACTTACTGAAACACATAGCCCAGCTTAGGTTGCTCTGTTGCTAACCCGCCAAATCGCACATCAGCTGCAGACCGTAACCAGCTCGATCGGCACCGGCTATCGCCGCCCCATGGAGCGCAAGCCGATCCCAGGTTACTCGATCGCCAACCCGATGCCGCACCTACGCAGACCGGTGCCCGATGATTTCTGGCAGCAGTATGTCGAGCAGGGGTGGGAGACCATTCGCGAGGAATACGGCACGCACACACGCGTCATTCGCCGCTGGATAGAGGAAGTAGGGCGCGAGCGATTGACCGCAGCCAGGGCCGAATATCTGCGCCGCAAGCGCGAGCAAGAAGCGCCGATCCGGGCGCGCAGCCGACGCATCCGCGAGCTGGCGAAACGCTATCACGAATGGTGACAGCCGCGCCGTCCGTATAGGCCCACCCGCCGCCTGCCAAAGTCATGCCGTCAACCGCCCCGCGCACCAGCCGGGCAATGGAGAACGACAGCATGAACCAGCACAACGACACGCTCGACGCGCGCAAGCGCCGCCGCGAGACCCTGCAGAATGGCGAGTATATCGCATTCGACCTTTCCCTCATGGACAGCGCCAGCGCAAGCAAGGGCGTTTTCATGACCGACGCTGCCCCCGGTTCGGTCGATTCCGCGCTGGTCGCCGCGATCGAGGCAGTCGCCAAGGCAAACGAGATGAAGCCGAGCGACTGGCTGGCAAAGGCAAGCAGCCGGGAAATTCAGCAAATCATCGAAAGCACTGCCAAGAGCTATGTCGGGGAACTGAGCGCGGCGGGTATTGCCAATGGCCTGGCGCTCGACAGCGGTATCAGCGCCATCGTCGAACGCAAGGCAGCAGACCATGCGCAGCGGTTCGCCTTCATGGGCGCCAACGCCCCCGCGTTCAATCGGGACAGCGCCGAGATCGCAGCCCGCAACACGATCTATTCCGAAGGCGCGCGAGCGAGCATCAACGCTATTCGCGATGCCCGATACCAGGACTCTGCGGCCACGGCTGCACCGACGCCCGGCCAGAGTGCCCCGGCCGCCTATTCCCCCCGCCAGGTGAGCGATGCCCTGAGGGCTGCCCGCTACCGCTGATTGCCCCCGGCCGCGCGCTGCGCCGCCAACTGGAGAACATCAAGTGGCAAAACCACTCGACGCCCGAATTGCGGCTGCACTGAGCGCAGACGCGCGCGCAGCCACCGTCGCCGACCTGTTGCTGGAACTGACCGCGCAGATTGACGATGCCCAGGCCGAGCATGATCGGCTCGACGGCATTAGCAAGAGCGCGATCGCGACCGAGGATGAAGCAGAGCAAGCCGCAGACCAGGTTGCCAAGCTGGCACGGCGCATGGTGCGCCTTGAAGCCAAGCGCGACCAGCTCAAAACCCGACACGACGAATTGCTCGCCAGCGATCGGCGCAAGGCCGCGCTCGATCGCCATGCCGCCGCCAAGCAGCGCCGCGATGCGCTGGTTGCCGATCTGCAGGCCGATATGCCCCGCATCCTGAACGAGCTTGTCGACTATCTGGATCGCATCAAGGCGAGCGATGCCGAATGCCAGGGGCTGGGCGAGCCCGGCTATGGGCTCGAGCGGCTGGAATCCGCCGAGGCATTGGCGCGCGGCTGCGGCGGGAATTTCTATCACGGCCAGATGCCCGTTCCGCGGCTGACAGGGATCAAGATCCCCGAATTCGACGCGTCGAGCGGCGCGCGCCTGGCATGGCCGCCAAGAGACAATTCGGCGGCCGAGGTAATGTCTCAGGTCCAGGCCGAGGCGAGGCGGCGCTCTGAGCAGAAGGCCGCGCGCGAGCGCGAAACCAAGAATTACCAGATAACCCCGCCGGACCATCCCGGCTTTGCGGTGTCGATCGAGACGCAAAGCGGCGTGCGGCGGATTACCTCGCAACCGGTCATCGCGCTGCTGACACCCTACCAGGTCGAGCTTGCCGAGGGGTTTGGGCTCAAGGTCGAGCCCGCTCCCGCTGGCAAGACCATGGGCATGCCTCAGAGCGGGGCATTTCTGTCATGACCCGGGCGCATCAATCCAGCTTTGCAGAGCCGTTCTCCACTCTGCCGCCGCGTTCATCGGGGAGGGCGCGCCCCAGCCCCCTCAACCATGGACGCGGCACCTCTTTCGATCTGCCGAGGCAGCGGGCTTTCGAGCAGCCCTTGCGCCGGGCAGGCGGTGCGGCGGGCGGGTTCCTTCCTTTACCGACCCGTCGCACCGCAGCCATTTCCTGCACCTTGGCGGTGAACCATGCCGCTTGAAGGACAGGACCGCGCGCGCCGCCGGCTGTTGTCTCTGGCGGGCCAGCCGCGCGGCGCGCAATCCGCACCGATGGCGCACGGCATGCGCCGCGCGACGGCGGGATAGCACAAGACCATCTGCCCCAGGCGATGAAAAGGGACGCCAGCTAATGCCCGAGATAGATCCGATCATTCTGGTTCTTGAAGCTCAGATGGACAAATACGAAGCCGGATTGCGGAATGCGGTCAGGGCTTCGCAGCAATCATTCGGCCGCATCGACCGCGATGTGCAGCGGCTCGAGCGGCAATTTGACCGCAGCAGCGCCGCGATAGGTGGCAGTCTGCGCACCCTGGCCGGCACGTTCGCCGCCGCGTTCAGCACGCAGCAGGTCGTCGGCCTGATCGACAGCTATACCCGGCTGCAGAACAGCCTTAAAGTCGCGGGCGTCGAGGGGGAGAACCTGGCGCAGGTCCAGAGCCGCCTGCTCGACCTGTCGGGCCGCTATGGCGTCAACATCGAGGAGCTGGCGCGCCTGTTCGGCAATTCCTCGCAAGCCGCGTCCGATCTCGGTGCGAGCCAGGACCAGCTGCTCACGCTGACCGAGGCGACGGCGCAGGCGCTCAAGATCACCGGCACCAGCGCGGCACAAGCGCAAGGCGCGATCCTGGGCCTGACGCAGGCGCTCGCCAGCGGCACCGTGCGGGCCGAGGAGTTCAACCAGATCAACGAGGGGGGCTTGCGTCCCCTGCTCCAGCTCGTCGCCAATACCGAGCGCTATGGCGGCAGCGTTGCCCAGCTTCGCAATGCCGTGGTCGAGGGCAAGGTTTCGAGCCAGGAGTTCTACCAGGCGATCCTCGCGGGCAGCGAGGTGCTTGGCGGGCAGGCCAGCAAGGCGACCCTGACGATCGCGGGCGCGTTCGAATCGCTCAACAGCCAGCTGACGGTTTATGTCGGGCAGGCGGCGGAAGCGAATGGCGCGAGTGCGGCGATTGCAGGCGGCTTGCAGTTGCTCGCAAACAACCTCGACGTGGTGATCCCGGCTATTGCAGTGCTGGCATCAACGATCGCAGTTCAGTTCGTCGCGGCAAATGTCGCTGCACAGGCGGCGCTTGGTGGGACCGCGGCAAGCATGGGCGTTGTAGGGGCGGCGTCCTTTGCCCTGCAAGCAAGACTACTCGGCGCCGCGACGGGTATGGAGGCTGCCGCATTCGCAGCGCGAGGCCTGCAGGCCGCGTTGCTCGGCCCGGTGGGCATCGGGCTGGCGGTTACTGCGGTTGCGCTTGGGCTGAGCTATCTCGCCACGCGCACGCAAGAGGCCGCGCAGGCGAGCCAGACCTACGCCAAAATCCAGAACGAGGCGAAGCTGCAGACCGATCGTGCGGCAGACGCGGCTGACCGCCTCGCCACGGCCCACGGGAAGGCCCGGGCCCAAGCGCTCGCCCAGGCTCAGGCTGAGCGTGAGAACACCAAGCAAAAGCTGATCTCGGCACAAGCCAGTCTGATCCTGGCCCAGGCCGAGGCATCACGCGCTCGCGAGTTCGCCAAGCGCACTCGTGCCAGCGGTGGGCTGGCCGCGGCCGATCCGCGCGTCGCGCAAGCCGGGGGACGCAGGCTGGCAGATGCAGCGGCAGCGAGTTCCGCGACAGCAGAGGCCAACATCAAGGCAGCCGAGGATTCGGTTCGTTCGCTCCAGGCCAGCCTCGATCGCATCGATGCTGCGATCAAGAGTGTTCCCGGGGTTGCCAATGTCCCGGCGGTCAATACCCGGCGCTTGGGTGGCGGCGGCTCTGCGACCGGTGGCGGACCGGTTGACGTGGCGGGCGCAGGGCGCGCAGGCCGTGACGTCGGCGGCGCGATTGCTGAGGCGTTGCGTCGTCTTGACCAGTTCACGCGCAATCAGTTCGATCTCGCCAGCGCGGGCAACCAGAACGAGCAGGATATCACGCGCGCGGCATTGCGGCTTGCCGAGACGCGCCAGGAGCGCGCCGATCTCGAAAACCGCCTTATCGACCTGCAGTTCAGCCAGGAACGGGCCGAGCAGGAGCTGGTCCTCAATACGCTGGACAGCACAAAAACAGCAAAAGACATCGCACGCGCTCGATTGGCTGTCCTCGATGCCCTCCAAAGGCAAGCCGACAAAGAAGCGGAGATCGCGAATGAATCGCCGGGTCAACGCTTTCTGCGTGAGGTGTCGCTCACGGGTGAGGAGATCAACGACGAGGTTGAGCTTGTAGCGACGCGCGGCCTCCAAAACCTGAACGACCAACTCGTCGATGCAATCTTCAACGCCGAATCTCTCGGCGACGTATTCAGCAACGTGGCGAAATCCATTGTCGCCGACCTGTTGCGCATCGCGATCCAGCAGGCCGTCATTCGCCCGCTGGCTGAAAACCTCTTTGGGGGTGGCGGCGGGGGTGGCGGCCTCTTCTCGGCCATCGGATCGCTGCTGGGGCTTGTGCCTGGCCGCGCATCCGGCGGGCCGGTGTCCGCTGGTCGCCTCTACCGCGTGAACGAGGCGGCGGGCGCGGGCGGAGTCGAGCTGTTTCAGCCCGCGCAGAACGGCAACATCGTCCCGCTCGGCCAGACCCGGGCGGCGATGGGCGGCGGCGGCGGGCGCCAAGGCCCGATCGAAATCAGGATCTATGCCGACGAGGGAGGCACCTTTGTCCCCCGCGTCGAGGGAATTTCTGCTAATGTTGCCGTGACGGTTGTGCGGGAGGCATCCGGCGCACTGATCGAGGCAAGCACGAATGAGGCGCTGCGCAGGGCAGGGAGGCCGAGGCTATGAGCGAACACGCAGGTTTTCACGAGGTCATGCACTACCAAATTATTCGGCTTGTCGTTGCCGAGATAGACCCCGAGCATGGGGATTTGCTTTACCGCTTTTTCTCCGATCGATTGCCGCCGGGTGCGCCGCTATCCTGGCTGGCCGACTTTCTGTTGGCGCGTGCGGATAACTTGGCCGTGCATGGCACTGCGCTTGACCAAGCGCACGCATGCTTTGAGGGCATCGCCCTGCAATCCGACGCGCAGGTCCTTGTGATCATCGCCCAGCGTGCCGAGGCCATGGAAGGCGAGCCCGAGGGTAGGACGCACCGCCTCTTGGTGCACCTTGCGAGCGTCGCGACGGCTGCAATGGGCGAAGTGCGCGATCCTAGGTTGAACCTGCTGTAGCATTGTGCATCCGCACCGATCGGCGGCTGGCCAAGGCGCATGGCCCGGCGCACCCCGAGGCCGGTAAAGTTGCCGACTTCCTAGCGGCGATCGGCGCTCGGGCGATCGCGGAGATGGCCCGGCGAGTTTCAGACTTGTAGCCGCACAAACTGCAACCGCCGCTGATCGACGCCGGTGAAAGTGAGCATGCGAGGGTATAGGCCTGCGGCTTATTGATTAGCCTGTAAGCAAGCCATTACGGTGCGCGGGCTTCTTTTCTCATGCAATACGACGGGCAGCGGGCGCTTGCATTCGGCTCTGGAAAATGATCCACCGGTATTCGTTGCTACGCGCTTAGATTCTGGGGGCGCGACAGTGCGGAGGCTTGATCGATGCCAATCCCGGTGCACCTGCTGATAGCGGCTGCCAAAACGCTCAGCGATCCGAACACGATCAAGACTGTGAAATCGATCTATGATGCGGGCACTGGCCTGATCGACAAGGCGCAAGGCTTGCGTAACGCTGCGCCCAAGCCGCCGGCTGCCCCACCTCCACCCGTCGCTCCCGCACAGAAAAAGGGGTTGCGTGCGGACATGGCGAAGCGGTGGCTGCTCAAGCCGGGCGCGTCGGGTGATCTGATCCGCTTCAGCTATACCGATGACCATGGCCTCACGAGCGTGCGAACCGTGGGCAACTGGGCTAGCAATGGGCGTGAATTGAGCGGCTATTGTCTCAACCTGCGCGCCGAGCACAAGTTCGCGATTTCAAGGATAGAGGCCCCCGAGGCGATCGGGTAAAATGCACCTCGCCCCTAAACCGTACTTGCCAGCCGATCGAGCTCGCGATCGGCGCGCAGGGGGTTGCGGTTATGACCCGGCGCCCGTGGCTATCCAGTGAACGCTAGGAGCGCGCTCGCGACCATTACGCATGCAATGATCGCGAACTCGATCTGATATTTGTCGGGCAGTCGCACTGACCCGTTAGAATGGAATCGGCTCTGCGGTGATCGCATTCGCCATTTGGCCGGGCAGCATGACCGCAGACCGGCCCGATATAATCATCGACCCCAGGAGCGCCCCGACGCTGTTGCCCCGACCTTCCTGGCGGTGCAGGCCAGAGAGCTTGTAATTCTTGCCGTTCACGGTGACGTGATCGAACGTGACTTCAAACTTGCCAGACTTGCCGCCAATCGCGCGCCCGGTTTTCCAAGTGATAGTGCCCTGAACCATGCTGCCGCGCGGGATGGCGACGACGCCGCCTTCGACCACATCGGAGACTACCGAGAACTGGAATTTGTCGCCTTCTTCAATCTTCTTGGAGGTTATCTCGACCAGCGGCGTAACCGTAAGCACGGTGCTGGGCGGAACGATTCGAGACACCGGCGCAGCAGTAGCCACCGCAGCGGGTGGCGGCATGACCGGTGCCGCTTCCTGCGCGAACGCAGCACTGTTGACTGAACCGACGCTCAGAATGAGCGCCAGGGCATACTTCGTATTCATTGGTGTTTTCCCCTGCTGGTAACAAACCGCCAGGATAGGGTGCGCCGCGCTGCTGAGTCTGTCAAACCAGACTGCAACCAATATGGAGGCATGGGCCTAGCCGCATCTATGCCTACGCCAATATCGTGCCCAGCGAGCCGCAAGCCCCGCTTTGACCATTGCGCAGCTTAGATCCCCATGGACTGGCGAAACGCACCAGGCAGCGATGCGCTTGCCGCCAGCGCCACCATCTGAAACGCATGCAAGCCGCGGCCCCTTGACCAGCAGATGCCCGGTCGGTGCAGTGCCGGTCACGCGCCCGAGAAGGTTGGCTAAGCCGTCGCGCGCCGCCGCTGCGCTGGCAGCCGGGCAGGGATGCCCTGGGCTGCAGCGGCCGTCCATTTCGCGCGCGGCGATGCCCGCAAGCCGAACTCGAGGACCTTCCTCGCACCATATCGGCCCGTCCCCATCCCAAACGTGAGTGGGGGTGCAGTCGAAGGATTCGCCAGCGGCGACCGTGGCGAGAAAAAGGGGCAAGAGTGTGCTAATCAACTCCGAAAGATCTTCTCATTCATGAAATGCAGAACCTGGCGAACGTCCGTGCCCTTTGTAAACATCACTTCGCAGACACCCCAACCAGAGCCGCAAATCTTGAATTCCGCATCGAGGTCGAAAGTGCCGGAATTCTCAACACTAAACGCAGTGATCGAGCGCCACGGAAAAGACGAAAACTCGAATTTTTTCCCCATCAAGCCTTGGGCGTTATAAACCAAAAATCGCCGGTCAGTAAAAATAGCACCATCCCGGATGCCTTTGAATTCCATTGCAACAGTCTCATCGTCCATCAAAAGTGCGCTGTAGACCTTTGCGTTGGTGCCGATGTCGACAGGATTTCCCACAAATACCTTACCCATAAAGGCGTTGCTTACTGATGACATGCGGGCCTCCGAATCTACTTTGACATTGGACTATGCGCGGGCATCGCAGCACAAGCAATAGGCTGCCTTGCTTTGCGATGAGGAGCACTCAAGCTAGAGGCGCATTTTATAACGCCAGGGACGCGGCCCCGGAGGCGGGTTGGCGCGATTCGGGCTTGATGAAGTCGTCCACTTCAACCGACCAACCGCCATCAGCAGTCGCGAACGCGCATGCAACGAGCGAGTTGGAATCCCTCTTACGGCCTAGGGTCACCGAGTTAGATCAAGCGGGGGAGGATTGGCAGGCGAATGGGCAAAAATTTTAGATTTTGCTGCATTTTCAATGCTTTAGGGCGCAAGGCTGGCTCCCCGAGTAGGATTCGAACCTACGGCCAAGTGATTAACAGTCACCTACTCTACCGCTGAGCTATCGGGGAACGCTCTTTTGCCTTCCCGGCGAGGCGATGCTCCCCGGGAGAAGCGCGCCTATAGCACCGGGTTTTTTGGTTTGGCAAGCACCTGATTTCATGTTCAGACGATAAATTGTTCAGCCGAAATGCGGTCGTCCAGGCTGTGGCCCGGATCGAACATCAGCGACAGGCGGCGGTTGGGGTCGATGGCGATCTGGATATCGCGGATATCGCGCACCTCGCGCTGGTCGGCCACCGCGCTGACCGGGCGTTTGCCGGGTTCCAGCACGCGAAAGGTAATCTGCGACGAATCGGGCAGCAGCGCGCCCTTCCACCGGCGCGGGCGGAACGGGCTGATCGGGGTGAGCGCCAGCATGCCGCAGCCCAGCGGCAGGATCGGGCCGTTGGCGGAGAGATTGTAGGCGGTCGAGCCCGCCGGCGTCGCCACCAGCACGCCGTCGCAGACCAGCTCGCCGATTCGCACCGCGTTGTTGACGCTGACCTCAAGCTTGGCGGTCTGGCGCGTTTCGCGCAGCAGCGACACTTCGTTGATCGCAGGATAGGTGACGCGCTCGCCGCTCATCGTCGTCGCGGTCATCGACAGCGGCAGCACCTCGAAGCTCTGCGCCCGGTCCAGCCGGTGCACGATGCTGTCGCCGCTGCGCCACAGGTTCATCAGGAACCCGACGGTGCCTAGGTTCAGGCCATAGACGGGTACGATCCGCCCGCGTTCGAGCATCTGGTGCAGCGTCTGCAGCATGAAACCGTCGCCGCCCATGACGACGACGATATCGGCCTCGTCCAGGCTGGCCCATTCATGCGCCGCCTGCACCTCGCGCGCCGCCTTGCGCGCCCGTTCGGTGGGAGAGACGGCCAGCGCGATTTTGCGGTCAATAACCGATGGGGGCATGTTCCACGCCTTATCTTATGGGTGACAGGGTCTTAACGGATCGGTGCTAATGCGCCAATGTTTCTTGGGCGGTTGCGCATGGTGCCATGACAGGGCATCGCGCGGCAGTGTTCCTGCAAATGGGGGCGGGGTCTGGACAGCAGCGGATATCGGGACAGGCCGACCTGGCGCGGCAGCAGCGCTGGCGCGGTGGACACGGCGCTCGCGGCGGCGCTGGCGGCGTGCGGCTTTGCGCCTGCCGGGAACGGCCCTGCCGATCTGCTGGTTGCGGACATGCGCGGCAAGACCGATGACCTGCCACGCGAGATCGCCAGTCATGCGGGTCCCGGCCTGCTGATCTGCGACAGCGCGTGGCCCGGCCTTGCGCATCCTCTCCCCGCCGCGATCACGCATGCGCTGGTCGCGCCATTTGCGGATGAGGCGCTGCAATTGCAGCTGCGGCTGATCCATGGCCAGCTGGCCTGCCGGAACGAACTGGTGCCCGATCTGCACAAGCGAATCGCCGATTTTGCGGCGGCGGGCGAGGGGGCTTTGCACGCGATGCTGATCGGGCTGCGCCGCATGCCTGCGGTCAACGCGACCTATGGCACTGCGGTGGGCGATGCCGCGCTCGAGGCGATGGAGCAGCGACTCGAACGGCAGGCGGCACGGCTTTCCTCCGGCAGCGCGCTGACGTTGCGCCTGTCGGGCGGCGATTTCCTGATTGCCTATGCCATGGCCGAAGAGAGGCTGGGCTGGCAGGTCATGGCCGAACGGATGCTGCGCGTCGTTTCCGAACCGCTCGACGTCGCCGGGCACCGGCTGCGGCTGACCGCGCGCGCGGCGCTCGCGGTGGCGCGTGAGGGCGAGGGGCCGGTGTCGCTGCTCGACCGGCTGTCGGCGGGGCTCGCCCAGGCGCGCGAAAACGCCGCCGATCCGGTGCGCTGGGCCGATCGCCAGTCCGACCATGCGCCGCAGCGCGGCTATCGGCTCGAACAGGACATCGTCCAGGCGATCGAGCGCGACGAGATCACCGTATTGTTCCAGCCGCAATTCTCGGTCGAGACCGGAAAGATCACCGGGGCCGAGGCGCTCGCCCGCTGGCAGCATCCGCAATATGGCGAGATCGGCGCGGGCACGCTGTTCGCCATCGCCGACAAGGCCGATTTCACGCGCGCGCTATCGCGGCATATCCGCCAGCGCGCGATGCAGCACGCGGCGCGCTGGACCGGACCGCTCGCGCCGCTCAGGCTGTCGCTGAACGTGACCGCCGAGGACTTGGGCGAAAAGGGCTTTGCCAAACGCGAGCTGGGGATGCTGGCCGAAGCCGGGTTCAATCCGCGCCGTCTGACGCTGGAAATGACCGAGCAGGCGCTCGTCCCCGATCTGAAGCGCGCGGCAGCCCGCTTTGCCGCGCTGCGCGATGCCGGGGTGCGAATAGCCGTCGATGATTTCGGCACCGGCTATTCGAGCCTGCTATACTTGAAGCGCCTCCCGCTCGACTATCTCAAGCTCGACCATGCGATGACGCGCGATATCGGCGGCGCCGAGGCGGACCGGATCATCGTGCGCTCGGTGATCGCGATGGCCAAGGCGCTGAGCCTCAAGGTGATTGCCGAGGGGGTGGAGAGCGACGCGCAGCTCGCCGCGCTGCGCGACGAGGGCTGCGACTATTTCCAGGGCTTCCTGCGCGGTCGGGCGATGGAGGCGGAAGTTTTCGCAGAGTTTGCGCGGGAGGAACTGGGGTGACTGAACCTGCTCTCTCCCCTTCAGGGGAGAGATAGCGAGACTTGCGAGCTTGCTCGCTAGTCGCAGCAGAGAGGGGCATCTGGGAACAAGAACGTCTGCGCACTTGCCCCTCTCCCAACCGCTGACCGAGGCGCGTGACTCGGTCTGCCCCCTGAAGGGGAGAGGGCTCCTCGCGCCTTACCCTGCCTTCGCACTCTTCTTCACAATGCCCGCCAGGCCCTTGGAAAGCTGGATCAACCCGTTGATCCGCGAGGCCGGATCGCTCCACACGCGCTGGATCAGCAGCTTCTGGTCAGGGCGCAGCTTGGCGGTGCCCTTGAGCCGCTCGACATAGGCGAGCAGACCGGGGACGTCGGGGAAGCTGTCGTTATGGAAGCTGACCAAAGCCCCCCGCGCGCCGACATCGATCTTGGCGACGCACGCGGTGATGCAGTTGAGCTTGATCTCGATCAGCTTGATGAGGTTGCTCGTCGCATCGGGCAGCGGGCCGAACCGGTCGATCATTTCCGCCGCGAACGCTTCGATCTCGGCGCGATTGGTGAGGTCGTTCATCCGGCGATAGAGCGCCATGCGCACCGCCAGATCGGGGACATAATCCTCGGGAATCAGGATCGGCGCATCGACGGTGATCTGCGGCGAGAATTTCTGGCGCGGCAGGTCGAGCGACAGGCCGCCCGCCTTGGCCTCCAGAATCGCCTCCTCGAGCATCGACTGGTAGAGCTCGAACCCGACCTCGCGGATATGGCCCGACTGTTCGTCGCCGACCAGATTGCCCGCGCCGCGAATGTCGAGATCGTGGCTGGCGAGCTGGAAGCCTGCGCCCAGCGTGTCGAGATCGCCCAGCACCTTGAGCCTTTTCTCCGCCGTCTCGGTCAGCACGCGGTTTTCCGGCGTGGTCATATACGCATAGGCGCGCGTCTTGGAACGCCCGACGCGCCCGCGCAGCTGGTAGAGCTGGGCCAGGCCGAAGGTGTCGGCGCGGTGGATGATCAGCGTGTTGGCGCTGGGGATGTCGATGCCCGATTCGACGATGGTGGTCGACAGCAGCACGTCATATTTGCGGTCATAGAACGCGCTCATCCGCTCCTCGACATCGGATGGGGCCATCTGGCCGTGCGCCATGATGTGGCGAATCTCGGGTACCTCGTCGCGGATGAATTCGCTGAGCTTGTCGAGATCGCTGATGCGCGGCGCGACGAAATAGGACTGGCCGCCGCGATAATGTTCGCGCAGCAGCGCCTCGCGCAGCACCACCGGGTCCCAGGGCATCACATAGGTGCGCACCGCGAGGCGATCGACCGGTGGCGTCTGGATCACTGAAAGTTCGCGCAGGCCAGACATCGCCATCTGCAGCGTGCGCGGGATGGGCGTTGCGGTCAGCGTCAGCACATGGACATCGGCCTTGAGCGCCTTCAATCGCTCCTTGTGGACCACGCCGAAGCGCTGTTCCTCGTCGATGATGACGAGGCCCAGCCGCTTGAACTCGACCGACTTGGCGAGCAGCGCGTGCGTGCCGATGACGATATCGGTGGTGCCATTGGCCAGGCCCTCGCGCGTTGTCTTGGCTTCGCTCGCGGTGACGAGGCGCGACAGGCGGCCGATATTGAGCGGAAAGCCCTGAAAGCGCTCGACGAAATTGGTGTAATGCTGGCGCGCGAGCAGCGTCGTCGGCGCGACGATCGCGACCTGCATGCCCGACATGGCGGCGACGAACGCCGCGCGCATCGCCACCTCGGTCTTGCCGAAGCCGACATCGCCGCAGACCAGCCTGTCCATCGGCTTGCCCGAAGCCAGATCCTCGAGCACCTCGGCGATCACGCGCTCCTGGTCCTCGGTTTCCTCGTACGGGAAGCGGTCGACGAAGCTCGCATAGACGCCCGGCTCGACCTCGGCGACATCGGCGGTGCGCAGCGCGCGTTCCGCTGCGGTCTTCATCAGCTCGCCCGCGATCGCCTGGATGCGTTCCTTGAGCTTGGCGCGCCGCCGCTGCCAGGCCTCGCCGCCCAGCTTGTCGAGCGCGACGCCCTCGCTTTCCGAGCCATAGCGGGTGAGGACGTCGATATTCTCGACCGGAACGTAGAGCTTGTCGCCGCCGGCATAGGTCAGCCAGACGCAATCGTGCGGGCTCTTGCCGACGGGGATAGAGACCAGCCCCTCATAGCGGCCGATGCCATGGTCGATATGCACGACGAGGTCGCCCGCGGCGAGCGATTGCAGCTCGGCGAGAAACGCATCGGCGGACTTGCGCTTTTTGCGCCGCCGCACCAGCCGGTCGCCGAGCAGGTCCTGTTCGGAGAGCAGCTCGTAGCGCTCGGTGGCAAAGCCGTGATCCTGCGGCAGCACGACCATGGAGGCCATGCCGGTTGCCGCCTGGCCCAGGGCTTCCTGCCAGCTGTCCGCGAGCGCCATGCGCGCAAGCCCATGGTCCTTGAGCAGGCCGAGAAGGCGGCTGCGCGAACCTTCCGAATAGCTCGCGATGATCGCGCCCTTGTCCGCCTTGCGAAGCGCATCGATATGCGCGGCGGCGGCGGCATAGACATTGTCGCCGCGTGCGCGCTCGGCGCCGAAATCGCGTGCGGTGCGATAGCCCAGGCCGAGCACGCGGCTCGATTCGGGCTCGTCATGGCCGCTGACGAGGTGGATCGGAGTTTCATCCGCCGCCGCACGCCATTCCTTGGGCACCAGATAGAGCGCCGAGGGCTTGAGCGGGCGATAGCTGCCGGCCTTGTCCTCGTTTCCGCGCTGGCGATTGGCGTGATAATCGGTGATGCTTTCGAAACGCTGGTCGGCGGCGGCATCCGCGCCCGCATCGCGCAGCACGATGTCGGCATCGTCGAGATGCTCGAACAGCGGCACCAGCCGCTCCTCGATCATCGGCAGCCAGTGTTCCATGCCTGCGAGCCTGCGTCCGTCGCTGATCGCCTGATAGAGCGGATCGGTGGTGGCATTGGCGCCGAACGCCTCGCGATAGGCGCTGCGGAAGCGCCGGATACTGTCGGCATCGAGCAGCACTTCGGATGCGGGCAGCAATATGTGCCGCTCGACCCGCTCGGTCGATCGCTGCGTGCCGGGATCGAAGGCGCGCATCGTGTCGAGCTCGTCACCAAAGAAATCGAGCCTGAGGCCTGAATCCATCCCCGCCGGGAAGATGTCGATCAGGTTGCCGCGCACCGCGAACTCGCCCGAATCGGCGACGGTGTCGGTGCGGGCATAGCCCTGGCGCACCAGCTTCTCGATCAGCGCCTCGCGCGCGATCGTCATGCCGGGCTTCAGTTCCGCGCCGACCTGGCGGATGCGGAACGGGGTCAGCGTGCGCTGGGTGACGGCATTGGCCGTGGTGACCAGAAGCTGCGGGCCACCGGCGGGCTGCTGCAGCGTCCACAGCGCCTTCAGCCGCCTTGCGGTAATGCCGAGCGAGGGCGAGGCGCGGTCATAGGGCAGGCAGTCCCAGGCGGGGAACTCGATCGCCTCAAGGTCCGGCGCATAAAAGGGCGCGGTTTCGGCCACCGCGTGCATCAGTGCATCGTCGGGCGCGATGAACACGATGCGGCCGCCCTGCTTGCGCGCAGCCGCCGCGCGGGCGAGGTCCGCGAGAAGCAAGGGTAGCGCTCCGGGCGCGACGTTGGCGAGCGTCAGCGGCGCTGTCGCCTGAAGGATGCGGCTGATGCTGTCCACGGGGTCTAGCCTTGCGCGCCGGTGCAATCAGCGCGGAATGTTGATGAAGTCGAGCTTCTGGAAGGCCTGCATCTGCGGCCCTTCGAATTGCTCCGGCACCGGCTGCTTGCCGATGGCCCAGGCCATGATGTCGACGTCCTGTTCCTCGATCAGCGTCTCGAACCAGTCGAGCTCTTCGTCAGACCAGGTCTTGCCATAGCGGTCGAAAAAGCCGCCGATCATGTAATCCGCCTCGCGCGTGCCCCGGTGCCAGGCGCGGAAGGCCAGGCGGCGCAATCGGGTTTCGCGGTCCATGCCAGAAGTTCCTTTGCTTGCGGGGTGGGCCGGGCCTGCCTAAGACGGTGGACAGGATTCCAGCCAGCAGCGCATTCATCTGCCTGCCTTTTTGCGATAGCCATGCGCCCCGAGATACTCAACCCCGCATTCGCCGAGATCGAGAGCCTCAAGGGCGTCGGCGTGAGCTTGCAGAAGCCGTTCGCACGGCTGGGCATTTCGCGGGTCAAGGACATGGCCTATCATCTGCCGACGGGCTTCATCCGCCGCAGGCGTGTCGACAATGCCGATCAGGCAGGCACGGGCGAGCAGATCATCATCGCGCTCACCGCCACCGGCTATCGCTCCAGCCCCGGACGCGGACCGACGCGGGTGATCGCCGAGGACTCGATCGGCAACCATATCGCGCTGGTCTATTTCGGCGGCAATCCAGGCTGGGCGAAGAAGCTCTGGCCGCTGGGCGAGACGCGGCTGGCGGCGGGCAAGCTCGAGATCTGGGGCGAGGCCTGGCAGATCGTCCATCCTGATCACGTGGTGGAGCCGGGCCAGGCCGACCAGATCGGCGAGGCGGAACCCGTATATCCGCTCGCTGAAGGGCTGGGGCAGAAGCGTGTGGCCTCGCTGGCCGCGCAGGCGCTGGCGCAACTGCCGCCGCTGCCCGAATGGATAGAACCGACGCTGAAGGCGCGCGAGGGCTGGCCCGACTGGCACGAGGCGCTCGCCGCCGCGCATCAGGGCATGGACGAAAAGCCCCGCGAGCGGCTGGCCTATGACGAGATATTCGCCAACCAGCTCGCCTTCGCGCTGATCCGGCAGTCGAACCGCAAGCGCAAGGGCGTGGCGCTCGAAGGGGACGGACACCTGCGCGATGCGCTGAAACTGCCCTTCGCGATGACCGGAGCACAGCGGCGGACGATCGAGGAGATCAACGGCGACATGGCGCAGCCCGTGCCGATGCTGCGGCTGCTGCAGGGCGATGTCGGGGCGGGCAAGACGCTGGTCGCGGTGATGGCCATGCTCAATGCGGTCGAATGCGGCGGGCAGGCGGCGCTGCTCGCGCCGACCGAAATCCTCGCGCGCCAGCATTTCGATACCATCTCGCGGATGCTCTCGGGGCTCCCGGTCAGCATCGCGGTGCTCACCGGGCGCGACAAGGGCCGCGCGCGCGAGGCGACCCTCATGGGCCTTGCCGATGGCTCGATCCAGATCGTCATCGGCACGCATGCGCTGTTCCAGGACGCGGTGCGCTATCGCAATCTCGCGCTCGCGGTGATCGACGAACAGCACAAGTTCGGCGTTTCGCAGCGGCTGATGCTGCAGGAAAAGGGCAGGGCGACCCCGCATCTGCTGGCGATGACGGCAACGCCGATCCCGCGCACGCTGACGCTCAGCCATTATGGCGAGATGGACGTGTCGCGTCTTGACGAGCTGCCGCCGGGGCGTCAGCCGATCGAGACTCGCGTGATCGCCGACGATCGCCTGTCCGAGATCGTCGATGGGCTTGCGCGGCATATCGAGCGCGGTGGTCAGGCCTATTGGGTGTGCCCGCTGGTGATGGACAGCGAGACGAGCGACCTTGCCGCCGCCGAGACGCGTGCGGCGCAGCTTGCCGAGCGCTTTCCCGGCAAGGTCTCGCTCGTGCACGGCCAGATGCCGGTCGAGCGCAAGGATGCGATGATGGCGGACTTTGCCAGCGGCAAGACCGCGCTGCTGGTCGCGACCACGGTGATCGAGGTCGGTGTCGATGTGCCCAATGCGACGCTGATGATCATCGAGGCGGCGGAGCGCTTCGGCCTGGCGCAACTCCACCAGCTGCGCGGCCGGGTGGGGCGGGGCGACCAGAAATCGGTCTGCGTGCTGCTGCGCGGAAGCGCGCTCAGCGAGACGGCGCGCGCGCGGCTCGCGCTGATGCGCTCGAGCCAGGACGGGTTTCATATTGCCGAAGAAGATCTGCGGCTGCGTGGCGGCGGCGAGCTGCTGGGCACGCGGCAGTCGGGCGACAGCGCGTTCCGCATCGCCAGCCCCGAACAGGTGCAGCGGCTGATCGGCACGGCATCGGACGATGCCCGACTGCTGATGGACCGCGATGGCGGACTCGACAGTGAACGTGGGCAGGCGGCGCGCACCGCGCTGTATCTGTTCGAGCGCGATTATGGAGCCAAGCTGCTCAGGGGCGGGTAGGCGCCGCCCCCGAGCGCACTGGATTGTCAGGCGGCGGGCATGATGCTCGCGACATAGATGGCATAGCCCGACAGGCCGAGCAGCGTCAGCATCGAGGTCAATGTGCCGATCATCCGGCCGATGCCGAACGCGCCGCCATCCATGCCCAGGCCATGCGCCAGCCGGCCGATCATGTAGACCACGCCGACCACCCACAGCCAGGTCGCAGCATAGCCCGAACATTCGAGCGCACCGATCAGCACCAGCACGAAGGGCGTGTATTCGACGAAATTCGCCTGCGCGCGCATGCGGCGGATGACGAATTCGTTGCCGCCATCGCCCACGCTGACCTTCTGGCTGGTGCGCACCTGGCCGATGCGGATGGCGAGCCACAGGTTGATCAATCCGGCAGCAGCGGCCATGGTCAGTGTCAGCGGCAGGTTCATGCGTATCGTCCCCTCGTTGGCGGTCGTCCGCGTCATGGCGACCAATTGTGCAGCGGACTAGCGCGACAGAGCTTGCAACGCACGAGATTTTCGCTATAGCGCCGCCTTCGCACGCGAATGGGCCGTGTCGCTGTATCGGCAGGCCGCGCCAGGCGCTTCCTGTTGGGGCGTCCCGGCAATATCGCATTGATTGACAAGCAATTTAAGGTTAGCAGGCTGCCATGGCTGTTCCTAAGAGAAAAACTTCGCCCTCCAAGCGTGGCATGCGTCGCAGCCACGATTCGCTGACCATCGACGCGTTCAGCGAATGCTCCAACTGTGGTGAACTGAAGCGCCCGCACCATGTCTGCGGCGCATGCGACCATTATAACGGCCGTGAGGTGCTCGAAGTCGCCTGATCCTTATCAGACGGTCTTTGCACTTTTTCAGGGGGATTAACCGGTGCCGATGAAGCCGCGGATCGCGATTGATGCGATGGGCGGTGATGAAGGCGTGCGGGTGATGCTGGGCGGGGCGGCCGAGGCGCGCCACCGCCACGAGCGTTTCACCTTTCTGCTGGTCGGCGACGAAAAGCAGATCAAGCAGGGCCTGGACAATCACCCCAATTTGCGCGCGGCGTCCGAGATCCTTCACACCGAAGAGGTGGTGAAGGGCGAGGACAAGCCCAGCCAGGCGCTGCGCAAATCCAAGAACAGCTCGATGGGACTCGCCATCCAGGCGGTGAAGTCCGGCGATTGCAGCGCTGCTGTAAGCGCCGGCAATACCGGCGCGCTGATGGCGATGGCCAAGCTGGCGCTGCGCACCATGCCGGGGATCGATCGGCCCGCGCTCGCCGCATTGCTGCCGACGCTCGAAGAGACCGACATGGTCATGCTCGACCTTGGCGCGAATACCGAGTGCGACGCGCGCAACCTCGTGCAGTTCGCGATCATGGGCGCGGTCTATTCGCAGATCATCTTCGGCTTTGAAAAGCCCCGCACCGGGCTGCTCAACATCGGCACAGAAGAATCGAAGGGCACCGAGGCGATCCGCGATGCGGCTGCCGCGCTGCGCGCCGCGACGCACCTGCCGATGCAGTTCCAGGGTTTCACCGAAGCCGACAAGATCTCGCGCGGCGATGTCGATGTGGTCGTCACCGACGGCTTTTCGGGCAATATCGCCTTGAAGGCATTGGAAGGCACCGCCCGCTTCGTCACCGATCTGCTCAAGCGCAGCTTCCAGTCCTCGCTCCGCTCGAAGATCGGCTTCCTGATCTCGCGCCCGGCGACCGAGTTGCTCAAGCACCATCTCGACCCCAACAACCATAATGGCGCGGTGTTCCTGGGCCTCAATGGCGTGGTGGTGAAAAGCCACGGATCGGCCAGCATCAAGGGTGTGGCGAACGCGGTCGAGGTGGCCGCGCGGCTGGTCGAGGACAATATCACGCAGCGCATCGGCGATGTGCTGAAGGATTTTGATACCAGCGCGATCGCCAGCAACGGCGCCGCTTCCAATGGATCGGGCGAATTTCTCAAATGACTTTTCAGGCTCCGGCGACGCGCAGTGTCATTCTCGGCACGGGATCGGCACTGCCAGCCAAGCGGGTATCCAATGCCGAACTGGCTGAAACCGTCGATACTTCGGACGAATGGATCACCGAGCGCACCGGCATCAAGTTCCGCCATGTCGCCGCGCCGGAAGAGACCACGGGCACATTGGCAATCCAGGCGGCCAACAACGCGCTCGAAGCCGCAGGGCTGGCAGGCAGCGAAATCGACCTGATCGTGCTTGCGACAGCGACCCCCGACCATACCTTCCCCGCCACTGCGACCAAGGTGCAGTCGGCGATCGGAATGGTGGGCGGCATCGCTTTCGACGTCGCGGCGGTCTGCTCGGGCTTTCTCTATGCGCTCAGCGTAGCGGACAGCATGCTGCGCACCGGCATGGGCAGCCGCGCGCTGGTGATCGGCGCGGAAACCTTCAGCCGCATTCTCGACTGGGAAGATCGCGGCACCTGCGTGCTGTTCGGCGATGGTGCGGGCGCGGTCGTGCTCGGGCTTGAAACCGCCGCCGAGGGCGATAGCGCCGCACGCGGCATCCTGACGACCCAGTTGCACGCCGATGGTCGCCACCACGACCTGCTCTATGTCGATGGCGGGCCTTCGACCACCGGCACCGTCGGCAAGGTCCGGATGAAGGGGCGCGAAGTGTTCCGCCATGCCGTGGTCAATCTCGCCGAAGTCATGGAACAAGTGCTGCACCGGCTGGGCCTGACCAGCGCGGATATCGACTGGGTGGTGCCGCACCAGGCCAATGCCCGCATTCTCGATGCGACCGCACGCAAGCTGGGTCTGCCGCCCGAAAAGGTGGTGGTCACCGTGGACCAGCACGCCAATACTTCGGCCGCGTCGGTTCCGCTCGCGCTCGACACCGCCGTGCGCGATGGGCGCATCCAGCGCGGCGACCTGCTGGTGCTCGAAGCGATGGGCGGCGGTCTTACCTGGGGGGCGGCGGTAATCCGCTATTAACCTCACGCAAATTTGTCGCGCAATCGCCTCTATTCGCACTGTTTTTACATAGCCTCGATTTGCCATTATAACTTCGATCCGCTATCCTGCTCTTGGCGGGTTAGGAGACGGGGCGATGCGTTCAGTGGGTACTTTGACCAGGGCTGATCTGGCAGATACGATCAACAATCAGGTGGGGCTGTCGCGCGCCGATGCGGCGCAGATGGTCGAATCGGTGCTCAACCACATGACCGATGCGCTCGAGCGCGGCGAGAACGTGAAGATCTCGGGGTTCGGCACCTTTCTGTTGCGCGACAAGGGCGAGCGCGTCGGGCGTAACCCCAAGACGGGGGTGGAGGTTCCGATCACCCCGCGCCGCGTGCTGACCTTCCGCGCCAGCCAGATCATGAAGGAAAGGATCATGGCGGGTGACTGATCCGATGGGCTCCTCCGGCAAGGCCGAGGGCGCGATGCGCACCATCGGCGAGGTTTCGGCCGAACTGGGGGTGAAGCCTCACATCCTGCGCTATTGGGAGGCGCAGTTCGACAGCATCAAGCCGCTCAAGCGCGCCGGCGGGCGGCGCTATTACCGGCCCGAGGATGTCGAGACGCTGCGCACGATCGACCGGCTGCTCAACCGCGAGGGCTTTACCGTGCGCGGCGCGCGGCAGTATCTGGCGGGCAAGGCGGCGAAGCCGGCGCATGCTGCAGCAGCACCTGCACCCTCCGCGTCGGCCGCGCCTGCGATCGATCTCGCGGCCTTGCGCGCGATCCGCGACCGTTTGGCAGCAGCGCTCGAAGCGGCCTGAGCCACGCGTCAGAGCGGCTTGCGCATGATCCAGTCGGTGAACGGCACGTTGCCGGTCATGAACTGCTGCTGCCCGACCTTCTCGAACCCGAAGCGCTCGTAGAATCGCTGCGCATCGGGATTGTTGGTATAGACGCACAGGTACAGGCACGTGGCCGCGCGGGCACGGGCCTCCTCGATCACCGCGTCCATCAGCCTGCGGCCCAGACCCGCGCCCTGCCAGCCCGACAGCGCATAGATGCGCTTCAGTTCCACCGATCCGGGCTGCGGCTCGATATCGAGTTCGGGCGGGCTCATCATCGCATAGCCGACCGGCGCGCCGAGCGGCGTTTCCAGCAGCCAGAACGCGTAGTCCGGCTTGTCCAGCCAGCCGGAATAGCGGGCCTCGCCGTGTTCGATCGAACAATGGTCGATCAGCGCTTGCCCCGGATGATCATGCGCAAAGGCGGTTAGAAAGGTGGCCGAGCCGATCAGCGCGAGCTTGGCGGCATCGTCCGGTCCCGCACGGCGCAGGATGGTTTCGGGCAGGATTCTTGCCATGGCGTCAGTCATCGTCCTGCGGCCCCAGCTCGGGGTCGAGATCGCGCGGGCGGGTCACCTCGATCAGCTTGGCGGTGCGGTTGTCGAGCTTTGCCCAGCTGTCGATCGCGATATCCATGATCGCAAGCGCGGCGGTGGGGAATTTCTCCTCGACGACATCGCGCAACGGGCTGGAGCCATCATCGGGCACCAGATCGAACACCAGATCCTCGAGCCCCGGATTGTGCCCGACCATCAGCACATGGCCCGCGCTGTCCTCGACGCCGCGCAGCACGTCGATCAGCGTGACCGAAGAGGCAAGATAGATGCGGCGGTCCCAGTCGGGGTGCAGCGTCTGGCCATAGGCGATCTCGAAATGGTCGATCGTCTCGGTGACGCGCACCGCAGGCGAGGCGACGACCGCGTCGAACACCATCTTCTTCTCGGCGGCGTAATAGCCCATCGCCTTGGCACCCTTCAGGCCCCGCGCGTTGAGCGGCCGATCGAAATCGCGCAGGGAGCGGTCCAGCCAGTCCGATTTGGCGTGCCGCAGCAAGGTCAGCCGTTTCATCGCATCTCTCCCCCCGGTCCCGTCACGGGATCGATTCGCGCGCCCTCATTTGCCAGCGCAGAAACGCCAGATTGCACCGCTTGTAAAGCTTCGGAAAGCGTGACCCGTCGCACCGGCGTTCCGGGCGGAAAGGCGCTAAGCAGGCGCGAGGGGAAGGCGGAGGAGAGCATGACGAAACGCCCGCGATCGTCCGCGCGGCGAATCAGCCGCCCGAACGCCTGGGCGAGGCGCGCGCGGATGATCATGTCGTCATATTGGGTGCCGCCGCCTGCGAGCTTGCGCGCGCGGTGCAATATGTCGGGCTTGGGCCAGGGCACGCCCTCCATGATCACCAGCCGCAGCGAATCGCCAGGCACGTCGACCCCGTCGCGCAAGCTGTCGGTGCCGAGCAGCGAGGCGCGCGGATCGTCGCGGAAGATGTCGACCAGCGTCCCGGTCTCCATCGGATCGACATGCTGCGCGTAGAGCGGCAGCCCCGATTGGGCGAGCCGGTCGGCGATGCGGCCATGGACGGCGCGCAGCCGCTTGATCGCGGTGAACAGACCCAGGGCTCCGCCGCCTGCCGCTTCGATCAGCCGCCCATAAGCGCCCGCGAGCCCGGCAATATCGCCGCGCTTCACATCGGTGACGATCAGCACCTCGGCCTGATTGGCATAATCGAACGGGCTGCGCGCCTCGAAAAGTTCGGGCGGCTTTTCAAGATGCACCGCGCCGGTGCGCATCATCGCCGGGGTCCAGTCCTCACCGGCCTTGAGCGTCGCCGAGGTCACCAGCACGCCATGCGCGGGCTTGATGACGGCCTCGGCGAGCGGCTTGCCCGGATCGAGCCAGCGGCGGTGCAGCCCCATGTCATATTCGCGCCCCTCGACGCGGTCGAGCGCAAGCCAGTCGACGAAATCGGGGTCCGCCGGGCCACCGATGCGCCCGAGCAGCGAGGCCCAGGCAGCGAGCAGATCGATGCGCCAGCCGAGCGAGGCGATTGCGCCTTCGATCCGTGCGCGCGCCGGGCCGTCGAGCCAGTCAGGCGGGTCCTCGATCAGGATTTCGAGCCTGCGGCCCAGCGCCACCAGCGGCTGGTGCAAGGCATGGATGGCGCGCGCAGCCTCCATCGCGGCGGCGATCAGCGGGCCGTCGAGCTCGGCAAGCTCGGTTTCCAGGCCATAGCCTGCATCCTCCGCGCCGCTCTCGTCGCGGGCATAGACGGTGCCGCGGATCGCGGCGAGCAGCTGCTCGATCTCGCCCGAAGGTGCGCCCTCGCGGATGCGCGCCAGCCAGCCTTCGCCGGGCAGCGCTTCCGCTGCGATCCGCGCCGCCTCAATGGCGCGCCCGCCGAGCTCGTCATAGGAGGCGACGTCGGACAGGCGCGCGGCGAGGCCCCGGCGGCGTCCGCGCGACTTGCCCTCGGGGCCCATCACCCAGCGGCGCATCTCGACCGTTTCCTGCCCGGTCAGCGCGACCGCGAACATCGAATCGGCGGCATCGTGCAGGTGATGGCCCTCGTCGAAGATGATCCGCGTCGGGCGACCCTGCTGCTCGCGCGCGCGGGCGGCGTTGACCATCACCAGCGCATGGTTGGCGATGACCAGATCGGCATTCTGGCTCGACCGCGCGGCATGTTCGATGAAGCATTTGCGGTAATGCGGGCAGCCGGCATAGACGCACTCGCCGCGCCGGTCGGTCAGCGCGGTGACCCCTGCGCGCCGGAACAATGTGGTGAGCCAGCCGGGCAGATCGCCGCCGATCATGTCGCCATCGCGGCTGTACGCGGCCCAGCGCGCGACCAGCTGCGCGAGGACGGCGGCGCGGTTCTGGAAGCCGCCCTGCAGCGCATCCTCGAGATTTAGCAGGCAGAGATAATTCTCGCGGCCCTTGCGGATCACCACGCGTTTGCGGAACTCGGCCTCGTCCGCATAGATGCGCTCGGTCTCGCGCGACAACTGCCGCTGCAGCGCCTTGGTATAGGTGGAGATCCACACCGTGCCGCCCGCTGCGTGCGACCAGAGCGAGGCGGGGGCGAGATAGCCCAGGGTCTTGCCGATCCCGGTACCCGCTTCTGCCAGCAGCATGTGCGGTTCGGCGCGCTTCTCACGCGGGGCGAAGATATGCGCGGCGGTGCGCGCGAACTGGCGCTGGCCCTCGCGGCGTTCGGCACCGGCGCCGGTGAGCGCTTCCAACTGCGCTTCGGCGTCATTCTCGGCCAGCGTGATCTGGCGCGGCTGCGGGCGAGGGGGCTGCTCTTCCCATTCGGGCAGGCGCGAGAACAGCCAGCGCTCGGCTTTTTCGGGGGCTTTGAGGTGGCGCGAGGCGACGCCTGCCCAGGGCCAGCGCAAGCGCGCGAGTGCCTGCAAGCCCGTCCACGCGCCCTCGCGCTGCGGCCAGTCGGGGCGCTCGAGCGTCGCGATCAGCGCCTCGGCAGCAGCGTGGAGCAGCGCGGGAATCGAGGATTCGGGGAGACCTTGTTCAGCCCTCTCCCCTTTAGGGGAGAGGGTTGGGAGAGGGGACTGCAACGCCAGCTCGGGCGCGTTCCCCCCTCCCCTAAAGGGGAGAGGGAGTTCCAGCTTCAATGCGCGCACCAATCCCATCGGTGTCGGCACCATGAACTGCGCGGGGTGGACGAAGGCGAACAGCTCGAGCAGGTCGAGCCCGGAAAGCTCCGGATAGCCCAGCCGCTGCGCGATCAGCGGCGCGTTGAGCATGATCAGCGGCGTCTCGGCCGCGCGGGCGATCGCCTCGCCCTTGGAGATGCGCACCGCAGGCTTGCCGGGATGCGCGAACCAGATCGCGCTATGGCTTGCATGCAGGGCTGGAAAGTTTAGGGAAGCGATCATTACCCGCCTTATATGGCGACATCGGAACGAAAAGGAAACACGTGTGAGCGCGTATCGCGAAGCTGCAATGCGATCCAAGGCATGGCCGTTCGAGGAAGCGCGCAAGCTGCTGAAACGCTATCCGAACGGCAAGTCGGAAGCGCAAGGCCCGATGCTGTTCGAGACCGGCTATGGCCCCTCCGGCCTGCCGCATATCGGCACGTTCCAGGAGGTGTTCCGCACCACGCTCGTCCGCCGCGCTTATGAAACCCTGACCGACGGCGCACCGACGCGGCTGGTGGCGTTCAGCGACGACATGGATGGCCTCCGCAAGGTGCCGGACAATGTGCCGAACCCGGACATGCTGCGCACGCATCTAGGCAAGCCGCTGACCCAGATCCCCGATCCGTTCGGCAAGTTCGAAAGCTTCGCGCATCACAACAACGCGATGCTGCGCGCCTTTCTCGACCAGTTCGGCTTCGATTACGAGTTCGTCTCCTCGACCGAGCGTTACCGCAGCGGCGCGTTCGACGAGGCGCTGCGCGGCGTGCTGCGCAACTATCAGGCGATCCTCGACATCATGCTGCCGACGCTGCGTGCCGAGCGTGCGGCGACCTATTCGCCGATCATGCCGATCAGCGCCAGGTCGGGCGTGGTGCTGCAGGTGCCGGTCGAGGTGGTCGATGCCGAGGCGGGAATCGTGCGCTTTGTCGACGAGGGCGAGACCATCGAGCAATCGGTGCTGTCGGGCGGTGCGAAGCTGCAATGGAAGGTCGACTGGGCGATGCGCTGGGTGGCGCTGGGCGTCGATTACGAGATGTACGGCAAGGACCTGACCGATAGCGGCGTGCAATCGGGCAAGATCGCGCGCGTGCTCGGCGGCCAGAAGCCCGAGGGCATGATCTACGAGATGTTCCTCGACGAAAAGGGCGAGAAGATATCCAAGTCCAAGGGCAATGGCCTGTCGATCGAGGAATGGCTGCGTTACGGCAGCGAGAACAGCCTGGCCTTCTACATCTTCCGCGAGCCCAAGGCGGCCAAGCAACTGCATCTGGGCGTCATCCCGCGCGCGGTGGACGAATATTTCCAGTTCCGCGACAACTGGCACGGCCAGGACGCCGACAAGCGCCTGGGCAACCCCGCACACCATATCCATGCGGGCGACGTGCCTGCGGGCAGCCCGCCGGTGAGCTTCGGCCTGCTGCTCAATGTCGTCAGCCTGCCGGGCATGGACGACAAGGACCTGGTTTGGGGCTTTGTCCAGAAATACGCGCCGGGCGTCTCGCCTGAGACGCATCCCGAGCTGGATGGGCTGATCGAGAATGCGGTGAACTATGGCCGCGATTTCATCGCGCCCACGCTCAAGCGCCGCTGGCCCGAGGGCAAGGAGATCGACGCGCTGACCCGGCTGGACAATGAGCTGGCCGAGCTGCCCGAAAATGCCAGCGCCGAGGATATCCAGAACATCGTCTATGCGATCGGCAAGGACGAGGCTTATGGCTTCGGCAACCTGCGCGACTGGTTCAAGGCGCTGTACGAGACGCTGCTGGGATCGGAGCAAGGCCCGCGCATGGGCAGCTTCATCGCGCTCTACGGCATCGCCAACACCCGCAAGCTCATCGCTGAGGCGCTTGGGCGACCGGTCGAGGCTGCATGACCGTCATTGCCGCGCGCCTCTATCGCGATGGCGAGCGGGTGCGCGACATCGACCTGACGCAGCCGCTGCCATCGCTCGACGATCCTTCGGACCTGCTCTGGATCGGGCTGCATGAGCCGACCGAGGCCGAGCTCGAACCGATCCAGTCGCAGCTCGGGCTGCACCCGCTAGCGGTGGAAGATGCGCTCGACCGGCGGCACCTGCCCAAGATCGAGCAATATGGCGAGCATCTGTTCGCGGTCGCGCGCACCGTCCATCTCGACGAGAGCGATAGCAACACCGCGATCACCTATGGCAATACCGCGATCTTCATGGGGCGGCAGTTCATCGTCACCGTACGGCACGGTTCGCTGCGCGACCATGGGCCGATCCGCCACAAGCTCGAGGCGACGCCGCGATTGCTGAAGCGTGGTGCCGATTTCGTGCTGCACGCGATCCTCGATTTCATCGTCGACGGCTATCTCGAGGTCATCGACACGCTGGAAGACAAGGTGCTGGGTATCGAGGACCGCTCGCTCGACGCGTTTCTCGACCGCGACGAGACCGCGCAGCTCTTTTCGCTGCGGCGCGATCTGTTCCGGCTGCAGCGCGTGCTGAGCCCGATGCAGGATGTCGCCAACCGCTGCATGCACCTCGAGCTGCCGCAGATCGATGCCGACATCCATCCCTATTTCCGCGACCTGCACGACCATGTCCGCCGCGCCGATTATCGCGTCGCCGGCCTGCGTGACACGCTGACATCGGTGATCGAGACCAGCGGCCTGCTCGAGCAGCAGCGCCAGGGGGTCATCACCCGCCAGCTCGCCGCCTGGGCCGCGATCCTCGCGGTGCCGACCGCGATTGCCGGGATTTACGGGATGAACTTCGAGTTCATGCCCGAACTGCAATGGCGATACGGCTATTTTCTCGTGGTGGGCGCGATGGTGACGATCTGCATCGGCCTCTACATCCGCTTCAAATGGGCGAAATGGCTCTAGGGAACGGGTGTGCGCCGCATCCGTAGGGGAGGTGAACCCCCAAAACGGAGAATCCCCCATGAGCCTTCCCGACCTTTCCGGCCGCAAGATCTGCATCCTCGCCACCCATGGCTTTGAAGAGTCCGAACTGATCCAGCCGCGCGACGACCTCAAGGGCGCGGGCGCCGATGTCATCATCGTCTCGCCCGAAAGCGGCGAGATCAAGGGCTGGAAGGGCGACGACTGGGGCAAGAGCGTCAGCGTCGATGCGCCGCTTTCGGGCGCGCGGGTCGAGCAATATGACGCGCTGGTGCTGCCGGGCGGTCAGATCAACCCCGATCTGCTGCGCGTCGAGCCCGAGGCGCTGGCGCTGATCAAGGCCTTTGCCGATGCGGGCAAGCCGGTCGCGGCCGTGTGCCACGCGCCGTGGCTGCTGGTCGAGGCGGGCCTGGCGAAGGGCAAGACGATCACCGGCTACAAATCGATCGTCACCGATCTCAAGAACGCCGGAGCGAACTTCGTCGATCAGGAGGTCGCGATCGACGGCAATATCATCACCAGCCGCTGCCCCGATGATCTGCCCGCGTTCGGCAAGGCGATTGCCGAGATGGTCAGCGAAAAGGCCGACGCCGAAATGGCGTGATGCATCAGGTCATGCGGCGGGTTTGATGACCTGCCGCATCACCGCAGCATAGCCGGGCGCGATGGTCATCCGCCCGGCATGCCCGCCCTCGACGAGCATGCGGTGCGCTTTGGGCAGATTATAACAGGGCAGCCCCATGAACAGGTGGTGCTCGCTATGGAAATTCACCCAATAGGGCGCGACTGTCGCCGTCTCCAGCAGGTTCGCGTGCGTGGTGCGCGCATGGGTGAACGGGTCCTCGCTGCCCGTGCTGGTGCAGGCATGCTCGGCGATATTGCGAATGCGCAAGTAAAGTTGAAACGTGGTCGCCAGCGAAATCAGCCAGATGAGATAAGGCAGCGCGCCCAGCCCCGTCGCGAAGGACAGGGCCAGCAGCACGACCTGCGCGGCGAGAAACCGAAGCGTTACCTTGCCGATGAACAGATTCTGTTCCTTCGCACCCGGTCCGAAGCCCTTGATCGCCATCGCAAGTTGCGCGCCGCGCTGCTTGATGAAGGTCTGGCCGGTGAGGTCGCGGAACACCTTGCGCATCAGGCTGGCGCGCGTGGTGGGGAAGGGCGCGGAGAGCGACAGGTCCGGGTCCTCGGGCTGCTGCGTATAGCGATGGTGCGTCAGGTGATAGGTGCGATAGGCGTGCAGATCGGTGCCCATCGGCACGCCGGTGATCCATTGGCCGACCCAGTTGTTCACCGCGCGATTGGGGTGGAGTAGCCCGTGCGCGCCTTCGTGCATCAGGATGGCGAGGCCGAGCTGCCGTCCGCCGATCAGCAGAACCGCGATCACCCAGGCCCACCATGTGCCGAGCCAGGCCGCGCCGCAGGCGAGCGCGACGATCGTGATCCAGGCGTGCGCGACCAGCGCGAGACCCTTCCAGCGCGACACGGCGGTGAGTTCGCGAAACGCTTCGCGCCCGAAGATCTGAGACGGATTGGCGGCCTTGACCAGCGCCATGATGCTCTCCCGATGCGCTTGGTGCGCTTTACGTTTGCGTCAGTCTAGCATTGCTCGATGAAAGCGCAAACCTCGTGATTCCCACTAGATTCGTTATCGACTCATTTCGTCACCCCCGCGAAAGCGGGGGTCCCGCTAATGCCTCTTCCTCGGCGCAGAAGCGGGATTCCCGCGTTCGCGGGAATGACGAAAAAGGTTGAAGGGGCGTCGGTTGCGCGCAAATGCTGGCAAGATGTCGCAGCATCTACAAACGCATCCCGCATTCCCTGGACCCACAGGCGTCAGCCTGTCGGTTAGCTGGTCCATATCGCAAAACCAGACGCTCACCATCGCCTACCACGTCGCCGACCCGGGCAATCGCATTCTCTGGCCCGCCCCGGCACAGGGCCGCAGCGATGGCCTCTGGCAGCACACGTGTTTCGAGGCGTTCATCGGTTCGACCACCGGCCCCGCCTATGCGGAGTTCAACCTCGCGCCCTCGGGCGCCTGGGCGGCCTATGCGTTCGACGATTACCGCTCCGGAATGCGCGATCTCGCCGTGAGCCGCGACCCGCAGATCGCGGGCGCGGGCGGGCTGTGGACCGCCACGATCCCGCTCGCGGAGCTCAACGCGCTGCTCGGCCCGGCACCCTGGCGGCTGGCGATCACCGCTGTTATCGAAGCGCGCGACGGAGCCAGGAGTTACTGGTCGCTCGCGCATCCGCCGGGCAAGCCCGATTTTCACCACCCGGATTGTTTTGCCGCGCGGCTCGGCTAAACAGCGCGCATCATCTTGCAGCGAGGCCCCCATGCTCTTCGGTATCGATCGTCTTCTGGCAGAGCCTGATCTGCGTACGCCGCTGAAAGGCCGCCGCGTCGCATTGCTCGCGCATCCTGCATCGGTCACTGCCGATCTCGTGCATTCGCTCGATGCCCTTGCCGCGCTCGACGACATCCAGCTGACCGCCGCGTTCGGGCCGCAGCACGGGCTGCGCGGCGACAAGCAGGACAATATGGTCGAAAGCCCGGATTTCACCGATCCGGCGCACGGCATCCCGGTGTTCAGCCTCTATGGCGAAGTGCGCCGCCCGACCCCGGCGATGATGGGCAGCTTCGACGTGATCCTGATCGACCTGCAGGATCTTGGTTGCCGCATCTACACCTTCGTCACGACGCTGCTCTACATTCTTGAGGCGGCGGCGGAGCACGGCAAGTCGGTCTGGGTGCTCGATCGGCCCAATCCCGCCGGGCGTCCGGTCGAGGGGCTGACATTGCGGGAGGGCTGCGAAAGCTTTGTCGGGGCAGGGCCGATGCCGATGCGCCACGGGCTGACGCTGGGCGAGATGGGGCACTGGTTCATCCGGCATTACGGGCTCGATGTCGATTATCGCGTGGTCGAGATGCAGGGCTGGCAGCCCGAGGCCGCGCCCGGCTTCGGCTGGCCGACCGACCGGCTCTGGGTCAATCCCAGCCCCAATGCGCCCAATGTCAACATGGCGCGCGCCTATGCCGGCACGGTGATGCTGGAGGGCACGACACTGAGTGAGGGCAGGGGGACGACCCGCCCGCTCGAGCTGTTCGGCGCACCCGACATCGACGCACGCGCCGTGATCGCGAAGATGCATGCTCTCGCGCCCGAATGGCTGACCGGCTGCGCCTTGCGCGAGATCTGGTTCGAACCGACCTTCCACAAGCATGTCGGCCAGCTCTGCCATGGCGTGCATATCCATGCCGAGAGCAAGTTCTACGACCACCACGCCTTCCGCCCCTGGCGCGTCCAGGCCTTGGGCTTCAAGGCGATCCGCGCGCTCTATCCCGATTACCCGCTCTGGCGCGATTTCCCCTACGAGTACGAACTCGGCAAGCTGGCGATCGACGTGATCAATGGCGGTCCGGGGTTGCGCGAATGGGTTGATGACGCGAGTGCGCAGCCGGGTGATCTTGATTGCCTTGCCCGCAGCGACGAGACTGCCTGGCAGACAGTGGGCGACTTGAAGCTTTATTAAGCATCACTGTTATCTGCAAATCATTGCAGTAATTGCGGTATTTGACGCGTCTTAAGCCGGGCAATTCGTGCTTACCAAATTTTCATTCGACTCAACTAAGTCGATTTTATGGACGCGATTTACAAAATTGAGGTCGATCCGGTAAACAATATTCTCCGGCAGTATCTCGCTGGTTTCTTCGAACCGGCGGATGTCGAGCGCTTTGTCGCAGACCGCAATGCCGCCTTTGGCCAGCTGACCTGCGGGCCGAACCAGCATCTGGCGCTGGTCGACGCGCGTCACGTGAAAATCCAGCAGCAGGATGTCGTCCAGGCCTTTCAGGCGGTGCTGTCCAATCCGCCGCTCCGGTCACGCAAACTGGCATTTGTCGTCTCCCGCTCGCTCGTCCGCAAGCAGTTGCAGCGCGCCGCCGCAGGACGTGATGCGCGCTTCTTCTACTCCGTCGCGGAGGCAGAGGCCTGGCTGCTGGGCAGGGATGCCGCGCCGTCGCGCAGCATGGGGGCGACTGCGCCGGAGCGATATCTGGCCTAACGATAGCCGACCGCTTTTGGCTCTCCGCGATCGATTACCAAATTTTCACGACCACGGGATATCCAGCCGATATGGGGGCAATTTTTCGAATCACAGTCGATCCATCGACCAACATGGTGCGGCAATATCTCGCTGGCTTTTTCGAGGCTGCGGACGTCGAGCGGTTCGTTGCGGCGCGCAACGCGGCGCATGAGCGGCTGACCTGCGGTCCCAACGAGCATGTGACCCTGGTCGATGTGCGCGACATGAAGATCCAGCCGCAGGAGATCGTGCAGGCGTTCGGCGCCGTGCTCGCAGGGCCGCGCTACCGCTCGCGCAAGCTGGCCTTTGTCTTCTCGCAATCGCTCGCCCGGATGCAGCTGATGCGCGCGAGCGAAGGGCGCGATGCGCGGATGTTCACCGATATCGACGAGGCCGAGACTTGGCTGCTTGCCGCGGACGATGCAGAAAGCAGCATCGCGGCCTGAGATCTAGTTGCCGGCCAGGAACGCGCGCGCTTCGTTGTGCGCGGTCGGATTCTCCTCGGCTTCCTCCGGCAGTTCCAGCGCGCGCTGATACAGGCGGCCCGCCGTTGCCCGGTCGGTCGCGGCGCTGGCAGGGACGGCTTCGGCGCGCTCGAGATGGTTGCTGGCGGCAGACGCGCAGATTTCGGCGCTGGGTCTGGCCAGGTTGAGACAGGCCTGATCGAAGGTTTCGACCAGCTGCGCGAGCTCGGTGCTGCTCAGCTTCGCGGCAGGCTCGTACAGCCGCCAGCAATGCTCTTCGGCTTCGGCGAGGCAGGCCTTGATGTCGGCAAGGAAGAGGAGCCCGCTGTCGACCGAGCGGATCGGCGGCGCGGCCCGCATCAGATCAGCCAGGCCGCTGCAATAGCCGAACTGGATCGCGCAGGCACGATCGAGAAACTCGTAACGCCTGTCCCAGCCTTCCGCGCTGCTGTCGGTGCCGCGGACGAGATCGGCCGCCAGTGCGCAACCGTGCACGGCGCCGCCGCTGCACGCCTTGTCAGCCAGTGCAGCGATGCGGGCGGTGTCCTTGGGGCCGAGCCGGGCGAGCAGCCATTCGCCGAGCATCGCGCATGCTCCGACCCGCTCCTCATCACAGGCGCTCGTAAGGGCCGGATCGACGGCAGCCTCGAACCGCGCCGCCAGCGCCGGGTCATGGACCGCAGAGGTGGAAAGCCCGGTCAGCGCGGCGCCCTCGATGCAGGAGGGACCGTATTTCAGCTCGAAACAGGCCTTTGCGAGCAGCGTCACCGCGCGGGGCTTGTCGATCATCGCGCTGTTGTTGGCCAGCATGTCCGCCAGGCGATGGCACGCAAGCGGGTTGCCGGCCTCGCAGCCGCTGGTGAAGATCGTCCGTGCCCTGGTCCAGCGCTCGGCGGCTAGCCTCAGGTCCTGGCGCTTGTCGTGCCGCCGCGCAGCGATATCGGCCTGATGCTCGCATCCCATGCCCAGCCCACCTTCGCAGGCCGAGCGAAAGGCGGCAGCAGCCAGATTGATCTCGATGGGTTCGCCTATACCGCGTTCCAGCGCGATTCCGCGGACCAGACAGGCATCGGCCTTGCCCGCCTGGCAGGCCGCGGCCGCAGAATCGACCTTGTCTCGAGCTATGACCGATCCATCGGGCATGGTGACCTGCCCCAGGGCCTGCGCCGGTGCGCACCACGCCAGAACGGTCACTGCCAGCCAGGTCAGAATGCGCATGATGCCCCTTTCGCGTCCGCCCCAGGTCAAAGGCGAACGCGCGCGGTTCGTCAAGATCGCGGAACGTCCCCTAACCATATGTTTGCGCTTGGCCGTCATGCTCGCGCGCGATGACCGCAGAGCAATGGCTGACCCGGATATTCGCAGATCGCGCGCCGCGCCGCTTCGGCAGCGGCTGGTGGAGCGGTGTGCTTTCGATCGCGCTCGGTCTGCTCAGCGTGGCGGCGGTGCTGTGCCTTCATTTCCCGCAATGGCTGACCATGCCCGAATTGCGCGGACGCTATCCGCTGCCGCTGGTGCGCGGTGCGATCGACAGTGCAATCCTGGTGACGCTGGGGCTGGCGGGACTGTCGATGCTGCTGAGGCAGCGCAAGGCGCTGGGCCTGGCGGGACTGGGGATGGCCGCGCTCGCGCTGGCGCTGGGGGCAGGCGGAGTCGCCATTCCCAACGCCCGCCCGACCCGGGTGCATATCGGGCTCGACTGGTTCGTGCTCGGCACGCTCACCACAGCCGCCCTGTTCGTCCCGCTCGAGCGGGCCTTCGCGCTGCGGCGCGAGCAGGGGCCGTTCCGCAAGGGATGGCTGACCGACGCGACCTATTTCTTCATGAGCCATGCGCTGGTGCAACTGATGTCCCTGCTGGTGCTGGTGCCAGCGACCTGGGCGGGGCAGAAGCTGGCCGTCGTGCCGGTCCAGACGATTGTCCAGGCGCTGCCGCTGGCGGTGCAGTTCGCGCTGATCGTGCTGGTCGCCGATCTGGCGCAATATGCGGTGCACCGCGCCTTTCATGCGGTGCCGCTGCTGTGGCGCTTTCACCGCGTGCACCACTCGGTCACGCAGATGGACTGGCTCGCCGGATCGCGGCTGCATCTGGTCGATGTCATCGTCACCCGAGGCCTTGTGCTGCTGCCGATCGTGATGCTCGGCTTCGATCCCGTTGCCGTCTTTGCCTATCTGGGCTTCGTCTCGGTGCACGCGGTGTTCATCCATGCCAATTTCGCGCCGCGCAGCCCCTTGCTGGAACGCTGGATCGCCATGCCGCGCTATCACCACTGGCACCATGCCATCGAACCTGCGGCATCGGACAAGAATTTCGCGGTCCATCTGCCAATGATCGACCGCTGGTTCGGAACGCATTACATGCCGGACCAGATATGGCCGAATGGCTATGGTGTTGCCGGACTTGTTCTGCCCGACGGCTATGGCAAACAGTTTCTTTCACCGCTTGCAAATCCGCGCCCGACGGATGGCATTTGATTAACATGGATCAATTTGCAGAATAATGTCCAGATTTCGGCAGAATAGCCTGGCTCTGGCCTTGGTCTGCGGCTGCACATTTCATTGGACGTCATGCCATTTGGACGCATAGACCAGAACTGGAACGAACGGCGCTGTCATTGTCAGGCTGGTGACTGACGAGCGATTCGTGGAAGCGGGAGCATCTGGTGGATCAGGTTCGGGCTTCACGCGTGCAGGAGGCAACCGATGCCGCCGAACTCGATGCACTTTACGCCCGGGCGCCGCTGGGCCTCGGGCTGATCGACCGGGAACTGCGCTTTGTGCGCGTCAATCCGGCACTGGCGGACATGAACGGGTTTTCGCCCGAAGAGCATGTCGGCAAGAAAGTGTGGGATCTGGTTCCCGATCTGCGCGCGATCGCAGAGCCGATGCTGCTCAAGGTGATCGAGACCGGCGAACCGCTGCGCAATGTCGCCATCACCGGCACCACGCTGGCCCATCCCGGCGAAATCCGCGAATGGCGCGAGCAATTCTATCCGATCTTTGTTGGTGAAGGGCAGGTCAGCGGCATCGGCATCATCTGCGAGGATGTGACCGATCGCCGCCGCCAGGATCGCGAAATTCGCGAGCGCGAGGACAAGCTGCGGCGCGTGCTCGACCAGCTGTTCGCCTTTGTCGGCGTGCTGACGCTCGAGGGCCATGTCGATTATGCCAATCGCGCGCCGCTCGACGCGGCCGGATTGCAGCTTGCAGATGTCGCAGGCAAGCCCTTTTGGGAAGCGCCCTGGTGGTCCTATGACGCCGAAGTGCAGGCGCGGCTCAAGCTCGCGATCGAAGCCGCCCGCGCGGGCGAGCTGGTGCGCTATGACGTGCCGGTGATGCTCGGCGATGCGCCGGTAACGATCGATTTCCAGCTCGCCCCCTTACGCGATTCCTCCGGCGCGATCACCGGACTGATCCCTTCGGGCACCATCATCGAGGAACGGGTGCAGGCGCAAAGGGCGCTGCGCGCCTTGGCGGATGATCTCGAAATCACCGTCGCGCGGCGCACGGCGGCGCTGCATGCAGCGAACGCGCAGCTGAAAGAGGAAATCGCCCAGCGCGAGGCGGCGCAGGAGGCGCTGATCCGCAGCCAGAAGATGGAGGCGATGGGCCGGCTGGTCGCGGGCGTCGCGCATGATTTCAACAACATCCTGGCGGCGGTGCTGAGCGGCTTGTCGCTGGTCGGGCGGCGCCTCGACGACCCCGAGGCGCTGAAGCTGGTCGACATGAGCACCAATGCCGCGATGCGCGGCACGGGGCTGGTCAAGCAATTGCTTGCCTTTGCGCGGCAGCAGCGACTCGATCCCGAGCGGATCGACGTGTCGGCCTTTCTCAAGGAACTTGAGCCGCTGCTCGGGGTCTCGGCGGGGTCGGGGATCAGCGTTGCGATCGAGGACGATGGCTCCTGCGGTACCATCATCGCCGATGCCGCACAGCTCCAGTCGGCGCTGCTCAATCTTGTCATCAACGCGCGCGATGCCATGCCCGATGGCGGGGCGGTGCGCCTTGTCGCCCGTGCGGTACACGCGCCGGGCGACGAGGCGCTGCCCGAGATTGCAGAGGGCGACTATGCCGCGATCAGCGTGATCGATAATGGAACCGGCATGGCTCCCGAGACGCTTGCGCGGGTGGCTGAACCGTTCTTCACCACAAAGCAGGTCGGCAAGGGGACCGGCCTTGGCGTGCCGATGGTGCATGGCTTCACGCATCAGTCGGGCGGTGGCCTCAAGATCGAGAGCGAGCTCGGCAAGGGCACAGCGATGACGCTGTTCCTACCCCGCGGGACCGATGCCGATGCACGAGCGGACTTCCATATGCAATCAGGCGCTGCCGGGCTCCCCGACAGCGCCTGACCGTTCCCTCCCTCCCGGAAGTCAGAAATCGAAGCGGAATGAGGCGGAGATCGTCCGTCCATTGATCGCCCTGGCAAAGCCGATGCCATTGGCGGGCACGCTTGCCTGATTCACCTCGAAAATGCCCAATGTGTTGAACACGTTGTTGGCGTTGACCTGCAGGCTTCCGCCGTTGAACAGCTTGACCTGGCCGAAAAGGTCGACCGTGGTGAAGCCGGGCATCACCAGCAGGTTCGAATCCTGCGCGAAGCTCTTGGTCACGCCGACGATGCTGGCACCGATAACGGCGCGGCCCAGATCGACCGAAGGCGTCGCAAAGAACGTCCAGTCGGGCTGATGGCGCGGTTCCTTCCCGGTCAGCGTGGGATCGAGCAGGTCTCGGGTGATCTTGGCCTTGGTGTAGGTCGCGCCGATCATCAGGCTGAACGGACCCTTGTGCACCCCGCCTTCCATCTCGATGCCGGTGGCGCGGTAGCGCCGGTCGGTTCGGTTGGCCGCGCCGTTGATCACATTATGGTCGGCCGCCGTGACGCGGAACGCCGTGGCGTTGAAGGTGAAGCCGTCCTTGCGGAACTTGAAGCCGCCTTCAAGCTGCTTCACGTTGTCCTGCTTGTCGATGTTGCTGCGGATGCCGCCGGTGGCATTGTTGATCAGCGGCGTGAACAGCACCTTGTCGGCATTGGCGCGCGCGCCCTTGCTGTAGCGCGCAAACAGCGAGAAAGGCTCTGCCGCGCGATAGTTGATCCCGCCCGAATAGCTGAGATAGCCGTAATTGTAGTTCACCGCTCCGGGCTGGGTGAACGGCAGGAAGGCCACCCGTCGTTCGGCCGGGTTGATCGTCCCGTCGCGGTTGATATCCTGGGTGATCAGACCGACGCTGCCGTTGTTGAGGTCCGCGCCGACCAGCGAACCGCGTACGCGACCGGTATCGTAGCGCAGGCTCCCGCCGATCGCGAACTTGCCGAACTGGTAGTTGACCGATCCATAAGGTGCGAACACCCTGTAGTTCACGTCAAACGCACGCCGGAACAGGCTGGTCGCGCGGGCAAAGGCGAAATAGCCGTTGAGCGTCTGCGGCTGACCTGCCGCATTGAAGATATCGACCTGTGCGGTGCCATTATTGCCGTTGGCATCGATGTTCATCGCGGTGTGGAGCCAGGTGGTGTTGAGGTCCTGGGTTGCCAGATAGGCCCCGAGCGTGGTGGTCAGCTTGCCGTCGGGCAGTTCCCACACCTTCGAAGCGCGGACATCGTTGGTGAAATTGTCGAGCGAGCGCGCCCGCACGAACGAGAAGAAATAGAGCGACAGCAGACCGTTGCCGTTGATCAGGCCATTCGGGTTGATCAGTTGGCCTGCCAGCGGGCCACTCGCATAGCGCGCAAACGCTCCGACCCCGCCCTGGCCAGCTGCAAAGGCCGACACGGTATTGGCGGTGTTGGGGAAGCCGCGGCTGAAATCGCCGCCATTGGCCGCATAGCGCATGCGCTCGGTGATCGTCCAGCCGGCCACCTCGAACTGCGCCTCAAGCCCGATCGATTTGGATTCGGCGCTCTGGCCAGTGGCCACCGGGAAGGCGGCAGGGCTGTTGTTCTGGTCCAGCGTGATCACCGGGCCCAGGAACGAGGACAGGATGGTATCGTCGCGCAGGTCGAAGCCCGGGAAGCTGCGGATACGCGGATTGGCGTTGGTGCCGGTGATATTGGCGAAATAGGGCGCGAAGGTCGGCGAGCGGTCGTCGAGATATTTCAGGTACAGCCGGACATAGCCGTTCTCGAACTCGCGGGTGATGTTGAACTTGACCTGGCCGCCCTTCCAGCCATCGAAGCCGTTGTTGCGCGGGCCTTCGCCCTGGCGATAGAAGCCGCCGATATGGAAGCGGGTGTTCTCGCCGAGCTTGCCGCCATAGGTGAAATCGACGCGCTTGGTGTCGAAGTCGACCCCTGTGGTGAGCTGAACCGAGCCGCCCTCGACATCGCCGGTGCGCGACAGGATGTTGATCAGGCCGCCGGGTGAGTTCGAGGCAAAGGTGGAGGCCGAGCCGCCGCGGATCGTCTCGATCGCGTTCACGGTCAGGTCGTTGCGCAGGTAGACATCCGCGCCGACGTTGAACAGATCGGCAAATTCGAGCAGCGGCAAGCCGTCTTCCTGGATCTGCATGTATTTCGATCCACCGGCGGCGAGCGGAAGCCCGCGCACGGTATAGTTGTTGTTGCCTTCGCCGATGCTGGTCGCGACGCGAAGGCCGGCCATGGTGCGCAGCACCTCGCCGATCGGGCGCGGGCCAAGCAGCGTGATGTCATCGCCGCGCAGCGCGCTGGTCGAGGTCGCGCTATCGAGCCGGTCGCGGCCCTTGGCGACGCCAGTGGAGAAAAGTTCCTGCGCGGGTTTTGCGGCAGCGCCCCCCGATTGCTGCGCAGCATCGGCCTCTGCTGCCTTGGTCGCGGCGCTATCGGTGATCGCGCTCTCGGAAGCCGTGGCGGAGGCCGTTGCCGCCCATGCCGGCGCGGCCAGCGCGCAGTAAGATGTAACCAGCAGCAATGCTGTCTTGGACATGATGTATTTCCCCTGCTCAAGCCAGCGCCCTCACGCCGGCATCCTCTTGTCAGGGCTGCTCCCTTGCCCCGACGCTTCAACGGCTATGCGGGGTTGGTAAATTTTGTGTTTACTCCAAAATTGAGGGGTTTGCGTTCAAAGCGTTGAAAAATATATCATTTTCTTTGGCGGCTTTTGGAGGCAAAAATACAATTTAACGGCTTTGGGCTTTCTCTTCTGTGCTCTCACCCGCACAAATAAGCCGCCGCCGCGCCATTGCGAATCGAAGCAATCACCTTGGTGGACAGTCGCGAGGATGGGTCAGGGAACAGGCGATTTTGATATCCGCTACCCGCCCAAGCACTCGCCGTCCTTTTGCCGCCAACTCACATTTGTGCTAATGTGCGTATACCAGCCCGGAGTCCGGATCATGAGCCGTCTCACTATCGACATCACCGATCAGCAGCACCAGAGCCTGAAGGCCATGGCTGCGCTGGAAGGCAAGACCATCAAGCAATATGCACTTGAACGTTTGTTTCCCGCTGGCGCCGACGACCAGGCCTGGAGAGAACTGCAAACCCTGTTGAATGAACGGATCGCCAATGGTTTGGCTGGCAAGCTTTCACCCAAGACGTTCGAGCAGATTGTCGATGACGAGATGACGATAGATCGCAAGGCGTGACCAGCTATGTGCTGACAGCGGATGCCGAGCGCGATCTTCGCGAGATCGTTCGTTACACGCGCAATCAATGGAGCGAGACGCAGGCCCGCCATTACGTTGCCAAATTGTCGTCAGGGATCGAGAAACTCTGCGCTGGGAAAGGGGCCATCAAGCATTTGAGCACCGTTCACCCACATTTGCGGATGGCGCGATGCGAACACCATTACGTTTTCTGCCTGGCAAGGGAGGAAAAGGTGCCGCTGGTAATTGCAATTCTGCACGAAAGGATGGACGTGATGGCGCGCTTGGCTGAGCGCGGTTTACTGTGAGCCAGCTTTCAGCGTCCGGACTGCGCTTGCCGGGGCACCAAAGCTCTATGTGCATCCATACCAGCGGATAAAAGCTGTGTCCGCCGATAGCGAACTGCCTGAGCAGCGATCGCATTCTCGATGAAACTATCCATTTCCCGATCATCCAGAGGCCGGAGGTTAGATATCGATAATGTATCCAACTTGAGCCCAAGTTCGCCGGAAGGGATGCAGATAGTGATTTCACCGCTAATGTCTGCGCGGCCAATAGCCTCATCGATCGATCTGCGATTCACTTCAACTAAGGTGCTGTCTAACACCTTCTGCGCGGAAAGACTGGTCTGGACGATCGGGTAGATCTCATCCGAGGCACCGGCAACTACGTACGCGTTGCCTGATATCAAGTGAATGTCCGCATGGTCCAGATTCACCGCCGATCAGCGGAACACCCCATTTGCATCCGGGCACTGGTTCGAGCCGAGTTCTAAACCGCAACCGCTCAACAGTACGGAAAAGCCAACCATCCAATGCTTCAAGCTGACGAACCGAGCGAGTTTGATAGGACTCCGCAGCCATGGATTGGATTCCATGATGCGGAGCGCCACCCTCACTGATCCAGAAAACTCCGCATCTTGCGTGACCGGCTCGGGTGCTTGAGCTTGCGCAGCGCTTTCGCCTCGATCTGGCGGATGCGTTCGCGGGTCACCGAGAATTGCTGGCCCACCTCTTCGAGCGTGTGGTCGGTGTTCATGCCGATGCCGAAGCGCATGCGCAGCACGCGTTCCTCGCGCGGGGTGAGCGAGGCGAGGACGCGGGTGACCGTTTCCTTGAGGTTCGCCTGGATCGCCGCGTCCACCGGGATGATCGCGTTCTTGTCCTCGATGAAATCGCCCAGGTGCGAATCCTCCTCGTCGCCGATCGGCGTTTCGAGGCTGATCGGCTCCTTGGCGATCTTCATCACCTTGCGGACCTTTTCGAGCGGCATCGAAAGGCGCTCGGCCATCTCTTCCGGCGTCGGTTCGCGGCCCTGTTCGTGCAGGAACTGGCGGCTGGTGCGCACCAGCTTGTTGATCGTCTCGATCATGTGCACCGGAATGCGGATGGTGCGCGCCTGATCGGCGATCGAGCGCGTGATCGCCTGACGGATCCACCAGGTCGCATAGGTCGAGAATTTGTAGCCGCGGCGATACTCGAACTTGTCCACCGCCTTCATCAGGCCGATATTGCCTTCCTGGATCAGGTCGAGGAACTGCAACCCGCGATTGGTATATTTCTTCGCGATCGAGATCACGAGGCGGAGGTTCGCCTCGACCATTTCCTTCTTGGCGATGCGCGCCTCGCGCTCGCCTTTCTGCACCATGTTGACGATGCGGCGGAACTCACCGAGCGACATGCCGGTGGCTGCCGCGATGTCCGAAATCTCGGCGCGGATGCGATCGACCGCGCTCGCCTCGTTGGCGACGAAATTCGCCCATTTCTTGTCGATGCCGGCCATGGATTCGAGCCAGGCCTCGTCCATCTCGTGCCCGACATAGCGGTCGAGGAAATCCTTGCGCGGCACCTTGTGACGCTCGGCCAGGCGCAGCATCTGCCCGCCCAGGGCGGTGAGGCGACGGTTGAACGAATAGAGCTGGTCGACCAGATATTCGATCTTGTTGGCATGGAACTGCACCGATTCCACCTCGGCGGTCAGGTCCTCACGCAGTTTCTGATACTGCTTTTCCTTCGCCGCCGGGAAATCGTCGCCGATGCTGAGCGCGTTCAGGCGCTCGCCCTGGATCTTCTCGAACTTGCGGAAGAGGGCGGTAATCTGCGCGAACTTCTCGAGCGCCGCGGGCTTCAGCTGCGCTTCCATCTGCGCGAGGCTGAGCGTGTTGTCTTCCTCGTCATCCTCTTCGGGACGACGCGTGCGACGCTCGGTCAGCTCGTCTTCCTCGTCCTCCGAATCGGTGACTTCCTCGACCTCGTCCTTGAAGCTGGGGCCTGCGGTCTTCTCGCTGATCTCGCCATCATCCTCGCCGTCCTCGGACAGGCTTTCGGGCGCGGGATCCTTGGAGAGCATCGCATCGAGATCGAGAATCTCGCGCAGCTGCATCTCGCCATCGTTGAGCGCGGTCGACCATTCGATGATCGCGTGAAAGGTGATCGGGCTCTCGCACAGGCCCAGGATCATCGTGTCGCGGCCGGCCTCGATGCGCTTGGCGATCGCGATTTCGCCCTCGCGGCTGAGCAGCTCGACGGCGCCCATCTCGCGCAGATACATGCGCACCGGATCATCGGTGCGGTCCATCGTCTCCTTCTTCTTTTCGGGAGAGATGTTGAGCTGTTCCGAACCGTCATCGACCGCGTCGCTGTCGTCGACCGGCTGTTCTTCCGCGCCTTCCTCGTCATTCTCGACGATGTTGACGCCCATTTCGGAGATCGCGGACATCACGTCCTCGATCTGTTCGGACGACATCTGGTCCTGCGGCAGCGCCTCGTTCAGCTCGTCATAGGTGATGTAGCCGCGCTTCTTGGCGCGCGCGAGCAGCTTCTTGACCGACGCTTCGTTGAGGTCGATCAGCGGGGCATCGGTGCCGTCGGTCTTGGGGTCTTTCGGTTCCTTGGCCAATTTGCGTACTTCCTGTCACCTGTGCCGCCGCGGGCTGCGTCCAAGCCTGCGGAGAATTTGCTTTGTTATCAGACCCAAAGGGTCCGTTTCAAATATTTCGCGCTCGTCCCGTGTCCGCCTTGATCGCATGGGGTCTGAACCGCGGCGAGGGCATGCAGCCCGTCCCGTGTCAGCCTCGCTCCGTCAATTCGATCAGGCGCTGGTCAAACGCTTCCTTTCTTGCCCTTAGCTGCTGCTGCTCCAAAAACAAACCGTCTTGCATGTCATTTTCGAATCGGCGCGTCACATCCTGCAACGCCGCCTCCAGCCTGGGGCGGGTAATCATCACTTCGATCGCCTCGGCAAAGTCTTCCGCAATCCGGGCCTCGCGCAGTTGATCGGGTGGCTCGATCGCCGGGATGCAGAAGGAAAACGGCGGCTTTCCGCCCGATTTCAGCCTGTCCACCGCGTCTGCCAGCCCCCTGGACTGCAATATGGTCATCAGCGTGGGCGGATCAAGACCATCTGCACCGGGCCGGTGCGACGCATCGAGCAGCGCATCGAGCAGGTCGGCCCAGTGGTCGGCAAGCGTGACGAATTCGCTCAGCGTCTCGCTGTGCCGCGCGATCAGCGCCGGACGGTGGATCAGCCCGATCAGCACCCCGCGCACGATCAGGTCGCTCATCGGCTGGCGGCTGAACGCGCGCAGCTCCTCGCTCGGCGGCACGGGCTCGTCGCGCCGCTGCCAGGTTTTGCCCGAAGCACCGCGCTGTTGCGGCGCGCGGGCAGGCGAGGGCGCGCGTGCGGCGAAGAACAGGTCGGAAAAGCGCTGGCCGATCTCGCGGCGATAGAGCGCCTTGATGTCGCCATCGGCAATCGTGTCGGCATGCGCGTTCAATCGCGCCTTGAACCCCGCGCGTGCCTCCGGACTTGTCAGCGGCTGCGCGTTCAGCTCGTGCGACCAGAGGTGATCGAGCAGCCCCGTGGCCTGCTCGAGGCACGCGGCAAAGGCCTGCGGGCCCGAGGCACGCACCAGATCGTCCGGGTCCTGTCCGCCGGGCAGCGAGACGAAGCCCAGCGACAGGCCCGGCTTGAGCAGCGGAAGGGCGCGCGTCGCGGCGCGCATCGCCGCCTTCTGCCCGGCATTATCGCCGTCGAAGCACAGCAGCGGGCGGTCGACCATCTTCCACAGCCGCTCGATCTGATGCTCGGTGAGCGCAGTGCCGAGCGGCGCGACGCATTCGCCGAACCCCACCTGGGCGAGCGCGATCACGTCCATATAGCCTTCGACCACCACCACACGCCCGCTCTGGCGCGAAGCGGGGGCGGCGAGGTGCAGGTTGTAGAGCGTGCGGCCCTTGTCGAACAAAGGCGTGTCGGGTGAGTTCAAATATTTGGGCTCGCCTTGGCCCAGGATGCGGCCACCAAAGGCGATGACGCGCCCGCGCGGATCGCGGATCGGGATCATGATGCGCCCGCGAAACCGATCATAGGGCGGTTTGTCGTCGACCTTGATCAGCAGCCCCGCCTCGATCAGCAACTCCTCGTCGAGATGGCCGAGCGCCGACCTGATGCCGGTGCGGCTGTCGGGCGCAAAGCCGATGCCGAACCGGGCGATTGTCTCCGCCGTCAACCCCCGGTTCTTCAGATAGGCGCGCGCTTCCTCGCCGGCGGCGCTGCCGAGCTGCGCGACAAACCAGTCCTGCGCCGCCTGACAGACATCGTGCAGCGTTGCGCGCGCCTCGGCCTGGCGCGCAGCACGCGGATCGGGCGCGGGCACGCTCATCCCCGCTTCGGCGGCGAGCTCCTTGACCGCGTCCATGAAGCCCAGGCCCTGATGATCGGTCATGAACCGGATCGCATCGCCATGCGCCCCGCAACCGAAACAATGGTAGAAGCCCTTGTCGTCGTTGATCGTGAAGCTGGGCGTCTTCTCGTTATGGAAGGGGCAGCACGCCTTGTACTCCCGCCCCGCGCGCTGCACCTTCACGTGCCGCCCGATCAGCGTGGACAGCGTGATCCGCGATCTGAGTTCGTCCAGCCATTGCGGGGATAGGGTCATCCTGCCTGGATCAGCCCGCCAGGGCCTCCTTCACCCAGGCGCTGGCCTTGCTCATGTCGAGTTCGCTGCCGTGGCGCGATTTCACTTCGGCCATGACGCGCCCCATGTCCTTGAGGCTGGCCGCGCCCGTATCGGCGACCACCTTGGCGATCGCGGCCCTGGCGGCGGCCTCGTCCATCTGCGCGGGCAGGAATTCCTCGATGACCGCAACCTCGGCGGCTTCCTGCGCAGCGAGTTCGGCTCTTCCGCCCTGTTCGTACATGGCGATCGATTCGCGGCGCTGCTTGATCATCTTCTGCAGCACTTCGGTGACCATCGCATCGTCATCGGCAGGGGCTGCCTGGGTGCGCAGTTCGATATCGCGGTCCTTGATCTTGGCGAGGATCAGCCGGACGGCCGCCGTGCGCTCCTTGTCGCCCGCCTTCATGGCAGAAACCTGCGCAGCTTTCAGCGAATCGCGAATCATGCGCGCGAACCTTTCTTTTCCCGTGGATTTTGGAACAAGCGTTCAACCTAGCCGGATAAAAATGTTTTTCATAGATTGACCGTGCAAGCCCCGCGCGCCTAGTGACCCGCCAATTTGGCCGCTGTCCGGCAGGAAGCGTCTCGGGGCTATGGCCCGGCCTTGTCCTGCCATATCCTGCGGCCCGGCACATTCGCGACTCATACCGCAAGGCAAGGAACACGATCCATGGCGCACGCCACCACCTCCGCTCAACCCCAAGGCGCGACCGGCCTGTTGCTGCTGGCCGATGGCACCGCGATCTGGGGCAGGG
>LSHP01000091.1 GCA_001555775.1 Acidovorax delafieldii | reverse complement strand
CCCCTGAAGGGGAGAGGGCATTAAGGTGCATCAGAACGCCAGCGGCGCGCCCAGTTCCTTGACCTGCCAGGGCAGGCCGTGCTGGTTGAGCATGTCCATGAACGGATCGGGATCGAACTGTTCCATGTTGAACACGCCTTCGCCCTTCCACGCGCCGGTGAGGATCATCGCTGCGCCGATCATCGCGGGGACGCCGGTGGTATAGCTCACCGCCTGGTTGCCGGTTTCGGCATAGGCGTCCTCGTGGTCGCAGATATTGTAGACATAGACCGTCTTCTGCTCGCCGTCCTTCACGCCGGTGGCGATGTCGCCGATATTGGTCTTGCCCTTGGTCGTCTCGCCGAGCGAGGCGGGTTCGGGCAGCACGGCTTTCAGGAACTGCAGCGGGATGATCTCGCGGCCTTCGTACATCACCGGGTCGATCCGGGTCATGCCGACATTCTGCAGCACTTCCAGATGCTTGAGATACGCATCTCCAAAGGTCATCCAGAAGCGAATGCGCTTGATCTCGGGATAGTGCTTGGCGAGCGATTCCAGCTCCTCATGATACATGAGGTACATGTTCTTCTCGCCCACGCCCTCGAAATCGAACACCTGCTTGTGGCTGAGCGCGGGGCCTTCGACCCACTCGCCATCCGCCCAGTGGCGCGAGGGCGCGGTCACTTCGCGGATGTTGATCTCGGGATTGAAATTGGTGGCGAAATGCTGGCCATGGTCGCCGCCATTGCAGTCGAGAATATCGAGCGTGTCGATGCGGTCGAGCAGGTGCTTCTTGATATAGCTCGCGAACACGCTGGTGACGCCGGGGTCGAATCCCGATCCCAGCAGCGCCATCAGGCCTGCGTCCTTGAACCGGTCGTGATAGGCCCATTGCCAGCCATATTCGAACTTGGCCTCGTCGCGCGGTTCGTAATTGGCGGTGTCCATATAATGCACGCCGGTCTTCAGGCACGCATCCATGATGGCAAGGTCCTGATAGGGCAAGGCGAGATTGCAGACCAGATCGGGCTTCACCTTCTCGATCAGCGCTGCGGTCGCCTCGACATCGTCGGCATCCACCTCGGCCGTCGCGATCTTCACGCCGGTGCGCTTCAGCACCGATTCGGCGATCGCGTCGCATTTGGCGATGCGGCGGCTCGCCAGCGTGATCTCGCTGAAAATGCCGGTGTTCATCGCCATCTTGTGCACCGCGACCGAACCCACGCCGCCCGCACCGATCACCAGAATCTTGCCCAAAGTCCGTTTTCCCTTATTGCTGGAATTGCTGTCAGCGGGTGCATATAGAGGCTCTGCATGACAGAACCAAGTGATCCCCTATCCCCGGACCGCAAACCGAGCCGCGAAGGCATCGAGCGCGCCGCGAAGAAGATTTCCGCGATCCTGCCGCCGACGCCGCTGATGCCGCTGAAGCATGAGGGGATGACTTTGTGGTGCAAGGCCGAGTGCCTGCAGCCGATCGGCGCTTTCAAGATTCGCGGGGCATGGCACCGTCTGTCCGATCTCAGCGAAGACGAGCGCGCGCGCGGCGTGGTCGCATTTTCGAGCGGCAACCATGCGCAGGGCGTCGCCTGGGCGGCCAAGCGGCTCGGCATCCGTGCGACGATCGTGATGCCCGCCGATGCGCCGAAGCGGAAGATCGAATCGACCCGCGGTTATGGCGCCGAGGTCATTACCTATGACCGGCGCGCCGAGGATCGCGTCGCCATTGCCAATCGCATCGCCAGCGAAACCGGCGCGGTCGTGGTGCCCAGCTTTGACGATCCGTGGATTATCGAAGGGCAGGGCAGTACCGGGCTGGAAGCGCTGGTGCAGATCATTGCGCAGGCAGGGATCAATCCGCACCGCGTCGTCTCGTGCTGCGGCGGCGGCGGCCTTTCCGCCGGGATTGCGCTCGCCATGCCCGGCGCGAAGATGACGATCGTGGAGCCCGATGGCTGGGACGATATGGGCCAGTCTTTGCGCAAGGGAAAGATCGTGCCTGTGCCCGCCGATGCCCCGAACACGGTGTGCGATGCGCTGCAGACTCCGGTGGTCTCGCCGCTGACCTTCGAGATATTGAAGGAACGCAAGGCCGAGGCGGTGAGCGTTTCGGACGAAGAGGTGTTCCGCGCGATGCGCCATGCGCATGAGCGGCTGCGGCTGGTGCTCGAGCCGGGCGGCGCGGTGGCACTCGCAGCGGTACTCGCCGGCAAGGTCGAGGTCGACGATCGCACGCTGATCATCCTGTCGGGCGGCAATGTCGATCCGGCGCTCTTTTCGCGGGCCTTGGCCTCGTGAGCGCGCATTGACCCCCGCCAGCCTCGAACGCCGCGCCGACCTGCAGGCTGCGCTGCTGCGGGTGGCGCAGCAGGACCGTGACGCACTGCGCACGGTCTATGCGATGACGTCGGCGAAACTGCACGGCGTTTGCCTCCGTATCTGCATCGACAGGGGCGCGGCGGAGGACGTATTGCAGAACGTGTATCTGAAGGTGTGGCAGCGTGCCGGGTCGTTCGATCCGGCCAAGGCGAGCGCGATCGCCTGGCTGTGCGCCATCGCACGGAACGCCGCGATCGACTGGCGTAGAAGCCAGCGTTATGAGGACCCGCTGCCTGCCGATCTCGCCGAGACATTGGTCGACGACGATGCCGATCCCTCGGCGGCGCTGTCGCAGGACAGCGAGCGCGCGCAGATCTTCCGCTGTCTGGGCGAGCTGGAACCGGCGCGGGCCAGCGCGATCAAGGCGGGATTTTATCAGGGCCTCAGCTATCCAGAGATTGCCGAGGCGATGGACAAGCCGGTGGGCACCGTGAAAAGCTGGATTCGCCGGGGATTGATGCAGTTGAAGGAGTGCCTGTCGCGTGAGCAGTGATGCCATGCCCGACCGGTCTGCCATGGCCGCCGAACTCGCTCTGGGCCTGCTCGAAGGCGCCGAGCGGGCCGAAGCCCTGCGCCTGATGCTCGCCGATCCCGATTTTGCTGCCGAGGTCGAGGCCTGGCGCGCGCGGCTCGCGCCGCTTTACGATGGTTTTGCCGAGGTGCCTCCGCCTGATGGGCTGATGGAGCGGATCGACAGCCTGATCGATGCCGAGCAGGCGGCGGAACGACCCGCGCCGGTCGTGGCTGCGTTGCCGGTCAGGACGGGCGGCAACGGCTGGAAGATCGCGACCTTCGCCGCCTCCGCTGTTGCAGCGGTGCTGGCGCTGGCCCTGGTGCTGCCTGGCCCTGCGGTCAAGCAGAGCCCGCCTGCCAATCCCGACATGGCGGTGGCGCAGCTCACCGGCCCGATCGAGGGGCTGCTGCTCACCGCGCGCTATGACAGCCGCACGTCGGAAATGCTGGTGCGCGTCGAGGGCATGCCGGTCACCGATACCGAGCCCGAGCTGTGGATCGTGCCTGCGGACGGTCAGCCGCGCCGTCTGGGCCGCCTGATGCGCGGCGGCGTCACGCGCATCGAGATCCCCGAAGGGCACCGCAAGTTCATCGATCCGTTGAGCAACCTTATCCTGACGATGGAGCCCAAGGTGTTGCCCGATCCGGACAAGCCCAGCGCACCAACGGTGGCGCAGGGGCGCCTGCAGCGGATCTGATCGCGCTTACCGACAATCATCTCCATTCGTCATGCCCGCGAACGCGGGAATCCCGCTTTCCAGCTAAAGTTCGAGCAGAAGCGGGACCGCCGCCTTCGCGGGGGTGACGGTGGTGATGGGCGGTGCGCGATTCCGCCAATTCCACTTTTGTTAATCTCTGCCGCATCCGTCCACGAAACCTCTCCGTAGCTGCCTCCGTATCCAGGCTTCCCCATGAGGATACGGAAAAATGACGGAGAAACAGATGCTCAAGACTCTTGCCCCCAGCCTGCTTGCCGCCACAGCCGCTGCGACTCTCGCACTCGCCGGCCCTGCCATCGCAAACCACCACAAGAGCGGTGAAGGCCATTCGATGGTCGGCGGCGCCGCGATGTATCCCGCCAAGAACATCGTCGAGAACGCCAGCGCTGCGCCGAACCTCAAGACACTGGTCGCGGCGGTCAAGGCTGCTGGCCTGGTCGACACGCTCGCTTCGCCCGGACCGTTCACCGTGTTCGCGCCTACGGACGCCGCGTTCGCCAAGCTGCCCGCCGGTACGGTAGAAACGCTGGTGAAGCCCGAGAACAAGGCGACGCTGACCAGCATCCTCACCTATCATGTCGTCGCCGGCAAGGTGACCGCCGCCGATGTCGTCGCGCTCATCAAGAAGGGCGGTGGCAAGGCCCAGATCAAGACCGTGCAGGGTGGAACCCTCACAGCCTCGCTGCAGGGTCAGAATGTCGTCCTTACCGATGCCAAGGGCGGCAAGTCGATCGTAACCCAGACCGATGTCATGCAGAGCAACGGTGTGGTGCACGTGATCGACACCGTGGTGATGCCGGGCTGATCCCCTCCATTTACCTGGCACATCACAGGCCCGCTGGTCCCCCCAGGCCAGCGGGCCCTTTGATTCTGCGGCCCCGGCGAATGTGACAGCCGCTGACGCGGTTCCGTCATGCACGGGTCACGCAACCGTCCTAGCGGCGCGATTGGAACGACCGTTCCACGCAACATGCAGCGAGGGAAATGGGCAGCATGGCCGGACCAGTGCGCAACACCAAGATCGTCGAAGCCGTCACGCAGTCGGGTACGACGACGAAGCAGGGGCTTCTCGACCGCGCCTTTGCCTTTGCCTTCAAGGGCCTGGTCTATGCCCAGATCTGGGAAGATCCGGTGGTCGACATGGAGGCGCTGCAGATCCAGCCCGACAGCCGCATCATCACGATCGCCTCGGGCGGGTGCAACGTCCTGTCCTACCTGGTAGCCGATCCCGCCCAGATCATCGCGGTGGACCTGAACACCGCGCATGTAGCATTGGGCAAGCTCAAGATCGCTGCGGCGAAGCATCTGCCGGATCATGCGCATTTCCACCGCTTCTTCGCCGAAGCGGACAGCAAGCAGAATATCCGCGTCTACAATCAGTATATCCGCCCGCATCTCGACGAGACCAGCCGCCGCTACTGGGAGGGCCGCGATCTTGCCGGACGCAGGCGCATCGGCGGGTTCGGCAGCGGCCTGTACAAGCGCGGTCTGCTCGGCGGTTTCATCGGCACCGCGCATCTGCTTGCCAGGCTGTACAAGATCGACCTGAAGCGCATGCTCGGCGCGCAGTCGCTCGAAGAGCAGCGCGCGATCTTCGAGCAGCATCTGGCGCCGGTCTTCGACAAGAAATTCATCCGCTGGTTGACCGATCAGCCGCCTGCCTTGTTCGGGCTCGGCATTCCGCCGGCGCAGTTCGATGCGCTCGCAGGTGATGAAAAGATGGCCGATGTGCTCCGCAAGCGGCTCGAGAAGCTCGCTTGCGATTTCGCAATCCGCGACAATTATTTCGCCTGGCAGGCGTTTGGACGTGGCTATGGCAAGGGTCCGGATCAGCCGCTGCCGCCCTATCTGCAGGCGCAGCATTACGAAGCGGTGCGCATGCGGGTTGGTCGCGTCAGCTTCGAGCATGCCAATTTCGTCGAGCGGTTGCAGGCGAGCGAGGATGCCAGCCTCGACCGCTACATCCTGCTCGATGCGCAGGACTGGATGAGCGATCAGCAGCTTACCGCGCTGTGGACCGAAATCACGCGGACTGCCCTGCCTGGCGCGCGCGTGCTGTTCCGCACCGCTGCCGAGCCGAGCCTGCTGCCGGGTCGCATCCCCGACGAACTGCTGGCCCGCTGGGACTATCGCGCCGAGGAATCGCTCGGCTTCACCGCGCGCGACCGGTCCTCGATCTATGGCGGGGTGCACCTCTATGTCCTCAAATGAGGCGAGAGCGGCTGCGCGCAGCCATGCCGAGGCGATGGACGCGATCTACCGGACGCAGCGGCATATCTATGATCTGACGCGCAAATATTATCTGCTGGGGCGAGACCGGCTGATTTCCGATCTGGCGCCGCCGTCCGGCGGCACGGTACTGGAACTGGGTTGCGGTACCGCGCGCAACCTGATCGTGGCGGCCAGGCGCTATCCCAATGCACGTTTCTTCGGCTTCGACATTTCCGAAGCGATGCTGGAGGCCGCGCGCGAGTCGGTGCGCAAGGCGGGGCTCGAAGGGCGGATTTTCCTGACGCGCGGCGACGCCACCGCGTTCAGCGCGCAGCACCTGTTCGGGCTTTCGGGCTTCGACCGTGTGTTCTGTTCCTACACCCTGTCGATGATCCCGGGCTGGGAGCGGGCCATTGCTGCCGCAGCGGGATCGCTCGCTCCGGGTGGTCGGATGCACATTGTCGATTTCGGCACGCAGGACGAGTTGCCGCGCTGGTTCGCCAAAGGTCTGCACGCGTGGCTGGCGCGCTTTCATGTCACGCCGAGGCGTAATCTCGGGTCGGTCGCCCGCAGTATTGCCGAGGACGCGGGGCTGGGAATCGACCACCACCTGCTCTATCGCGGCTATGCGCAATATGCGGTGATCGGGGGCTAGGTCGTTTTCCGGCAAAAGCCGGAATTCAGGAGCGGCTTGGCGTGATCTCGCTACTGGGCTCCGGCTTTCGCCGGAGAACATTCAGGTAATGAATGCCCTCAGTGCTTCCACCGTATCCGCCTCGGCCGCCGGCTTGTCGCGCCGCAGCCGCGCGATCCGGGGAAAGCGCATCGCTATCCCTGACTTGTGCCGCTTCGATTCGTGGATAGAATCGAAGGCGACCTCGAGCACCAGCGACTTTTCGACCTCGCGCACCGGGCCGAAGCGATTGACCGTGTTCTGCCGGACGAACTTGTCGAGCCACTTCAATTCGCTGTCCGAGAAGCCCGAATAGGCCTTGCCGACCGGCACCAACTCGCCCTCGTCGTTCCAGCAGCCAAATGTATAGTCGCTGTAGAAGCTCGATCGCTTGCCGCTGCCACGCTGGGCATACATCATCACGCAATCGGCGGTGAGCGGATCGCGCTTCCACTTGTACCACAGCCCGACGCGGCGGCCCGGCACATAGAGGCTGTCGCGCCGCTTGAGCATCACGCCCTCGATCGCGGCATCGCGCGCGCCGTCGCGGATGCGACCGAGTTCGGCAAAATCGGCTGCTTCGATGACCTGTGACAGGTCGAACCGGTCGGCAGGCAGGGCAGGCATTTTTGCTTCCAGCCGCGCGCGACGGACAGACCAGGGCTGGGTGCGCAGGTCCTCGCGCCCGTCGATCAGCAGATCGTAGAGCCGCACGAACGCCGGCGCTTCGGAGAGCATCTTCGCCGAGACGGTCTTGCGACCCAGGCGCTGCTGCAGCGCATTGAAGCTCGCCGCCTCGCCCATCTGCGCCTCGCCGCGCACCAGCAATTCGCCATCGAACACGCCCTCGACCGGCATGTGCTGGGCAATGTCCGGGAAGGCGAGGGTGATGTCGTCGCCGCCGCGGCTGAACAGCTTCACCGCCTCGCCGATGCGCACGATCTGGATGCGGATACCGTCCCATTTCCATTCGGCGGCATAATCGGCGAGATCGACCGTGCCGTCCTCAAGCGGATGCGCGAGCATGAACGGGCGGAAATAGGGCGTGCCCTCGGGATCGGGGCGCGGGCCGCCTTCGCCCCAGGCAAACAGGCTGGCATAAGGCGGGGCGAGCGCATGCCACACTTCCTCGACCGCATCGACATCGAGCCCGAAGGCCTGTGCAAACGCCGTCTTGGCGAGCCGCGCGGAGATGCCCACGCGCATCGCGCCGGTGGCGAGCTTGATCAGCGCATAGCGACCGTCGCTGTCAAGCCGGTCCATATACTCGGCAAGCAGGGCGGGGGCGCGGGCTCGGCTGACATTGGCGAACGCGTCCACGGCATCGGCAAGCCGCAGGTCGTTGGTCGGGGTGACTGTCTCGGGCCAGATCAGGGCCACCGTTTCTGCGGTATCACCGACGAAATCGCGGCTGAGGCGAAACAGCTCGGGATCGACGCGCTCCATCGCCATCGCACGCACCGCCGAGGCCTTGACCGCCGAGAAATCTGCTTCGCCGGTCAGCGCCGCGAGCGCCCAGCCGCGATCGGGATCGGGCGTGGCGCGCAGATAGTCCGCGATCAGCGCGACCTTGGCGTTGCGCGAGCGGGTATAGCCCAGCTGCGTCACGAGCGCGGCAAAGGCGCGCATCAGGCGTCGTCCTCGTCTTCGCGCTCGACCAGCGCCAGCGCGCGCGCCCTGATCTGGTGCAACTGGCACCAGCGCAGCAGCGCCTCCTCGCGACCATGCGTGACCCACACCTCGCGCGGGGCGACATCGCGGATGGTTTGCGTGAGCTCGTCCCAATCGGCATGGTCGGAGATGATCAGCGGCAGTTCGACCCCGCGTTGCCGGGCCCGCGCTCGCACCCGCATCCAGCCCGAGGCCATGGCGGTGACGGGATCGGGCAGCCGGCGGCTCCACCTGTCGGCCAGTGCCGAGGGCGGGGCGAGGATGACCCGGCCCATCAGCTCGCTCTTGTCGGTTCCCGCGACGGGCCGCAACTCGCCCAGATCGACGCCATGCTCGCCATAGAGCGCGCACATCTTTTCGAGCGCGCCGTGAAGATAGATGGGATCGTGGAAGCCCCCGTCGCGCAGTTCGGCGATTACCCGCTGCGCCTTGCCCAGCGCATAGGCCCCCACCAGCACGCAGCCCTGCGGATTGGCCTCCAGCATACTCAGCAGCTTGGCGATCTCGTCGGGTGTCGGCGGGTGACGGAAGACGGGCAGCCCGAAGGTCGCCTCAGTGATGAAGATATCGCAGGGCACGAGCTCGAACGGTGCGCAGCTGGGATCGGGCCGCCGCTTGAAATCCCCGGTCACCACCACGGTCTCGCCCTGATATTCGAGCCGGATCTGCGCCGACCCCAGCACATGGCCCGCAGGATGGAAGGACACGCTGACGCCGTTCAGGTCGACCGCATCGCCATAGCCGACCGCGTTCTCGCCGGTGTAGCGGCCGTAGCGCAGGTTGATGATGTCGAGCGTCTCGGGTGTCGCCCAGACCGCGTCATGCCCGCCGCGCGCATGGTCGGCATGGCCGTGGGTGATAAGCGCGCGGGGGACGGGTCGCGAGGGATCGATCCACGCATCGGCGGGCCGCACATAGATTCCATGGGGAAAGGGTTCGATCCAGTGCGGGGAAGCGGTCATCCGGGCGATATGGAGCCGCCCATGCGCCGGTTCAATCGCGCGCCGTCGCCTGGAAGTCGAAACTCACCGCAACCGGCCCCGCGATTTCGGCGGTGCTGGCATAATCGCCCTGGCCGACGCCGAAACTGGTGCGGTCGATCGTCGCGCTGCCCCTGGCGCGCGCCTTGTCGCCGGTGATATCGAGCGTGAAATTCAGCGGCACCGACTTGCTGACGCCGCGCAGCGTCAGCGTGCCATCGGCGCGATAGCGGTTGCCGCCCAGCGCCTTGAATTTGCTCGCGCGATAGGTGGCCCTGGCGAACTTGCCAGTATCGAAGAAGTCGCTCCCCGTCAGCGTGCCGTCGCGCTGGCCATCGCCGGTATCGACCGAGGCCAGATCGATGCTGACATCGATCTTCGAGGCGTCCAGCGCCTCGGGCGAAAACAGGATGTTTGCGGTCCAGCGCGCGAAGCGGCCATCGACCGCCTCGCCGTTCCAGCGCGCGGAAAAGCCGAGCGTGCCGCCCCTGCCGACCGCCCACTTGCGCGGCTCGGCATTCGCATCTTCTTCGGTGGTCGCGTCTTCGGCCTTGGCCTTTTCGCCTCCAGGGGCTGCGGCAGGTGTGGCTTCCGGGGCCGGTGCTGGGACAGGCGCGCCAGTAACGGCAGCGGGCCTGGCGGCTTGCGCAGCGCCTCGGGGGTCGACGACCTTGCCCAGCACCACGCCGCCCAGCATGATAGCCGCGGCGGTGAGCACCGCGCCGACCGCCTTGCCCTGTCCGCCGGGCAGCATCCGCGCCAGGATCGGCGTGCCCAGCAGATACTGGTGCCTCAGCGCCCCTGCGACATGCAGTACCAGCAGAGCGATGGCGACATTGGGCATGAAATGGTGGAGGAATTCCGCCGGTTCGCCCCAGCTTGCCGGCACCGGCAGGTGCGGCCACGGCACCGAGCCGAACAGCAGCGTCTCGACCTTGATCTTCGAGGTCGAAACGATGATCCAGCCGGTCACCGGCGCGGCGATCATGAAGCCATAGAAGCCGAAATGGACCAAACCCGACAGCGTCATCGCCCATTTGGGACCGGGTACCGGGGCAGGGCGCGGCGCGATATATCGCCAGCCGAGCCGCAGGACGCTCAGCAGCAGAATCGTGATGCCAACCGACTTGTGCAGCTGATAGCGGGCGAAGAGATCCGGCCCGCGCGGCCCTTCGAGCGATTCGGCAAAGACGACCTGGAAAACGAGCGCCGCTGCGATCAGCCAGTGGAGAACGATGGAGCCCAGGCTGTAGCGTTGCGGTGTCATGATGTCAGGCTGCTTTGCGAAGCTCCAGCCTGTCCCAGATTTCCACCAGCGCCGCCGTCAGATCGCGCATCATGGCTTCATCGTGAGACGGACCAGGTGTGAAGCGCAGCCTTTCGGTGCCGCGCGGCACGGTGGGGAAGTTGATCGGCTGCACGTATACGCCATATTCGGCGAGCAGCATATCGCTGATCCGCTTGGCCTTGACCGGATCGCCGACCATCAGCGGCACGATATGCGTGGTGGTGTCCATCACCGGCAGTCCCGCATCGCGGAACAGCTGCTTGAGCGTCGCGGCGGCGGCCTGCTGGCCCTCGCGCTCCTCGCTCGACTGCTTGAGGTGCCGGACGCTCGCCAAGGCGCCGGCGACCAGCACTGGCGAAAGCGAGGTGGTGAAGATGAAGCCCGGCGCGTAGCTGCGGATGACGTCGATGATCTTCTGGTCGGCCGCGATATAGCCGCCCATCACGCCAAAGGCCTTGCCGAGCGTGCCCTCGATGATCGTCAGCCGTGCGGCCGCCTCGTCGCGCTCCGAAATGCCGCCGCCATGCGCGCCGTACATGCCGACCGCGTGCACCTCGTCGAGATAGGTCAGCGCGTTGTACTTGTCCGCCAGGTCGCAGATCGCATGGATCGGCGCGACATCGCCGTCCATCGAATAGACGCTTTCGAACGCGATCAGCTTGGGCACGTTCGGGTCTTCGGCGGCGAGCAGCTCTTCGAGATGCTCGACATCATTGTGGCGGAAGACGCGCTTTTCGCAGCCCGAATTGCGGATGCCCGCGATCATCGAGGCGTGGTTCAGCTCGTCGGAAAAGATGATGCAGCCCGGCAGGATGCGCGCGAGCGTGGAGAGCGTAGCGTCGTTCGAGACATAGCCTGAGGTGAACAGCAGCGCGCTGTCCTTGCCGTGCAGGCTGGCCAGCTCCTGCTCCAGCTCGATATGATAATGCGTGTTGCCGCCAATGTTGCGCGTGCCGCCCGAGCCGGCGCCGACATTGTGCAGCGCCTCTTCCATCGCGGAGATCACCTTGGGGTGCTGGCCCATCGCGAGATAATCGTTCGAGCACCACACGGTGATCGGCTTCGGGCCATTATGCCCGTGGAAGCACCGCGCGTTGGGATAGGCGCCCTTGTTGCGCAGGATGTCGATAAAGACCCGGTAACGGCCTTCGGCGTGCAGCCGGTCAATCGCCGCTTCGAAAATCTGGTCGTAGTTCACGCAGCCACCCTGGTCCTGACATATGATGTTGCAAGCCGTTGCGCCCAACCGTTTACGCGACCATCTGCGTGCGCATCTGCTGCCGTCTTCATAGCAACTAAATCCCGCAATTCCAGCGATAACGGCTCGCAACTGATGGGACAAAACGTCCTATATCGATCACCGGTTAAGCATTCGCTGGGACGGTACGCCAATGGAAAATCGGCGTCAGCTTGATCGTGCCGGTCGATCAAAGACTTTCGAACGATGCAAAGCCGCGCGCCTTCAGCGCAGGCTCATAGGCGGTGATCGCGGCGGCGGGGCCGGTCGCGACAAAGCGCAGGCCATTGCCCTCGAACCGCTGTTCACGCGTAAGCCAGGCGATGCGCCGCGCGATTCCATCGGCGCCGTGCACGAATTGGACAGGACGACCGAAAGCACGCGCCAATTCGTCCTGGACGAGCGGGAAATGGGTGCAGGCGAGAACGACAGTATCGATCGGCACGGCGCGCTCCTGCGAGGTGAGGCCCGCCACCGCCCGAGCAAATATTGCGGGATCTGGCACGTCGCCGCGTAGCTTCATCTCCGCCGCGCGCACCAGCTCGGGCGCGCCATAGCGCAGGATCGTGGCGTCGCTGGCAAATTCGCGCGCCAGATTGGTGACATAGGGCTGGCGTACCGTCGCCTCGGTGCCCAGCACGCCGATCACCCGGCCTGCTGAGATCTCGGACGCGGGCTTGATCGCGGGTACCGTCCCCACCACGGGCAGGTCGAGCGCGGCGCGCACCTGGGGCAGCGCAATGGTCGAGGCGGTGTTGCAGGCGATGGTGATCAGGCGCGGGCGATAGCGTTCGACCAGCCGTCCCAGCAGCGCGGGCACGCGCGCGCCGATCTCGGCCTCGGTCTTCTCGCCATAAGGCAGCCCGGCAAAATCGGCGGCATAAACGATCGGTGCATGGGGCAGCAGCTTGCGCGCGGCGTAGAGCACGGTCAGTCCGCCAACGCCGGAATCGAAGAATAGCAGCGGTGCCTTGGGATCGGTCTCGCTCGCGGGCGAAGGGGTTTGCGTCATGCGCCACGCTTAGCAGGGGCGCGAGAACGATCAACCACGCTTGCCAAAAACGTGCGCCAGCCTATCACGCATCGTGCGCGGATGATGCGCATCGGGACGGGACGAGAATGTGATGAGCGATCTAGCGGGCATGGCCGTGGCGACCCTGGGCGGGCTGATGCTGATGGGCTATCTGCTGGGCTCGATCCCGTTCGGCATCATCCTGACAAGGCTGGCGGGCGCCGGCGATCTGCGCAGCATCGGATCGGGCAATATCGGCGCGACCAACGTGCTGCGCACCGGGCGCAAGGGGCTCGCGGCGGCAACCCTGTTGTTCGATCTGGGCAAAGGCGCGCTGGCAATCGCGATTGCCGAGGCGGTCGCGCCGGGCAGCGGGCCGATTGCCGGATTGGGTGCGTTCCTGGGTCATTTATATCCGATCTGGCTCAAGTTTGCCGGTGGCAAGGGGGTTGCGACCTTGCTTGGCATCGCGATAGCGCTTTACTGGCCGCTGGGCGTCGTCTTCGCGGCTGTGTGGCTGAGCACCGCCTTCGCCTTTCGCTACTCGTCGCTGGGCGGGATGCTCGCGGCGGCGGCGATGCCGGTGGCGGCCTGGTGGTTTGGCATGGAGCAGGCTCTGTGGGTATTTGTCGTGACCTTGGTGTTCGTGCTGTGGAAGCATCGCGGCAATATCGAGCGGCTGATGGCGGGCACCGAGCCGAAGATCGGCAAATCCTCCGCCGCCTGAGCCCCCGCCGCCTGGGTCTCATCGCATGCTGAGCGCCGAGCATCTGGCGCGCATCCGGCTGCTGCGCAGCGAACGCATAGGGCCGATCAGCTTTGCGCAGCTGATGCGCCGCTTCGGCTCTGCGCTCGCCGCCATCGAGGCGCTGCCCGATCTGGTCCAGCGCACTGGCGGGCGGGCACTGCGGATCTCGACATTGACGCAGGCCGAGCAGGAAGCGCACCGGGTCGAGGCCGCCGGCGCGCGTTATCTCTTTGCTGACGATGCCGATTATCCCGAGTTGCTGGTGCATATCGACAACGCCCCGCCGATCCTCACGGTGCGCGGCGACGCACGGCTGATGCAGCGCCCGGCGATCGCGATGGTCGGCGCGCGCAATGCCTCGGCATCGGCATGCCGCTTTGCCCGGCAGATCGCGGGCGAGCTGGCAGAGGTCGGGTTCCTTGTGGTTTCCGGGCTGGCGCGCGGCATCGACACAAGCGCGCATGAGGGCGCCTTGCGGATCGCAGGAACTGGCCTGGCCAGCACCGCCGGGGTGATCGCCTCGGGGATCGACATCAGCTACCCGCCCGAGAATCGCAACCTTCAGGCCGAAATGGGCGAGCGCGCGCTGGTGATAGCCGAACAGCCGCCCGGCACCGAGCCGCTGGCGCGGCATTTCCCCTATCGCAACCGCATCATTGCCGGAATGGCGACCGGGACCCTGGTGGTCGAGGCTGCGCCCAAGTCGGGCTCGCTGATCACCGCGCGGCTGGCGGCTGAGGCCGGGCGCGACGTGATGGCCATTCCCGGGTCGCCACTCGATTCGCGCTCGCGCGGCTGCAACGAGCTGATCCGGGGTGGGGCGACCCTGGTCCAGGGGGTCGATGACATAATGGAGCTGGTTTCGCCGATGACCGGTGCCAGGCCGCGCCATGTCGCAGCGCCCATTCAGAACTATGCCGTGCAACCGCAGCCCGAGCCCGATGATGCTGCGCGCCGGACGCTGGTGGATCTGCTCGGCCGCTCGCCGATCGCCATCGACGAACTGGTGCGCCAGTCGAGGCTGGACAGCGGCGCGGTGCAGATGATCCTGCTCGACCTCGAACTCGGCGGGTTGATCGAACGGCATGCGGCGGGGCGCGTCTCGCTGGTGTGATCGGTTTCACGCCCGCACTGGACGGTCTTGACGAATGCCGATAACGCCGCCCAGCTTACGCGTACACGTGAGAGCTTCCGGGAAATTCATTACATGCAACTGGTTATCGTCGAATCGCCCGCCAAGGCAAAGACCATCGAAAAATATCTCGGGTCCGATTACCGGGTGCTGGCCAGCTATGGCCATATCCGTGATCTCGCGCCCAAGGACGGCTCGGTCGATCCCGACAATGATTTCGACATGGTCTGGGAGGCCTATGGCGACAAGACGCGCCAGCTCAAGGCCATCACCGACGAGGCGAAGAAGGCCGACCGCCTGATCCTGGCGACCGACCCTGATCGCGAGGGCGAGGCGATCAGCTGGCACGTGCTCGAGGTGCTGGGCAAGCGCAAGGCCCTGCCCAAGGCGGTCGAGCGGGTGACCTTCAACGCGATCACCAAGAAGGCGGTGACCGAGGCGATGGCCGCGCCGCGCGAGCTCGACAGCGATCTGATCGATGCCTATCGCGCCCGCCGCGCGCTCGATTATCTGGTCGGGTTCACGCTGTCGCCGGTGCTGTGGCGCAAGCTGCCCGGCGCGAAGTCCGCAGGCCGCGTGCAGTCGGTGGCGCTGCGTCTGATCGTCGAGCGCGAACGCGAGATCGAGGCGTTCACCGCGCAGGAATATTGGTCGGTCAGCGCACAGATGGAGCAGGACGGCCAGGCCTTCACCGCGCGGCTGGTGCGGCTGGAGGGCGAGAAGCTCGACAAGTTGTCGCTGGGCAATGCCGGAGCCGCCGAAGCCGCCAAGGCCAAGGTCGAGGCCGGGCATTTCACCGTCGAGACGGTCGAGACGCGGCCCTTGAAGCGCAATCCGCCGCCGCCCTTCACCACCTCGACGCTGCAGCAGGAGGCCGCTCGCAAGCTGGGCTTCTCCGCCAGCCACACCATGCGGATTGCCCAGTCGCTCTACGAGGACGGCGCGATCACCTATATGCGTACCGATGGCGTGCAGATGGACGGCGGCGCGATCATGGAGGCGCGCAAGGCGATTTCGGAGCGCTATTCGGGCCATTACCTTCCCGAGACCCCGCGCCAGTACCAGACCAAGGCCAAGAACGCGCAGGAAGCGCATGAGGCGATCCGCCCCACCGATTTCAGCCGTGACAAGGCCGGGTCGGGCGATCATGCCCGGCTCTACGACCTGATCTTCAAGCGCGCGCTCGCCAGCCAGATGGCGACCGCGCTGCTCGAGCGCACGGTGGTGGAGCTGGTCGATGGCACAGGGCGCACCGCGCTGCGCGCCAATGGCCAGGTGGTGAAATTCCCCGGCTTTCTCGCGCTCTACGAGGAAGGCCTCGACGATGCCGACAGCGAGGATGGCGGTCTGTTGCCGGTCATGTCCAAGGGAGACAGTCCGGCGAAGAAGTCGGTCGACGCCGTGCAGCACTTCACCCAGCCGCCGCCGCGCTTTTCCGAAGCGTCGCTGGTCAAGCGGCTCGAGGAGCTCGGCATTGGACGGCCATCGACCTATGCCTCGATCATCCAGGTGCTCAAGGATCGCGCCTATGTGCGCGTCGAGAAAAACCGTTTCTTTGCAGAAGAATCGGGCCGGTTGCTGACAGGCTTTCTCGAACGCTTCTTTGAACGCTATGTCGCCTACGACTTTACCGCTGGGCTCGAGGAAGAGCTCGACGACGTTTCGGGCGGTCGCGCCGAGTGGCGCGCGGTGCTCGAAGCCTTCTGGCGCGATTTCAAGCCGAAGACGGCGGAAGTCATGGAGCAGAAGCCGTCAGAGATCACCGCCGAGCTCGACAAGTTCCTCGAGCCCTATCTGTTCCCGAAAAAGGCCGATGGCGGCGATCCGCGTCTGTGCCCCAAATGCGGCGAAGGCAGGCTGGCGCTGCGCGGCGGACGTTTTGGTGCGTTCGTGGCCTGCTCGAACTATCCCGAGTGCAAGTTCACCCGCCGCTTCGCGCAAGGCGGCGGCGAGGGCGATCAGGGCGATAGTGGTCCCGAGGAACTCGGCACCGATCCGGTGAGCGGCGAAGCGGTGAGCAAGCGTTCGGGTCGCTTCGGTCCCTATGTCCAGCTGGGCGACGGCAAGGACGCCAAGCGCGCCTCGATCCCCAAGGACGTGCCTGGCGAGGATTTCGGGCTCGAATGGGCGCTAAAGCTGCTGTCGCTCCCGCGCGAGATCGGCGAGCATCCCGAAACGGGCAAGCCGATCACCGCGAGCATCGGCCGCTATGGCCCGTATCTCGCGCATGACGGCAAATATGCTCGGCTTTCGGGCACCATGGAGGTGTTCGAAACCGGCATGAACGCGGCGGTGGTCAAGCTCGCTGAAGCGGCGGCAGGCGGCGGTCGCGCGCGGCGCGGCACGCCCGAACCGCTCAAGGTGCTGGGCAAGAACCCGGCGACCGATACAGACGTCAAGATCATGGACGGCCGCTATGGCGCCTATGTCACCGATGGCAGCGTCAACGCGACCATCCCCAAGGACAAGAACAAGGACGAACTGACGCTTGACGAGGCGCTGCTGCTGATCGCCGAGCGTGCCGCCAAGGCTCCGGCCAAGAAGGGCAAGAAGGCGCCGGCGAAAAAACCGGCTCCCAAAAAGGCGGCGGCGGAGAAGAAGCCTGCCGCCAAGAAGGCGCCCGCGAAAAAGACCGCAACGAAAAAGCCTGCCGCGAAGAAGCCCGCCAAGGCAGAGGGCTGACGCAGTGATCGAGTAGCGGCGGGCGAGCATCCTGCTCGTCCCCTGCTGCTCGTCGTTTTCCGGTTGCGCTCGGGCGCAGCGCGGCTAGCGTCCCCTTATACGCATAAGAATCCGGGGAACATCATCATGAAAGCACTGCGTTTTTCCGTCGCCCTGGCGGCGCTCGCCATCGCCATGCCTGCGCTGGCGCAGAAGGCCCCGTCGGACAAGCCCGCCGCCTGGGACGTCAATGCGCCGCCGATGAAGACCCGCGCCATCCCCATCAAGGTCGACGAGGGCACCTGGATGAACCTCGATGTCAGCCCCGATGGCAGCCGAATCGTCTTCGATCTGCTCGGCGACATCTACACCATGCCGATCAGCGGCGGCGCGGCGACGCGGATTGCCGAGGGCCTGGCTTACGAACAGCACCCGCGTTTTTCGCCCGATGGCAGCCGCATCGCCTTCACCTCGGACCGGGGCGGCGGCGACAATATCTGGATCATGAACGCCGATGGCTCGGACAAGCGCCAGCTGACGAAAGAGAGCTTCCGCCTGCTCAACAACCCGAGCTGGAGCCCGGACGGCCAGTATATCGTGGCGCGCAAGCATTTCACCACCGGGCGCTCGCTCGGTACGGGCGAGCTGTGGCTGTATCATGTCAGCGGCGGCAATGGCGTGCCGCTGGTCAAGCGTCCTAGCGAAGCGCACCAGAAGGAGCTTGGCGAACCCATTTTCGCGCCCGACGGGAAGGGCATCTTCTACAGCAAGGACGCGACCCCCGGGCCGATCTTCGAATATGCGCAGAACAGCAATGCCCAAGTCTTCGTGATCGACCGTTATGACATGGGCACCGGCAAGGTCGAACGCGTGACCGGAGGCCCGGGCGGCGCAGCGCGGCCCCAGCCTTCGCCCGACGGCCGCTATCTCGCTTTCGTCCGCCGCGAACGGGCGAAGACCAAGCTCTATGTCCGCGACATGCGAAGCGGCGAGGAGCGCAAGATCTATGACGATATGGACCGCGACGTGCAGGAAACCTGGGCGGTGCACGGCGTCTATCCGAACATGGGCTGGCTGCCCGACAGCAAGCGGCTTGTCTTCTGGGCGGGCGGCAAGATCCGCTCGATCGATGTGACGAGTGGTCAGGCGAGCGTCATCCCGTTCAGCGTCAACGACACGCGCACCATTGTCGACCCGATCCGTCCGCAAAAGCCGGTCGCGCCCGATACCGTGGCGGTGACGATGCCGCGCTTTGCCAGCGTCTCGCCCGACGGCAATCGCATGGTGTTCGAGGCCCTGGGCAAGCTGCACCAGCAGCCTGCTGGCGGCGGTGCAGTGCAGCCGCTGGTCACCAATGGCGGGACCGATTTCGAGCTGTTCCCGAGTTTTTCGCGCGATGGCAGCCAGATCGTCTATGTGAGCTGGGATGACGAACGCCTGGGCGAACTGCGCGTCGTCGGCGCAGGAGGCGGCGAAGCGCGGACGATCAGCAGGATGCCCGGCCATTATCGCCGACCTCAATTCTCGCCCGATGGCCGGTTCGTGGTCTACGAAGCCGGCAGCGGCGGCGGGCTGACATCCGACGCCTGGGGCGTGCAGCCAGGCATCTATCTGCTCGATATCGCCAGCGGCCAGACGCGGCGCATCACCGATGAAGGCAGCGAACCGCATTTCGGCGCGACAGGCGACCGGGTCTATTTCAGCGCCTTCAAGGGCGGCAAGCTGGCGCTGGTCAGCACCGACCTCAACGGCGAGGCCGAGCGCACCCATGCCAGCGGGGAGCTGGTCAGCGGCTACGCCGTCGCACCAGATGGCAGGATGCTCGCCTTCCGCCAGAATTACGCCGCGTTCGTGATGCCCTTCATGGCAGGCGCGGTCGATCTGGGCGCGGGCAAGGGCGGCGGCGCGCTGCCTGCGGTGCAAGTGAGCGAGGGCGGCGCGACCTTCCTGCAATGGTCGCATAATGGCCGCCAGCTCAACTGGTCGCTGGGGCCGGTGGTCTATTCCGCCGATGCGGGCAAGGCGATCGCCAGCGGCCCTGTCGCGAAGACCGATCCAAAATTCGCCCCGCCCAGGACCGGTGTCGTGATCAACGTCACCGCACCGGCCGACAAGCCGAGCGGCACCGTCGCCTTCACCAATGCGCGCATCGTCACGATGGCCAACGATCAGGGCGGCATCATCGAGCGCGGCACGGTGGTGGTGCGGGATAACCGCATCGTCGCGGTCGGCGCGAATGTCGCGGTGCCTGCGGGCGCGCAGACGGTCGATGTCGCGGGCAAGACGATCATCCCCGGCCTTGTCGATGCGCACGCGCACGGGCCGCAAGGGTCGGACGATCTGGTGCCGCAGCAGAACTGGAGCGCGGTCGCGCATCTGGCGATGGGCGTTACCACGATCCACGATCCCAGCAATTCGGCGGCGGAGATTTTCCCGGCGGCAAGCTATCAGCGCGTCGGCAAGTATCTCGCGCCGCGCATCTTCTCGACCGGCGAAGTCGTCTATGGCGCCAAGGCGGCAGGAATCTTCGCCGAGATCGACAGCCTGGCCGATGCCCGCGCGCACACCACGCGGCTGAAGCTCCAGGGCGCGCAGAGCGTCAAGAACTACAACCAGCCGCGCCGCGAACAGCGCCAGCAGGTTGTCGCTGCAGCCCAAGCCGATGGTCTGGCGAGCGTCGCCGAGGGCGGATCGCTGTTCAGCCAGGACATCACGATCATCGCTGATGGCAACACCACGCTCGAGCACAATATCCCGCAGGAACGGCTGTACGAGGACGTGCGCAGCTTCTTCGCGCAGAGCAAGGTCGGCTACACGCCGACGCTGGTGGTAACCTTTGGTGGCATGGGCGCAGATCCCTATTGGCGCTCGCACACCGATATCTGGCAGCATCCGATCCTGAGCAGGCATGTCCCGCGCCGCAAGCTGGAAGCCTCGAGCGTGCGCCGCGAGATCGGGCCTGAAGAGGATTATGCCGACACGGCTTCCGCGCGCGAGGCGGCGGAGCTGGCACGGCGCGGCGTGCCTGTCGGCATCGGCGCGCACGGCCAGGAAGAGGGGCTAGCCTCGCACTGGGAGCTGTGGAGCTTCGTTAAGGGTGGCATGACGCCGATCGAGGCGCTGCGCACCGCGACGATCAGCGGCGCGCGCTCGCTCGGGTTCGACAAGGATATCGGGTCGATCGAGCCGGGCAAGCTCGCGGACATGGTCATCATCGATGGCGATCCGGTGGCCGATATCCGCCAGTCCGACAGGATCACGCATGTCATGCTCAACGGGCGGCTGTACGAGGTGCCGACGATGAACGAGACGCTGACCGGCACGTCGAAGCTGCGCAAATGGTATTGGGAGAAGTGATCGCCCGACCCTGACGCAAAACCGTCACGCTGAACTTGTTTAAGGACCCATTTCTCCCCAACAAGCTTCGGCTGCTGAAGTCTGATGGATCCTGAAACAAGTTCAGGATGACGAATTGGGTTGCCGCAACGGACATATCCACAACACGCCCAGATTGCCCGTTTTGCTCCCACCCCAATCTGCGCTACGGCCCAATGCAATGACGCGGACGCCTGTTTCACCCCCTGAATCGATGAGTCGCTTATGCTGGTGAGCAATGGCGGGCTGTTCCTGATCGCGCTCGTGCTGGCGCTCTGGACGGGCGCAGCTATTTGGGCGCTGGTGACGGGGCTGCAGATGCGCCGCGCCGCAGGGACGGCGCGCAGGCAGTTGCGGCGGCTCACCCGGCTGATCGATTCCGGTCCGGCCATCCCCCTGATCGTGCGGTCGGATTCGCGGATCGAGGGGCCCGAGCGCGTGGCGCGCTGGCTGGGGCTGGAAAAGCTTCCACCTTACCTCGCCGAGCTCAGCCAGGCCGCCAGAGGCCTCGACCGCGAGGCGCTCGACCTGCTCGGTCAAAAGATCACGACTGCGCAGAAGAGCGGCGCGCCGTTCGCGATGGCGGTTACCGCGGCCGGATCGAACCGCAGATTGCGGATCGAGGGCCGGCTCGCCGATCCGCAGACCATCGCGCCGGGTGCAGTTCTGCTGTGGTTCTATGACGCGACCGAGAGCGAGACGCGCATGGCGGCGCTGGTCGAGGCCGAGGCCGAGGCGAAGCGGGCGTTCGACGCATTGTCGGGGCTGATCGAGGCCGCGCCGATCCCGATGTGGTTCCGCCGCGAGGACCTGTCGCTGCTGCTGGTCAACAGCGCCTATGTCGAGGCGGTCGGCGCCAGCAGCGCCGCCGATGTCGTCGAGGCCGGGCAGGAGTTGGTCGAGACCGTCGATGGGCTCACGCCGCTCGCGGTCGCCGCGCGTGCGTTCGAGAGCAATACGCCCTCGCGCCGCACGGTCACCACGACGATCGCGGGCACGCGGCGCGCGATGGAGGTGGTCGATCTGCCGATCAAGGGGCGCGGCATCGCGGGCTATGCCATCGACGTGCACGACCTGATCCAGGCGCGCCAGGCGACCGAGCGCTTCCGCGATGCCCAGCGCGACATGCTCGACAATCTGTCGGCGGGCGTGGCGCAATTCGATGCGCAGCGCCGCCTGATCTTCGTCAACCAGCCGTTCGTGCGCATGTTCCAGCTCAAGCCGCAATGGCTGCAGGACGGGCTGGAGTTCGAGCGGCTGATCGACCGGATGCGCGAGGCAGGCCGTGTGCCGCAGGTGCGCGATTTTCCCGCCTGGCGCGACGAGAAGCGCGAATGGTTCCAGTCGGCAGCCCCGGTCGAGGACAGCTGGCTGATCGCCGACGGCACGCATCTGCGCGCCATCGCCCAGCCGACGCCCGATAATGGCCTGCTGCTGATCTTCGAGGACCGGACCGAGCAGGTGCAACTGGCGAGCGCGCGCGACACGCTGCTGCGGGTGCGCACCGCGACGTTCAACAACCTCTACGAGGCGCTCGCCGTCTTCACCTCCGACGGGCGGCTGCACCTGTGGAACACGCGCTTCGGCGCGGTGTGGGAGGTCGACGAGGCCGAGCTCGCCAAGCATCCGCGCGCCGACGAGCTGCTGAAAGCCATCGCGCCACAGCTCAAGCGTCCGGCGCAGATCTCGGCGCTGCGGGAAGTCATCCGGTCGGCCACGCTCGACCGGACCCAGCGCGCCGGCCAGCTGGTGATGAAGGATGGCCGGGTGTTCGATTTCGTCGGCATTCCGCTGCCCGATTCGAGCGCGCTGTTCACGATGATCGACGTGTCCGACGCCAAGCGGATGGAAGATGCCCTTCGTGAACGCAACGAGGCGCTGGTCGAGGCCGATGCCATCAAGACGAAGTTCCTCGCCAATATGAGCTACGAATTCCGCACGCCGCTCACCTCGATCGGCGGCTTTGCCGAGCTGCTGGCGAGCGGGGTGGCAGGGCCGCTGTCCGAACAGGGCCAGGACTATGCCAAGGCGATCATCGATTCGGTCGAGCGGCTGTCGGCGCAGATCAACATGGTGCTCGATCTGAGCCAGAGCCAGGCGGGCACATTGCCGCTCAAGCGCGAGCCGACCGATATGGCGGCGCTGCTGGTCGATGTTGCCAAGGGCATGGCCGGGTTGGCGGGGGGGCGCAACATCGCGCTCGAGGTCGATGTGAACGGTGGCCCGGGCATGGCCGAGGTCGATCGCCAGCGCTTTGCCCAGGCGATCACCGCCGTGGTCGATAATGCGCTGCGCTACACCCAGGAAGGCGGGCGCGTGCTGCTGCTCGGCGATCGCTTCCGGAACAAGCTGCGCATTGTGGTGTCGGACAACGGACCTGGCCTCGATGCGCGTGCGCAGGCGCGCGCGCTCGATGGCGTGCTCCAGGCGGACGAGGCGGGAGGCAAGCCGGTGACCAAGCGCTCGGGCCTGGGCCTGCCGCTGGCGAAGAACCTGATCGAGGCGCATGGCGGGCGGATGGAGCTGGTCAGCGAACCGGGCGCGGGCACCATCGTCACGATTCTGATGCCGTGATGCCGACCATCGGTTCGATCGAGGCGATGCAGCGCCTGGGGCAGCAGCTCGCCGATATGGCGCGCCCCGGCGATACGATCGCGCTTTCGGGCGATCTCGGCGCGGGCAAATCGACGCTCGCCCGCGCGATCCTGAACGCACTGGGCTTTGCCGGAGAGGTGCCGAGCCCGACCTTTGCGCTCATCCTTCCTTATGACCCGCCCGAGGTGCGAATTCCGGTCATTCACGCCGATTTCTACCGGCTCGACGGAGCGATGGAGCTCGACGAACTGGGGCTCGATGCGGGTGATCCGGCGCTGCTGATCGCCGAATGGCCCGAGCGCGTCGGCGGGCTCGCAGGACCCGATACGCTGCAATTGCGGATCACCGGAAGCGATGCTAGCGAGCGCCGGATCGAGGCGCAGCCGGGCGCGAACTGGCAAGCGCGCTGGCAGCAGATGGCAGGTGATTGGTCTTGAACGAGCGTGAGCAGCTTATCCGTGGCTTTGTCGATGCGAGTGGCTGGGCTTCTGCGTCGATCGAACCGATCCCCGGCGATGCCTCGTTCCGGCGTTATTTTCGCGTGGTCGAGCGCGAGCGTCGCGCGATTCTGATGGATGCGCCGCCACCGGAAGAAGACCCGGTGCCATTCATCAATGTGGCTCGCTATCTTACCGGCCAGGGCCTGCGCGCGCCAGAAATCTTCGCCGCCGATGCCAAAGCCGGACTGGTGCTGCTCGAGGATTTCGGCGATGCCCGGATGCGCGAGACCGTCGATGCGGGCGATGCCGAGACCGAGCGCGCAATCTACCGCAAGGCGATCGAAACGCAGGTCGAGCTTCACCAGCGCGCGCCCGCCGACGTCCCGCCTTATGATCGTGCGGTCTATCATCGCGAGGCGGCCTTATTCACCGAATGGTATTGCCCGGCACGCGGCCTCGATGTCGACGCAGACGGCTATGTCCGCGCCTGGGAAGCGGTGCTCGATGGCTTGGACCCGGCAGCGCCCAGGGTCACGGTGCTGCGCGATTATCATTCGGAAAACATCATGCTGCCGCCCGATGGATCGCAGGGGCTGATCGATTTTCAGGACGCGCTGGTCGGCGATCCGGCCTATGACTTGGTCTCGCTGCTGCAGGATGCGCGGCGCGATGTGTCCGAGGAGGTCGAGGCCGAGATGCTGGCGCATTATCGCGATCTGGCCAAGCCTGCGTACGATTTCGACACCGCCTATCATGTGCTCGGCGCGCAGCGAAATGCGAAGATCGTCGGCATCTTTGTGCGGCTGTGGAAGCGCGATGGCAAGCCGCGCTATCCCACGATGATCCCGCGCGTCTGGCGCGCGATGGAGCGCGACCTGAAGCACCCCGCGCTGGGCCCCGTGGCCGCGTGGTTCGATGCCAATATCCCGGCAGAATTGCGCGATCCGGCAGGAACGCTCGGTGGGAAGTTCGATCTGTGAGCGATACCCCCGCCTTCGCCCGCACCGCGATGGTCATGGCCGCAGGGCTGGGCAAGCGCATGCGCCCGCTGACCATCACCACCCCCAAGCCGCTGGTGCGCGTCGCGGGCAAGCCGCTGATCGACCATGTGCTCGACCATCTGGGCCGGGCCGGCATGCAGCGGGTGATCGTCAACGTCCATTATCTCGCCGATGCGCTCGAGGCGCATCTGAAGGCGCGTGAATGGCCGTTCGAGCTGCTGGTCTCGGACGAGCGCGACCTGCTGCTGGAAACCGGGGGCGGGCTGGTCAAGGCCCTGCCGATGATCGAGGAAGACCCGTTCTTCTGCCTCAACAGCGACAATGTCTGGCTCGAAAGCGCGCGTTCGTGTTTCGACGAGCTGCGCGCCGCGTGGGATGACGAGCGGATGGATGCGCTGCTGCTGCTGGTGCCGCATAGCCGCGCCAACAATTACAAGGGCGTCGGCGATTTCCATCTCGACCAGATGGGCCGCATCCGTCGCCGCAAGCAGGGCCATGTCGCGCCCTATATCTATACCGGCATCCAGCTGCTCTCGCGCCGCCTGCTTGCCGATCCGCCGCAGGGCGCGTTCTCGACCAATGTGCTGTGGAACCGGGCGATGGCCGAGGGCCGTGTCTACGGCATATCACACCTCGGCCTCTGGTTCGATGTCGGCACGCCCGCTGCGATCCAGCCCACCGCAGAGGCGCTGCTGGATGCCTGAGCCGCGCAACCCCGCAGTCTATGCCATCGGGGCGCAGCGCGGGTTTGCGGATGTTCTGGCGGATGGGCTGCTCCGGCGCTTCGGCGGCGATCCGATGGGGCTGGCGCGGGCGACACTGCTGATCCCCAACCATCGCGCCGGGCGCGCGATCACCGAGGCGCTGGTGCGCCATGCCGCCGACGGGTTGCTGCTGCCGCGCATGGTGTTGATCGGCGATATCGATCTCGATGAGAGCCTGGGCGCGCTGCTCGATCCGCTGGGCGAAGGCGCGGAGGTGCCGCCTGCGGTCGATCCGCTCGAACGGCGCTTCCGTCTGGCGGCGCTGATTGCGCGCGAAGGGTCGGGCCGGGCAGGGGCCGATGATCCCGCCGAAACCCTGCGCCTCGCCTGCGAATATGCGCGCGTGCTCGACCAACTGCAGGTCGAGGAAAAGACACTCGACCACCTGGATGCGATCGACGTCGAGGCGGACCTCGCGGAACATTGGGCGGCATCGCGCGACCTTTTCATCCGCGTCGGCAGAGCCTGGGGGGCGGAGCTCGAGGCAATGGGCCGCATCGACCCGGCGGATCGCCGCAATCGGCTGCTCGACAAGGCTGCGCGACGCTGGCGCGAGCGGCCGCCGCTGACGCCGGTGATCGCCGCGGGAATCACCACGTCCGCCCCAGCCATCGCGCGCCTGCTGCGCAGCATTGCCGATCTGCCGCAGGGCATGGTGGTGCTGCCGGGGCTCGATCTCGACATGGACGAGCCATTGTGGGAAGCGCTGGGCCATCCGGTCACCACACCTCCTGAGCCGGGCGCCGAACTGGTCGAGCGGCCTGCGATCACCCATCCGCAATATCACCTGAAGCAGCTGCTCCACGCGATGAGCGTCAACCGTGCCGAGGTGGAGCCCTGGCAGGCCGAACCCCGGACCGGCATCGCCGCCGATCGCGCGCGATTGCTGCGCAGCATTTTCCTGCCCGCAAGGCTCAGCGACCGCTGGGTCACGCTCGATGCCGCTGACCGTAGGACGAAGGGGCTCCGCATCATCGAGGCGGAAAATCCCGACGAGGAGGCGCAGGCGATCGCGCTACTGGTGCGCCAGGCGCTCGATATTCCCGCGCGCCGCGTCGCCATCGTGACACCCGATCGCAGCCTGGCCGCGCGTGTGATCGCGCATCTGCGGCGCTGGGATATCGAGGCGGACGACAGCGCGGGCGAGGCGCTGCCGGTCACGCCGCCGGGACGGTTCCTGCTCGCGGTGGCGCAATGCCTGGCCGATGATTTCGCGCCGGTGCCGCTGCTCGACCTGTTCAAGCATCCTATCGCGCAAGCGGGCGAGAAGCGCCGCGAATGGCTCGACGAGGTGCGCGCGCTCGATCGGTTGCTGCGCGGGCCGCGACCCAAGCCGGGTCTCGCGGGCATCGACACGACGATTGGTGGCCGTCCGCTCAAGGACTGGTGGCAGCAGTCCAAGGCGCTGCTCGCGCCGATCGCCGACTGGCCGGCCAAGCCTCAGCCCTTGTCCGCGACGATCCAGGCGATCGCCGCTACCGCCGATGCGCTAAGCGGCCAGATGGTCTGGGCCGGGCTGGCGGGGCGCTGCGCCTCTGACCTCGTGCAGCAATTGCTCGCGCGCACGGGCAGCCACGATCCGCTGGTCACGCCGTCGCAGGTGGTGAATATCCTTGCGCGTTTGATGCGCGAAAAGGCGGTGCGCCCGCCTTATGGCAAGCACCCGCGCGTCGCCATCTACGGCCTGCTCGAGGCACGGCTGCAAAGCGCCGATCTCGTCATCTGCGCCGGTCTCAACGAAGGCGTGTGGCCGCAAATCCCGTCGCCCGATCCCTGGCTCGCGCCGATGGTACGCAACGCGCTGGGCCTGTCGCCGCTCGAAATGCGGGTGGGTCTCTCCGCGCAGGATCTTGCCGGAACCTTTGCCTCATCCGAGGTGGTGCTGACCCGCGCACGGCGCGACGGCAGTGCGCCGACGGTCGCCTCGCGCTTCCTGCTGCGCCTGCAGGCGGTCGCGCCCGACCGGCATATGGAAGATACCGAGACGCTTGCGCTGGCGCGAAGGCTCGACCGCCGCCTGCCTGCGGTGCGGATCGAGAAACCCGCGCCGCGCCCCAAGCCTGATCAGCGCGTCAAAAGGCTGTCAGTCACCGAACTCGATCGGCTGCGCGCCGATCCCTTTGCCTTCTATGCCAAGCGGATTCTCGCGCTACCCTCGCTCGACCCGGTCGATGCCGAGCCGAGCGCGGCCTGGCGCGGCACGCTGGTGCACGAAATCCTCGAATACTGGCACCGCGAGGATGGGCTCGATCCCGCATGTCTGGTGCCGCGTGCCTGCCGTTATCTCGATGAGGCCAATGTCCATCCGCTGATCAAGGCCTTGTGGCGGCCCCGGCTGGTCGCCGCACTCGACTGGATCGCCGAGGAGACGCAGGCACTTGCTGGCGAAGGGCGCCGCATGATCGACGCCGAGCGCAGCGGCACGTTCATGATCGAGGGCGTCGAGATTCGCGGCAAGGCCGACCGCATCGACCGGATGCCCGATGGCACTCTGGGAATCGTCGACTACAAGACCGGCAAGCCGCCCAGCGCCCGGCAGGTCGAGGCGGGCTATGCGTTGCAACTCGGGCTGCTGGGCATGATGGCCGAGCGCGGCGGCTTTGTCGCCAAGGACAACCAGCCAAGGATTGACGGCAAGGCAAGTGGCTTCGAATATTGGTCGCTGACCCGGAGCAAGACCGGCGATTTCGGCTATCGCGAAAGCCCGGTGGGCAGACGCAACAGCGAGCTGACTGCTGACACGATGCTCCCGACTGCCGAACATTTCCTGCGGGAAGCGCTCGATGCCTGGATATTGGGCGATGCGCCGTTCACCGCCAAGCTGGTGCCCGATCAGGCGAGCTATACCGAATATGACCAGCTGATGCGGCTCGCCGAATGGTATGGCCGTCAGGGGAGCGGACAATGAGCGGCGGCAAGGCAGGGCTTCCGCCGCTCCAGGGCGATCAGGCGCTGGCAGTGTCGCCCGCCGATCAGGTCTGGCTCAGCGCGTCGGCGGGTACCGGCAAGACCCAGGTGCTCACTGCGCGTGTCTTCCGCCTGCTGCTCGAACCCGGGGTGAACCCCGATGCTATCCTGTGCCTCACCTTCACCAAGGCCGGCGCGAGCGAGATGGCGAACCGCATCAACGCGCAGCTCGCTGCCTGGGTGCGGATGAGCGATACCGCGCTCGGCGCGGATCTGCTGAGCATCGGTGCCTCGGTCGATGGTGACACACTCATCCGCGCGCGCCGCCTGTTCGCGCGCGTGCTCGATGCGCCGCAGGGCGGGCTTCGTATCCAGACGATCCACAGCTTCTGCCAGTCGCTGCTCGCGAGCTTCCCCGAAGAGGCGGGGCTGGCTCCCGGTTTCCGCCCGATCGAGGATCGCGACCGCATCCAGCTTGCACGCGATACGCTGGGCGAGATGCTGGTCGATGCGGGCCGGCGCGGTGACACGCGGCTGTCGGACAATCTCGAAGCACTGAGCCTCAAGCTCGGGGCGGAAGCGACCGAGAGCTTCCTGATGCGCTGTGCGGCCAAACCCGATGCGATGGACGCGCTGGTCGGCGATATCCGCCCCTATATCAATGCCGCGCTCGGCCTGAAGCGCGACGAGGATGGCAGCGGGCTGGCGGCCATGTGCAGCGATGCGCTGTTCGATATCGCGAATCTCGAGGCCTTGCAGGACAGCAATGTCCGCTGGGGCACCAAGACCGGGCTCGAGGTCGCGGCGAAAATCCAATCCTGGCTCGACATGGACGATCTTGCGCGGCTCGAAAATCTTGATCTGGTCTGGCTCGCCGTCGCCAAGGCCGATGGCGACCCGCGCAAATGGGAGAGTTTCTCCGCCAAGGTCGATCCCGATTACGCGGAAAAGGCCGAGAGCCTGTATAGCGACCTGTCGGCGCTCAAGGAGCATATCGCGCTGATCGGCTTTTCCGGCGATTTTGCTCGTGCGCTCGAAGTGGGCCGGGATTTCGCCTGGCGCTTTGCCGAGGCCAAGCGCCAGGCGGGATTGCTCGATTTCGACGACCTGATCCGCGCCGCTGCCGATCTGCTCTCGGGCCGCACCATGGCGCAATGGATCGCGTTCAAGCTCGACCAGCGTTTCGATCATGTGCTGGTCGACGAGGCGCAGGACACCAATCCCAGTCAATGGGCGATCGTGAAGGGGTTGATCGACGATTATTTCAGCGGGCAGGGCAGCAAAGCCGATCGGTTCCGTACCCTGTTCACCGTGGGCGATTTCAAGCAGGCGATCTTCGGCTTCCAGGGCACCAGCCCTCAATATTATGCTGCCGCGCGGCTGCGCATCGGCGCGCAGGCCGAAACTGCCGGCCAACCCTTTCTCGACCTCAGCCTCGATCGCAGCTTCCGTTCGACCCAGCCGGTGCTCGACATGGTCGATGCGGTGCTCGGCGATCTTGGGCCTGCTGCGCTCGGCATTATGGAAGACGGGCTGCCGCTGCACGAAGGACGCAAGGGCCCGGGCGTAGTCGAGCTCTGGCGTCCGATCGGCGAGGGGCTGGAGGATCAGGACGAAAGCGGCGAGGGCGAGGATGCCGAGGAATGGCTTTCGGGTGCCGATCGCAAGTTCGCGCAGGGCCTCGCCGAGCGCATCGCGGGCTGGCTGAACCCGGGGTCGCCGACGCGGCTCTGGCTCGAGCGGCGCTCCGACGGCAAGCCGGGCTGGGCGGGCGCGGGCGACATCATGGTGCTGCTGCGCCGCCGCGGCGATCTCGCCTCGCTGATCGTCGCGCGGCTCTATGCCGAAGGTGTGCCGGTGGCGGGGATCGACCGGTTGCGGCTCGGCCAGCCGCTGGCGGTGCAGGACCTGATCGCCGCAATCCGCTTTGCGCTGCAGCCGCTCGATGACCTGACCTGTGCCGCGTTGCTCGTTTCGCCGCTCGGCGGCTGGACGCAGGACGAGTTGCTGGCGCACGGCTATCGCCCGGAAAAGCGCGCGCTCTGGCCGCATCTGCGCGATCTGGCCGATCATGATCCGGCTTTGCGGGAGAAGCTCGAGCCGCTCTACGCGATCCTCGGCATGGCGGATTTCGGCACGCCCTATGATTTCCTCGAACAGGTGCTCACCGGCCCGATCCAGGGGCGCGCGAAGCTGGTCGCGCGACTGGGCGAAGAATCGCTCGATCCGATCGCCGAGCTGCTGGCGCTCGCGCAGAAGTTCGCGGCGAGCCATGATGGCGGCCTGCAGGCCTTTCTCCACTGGTTCGACGCGGGCGACGAGGAGATCAAGCGCGAGCTGGCCGGTCAGTCCGACATGGTGCGGGTAATGACCGTGCATGGCTCCAAGGGCCTGCAGGCGCCGGTCGTGATCCTGGCCGATGCCTGTGTCGATCCGACGCGCAAGGTGGATTCGAGCTTCGACTGGCCGGTCGAGATATTGGGGCGCGATGCGCAGATCACCCTGCCGGTCTATTCGCTGCCAAAGGCGCAACGGATCGGGCCTCTGGCCGAGGCGCATGATGTCGCGCGCGAAGCCGATATGCAGGAGCATTGGCGGCTGCTCTATGTCGCGATGACGCGTGCGGCAGAACGGCTCTATGTTGGCGGGACCTTGGGCAAGAAGGCGAAAGAGCCGCCCAAGGAAAGCTGGTATGCCGCGATCGAGCGCAGCTTCATGGCGCTCGGATGCGACTGGCTCGACATGGGCGAGGGGCCCTGTCGCCGCTTCGGCAGCGATGCCGTGCCGATTCCGCGCGCAGACGAGCCTCAGGCAGTGGAGGCAGCATCAGCCGAGAGCCTGCCCGATTGGGCGCTCAGGCCCGCCCGGCCCGAACAACGACCGCCCATCCCGCTCGCGCCCTCGTCGCTGGGCAAGGACGATGTCGCAAGCCCGCCGCTCACCGGTCCCGATCGCGAGCGCGCGGCGCAGCGCGGGCTCATCATGCACAGCCTGTTCGAGCGCTTGCCCGCGCTTGCGCCAGAGCAGCGCAAGCCCGCCGCGCGGCGCTGGCTGGCGCGGCAGCATGGCATCACCGATTTGGCCGAGGCCGACGCGATCATTGATCCGGTATGCGCGGTGATCGATCACCCCGGTTTTGCCGATGTGTTCCGTGAGGACGCGCTCGCCGAAGCTCCGATTGCGGCGGTGGTGGGGCCCAATGTTGTTTCGGGCACGGTCGACCGGCTGCTGGTCGAGGAAAGCCGCGTGCTGGTGGTCGATTTCAAGACTGGCCGCCGTCCGCCCGCCTCGCTCGAGCAATTACCGGTCGCGCATGTCCGGCAGATGGCGGCCTATGTCGCGGCGTTGCGGCTGATCTTTCCGGGCCGGACCGTGCAGGCGGGCCTGCTCTACACGTCCAGCCCGCGCCTTTTCCTGCTGCCGGACGAGCTGCTGGCAGCCACGAAGCTGGATTGAATCGACCAATATGAATAGTTTGAGCCGGTGCGCTTGAGCCGCCGGGCGCGACGGCCTACATCCATTCTCAAGTCACGAACAAGGAGTATCCCCCATGGCAACCACTGCAGTCAGCGATGCAAGCTTCGAAGCCGATGTGCTGAAGTCCGACAAGCCCGTTCTGGTCGATTTCTGGGCCGAATGGTGCGGTCCGTGCAAGATGATCGGCCCGGCTCTCGAAGAAATCAGCGACGAACTCGCCGACAAGGTCACCATCGCCAAGATCAATATCGACGACAATCCCGACGCTCCGGCCAAGTACGGCGTGCGCGGCATTCCGACGATGATCCTGTTCGACAAGGGACAAATCGTCGAGACCAAGGTCGGCGCGGCCCCCAAGAGCGCGCTCAAGAGCTGGCTCGAAGGCGCTCTGCCCGCCTGATGGAAACTGGCTCGAAAATGGTGTAGTCCCTGCACGCATGTCGGCAGAATTAGGTCATAACCGCATTCTGGGTTTCCAGCCCACAAAGGGTGCGAGCATGTATGCTATCGTTTTTGACCTGGACACCACGGTGTTGCAGTCTGCCTACGACAATGCCTCATGGAACAACGCCTATTCCGATATCCGTAAGGTGCTGGAATCGCGCGGATTCGAGTGGCAGCAGGGTTCAACCTATTTTGGCAATGATAAAGTGACGCCGGTGGACTGCGTTCTGGCGGTTCAGGAGCTTCGCCGCGAATATGATTGGTTCAAGCCCTCGGTCCGCGACATTCGCATGTTACGGATCGAGGAGAATAACGACCTAGGGCCAGCGATCGAATAGCTAGGTGATGATCGCCGCTGCCTTGTCCCACATTGCGGGGCTGGCGGCGGCGAGCATGCCCTTTCGCTGGTCGCCGGGGCGATAGGGGGAGCCATCGAGCCGTGCAGCATGGCCGCCGGCTTCGAGGGTGAACAGAACGCCTGCTGCATGGTCCCAGGGCAGCGTACGCTCGAACAGCGTCACGTCGTTCTGCCCCAGCACCAGTCGGGGGTATTGCTCCGCCGCACAGCGCGGAATGTCGACCATCGTGAACTTGCCCTCGATCGCGGCTGCCAGTTCGGCGCGGCGCGGCTCGGGAATGTACATGGTCGAGATCGCGGCGATGGGCAGCGCCTCCCCACTTTCGCGGGCTTGCACAACCTCATCGTTGATGAACGCACCGCCGCCGCGCACTGCGTGGCACATGCGGTCGGCCAGGGGATCGTAGAGCCAGCCCGCCACCGTCTCACCGCCTTCGACCAGCGCGATGATGATCCCGAACGGCGGATGGCCGTGCGCGAAATTGTGCGTGCCGTCGATGGGATCGATGATCCAAGCGGTGCTGTCGTTGACGCGCTCGATCAGCGCCGGATTGGCCGCCACCGCTTCCTCGCCGACGATGCTGGCTTGCGGCAGGATATTCGCCAGACCGGCGCTCAACCGCTTCTCGCTCTCCTTGTCGGCGATGGTCACCAGATCGCCGGGTGTCTTCTCCGCGATCTGGTGCTGCGCCAGATCCTGGTAGTGGTGCAGCACGACCTCGCGCGCGACGTTGCGGATCAATGCGGAGACGGGGGCGTGGAGCGGATGGGTCATGTCAGCGGGATCATCACATTCTTGGCATAGCCGGGGCGCTCGACCAGCCGTTCGTACCAGCCGCGCAGATGCGGATAATCGCCGCGCGCCAAGTCGAGCGCGAACCAGGTGTGCGCATAGGTGCCCATAGGGATGTCGGCGATGCCAAAATTCTCGCCGGTCAGCCATGGCTGGCGTGCCAGGCAGGTATCCAATATAGCCATCATCCTGCCCGTCTCCTCGATCCCGCGTGCGATCACGGCAGGATCATGCGCTTCGGGCGGTTTGCGCACCAACATAAGGAAGACCTCGCGCTGGGCATCAGCATAGGCGAACTGCCAGTCCATCCATTTGTCCGCCGCCGCGCGGGTACGAGGATCGGCAGGCCAGAGGTGCGGCGCATGCGCCTCGGCCAGGTAGCGCAGGATGGCGTTCGATTCCCAAAGCACCAGACCGTCATCCTCGACCGTCGGAATGAGCGCATTGGGGTTGCGCGCCAGATAGGCGGCATCCATGCCGAACTTGCCGCCAACATCGTGGCGCACATAGTCGAGGCCGATTTCCTCCGCCGCCCAGACGACCTTCTTGACGTTGTGCGAGTTGAGGCGACCCCAGATGGTGAGCATGGCTCAGCTCCGGTAATCGGCATTGATAGAGATATATCCGTGCGTCAGGTCGCAGGTCCACACGGTGGCGCGGCCGTTGCCCAGTCCGATATCGGCCTCGACCAGGATGTCGGTCCCCTTGAGATGCGCGGCCACCGGCGCTTCGTCATAGCCCTGCACGACCATGCCGTGGGCTGCTACCTCGACCCCGCCGAAGCGGATCGACAGCAGGTCGCGCTCGGCAGGTTCGCCCGCCTTGCCGACCGCCATCACGACGCGGCCCCAATTGGCGTCCTCACCCGCGATCGCGGTCTTGACCAAAGGCGAATTGGCGATCGACAGCGCGATGCGGTGCGCGCTTTCGTCCGAGACCGCCCCGGTGACGCGTATCTCAATGAACTTGCTCGCCCCTTCGCCATCGCGCACCACCAGATGCGCCAGCTGGCGGCACAGATTGGTCAGCGCGGCGGCGAACGCATGGGCCCCGGTGCTTTCCATGCTTTCGATCCGGGCGTGATCCGCCTGGCCGGTGGCGAAGGCGAGCACGGTGTCGCTGGTCGAGGTGTCGCTGTCGACGGTGATGCAGCTGAAGGTCCGGGCGTTCGCGGCGCTCAGCATCTGCTGCAGCAGCGCCGGCGCGATATTGGCATCGGTGAATACATAGCCCAGCATCGTCGCCATGTCGGGCGCGATCATGCCCGATCCCTTGATGACGCCGACCAACTGCACTTTTGTGTCACCGATCATCGCGCTCGTGGTCGCGGCCTTGGGGAAGGTGTCGGTGGTGCCGATCGCGTCGGTCAGCGCCCGCCAGTCGCAAGGCTCTGCGGTAAAGGCCGCCTCGAGCCCCGCGCGCGCCTTGTCCTGCGGCAGCGGCACGCCGATCACACCGGTGGCCGAGACGAAAATTTCCTCCGCCGCGCAGCCCAGCCGCGCCGACGCGGTCTCGACCAGCAGCTGCACCGCCGCACGGCCCTTGCCGCCGGTGAACGCGTTGGAATTGCCCGCGCTGACGATCAGCGCGCGGGCCTGGCCGTGGGGCAGGGCTGCGCGGCACCATTCGACCTCGGGCGAGGGGCATTTGCTGGTGGTGGTGACACCGGCCACACTGGTTCCCGGTACCAGCTCGACATAGCTGAGATCACAGCGATCCCATTCCTTGTAGCGCGCGCGGGCGACACGCGGCGTGACGCCTGCGATTGCAGGCAGATCGGGAAAGGGGAGCGCGAGCGGGGAAACCGGGTGAGTCATGTTGCCGTCCAGACCATGAAAGACTGGCTGCGGCCCTAATCGCTCTCCGGCCAAGTGCAAGGGCTTTGCCGATGCGTGCGGCAAAAGCGTTATGACTGGATCGAAGTCAGGAAGCTGGTGCGGGCGGTCGGACTCGAACCGACACTCCTTGCGGAACCGGATTTTGAGTCCGGCGCGTCTACCATTTCACCACGCCCGCGTGTGGAGCGGCAGCCTATAGCGCCTTGCCCGCGACAGGCAAGGCGCAAAAGCCGCCGCTCGATACGCGTCAGAGCTTCAAATCGCGCGCGATCGCCTTTTTCGTCGCATCGCCATAAGGCGGCAGGAAACCACCCAGCTTGGCGACATCGATGCGCGGCTGGCTGTAGATCGCCTTGGCATGGCTGAAGGTGCGGAACCCGTCGATCCCGTGATAATTGCCCATACCCGAGGGGCCGACGCCGCCGAAGGGCAGGTCTTCCATCGCGACATGGAAGATCGTGTCGTTGAGCGTCACGCCGCCCGAAACGGTCCGATCGGTGACCTTCTTCGCCTCGTCCTGGTTCTCGCCGAAATAATATAGCGCGAGCGGACGATCGCGACCGTTGACGAAATCGATCGCCTCGTCGACCGTCGAATAGGTCTTCACCGGCAGGATCGGGCCGAAAATCTCGTCCTGCATCACCTTCATATCGTCGGTCACGTTGCGCAGGATGTGCAGCGGCATCTTGCGGCTGTTGGCCGACTTGAAATCCTCGTTTGCCGGATTGACCTCGATCACCTCCGCACCCTTTTCGCGCGCGTCGTCGAGATAGCCGGTCAGGCGCTGGTGATGTCGTTCGTTGACGATGGCGGTATAGTCGTCATTGGTCAGCAGCGTCGGATACAGCGTCGCGGCGGACTGCTGGATGTTCTCGATGATCTCGCGCTCGTCCTCGCGGGGCACATAGAGATAATCGGGCGCGATGCAGATCTGCCCGGCATTCATCATCTTGCCCATGGTGATGCGCTGTGCGGCCTTGGCCTTGTCGGCACCGCGTCCGATGATTGCAGGCGACTTGCCGCCGAGCTCGAGCGTGATCGGAACCAGATTCTTGGCAGCTGCACGCATGATATGATGGCCGACACTGGTCGCGCCGGTGAACAGCAGATGGTTGAACGGCAGTTCCGAAAAGGCCTGACCGACCTCGGGGCCACCGGTGAAGAACGCGACCTCGCTGGCATCGAAATAGCGCGGGCCGAGTTCGGCCAGCAGGTTCGACGTCGCCTCGGTATATTCGCTGTTCTTGATCATCACCCGGTTGCCTGCCGCCAATGCGCCGATGGCGGGCGTAAGGCACAGCTGCACGGGGAAGTTCCACGGTGCGATCACTCCGACCACGCCCAGCGGTTGATATTCAACGCGGGCGCGCGCGCCGAGCAGGCCGAGCGGGAACTGGACCGAACGCTTTTCGGGCTTGGCCCAATCGTCCATATGCTTGAGCGTGTGGCGTGCGACATTGAGAACGCCGACAATGTCGGTCATCTTCGACTGGTCGGGGCTGCGATGGCCGAAATCCTCGCTCATGGCAGCGACCAAGGCATCGGCATTGTCATGGACCAGTTTCATCAACCGCCGGATGCGATCCTTGCGTGCTGCCATCGGCACCGGCAGCTCGGCGAGAAAGGCCTTTTTCTGCCGCTCCAGAATATCTTCGAGTTGATCCGCGCTGAGCGGTGCGTCTGCCAAAGTCGCCATTCATCTTCTCCCGGTTGGCTGTTTGCCCCAAGGTGTATCGTGATAGGTTGCGAATTGAAATCGCTTTTCAGCCGGCCATGCAGGCGGAACGTTATTTCGGCGGGGTGAGCTTGAGCAGCCGGCCCTTCGACCCGCGTGCACCATCTTCCAGCAGCCAGATGGCGCCATCAGGACCCTGTTCGACTTCGCGAATACGGCCCTCCATCGTCCAGTTATCCGCCTTCTCGGCCGTGTCACCGCCGAGCTTCACCCGAACCAGTGCCTGCGCCCCAAGCGCGCCGATGAACGCGCTGCCCTTCCAGGCGGGGAACAGATCGCCCGAGTAAATCATCAGGCTGCCCGGCGAAATCGCGGGGTTCCAGAAAACCTTGGGAGGCTCGAAACCGTCGCCGGGGGCATGATCGGGGATGTCCTTGCCGTCATAATGATCGCCATTCGACACCTTGGGATAGCCGTAATTCGCGCCGCGCTTGACGAGGTTGAGCTCGTCGCCGCCCTTGGGACCCATTTCGAGCTCCCACAGATTGCCCGCATTGTCGAACGCGAGGCCGAGGGGATTGCGATGGCCCCAGGACCAGGCCTGCGCCTTGATGCGACCCTGATCGTACATCGGATTGTCCGAGGGGATGCCGCCAGTGGGTGTCAGCCGGATGACCTTGCCGAGATTCTGGTCGAGATCCTGCGCCGGATCGAATTTCTGCCGCTCTCCGGAAGAGATGTACATCATGCCGTCGGGACCGAAGGCGATACGGTGCCCGTAATGGCCCTTGCCCGAAACCTTGGGTTCCTGCCGCCAGAGGACCTGCATGTCCTTGAGCGAGGCCGCGCCGTCATTGGCCATGACCAGCTTGGCGCGCGCGACCGCGGCGCCGCTGGTATCGCCATCGCCCGCCTCGGCGAAGCTGAGATAGACATAGCCGTCATTGACGAAATCGGGCGAGAGCACGACGTCGCCCAAGCCGCCTTGGCCGCCATAGGCGACAGTCGGGGTGCCGCTGACATCGACGCTGCTGATCTTGCCATCGGCGGCGAAGGTCACAAGCTTCAGCTTACCCTTCTTCTCGGTGACCAGCGCGCGACCATCGGGCAGGAAGGTCATCGCCCAGGGCTCGTCAAACTGGCCGACCACGGACGTCTCGAACGGAATGGTATCGACCGGCGAGATTGCGGCAACGGCCTCGGTCTCGTCGCCGCTGGCCACCGCCTTGTCGCTGCTGTTGCAGGCAATCAAGGCAAGCGGCAGCGCCGCACAAAGGGTCAGTCGGTGCATCTGGGTCACTCCGTTCATCATGAATTGGATCATCGCCATCCGGGGGGAGATTGCAAACGATTCGGGTAGAGTTTCTGAATGGTGGCGGGGTCTTGCGGTCGCAAGGGGCATGCGGCACAGACGCGTCATGACGACAGCCGGTTCCCCAACATTTGATAATCTGACGATTGTCGCGGGCGTCGACGAGGCGGGCAGGGGGCCGCTCGCCGGACCTGTGGTCGCAGCAGCAGTGATTCTGTGCCCCGATGGCATTGCGGGCCTGGCCGACAGCAAAACGCTGAGCTTCGCCCGGCGCGAAAAGCTCGAAGCGCTGATCCGCGAACATTGCCTGTTCGGCATCGGCATGGCGAGCGTCGAGGAGATCGACGCGATCAACATCCTGCAAGCGACGATGCTGGCCATGACGCGTGCCGTCGAAGCGATGGAGAAGGAACCGCACGAGGTGCTGGTCGACGGCAACCGGCTGCCCAGATGGCGCTACCGGGCACAGGCCGTCGTCAAGGGCGATGCGTTGCACCCGTGCATCTCGGCCGCGTCGATCCTCGCCAAGCAGGAGCGCGACCGGCTGATGCGCGCGGCCGCCGCCGAACACCCGCATTATGGCTGGGACCGCAACATGGGTTACGGGACGGCCGAACATCTGGCGGCATTGCGTCAGCATGGGCCCAGCCCGCTCCACCGCCGCAGCTTCGCTCCGGTGGCCCAGGCCTGTCTGCTGTGATTTGAAAAAATTTGCGCGCCGAGTCTTCGCGGCAACACCACCAGTGGTTGAGTCCCGGCTGGTTAACGGGACTCAACATGTGGATTTGGACTCATCTTGTTCCGCATGGCAAACCCCCCGTTAACCATTTGAACACCCGGATTCGCTAGGGTTTTGGCCTTGACCGATGGTCGCCAAGGACTCATTCAGGGCCTCGTTCCACGGGGTTAGCGGGGGTTTAATATGGTTCAGATCGGCGAAATGCTTGCGCCTGCAAAGCGCACAATCAAGGCGCCGCCGCGTGCCCGGGTCGCGGCGCGTCCGCCGCTGCCGCTCAACCAGATTTTGAAGGGCGATTGCATCGAGGAGATGCGCCGCCTGCCCACCGCGTCGGTCGACATGATCTTCGCCGATCCGCCGTACAACCTGCAACTCGGCGGCGATCTCTATCGCCCCGAAGGCAGCCGCGTCGATGCGGTCGACAATGACTGGGACAAGTTCGACACCTTCGCCGCCTATGACCGCTTCACCCGCGAATGGATGACCGAGGCGCGCCGCATCCTCAAGCCCGACGGCTCCATGTGGGTGATCGGCAGCTATCACAACATCTTCCGCTGCGGCGCGACGCTGCAGGATCTGGGCTTCTGGATCCTCAACGACATCGTCTGGCGCAAGGCCAACCCGATGCCCAATTTCCGCGGCACGCGCTTCACCAACGCGCACGAGACGCTGATCTGGGCGTCGCGCGACGAGAAGTCGAAATACACGTTCAACTATCGCGCGATGAAGACGCTCAACGACGAGCTGCAGATGCGCTCCGACTGGGTGCTGCCGATCTGCGGCGGCCAGGAGCGTCTGAAGCGCGGCGGCACCAAGGCGCACCCGACGCAGAAGCCCGAGGCTTTGCTCTATCGCATCCTGCTCGCCTGCACCAATCCCGGCGATGTCGTGCTCGATCCGTTCTTCGGCACCGGCACCACCGGCGCGGTCGCCAAGCGCCTGGGGCGCGACTGGATCGGCTGCGAGCGCGATCCGATCTATTGCGAGGTTGCCGAAGAGCGCATCGCCGCCGCGCTGCCGCTCGATGAATCGGGCCTGAAGACCATGCAGTCGCCCAAGAGTCAGCCGCGCGTTGCCTTCGGCACGCTGGTCGAGACCGGCTATGTTCCCGTCGGCACCAGGGTGTGTGACAAGGCGCGCAAGCATTTCGCGACGATCCGCGCCGATGGCTCGCTGCTTTCGGGCGAGCATAGCGGATCGATCCACAAGGTCGGCGCGCTGCTGCAGAACGCGCCGTCGTGCAATGGCTGGACCTGGTGGCATATCGAGACCGATGACGGTCTGAAGCCGCTCGACAGCCTGCGCCAGACCTATCTGCTCGCCACCGAACCGTGAGCAAGAGCGCGCGCGTCTATGTCCGCCCCGTGGGTCTGGCGGAAAGCCCGCAGACCTTTGACGGGGCGACGATCCGGCTCGGGCACAGCCTGGTCTGGTGCCATCTCGTCGCGCTGGAAAGCTATGAGGGCGCCCGCCTGGTCGGGCGGCAGATCGTCCCGGTCGATCGCTTTGCCGAGGCACTGAACGCTCTACCCGCCGATCAGGCCGAGCGGGCGCAGACGCAGTTCGCCAACCTGTCGCGGATGCACGCCCCGATGCAATTGGGCGAGCGCGTGCTGCGCTTCGATCAGCCGCAGGTGATGGGCATATTGAATGTGACGCCCGACAGCTTTTCCGACGGCGGGCGCTTTACCGATGATCCCGCGCAGGCGGCGGACGCAGGGTTTGCGATGCTGACCGCAGGCGCATCGCTGATCGATATCGGCGGCGAATCCACCCGGCCTGACGCGCCGGTGGTGTGGGAGGGCGACGAGATCGCGCGCGTCGTCCCCGCAATCCAGGCGCTGGCGCATAGCGGCGCGATCCTCTCGGTCGATACGCGCAAGGCGGCCGTCATGGAGGCCGCGCTGGAGGCTGGCGCGCATATCGTCAACGATGTCTCGGGGCTGCTGTACGATAGTCGCGCGCTCGATGTCGTACTGCGTTCGGGCTGCCCGGTGGTGCTGATGCACGCGCCGTCGCAGGGCGCGAACCCGCATGCAGGCGGCGGCTATGGCCATGTCGTGACGGACGTGTTCGACTGGCTCGAGGCGCGCGTCTCTGCCGTCATCGCGGCGGGCGTGGCGCGCGGAAAGGTGATCGTCGATCCGGGCATCGGCTTCGGCAAGTCGCTCGCCGACAATCTGGCGCTGATCAACGCGCTGCCGCTGTTCCATGCGCTCGGCCAGCCGATCCTGTTCGGCGCGAGCCGCAAGCGGATGATCGGCGCGCTGTCCAACGAGGCCCCGGTCGATGCGCGGCTCGGCGGCTCGATTGCGTTGGCGATGAGCGCCATCGGCAGCGGCGCACAGATCGTGCGCGTCCATGACGTCCCCGAAACGGTCCAGGCCGCCCGCGTCTGGCGCGGCCTGCGCGATGCCGCCTTGACGGTGCCGGGGCTCGACTGACACAGGGAAGCATGACCAGCTTCGTCCTCTCCATCGCCATGCTGACCGCCATCGCGCTCGTCTTCGGCGCGATCGCACTCTTCCGCCGCGGCCAGCGCAAGCAGCCCGCCTTGATGCTGGTGCTGGCGGTGGTGATGATCGCCAATGTCGTGATCTGGTCGATCCCGACAAAGAGCGGGCACACGCTGGCAGAAACGCAAGCGCCGGAGTGACTGACCACTGCTCTCTCCCCTTCAGGGGAGAGATGCGAAGGCTTATCAGCGTAGCTGATTAGCCGCAGCTGAGGGTCACGTCCGTCAATGAGGTGTAATTTGGGGTGTGGTCACCGGGCTGCATGGTC
>LSHP01000090.1 GCA_001555775.1 Acidovorax delafieldii | reverse complement strand
CCATGCAGCCCGGTGACCACACCCCAAATTACACCTCATTGACGGACGTGACCCCAGCCGGTTGTCGGCACGCTTGACAGTTGCGCCCGTTGCGGGTGGGGCGTTAACCAGTGGACGCGCCTGTTTCCGGGCGCTTGCGACATCTGGCAAAGCGCTTGCTTAACCATCAGGCATGAAGTGTCTCGGAATGAAACCCGGCATAAGCGAAAGGTTGAAGGTCGTGCGCCGCATCGCCGTCATCCTGCCTGGCATTTCCCTGGCCACGCCGCTGGAGGCCAGTCCGCTGAGCCGGATCACGCTCGACGGGCTGACCCGCGCCGAAGGCATCCGCAGCTGGATCGAGATTACCGAACCGGGCAGCGTCGGATTGCTATGCATGGGCATTATCGGCTTGCTGGTCGGACGCTGGGCGGCCGGTCGCAACCGCAAGGGCCCGCCAAAGCGCTGAGCGCGCTTGACGCACGCCCGCCTCCGTCGCAGAGCGTCGAGATATGGCAGACCCGATCATCGCAAGGCTCGAAGCCGTCATCGCAGAGCGCCGCAAGGCATCGCCCGACAGCAGCTATGTGGCCAAGCTGACCGCGCGCGGCCGCCCGCGGATCGCCCAGAAGATCGGCGAGGAAGCGGTCGAGGCGGTGATCGCCGCGATCCAGGGCGACGCCAGGGGTGTGGTCAGCGAAAGCGCCGACCTGATCTTTCACCTGCTGGTCTTGCTCGCCGATATGGGCCTGACCTGGGCCGATGTGCTTGCCGAGCTCGATGCGCGCGAAGGCACGTCCGGCATTACCGAAAAGCTGTCCCGTCCCAAGGAGTGAAGAGCATGCCGATCGATCCCACGCTGCCTTATGACGACCAGAACATCTTCGCGAAGATCCTGCGCGGCGAAATTCCCTGCACCAAGGTGCACGAGGATGATCACATCCTCGCCTTCAAGGACATCAACCCGCAGGCGCCGACGCATGTGCTGGTGATCCCCAAGGCACCTTTCGTGAGCTGGGACGATTTTTCCGCGCGCGGCACCGACGAGCAGATCGCGGCGTTCGTCCGCGGCGTCGGCGAGGTGGCGCGGATGCTCGGATTGGTCGAGCCGGGTTACCGGCTGCTCGCCAATATCGGGCTGGATGCACATCAGGAGGTGCCGCACCTTCATGTGCACCTGTTCGCCGGAAAGCCGCTCGGCCCGATGCTGATGCGCGGCTGACATCGCCTCTTCTCAAGCCTGCGCCATGGGTCTAATCTGGCTCAAGCGGGCGTGAGGGAGGATCAAGATGCTGCGATCTCTGGCCGTGCTGTGCGCCGCCGGGTGCATGACCGCGCCCGCCCTGGCTCAAGCCAGTGTGCCGTGCGAGACGATGCTCGGCGACCTGTGGGGCGAGACGGAGCCGCAAGCCGGTACTGCCACCGTGGACGGCACCACACTGCACAGCCCGGCGGATCTGGAAAAGGCAGTCGGCAAGGGCGCGATCGTTCAGGGCGGCAAGTTCGCCGGTTGGGATTTTCGTCGGCTCTCACTCACCAACGCGTGCTTTGTCGAGGCTGACCTGCAACGTAGCCAATGGGATGACGCGCGCGCGCCTGGCATTGGCTTCATCAAGTCCAACCTGACAGGTGCCTCGCTCGTCGGCATCAAGGCTCCCGGCATCCTGCTTCGCGACGCTAATCTCACCGACGTGCAGGCGATGAAGGCCGATCTCAGCGGCGGGAAGCTGGAAGGAGGCTGGTTCGAAGGGAGCATCGATGGCCTGAACCTTGACGGCGCGAACCTCTCTCGCTTCGATTTTTCGTGCGGCATTACCCTGTCTGATGGTTGCCCGCTTTATGGCAGCGACAAGACGATGTCGGCGCGCGGCGCCAATCTCACGCGGGCGAAGCTCAGCAGCTTTCATCGCTACGGGCTGAGAGATATCGCGCTGGAGGATGCCATACTCGATCGGACCGAAATGTCGCCGGCGCAGCTCGCAAGCCTGAAGGGCCTGGTGATCAGTCACCCCCTCGTGCTCGTAGGCGGTGACAACCGGCTGGAGCTGACTGCTGCAGAGGCCCAATCCCTGACGGATGACGTCGCCATTGCCGATCCGGCCGTGCGCGACCCATCCTTTGATTGCAGCAAGGCAACAAGTGTTGCCGAAAGGACCATCTGCCTGCCCGACAATCGCGATCTGGCCGATGCCGACCGGCTGCTCGCGCGCACCTTTGCTCAGGCGCGCAAAGCGAACCCGGGCTTGGTCGCAGATCAACGGCAATGGCTCAAGCAGCGCGACGGCTGCATGAGCGAAAAGTTTCCTTCCGACTGCCTGCGCAATGCCTATGCCAGGCGACAGGGGCAATTGCTGGGAGCTTTGGGCGAGAGCAATTGGCTAAAGCCGGGCGAGGCGGCCCTGTTCATCGATGACGAACTCCCGGTGAGCGAGGCGATGCGGCGGACAGCTTTGTTCGCGCGGCTGGCTCCGCTGCTGGCACAGGCATCGATGGGCTATGCCTATGTCGAACGTCGGCCCGACGGTGGCTACGATGCGAGTGGCGAATCCGTCGGCGCGAATGCGCACACATGCACCCTGGGCGCGAGCGGGTTGAGCCTTGATCCGCTGACCGGCTGGTACAGCGTGCGAGACAGCGAGAGCAATCGGCGCATCAGGGTGATGCAGATCGACGGCGACTGGCTGCGCATCTTCGCCGACGGCCATCCCTATGGAGAAGAGGCCGAGGGCTCGGCGGATTATGCCAGCTGCGGCGCGCGCGCGGCGTTCGGACCGATGCGGCGGATCGCGCTGCCTGCGGCGATCCTCAAAACCTATGCCGATCGTGCCGCGAACGGGCAATGACCGGCCCGCGATGCGACAGATGGGTTACAACCCGGTTGCCACCGCGTGAAAAGCCGCTAATCCTGTGCGCCACAGGGGGATAACCCCGGGACGCAACCGGCTGGCTACAGGCCCGCCAAGGGTGGGAAATCAAGAACATCATGAAATTTGCGCGTGTCAAACCGCTGGACGCCATTCTGGCGACAGCCAAGAAGAAGTCGCTGCATCCGACCCTGGGTTGGTTTCAGCTGACCCTGTTCGGCATCGGCTGCGTGATCGGTACCGGTATTTTCGTGCTGACCTCGGCCGGCGCCCAGAAGGCCGGCCCCGGCCTGATGCTGGCCTTCGCGATTGCCGGCCTGATCTGCATCGTCGCGGCGCTCTGCTATGCCGAAATCGCCGCGATGATCCCCGTCGCGGGCTCTGCCTACACCTATACCTATTCCGTCATGGGCGAGCTGCTCGCCTGGACGGTCGGATGGGCCCTTGTCCTCGAATATGCGGTCGCGGCGAGCGCGGTGTCGGTCGGGTGGTCCGGCTATTTCACCGGGACGATATTGAACGAGTTTTTCGGCATAACGCTGCCGACCTATCTCACCGCAGGACCGCTCTGGCTGGGCGGTGCTCCTGGCGGTTTCGTCAATCTGCCCGCGATCGTCATCGCGCTGCTGGTCACCTGGCTGTTGATGATCGGCACCAGTGAATCGGCCAAGGTCAACGCGGTGCTCGTCGCCATCAAGGTGACCGCGCTCACGGCATTCATCGTGCTGACGGTCCCCAAGACCGAGATGGCGAACTTCAACCCGTTCCTGCCCGCCGGTATTTTCGGCGGTTTCGGATCGGGCATCGGCGCGGTGGGTGCTGCAGCCACCATCTTCTTCGCCTATGTCGGCTTCGACGCGGTCTCGACTGCGGCCGAGGAGACCAAGAACCCGCAGCGCAACGTGCCGATCGGCCTGATCGGCAGCCTCGGTTTCTGCACCATTTTCTACATTCTCGTTGCCGCCGGTGCCGTCGGCACCATCGGTGGTCAGCCGATCCTCGGCCCCAACGGCATTCCGTTCCCCGCAGGGTCGGAAGAGCTCGCACGCCAGTGCGCGCTGCCGCAATATGCCGAGATGCTGGTCTGCTCGAACGAGGCGCTGGCGCATGTGCTGCGCGAAATCGGTTTCAGCGCAGTGGGCAACATGCTGGGCATCGCGGCATTCGTGGCGCTGCCTTCGGTGATCCTGATCCTGCTGTTCGGCCAGACCCGCATCTTCTTCGTGATGGCGCGTGACGGCCTGCTGCCCGAAGGCCTGTCGAAGATCCACCCCAAGTGGAAGACGCCCTATGTGGTGACCGCGATCACCGGCGGCATCGTCGCCTTTGCCGCGGCCTTTCTGCCGGTGGGTCAGCTCGCCGATATCGCCAATGCCGGGACGCTCTATGCGTTCATGATGGTGGCGATCGCGGTGATGATGCTGCGCAAGACCGATCCGAACCGCGAACGCCTGTTCCGCACGCCGATGCTGTGGCTGGTCGGCCCGGCGACGATTGCGGGCTGCATCTTCCTGTTCCTCAACCTGCCGTTCGAGGCGATGATCGTGCTGCCCGCCTGGGGCGCAATCGGCCTGGTGATCTATTACCTCTATGGCTACAAAGCGAGCCATCTGGGCAAGGGCATCGTCGAGGTGCCCGAGGATGATCCGGGCGTCGTCTCGCATTGATGCAAAAGAAAACCCCGGCGCGATCCGCCGGGGTTTTTCTTTGGGCTCGGGCTGTGAGCCTTACATCGGCGATTTGGGGCAAGTGCCGGGACGACGGAACAGCCTGCCTTTTTCCGCCCAGAGGATCACAACCAGAGCGGCGACGCCGCAGCTGAAAAAGCCGACGGCCATGGGCAGCGTCGTGCCGTCAAACGCCTGACCGACAATCGCGCCGATGCCTGCGCCTAGCACCGTGCGAAACGCCATCTGGAACGACGAAGCAGCGCCCGCCATTGCGCCAAACGGCTCCATGGCAATCGAGCTGAAATTCGCGCCGATAAATCCGACCATCGCCATGTTGAGCGCGACGATCACCAGAAAGAGCGCCATCGGCTCGCCCGGCACATTGGCAGCGGCGATCTGCAGCAGCGAAAGCACCAGAAACGCCATCAGCGCCGAATGCGACACCCGTCGCGCACCGAAGCGCTCGACGATCCTGCTGTTGAAGAAGTTCGACACCGCCATCGCGCCTGCCACGGCGGCAAAGGCATAGGGGAAGATGGCTTCGGCATCGAACACGTCGGCAAAGACCTGTTGCGAGCTGTTGAGAAAGCCGAACATGGCCCCAACGAGGAGACCTGCACCGGCAACATAGCCAAAGCCCTGGCGGTTGAAGATCACCTGGAGCCAGGTGCTGCCGATCGTGTCGAGCCGGATGGGGATGACATTTTCGGGCCGCAGCGTCTCGGGCAGGCGCAGCCAGACCCAGATGGCGACCGCGCTGCCCATCACCGACAGCAGGATGAAGATGAACTGCCACTGCGCGAAATAGAGGATCAGCTGCCCTACGGTCGGCGCGAGCACCGGCACCGCCATGAACACGATGAAGATGATCGACATGAAGCTGGCCATCCGGTCGCCAGAGAAGATGTCGCGGATGACCGATACCACCAGCACGCCCATGGCCGCAGCCGCAAAGCCCTGGGCAAAGCGCAGCAGGAGCAATGTCTGGAAATCAGGCGCAAAGGCACAGGCCCCGCCGAAGATGACGTAGAAGACCAGGGAGCCGAGCAGCACCGGCTTGCGTCCGACCTGGTCGCCGATGGGACCGTAGAACAGCGAACCTATCCCCATGCCCATCAGATAGCTGCTGATCACGAACTGACGGTCGTTGGCGCTCGCGACATCAAAGGCGGCGCCCAGCGCGGGAAAGGCCGGCAGGATCGAATCGATCGCCAGCGCATTCAGCGCCATCAGCGCGGCCATCATCGCCACCAGTTCGCGCGTTCCCATCGGGAAAGTGCCGGTTTCGCTCGGAATTGCAGACGTCGCCATCTTCAAGGTCTTTTCATTGTGCATCGCATCATAATGGGCTTCGGGACGGTGATTGCCAACCGCACGAGCGATTTCTATTTTGCCTCAACCCATGGAAGGCCCCGCCGATCCCCTTTCGCGCAAGATCATCCATATCGACATGGATGCCTTTTTCGCGAGCGTGGAGCAGCGCGACAATCCGGCGCTGCGCGGGCTTCCCGTGGCGGTGGGTGGTTCGTCGCGGCGCGGGGTGGTGGCAGCGGCCAGCTATGAGGCAAGGGCATTCGGCGTGCGATCGGCCATGCCTTCGGTGACCGCACAGCGACGATGCCCCAATCTGGTCTTCGTCAAGCCGCGCTTCGATGTGTACCAATCGGTCTCGCGCCAAATCCGCGATATCTTCGCCAAGCATACCGATCAGATCGAACCGCTCTCGCTCGACGAGGCCTATCTCGACGTCACCGCCAACAAGCAGGCGATCGCTTCGGCCACCCATATTGCCGAGATGATCCGCGCCGATATTGCCCGCGAGACCGGGCTGACGGCCAGCGCGGGCGTGTCGTACAACAAGTTCATCGCCAAGCTGGCGAGCGACCAGAACAAGCCCGACGGTCTGTGCGTCATCCGCCCCGAACAGGGGCCGGGCTTCGTCGCCGCATTGCCGGTCAAGCGCTTCCACGGGGTCGGGCCGCGCACAGCGGAAAAGATGTCTGCGCTGGGCATCGTCACCGGGGCCGATCTCGCGGCCAAGTCCGAACAATGGCTGCTCCAGCATTTCGGCAGCTGGGGCAGCTATCTATTTGGCGCGGCGCGCGGTATCGACAATCGCCCGGTCCGTCCCGACCGCATCCGCAAGTCGATCGGCGGCGAGCGCACCTATGGCGAGGACATCTGGACCGAAGACGGGCTGCGCGCCGCGCTCGAGAATGTCGCCGATATCGTCTGGGAGCGGGTCGAACGCGCCGAAGGCCAGGGGCGGACGGTGACCCTGAAGGCACGGTTCGCCGATTTCCACACCATCACCCGCGCGCGCACGTTGCCCCAGCCGGTCGAGGGCAGGGCGATGTTCGGGCAGATCGGCCAATCGCTGGTCGATCAGATCCTGCCCCTGCACAATGGCGTGCGCCTTCTCGGGCTGACGCTCTCGGGCCTTTCGCGCGCGGGAGACGAGGACCCGCAGGATGAGCGCCAGCCCGAACTGCCCTTCGTCTGATTACCATTCGCCCGGAGGGGGCAGCCCATCGCGTATCTCGATGACCCTGCGCCGCGAAGCAGCGGTGAGAGCATCTGGCAGTGCATCGAGCGGGAAGAACCGCGCCTCCAGGAGTTCCCCCGCATCGGGCCTGGGGTCATCGCGGGTTTCACCGACGATGACGGTGATATGATCGGGGAAGCCTTCGCCGTTCGAAAGGAACTCGCCGTGCACGCGCACCTTGTCGAGACGGCATCCGGTTTCCTCCAGCGCCTCGCGGATACCCGCTTCCAGCGCCGTTTCCTTCCGCCCGACGCCGCCGCCCGGCAGCATGTACCGGTCGGTGGCGAAATAGCTGTGCCGGATCAGCAGCACCTCGCGGCCCCGCAGCACGACGGCCTTCACACCGCACGTCCTGATCTGGAACGCACGCCGGAAGAACAGGCGCACCCGGTGCGCAACGATATAGCCAAGGCGGAGCGGGGTCATGCCGCCGCTCCGAACCTCAGACGTCCAGATTGGCGACGTTCAGCGCATTTTCCTGAATGAAGTCGCGCCGCGGCTCGACGACATCGCCCATCAGCTGGGTGAACACCTCGTCCGTCACATCGGCATCCTCGACCTTCACCTGCAGCAGCGAACGGTGGTTGGGATCGAGCGTGGTTTCCCATAGCTGCTCGGCGTTCATCTCGCCCAGGCCCTTGTAGCGCTGCACCGCCAGCCCCTTGCGCCCGGCCGCGAGGATCGCATCGAGCAGCGCAGAAGGGCGGTTGATGACGAGACCGGTGGCGACCACCGCTTCTTCGGCATCGTCCTCGCCCGTCTCGGCGTTCGAAGCTGCGGCCGAGCTGGCCTTTACCAAGCGGCTTGGGTTCAGATAGACATCCGCAAACTCGCCCGCGACGCGGTGGAGCTTGCGCGCCTCGGCGCTGTTGAGGAACGCGAGATCGACGACATGATGGTCGGTCACTCCGCGCCAGAAGCGCTGCAGGTGATAGCCGCCCTCGGCCGAAATCTCGCCCTGCCAGCGTGCTTCGGGATCGGCTCCGCCCATCCACTGCGCGGCCTTCTCGACCGCTGCCTGGCGATCGCCCTGCGGCATGTCGGGCGTCAGCGCGCCGGCCAGCGCGAGCCCTTCGACGATCAGCGGATCGTAGCGCCGCGGGATATAGGTCATCAGGCTCTTCATCCGGCGGGCATGCTCGATCAGTTCGCGCAGATCCTCGCCGCCGCGGGCCCCGCCAATTGTTTCGAGCACGCGGCCCTGCAGCCCGGCATCGACCAGATACTGGTCGAGCGCGTCATTGTCCTTGAGGTACACCTCGCTCTTGCCCTTGCTCACCTTGTAGAGCGGCGGCTGCGCGATGTACAAATGCCCGGCGCGGATGATCTCCGGGATCTGCCGGTGGAAGAAGGTCAGCAGCAGCGTGCGGATATGCGCGCCGTCGACGTCTGCGTCGGTCATGATGACGATCTTGTGATAGCGCAGCTTTTCAAGGTTGAAATCGTCGCGGATGCCGGTGCCCATCGCCTGGATCAGCGTGCCGACCTCCTTGGACGAGATGATCCGGTCAAAGCGCGCGCGCTCGACGTTGAGGATCTTGCCGCGCAGCGGAAGGATCGCCTGATAATGCCGGTCGCGGCCCTGCTTGGCCGATCCGCCTGCCGAGTCACCCTCGACCAGGAACAGCTCGGACTTGGCAGGGTCGCGCTCCTGGCAGTCGGCAAGCTTGCCCGGCAGCGAGGCAATGTCCATCGCGCCCTTGCGCCGGGTGAGCTCGCGCGCCTTGCGGGCGGCTTCGCGCGCGGCTGCGGCATCGATGATCTTGGCGACGATCGCCTTGGCGTGCGCGGGGTTTTCTTCCAGCCACTCGGCCATCTTGTCGGCCATCAGGCTCTCGAGCGGCTGGCGCACTTCGGAGCTGACCAGCTTGTCCTTGGTCTGCGAGCTGAACTTGGGATCTGGCAGCTTGACCGAAACGATCGCGGTCAGTCCCTCGCGCATGTCATCGCCGGTGAGCGAGACTTTCTCCTTCTTGAGCAGCCCCGACTTCTCCGCATAGCCGTTGAGCGTGCGCGTCAGCGCCGCGCGGAAAGCCGCAAGGTGCGTGCCGCCGTCGCGCTGCGGGATGTTGTTGGTGAAGCACAGGACGTTTTCGTAATAGCTGTCATTCCATTCGAGCGCGACGTCGATGGTGACATCGTCGCGCGAACCCGAGATCGCGATGGGATCGGGCATCAGCGGCTGCTTGTTGCGGTCGAGCCATTTGACGAACGCAGCAATGCCGCCTTCGTAATAGAGGTCGTGCTCCTTGGCCTCGGCATGGCGTTCGTCGCGCAGCACGATGCGCACGCCCGAATTGAGGAAGGCGAGTTCGCGATAACGATGCTCGAGCTTCTCGAAATCATATTCCTGCACGTTCTTGAACGTCTCGCCAGAGAACAGGAAGGTGACCTGCGTGCCCTTCTTGCCGTCGGGGGCAGGGCCCATCACCGCCAGCGGCGCTTCGGCATCGCCATGGCGGAAGCGCATCCAGTGCTCCTGCCCGTCGCGCCAGATGCGCAGCTCGAGCCATTCGGACAGCGCGTTGACGACGCTGACGCCGACGCCATGCAGACCGCCGGATACCTTATAGGCATTGTCGTCGCTGGTGTTCTCGAATTTTCCGCCCGCGTGCAGCTGGGTCATGATGACCTCGGCGGCCGAAATACCCTCTTCGGGATGGATGCCGGTGGGGATGCCGCGGCCGTTATCCTCGACCGTCACCGAATTGTCGGGGTTGAGCGTGATCAGCACGCGGTCGCAATGCCCGGCCAGTGCCTCGTCGATCGCATTGTCCGACACCTCGAACACCATGTGGTGCAGGCCCGAACCGTCATCGGTATCGCCAATATACATGCCGGGGCGCTTGCGCACGGCGTCGAGGCCCTTGAGAACCTTGATCGAGTCTGCGCCATAGCTGTTGGTGTTGGCGGGGTTCTGGTTGTTTTCGGAGGAGGTATTGCTGGTATCTGTCATGAATTTGCCATAGCCGCGCGCCCGCCGAAACCCAAGCATTACCGGTCGGTTTTGCACATATTTTCGAACACGCCCAGGCAGGCATCTTTCCCGCATCCATGGGCTCGACGCAGCTTGCTTGAATGCCGACTGCGAAGGCTTTAGCAAGAGACCATGAAAGCTGCCCTGCTGCCCCTCGCCATCGCCCTGACGCTCGCCGGTTGCGCCGATCCCGAGCCTGCGCAGAAGCGCGCTCCCGGCGGCGTGCAGGCGGGCGAGCGGCTTGATGCAGCCGAGCCCAGCCCGACCGCGCGCGCGGTCAATATCGGCGAGGGCGGAACGCGCTTTGCCGCCTGTCAGGGCCGCGGACGCGTGGGCAATCTGCGCGGCGGCAAGTTGGCGGTACGCGATGCACCGTTCGACGATGCCAAGCAGATCGGCGAACTGACGGAGAACGCGCACGTCTTCATCTGCACCCGCAGCCTCGACCAGCAATGGCTGGGGGTCGTGGTGGCGAGCGAGGACGGGACCAAGCCGGTGCCTGCGGCTCCCACCACTGCACCAGCGACCCAAGCTGAAGCAACGCCATCCGCGCCGGGCGTCGATTGCGGCGTCACCGCTCCCGTGCGCGGCAAGCGCGCCTATGCCGGCCCTTGCCAGAGCGGCTGGGTCGAGAGCACCTTTGTCGCGATGGTCGCGCGCTGACCCGCTCAGCACTTGACGTTCACGATAACCTCTTTCCTCGCGCGCTGCCGCTCGGCATAGTCTTCGCAGCGGCAGGGCAACTGCCAGTGGGAGAGGCATGTCATGGATATTCGCGCAGAGCTTGAGCAGGAATTCGGCAACTGGCCCGGCATCATCGCGGCCTGGGGTCAGCAGCGCCCTGACGCTCCTGCGCTTGATGACGGGACGAGCCAGATCGCGTGGGCCGAGCTCTCGTCGCGCGTTGATCGTATCGCTGCACAATTGCTCGCCGATGGCTTGCAGCGTGGCCAGGCGGTTGCGATTTTGGGCACGACGTCGGTCGCCTATGCGCTCGCCTATCTCGGTGCGATCCGGGCCGGGGGCTGTGCCGCGCCGCTCACCACCAGCGCGACGCCGCGCCAGCTCGCCAACATGCTGGCGGATTCGGGCGCGATCCATCTGTTCATCGACCGTGAGAAACGCGCAGAGCTGATCGCCAGCGGTGTCGATCTGGGCAGTGCGCGCCACATCATGCTCGATGCGGCTGACGGCGATGCGCCAGCGATGAACAGCTGGATGGCTGCGGAGGGCACCGCCCTCGACATCGCCCCGCCAGAACCGGGCGATCCGTTCAACATCATCTATTCGAGCGGAACCACCGGCACGCCCAAGGGCATCGTCCATTCGCACGCCATGCGCTGGCGGCAGTCGGTCGCGGGCTTCCAGTCGATCTACAGCGAGAACGCGCGCTCGATCCTCTCGACCCCGCTCTATTCGAACACCACGCTGGCAGTATTCCTGCCGACCGTGGTGCATGGTGGGCTCGCGCGATTGATGGGCAAGTTCGATGTCGGCCAATGGCTAAGGGCCGCCGAAGCGATGCGCGCAACGCACACGATGCTGGTGCCGGTGCAATATCAGCGGCTGCTCTCCGACCCGGCCTTCGACGCGCATGACCTCAGCTCGATGCAGATCAAGTTCTGCACCAGCGCGCCGTTCAGCGCCGAACTCAAGGCCGAGGCGCTGCGCCGCTTCCCCGGCGGGCTGGTCGAAATCTACGGCATGACCGAAGGCGGCGTCGTCTGCATGCTCCAGGCGCACAATTTCCCCGACAAGCTCCATACCGTCGGCCAGCCGGTCAAGGGGCACGAGCTCAAGGTGATCGACGAGAATGGCAACGAGCTGCCCCCCGGCTCCAAGGGCGAGATGGTGGGCCGATCACCGACGATGATGAGCGGTTACAAGAACCAGCCCGACAAGACGCGCGAAATGGAATGGCGCGACGCCGATGGCCAGCTATGGTTCAGGATGGGCGATATCGGCATCATGGATGAGGACGGCTTCGTCCAGATCGTCGGCCGCGCCAAGGACATGATCATCTCGGGCGGTTTCAACATCTATCCCAAGGACCTGGAAGAGGTGCTGATGCAGCAGCCCGGCGTCGCCGACGCGGCCGTGGTCGGCATGCCGTCCGAACGCTGGGGCGAGACACCGGTCGGCTTCGTCGTCGCCGCGCCGGGACATACGCTCGACCTCGGCATCGTGCTGGCGCAGGTCAATGCCGAGCTCGGCAAGACCCAGCGCCTGTCCGCGCTGTACCCGATCGAGGAACTCCCGCGCAGCCATATCGGCAAGATACTCAAAACCGACCTGCGCGCGATGCTGGCTGAGACTGCAGGCTAGACTCGAACGGGTAGCCAAACTATCGGCTCATCCATGACCATCGCCCATGACGAATCCGTGCTGATTGTCGATTTCGGCAGCCAGGTGACGCAGCTTATCGCCCGCCGGGTGCGCGAGGCGGGGGTGTATAGCGAGATTGCCCCGTTCAGCAGCGCCGAGGCCGCGTTTCACCGGATGAAGCCCAAGGGCATCATCCTGTCGGGCGGGCCTGCATCGGTGACCGAGGATGGCAGCCCGCGCGCACCGGAGGCGATCCTCAACTCGGGGCTGCCGATCCTGGGCATCTGCTATGGCCAGCAGGTGATGACGCAGCAGCTCGGCGGCACGGTCGAGGGCGGCGGCGAGAAGGGCGGCGAGTTCGGCCGCGCGTTCATCGAGATTACCGACCGCTGCCGGCTGTTCGACGGCCTGTGGAAGGAAGGCGAGGCGCATCAGGTCTGGATGAGCCATGGCGACAAGGTCACCGCGCTCGCCCCGGGCTTCCGCTCCGTCGCCTCCTCGCCCGGTGCGCCCTATGCGGTGATCGCCGATGACGAGCGCTGCTTCTACGCGATGCAGTTCCACCCCGAAGTCGTGCACACGCCCGATGGCGGCAAGCTGATCGCCAATTTCGTGCGGCACGTCTGCGGCTGTCGCGGCGACTGGTCGATGGCCGAGTTCAAGGCCGCCAAGATCGCCGAAATCCGCGCGCAGGTGGGCAGCTCGCGCGTGATCTGCGGCCTTTCGGGCGGGGTCGACAGCGCGGTTGCGGCGGTGCTGATCCACGAGGCGATCGGTGACCAGCTGACCTGCGTGTTCGTCGATCACGGCCTGATGCGCATGGGCGAGGCCGATCAGGTCGTCAGCCTGTTCAAGGGCCATTACAATATCCCGCTGGTGCATGTGCAGGCCGAGGCGCTGTTCCTGGGCGGTCTGGCGGGGGTCACCGACCCCGAACAGAAGCGCAAGTTCATCGGCAAGACATTCATCGACGTGTTCGAGAGCGAGGCGCGCAAGATCGGCGGGGCCGAGTTCCTGGCGCAGGGCACGCTCTATCCCGATGTGATCGAGAGCGTCTCGTTCACCGGCGGACCTTCGGTGACAATCAAGAGCCACCACAATGTCGGCGGGCTCCCTGAGCGCATGAACATGAAGCTGGTCGAGCCCCTGCGCGAGCTGTTCAAGGACGAGGTGCGCGCGCTGGGCCGTGAGCTTGGCCTGCCCGACGTGTTCGTCGGCCGCCACCCGTTCCCCGGCCCCGGCCTCGCCATCCGCATCCCCGGCGAGGTGACGCGCGAGCGTTGCGACATCCTGCGCAAGGCCGATGCGATCTATCTCGACGAGATCCGCAATGCCGGCCTGTACGACGCGATATGGCAGGCCTTTGCCGTGTTGCTTCCTGTGAAAACGGTCGGCGTGATGGGCGACGGGCGCACCTATGACAGCGTCTGCGCGCTGCGCGCTGTCACCAGCACCGACGGCATGACCGCGGACATCTATCCGTTCGATGCCAGCTTCCTGCAGCGCACCGCGACGCGGATCATCAACGAGGTCAAGGGCATCAACCGCGTGGTGTACGATTACACCTCGAAGCCGCCCGGCACGATCGAGTGGGAATGAACCTTATCGCAGCCGCTTGACGAAAAGCCCGCCATTGTCGCGCCGCTCGGTGACGAACTGCGGCGAAGCCTCGAACATGTCGAGCAGTCGCGCAAAGCCGTGGTTTCGGACGTCGAAGCTGGACCGATTGCCGGCCAGCTTGCCCACCTCGCTCAGCGAGGCGAAGCCGCGTTCGTCGCGCTTGCTTGCCTGATAAGCGTCGATCAGCAGCTTGATGACATCATCGTCGATGGGGCTGCCACCCGCGCTAGGCTTCGGGTCGGGCTTGGACGGCGCCCTGGATGACGCAGCGATTTCCGCTTTCTTTTCGGCGCTCTGCACTTTGATCAGAGCGTTGACATCGATGAAGCGGGTGCAGGCCTGCTTGAACGCCTCGGGGGTCTTTTCACCCCCAAAGCCATAGACCGGCAGACCATCCTGCCGGATGCGCTGCGCAAGAGGCATGAAATCGCTGTCCGAGCTCATGATCCCGAACCCGTCGACCCGACCCCGGAACAGCAGGTCCATCGCATCGATCGTCATCTTCATGTCGGTCGCATTCTTGCCCTTGGTCAGATCGAACTGCTGCTGGGGCTCGATGCCGAACTTGTGGACGATATCCGCCCAGCCTTTGAGTGCGGGCTTGCGCCAATTCGCATAGGCCCGGCGGATATTCACGGTGCCCAGCTCGGCCAGCACGGTCAGCACCGGGTCGATGCCTGCCGGGCTGGCATTGTCGGCATCGATCAGCAGGGCGATATTGGGGGGTGTTTCTTTTGCCATGGCAGACGGTGGCCGCTGCCGCGCTCAAATGCAACGGGTCATGGCACCAGCCACTGGCCGTGCCAGCTGCCATCCGGCTGCAAGCGGAAGATCGCGCGGCGATGGCCGGTGTGCGCGAGGTGGAGGAATTCGATCGTATCGATCTGGGCCAGCAGCACCGCGAAATTTGCGCGGCCGGGGGCGACTTCGGCATCGTCCTCCGGCTTGCGGCCCTCGATATCGGCAGGCAGGCCCGATATCGGCATGTCCGATAGCGTGCCCGGTGCGGGATCGGCGAGGTAGCACCGGCGCGCGAACAGCGTCGCGTCGTTCCAGGCCTTATCTGCCGTTTCGCCGTCCGTCTCGATCCGTCCGGTGCCCGACAGACGGAACTGGCGCTTCGCTCCCGGATCATAGGCGAGCACCGAGATCGGCGCTCCATCGCCAAGCTCGTCGACCTTTGCAGCTCTGGAGTCGGTGTGGAAGCGCAACGTTGCTGTCGCCGGATCCAACGCGCGGAGCACCATGACGCGCTGGCTGGGCGTGCCATCGACGCGGACGGTGCCGATCACCGGCGTGTGCATCGCGCTGCGGCGGTCCTTGCTGGCGCGCCCGAGACGGCGGAAGATGTCAGCGCGCACCTCGTCCAGATCGTCGATAACCTCATCCAGCGGATTCATCGCGGCACCCCTTCTTCTTGCGAGAAGCCGATCTAGTCTCACCCCAAGCTTTTACCAGTGGAAGTGCGCTTGCCCCTGCGCTAAAGCGCGCAGCATGAACGAGATCACGCCCATCGAGACGCCCGAAGGCCGACCGGCCCGTGTCCGCAAGCCCGACTGGATCCGGGTGAAGGCCCCAACCAGCAAGGGGTTCAACGAGACGCGCAAGCTGATGCGCGATCTCAACCTCAATACCGTGTGCGAAGAGGCGGCCTGCCCGAATATCGGCGAGTGCTGGACCAAGAAGCACGCCACGGTGATGATCCTGGGCGACGTCTGCACCCGCGCCTGCGCGTTTTGCAACGTCAAGACCGGCATGCCGCGCAAGGTCGATGTGAACGAACCGCAGCATGTCGCCGATGCCGCCGCGCAGATGGGCCTCGAGCATATCGTCATCACCTCGGTCGACCGCGACGACCTGGCTGACGGTGGTGCAAGCCAGTTCGTCAAGGTGATCGAGGCGCTGCGCCGCACCACGCCGAGCACCACGATCGAGATCCTCACGCCCGATTTCCGCAACAAGCACGAGGCGGCGGTCGAAGCGATCGTCGCGGCGCGGCCCGATGTGTACAATCACAATCTGGAAACTGTGCCCCGGCTCTACCCGACCATCCGTCCCGGCGCGCGCTATTACGCCTCGCTGCGCCTGCTCGAGATGGTGAAAAGGCTCGACCCGTCGATCTTCACCAAGTCGGGCATCATGTTGGGCCTGGGCGAAGAACGGCTCGAGGTGCACCAGGTGATGGACGACATGCGCTCGGCCGATGTCGATTTCCTCACCATGGGCCAGTATCTGCAGCCGACGCCGCGCCACGCCAAGGTGATCGATTTCGTCACCCCCAAGGCGTTCGATGCCTATGCCGCGATCGCGCGCGCCAAGGGCTTCCTGCAGGTCGCATCAAGCCCGCTCACGCGCTCCAGCTATCATGCCGGCGAAGATTTCGCCGAGATGCGCGCGGCGCGAGAGGCGAAGCTGGCCAAGCAGGCGGCGCGCTGAGGCGATCATGCCCTCGCACCGCGAAACCCGGCATCTGCCCTTCCGGCCCGACCAGATGTACGATCTGGTCGCCGATGTCGCGCGCTATGCAGAATTTCTGCCCTGGGTGATCGCCACGCGTGTCAAGTCGGATAGTCCGCACGAGATGGTCGCCGACATGGTCGTCGGCTTCAAGCAGCTGCGCGAGAAGTTCACCTCGCGCGTGCGCAAGGTGCCGGGTGAAAAGATCGAGGTCGAATATCTCGACGGGCCGCTCAAGAATCTCGAGAATGTGTGGCAGTTCGCCAGCGACGGGCAGGGCGGCTGCACGGTCGATTTCTATGTCTCGTTCAACTTCAAGAACCGGTTGTTCGAATCGCTCGCCGGACAGTATTTCGACCGCGCCTTCCGCAAGATGGTGAGCGCGTTCGAGACCCGCGCGGCCGAGCTTTACGGCAGCAGCAGTTCGAGCGCCACCATCGCCGCTTCCTGACGGATTTCGGAGCGGCTGAGCGAGGGATCGAAATTCTTCTGCTCGGCGCTGATGTCATTCTCGTTCTGACCGCGCAGCGCGCAGGCGAAGACCACCGTCCCCACCGGCTTGCTTTCCGATCCGCCACCCGGCCCGGCAATGCCGGTGATCGCGACCGCGACATCGGCATCCGAATGCTTGAGCGCGCCGCGCGCCATGCCCCAAGCGACCGCCACCGACACCGCACCGAACGTGTCGATCAGTTCCGCGCTGACGCCGAGCGACTCGATCTTGGCCTCGTTCGAATAGGTGACGAAGCCACGCTCGAGCACGCCGGAGCTGCCGGGGATCTCGGTGATCGCTGCGCAGACGAGGCCTCCCGTGCAGCTTTCGGCCAGCACGACCTTGCGGCCGGCAGCGGCATTTTCCGCGACGACGCGCGCAGCAAGATCGGTCAGCGCAGGCGGGAACAGGCTGGTCACTGCTTTTCACCTTCGCAGATCGTGAATGGGGTGGGCCTGGCCTGTCCCGCCTTCTTTCCGCTCTCGCCAAGTTTCAGAAATGCGACCAGCAGCTTGCCGACATTTTCCGGCGGGAGCGGTTCGAGCGCCGAGTAGAATTCGTCGATCGTACCGCAATCCTCGGGCTTGATCTCCTGCTCGACCAGCGCGCTGATCGTCGCGAGCAACAGTGGCCGCACCACGTCCGGGCTGGTGCCCTCGGGGAGTGGAAGTTCGACCGCCGACAGGAAGGCGCGGCCGGCATCGGGCCAGGCCTTGTCCGCTGCGGGACGATAAACCTGCGATATACGGGTGGTTGCGTTGCGCAGCGCCGAGCGCGCGGGGAGATGCGGAGCGCAGGCTTTCTGCGCACTGCCGAGCGCGTCGGGCAGCGCACTGACGGCCACCGACTCCGCTTCCGCCGGGGTGAGGCACTTGGCCACCTGCGCGGCATGCGCAGTCTGGCAGGCAAACGTGGCAGTGACCGCAAGCGCGGTCAGGCTGGGCATCATGCGGCGAAGCAAGCGGGTCATGCACTGGCATCCTGTGCTGAAGGAGAAGGGAAGGGGGCGAGGACAGTGGCGACCGCCTGGGCGGCGATACCCTCGCCGCGCCCGGTAAAGCCGAGCCGCTCGGTGGTGGTCGCCTTGACCCCGACCTGATCGGGGTGGAGCTTCAGGATGTCGGCGATGCGGCTTTGGATTGCCAGCTTGTGCGGCCCGATCTTGGGCGCTTCGCAGATGATCGTGAGGTCGATATTGGCGATCTCGGCGCCCTTGCCGCGCACCAGCGAGGCGGCATGCGCAAGGAAGCGCGCCGAGTCCACGCCGCGCCATTGCGGATCGCTCGGCGGAAAATGCTCGCCAATATCGCCCAGTGCCATCGCGCCAAGCAGGGCATCGGTAATGGCGTGCAGCGCGACATCGGCATCGCTGTGCCCGACCAGCCCGCGATCATGCTCGATCCGGATTCCGCCGAGCCAGAGCTCCTCGCCCGCCGCCAAGCGGTGCACGTCATAGCCCAAGCCTGTACGGGGCATGGTGGCGGTGCGCGGAATATCCATTGCGAAATCCTCGGCAAAGGTGATCTTCTTCAGCGCTTCATCGCCCTCGACCAGCGCCACGTCTAGCCCGGCGGCGCGCGCGATCTGGCTATCATCAGTCGCCAGCGCACCTTGGGGCCAGGCGAGATGCGCCGCAAGAAGCGCATCGAAATGAAAGGCCTGCGGGGTCTGAATGCGCCACAGACCCGCGCGATCGACCGCAGCTTGCATCAACCCGCAGTCGCCGCGCGCAAGGCTGTCGACCACGGGCAGCACGGGCACCGCGCCGGGTTGCATGTCCAGCGCCCCGTCCAGCCGATCGAGCACCGCAGCGGACAGGTGCGGGCGCGCGGCATCATGGATGAACACCCGGTCGCTGCCGCCCTGCGCAGCGATCACCATCAGTCCGGCGCGGACGGAATCGCTGCGCTCCGCACCGCCGGTGACAAAGCTGACATCATCAAGCCCTGCCAGCGCCGCCTCGGCCAGCGCCTGCTGCCCTTCGCCGATTACCACCAGGATGGCGCATTCGCGCGACCAACGTGCAAAAGCCTCGACGCTGTGCCGCAGCAGCGGCTTGCCCTGGTGCAGCGCATATTGCTTGGGAATATCGCCCCCGGCGCGCAGCCCCTTGCCTGCCGCGACGATCAGCGCGGTGCGGCGAAGGCCTGGCTGGCCCGCAAGGGACGGTGCATCGTTCATCGGGCAGGGCGCATAGACCAAGTGCCGCTTGCTCGCCAGCGGCTTTGCGATTATGTGCGCTGCCTAAATATTAGGCATCATATCCCCATGACCCAAGAACCTCTACTCAAGCCGATCCAGATCGGCCCGCTCCAGATCGACGAGCCGGTGCTGCTCGCGCCGATGACCGGCGTGACCGACATGCCCTTCCGCACGCTGGTGCGCCGCTATGGCTCGGGCCTCAACGTCACCGAGATGATCGCGAGCCAGGCGATGATCCGCGAGACGCGCCAGTCGCTGCAAAAGGCGGCCTGGCATCCGGTCGAAGAGCCGGTGTCGATGCAGCTCGCCGGATGCGGCCCCAAGGAAATGGCAGAAGCGGCCAAGCTCAATGAGGATCGTGGGGCTGCGATCATCGACATCAACATGGGCTGCCCGGTCAAGAAGGTGGTCAATGGCGATGCCGGATCGGCACTGATGCGCGACCTGCCGCTCGCGGCGAAGCTGATCGAGGCCACGGTCAATGCGGTCAAGGTGCCGGTCACGGTCAAGATGCGCATGGGCTGGTGCCATGACAGCCTCAACGCGCCCGAGCTCGCGCGCATCGCAGAAGATCTGGGCGCGAAGATGATCACGGTGCACGGCCGCACCCGCAACCAGATGTACAAGGGCAGCGCCGACTGGGCGTTCGTTGCGAAGGTGAAGGCGGCGGTCAAGCTGCCCGTGATCGTCAACGGCGATATCTGCAGCATCGACGATGCCCGCAAGGCACTGGAACTCAGCGGCGCAGACGGCGTGATGATCGGGCGCGGTGCCTATGGCAAGCCCTGGCTGCTCGGCCAGGTGATGCACGCGCTGCGCACCGGCGAGACGCTGCCCGATCCCGATCTGGACGAGCAATACGGGGTAATCGTCGAGCATTATCACGCGATGCTCGAGCATTACGGTGCGGAAACCGGCGTCAAGATGGCGCGCAAGCATCTCGGCTGGTATACCAAGGGCCTGCCCGGCTCGGCAGACCTGCGAAACAAGATGAACACGCTCGACAATCCCGACCAGGTCCTCGCCATGCTTGGCGACTTCTACCGCCCCTGGCTGCGCCGCGCCGCCGCCTGATGGAGCCGCTTTCCGGTCTGGCGCCGGACGCCGCCGCGCAGCTGCAGAGCCTGCCGATGGCCGTGCTGATGCTGCACGCAGACCGGACGATTGCAGCGGCCAATGCGGCGGCGGAAAACATGCTCGAACAGAGCGCGCGCCGTCTGGTCGGGCGTCCGCTGTCCGAGTTCCTGCAGTTCGACGATGCCCGGATCGGCGCTGCGCTCAATCAGCCAGATACCAATTTGGCGGCGCACGGCATGCGCGTACACATCGGCCGCACCAGCGTGCGCAAGGTGGATATCTCGCTGAGCCCGGTGGGGCAGGGCGAAGGCTGGCAGCTGCTGGTATTGAATGAATCGGGTGCGGGATCGCCGCTGTTCGACAGCGAAGTGGGTACCGAAGGCTTTGCCGTGCGCGGTCCCGACATCCTGGCGCACGAGATCAAGAACCCGCTCGCGGCGATCAAGGGCGCAGCGCAGCTGATCGAGCGCCAGCTCGACGGGGCAGGGCGCAGGCTCTCCGGCCTGATCACCGCAGAGGTGGATCGCATCGCGCTGCTGATCGACCAGATGCAATCGCTCACCCGCCGCACCGCCGCGCCGATGAAGCCGTGCAATATCTACGAACCGCTGGGGCGCGTGCGCGAGATCGTCGAGACCGCGCATCCCGACACCGTGCGCATTGTCGAGCGGTTCGATCCCTCGATCCCGCCCGTGCTCGCCGATTCCGACAATCTGGTTCAGATCCTGCTCAATCTTATCACCAACGCGCGCGAGGCGATGGAGGGGCAGAACGATGCCTGCATTACCCTCACCACCAAGTTCGTCAGCGGGGTTCGGCTGCGCCTGTCGCGCGACGATCGCTATATCCGGCTGCCCGTCGAGATCCGCGTGACCGACAATGGGCCCGGCATCGATACCGATATCGCCGAGGATATCTTCTCCCCCTTCGTCACCACCAAGAAGACCGGACAGGGGCTGGGCCTCGCACTGGTGCAGAAGCTGGTACGCGACATGAACGGGCGGATCGTGCACGATCGGGATTCGGCGGCAGGGCTCACGCATTTCCGCCTGTTCCTGCCATTGGCACCGCAAGAGGGCTGACGCATATGGCCAAATCGATTCTGCTGGTCGAAGACGACCGCGCGATCAGCCAGGTGATCATGGCCGCGCTCGAGGCCGAAGGCTGCAGCGTCGACCATTGCACCTCGATCGCGCGCCGCAACGCGCTGGTCGCAAACAAGCGCTATGCCGCGATCCTGACCGATGTGATGCTCGAGGATGGCGACGGCATCGCGACTCTGGGCAATGTGCTCGAACGCCAACCCGACACGCCGGTCATCGTGCTTTCGGCGCAGAACACGCTCGACACCGCAGTGCGGGCGAGCGAAGCTGGGGCGTACGAATATTTCCCCAAGCCTTTCGATCTCGACGAGCTGATCCGCGCCGTCCTCCAGGCGATCGCGCGCTCCGGTGACATATCGGGCAACGCTGATGCCGACCCCGCCGATAGCGGGCTGCCGCTGGTCGGGCGCAGCGCGCCGATGCAGAACGTGTACCGCATGATCACGCGCGTGTTGCGCAACGACCTGTCGGTACTGATCCTGGGCGAATCCGGCACCGGCAAGGAACTGGTGGCCGAGGCGATCCACCAGCTCGGCCATCGCAAGCAGGGGCCGTTCGTCGCGGTGAACATGGCCGCGATCCCGGCCGAACTCATCGAATCCGAGCTGTTCGGGCATGAAAAGGGCGCGTTCACCGGTGCCGTCGCCCAGTCGATCGGCAAGTTCGAGCAAGCCCATGGCGGCACATTATTCCTCGACGAGATCGGCGACATGCCGATGCAGGCGCAGACGCGGCTGCTGCGTACACTCCAGACGGGCCGCATCACCCGGGTCGGCGGTCATCGCGAGATCGAACTCGATGTGCGCTTCGTGGCGGCGACCAACAAGCCCTTCGGCCCGCTGATCGAGGCAGGGCTGTTCCGCGAGGACCTTTATTACCGCATCAATGTCGTGCCGATCGACCTGCCGCCGCTGCGCGACCGGTTGAGCGACATTCCCGCACTGGTCGACCATTTCTTGGCGCTGGCAGTGCAGGAGGGGCTGCCCCGGCGCAGCTTCGACGACAGCGCCATCGCGGCGATGCAGCGGCGCAACTGGCGCGGCAACGTCCGCGAGCTGCGCAACCTCGTCTTCCGCGCGGTCATCATGAGTCGCGACGACCTGATCACTGCCGATGCGCTGGGCAGCATCTTCGACGAACCCGCGCTCGGCACCGGTGAGATGCGCCGCGAGGAAAGCGATTTCGAACAGGCGGTGAGCCGCTTCCTGCTGACCGAGCGGCCGGAAAACGGCGCCGTCTACGACAAGGCGCTGGCGGCCTTCGAGATTCCGCTACTCCAGGCGATCATGCGCCGCTGCGATGGCAATCAGGTCAAGGCTGCGGCGGTGCTGGGCATCAACCGCAATACGCTGCGCAAGAAACTGGTAGAGCATGGCATGGCAAACGGCGAGCTGCGCTGAAACGGTTGCCAAATGCGGTGATATCCCCCGCATGTGCTGAAAGCTCTTGTATTCCGGCAACGCAACTGTTGTAAACTGAACACTATGCCCGCGTCTGCCGCACAGCTTCCCAACAGAAAGAGTCGTCTGACCCGCCGGTTTGCGGTGATGATGCGCCGAGGCAGCCTGTTTCCTGCGCTCGAGATCGGCTGCGTGCTGTTGCTGATCGGGATGCTCGGCCTGTCCTGGTGGCTGGTGAGCAGCTATCAGGGCCGCGAGGCGATGGTGCCCGCACCGGTCACCGCAACGTTGCTCGTCGCCAATCTGGTGCCTGCGATGGCGCTGCTCGCGCTGATCGGACGGCGTGTCGCGATCAGCCGCGCCAATGCCAGCGGAGAGCAGGGCACCGGCCAGCTCCACGTCCGCTTCGTCGCGCTGTTCTCACTGATCTCGTCGATCCCGATGCTGCTGGTCGTCGTGATCACCTCGCTGCTGTTCCAATATGGCGTCGAGTTCTGGTTTTCCGAACGCGCGCGCACGATGCTGGAAAATGCCAACGATCTGGCGCGCGGCTATTACGAGGAAGGGCGTCGCGACGTCTCTGCCGAGACCGTCGCGATGGCGAGCGACCTGCGCCAATATCTGCAGCAGACGCGGATCGACAGCCCCGAATTCGCCGAGGCCTATGTCTTCCAGGTCGCCGGGCGCAAGATGAACGAGTCGGCGATCGTCGAGGTAGGCGCAGATGGCGTTCTGCGCACCGCCGCGATCGTCGATCCCGACAATCGCACCTCGTCCGACCGCGTCAGCCCGGCGATAATCCGCCAGCTCGACAAGGGCGAGACCGCCGTCGTCTCGGCCGAGGCCGACCGGATCGAGGTGGTGACGCCGATCGATCGCCAGGCCAAGATCTACCTCTATGTCGCGCGCGCCTCGAACCAGCTGGCGCTCAGCCAGTGGGAACGCGCGCAGACGGTGCTGACCGATTACAAGGCGCTGTTCTCGCGCTCGCAGAACCTGCAGGTCCAGTTCAACATCGCGCTGTTCTTTGTCTCGCTGCTGCTCGTTGCGGTGGCGCTCTGGGCGGCGCTCAAGTTCGCCGACCGCATGGTGCGCCCGCTCACCGACATGGCCGGGGCCGCACGCGACATCAGCACCGGCAATTTCGCCATCCGCGTCGATACCGCCAACCGTACCGACGAGGTCGGCGTGCTGGGCCGCGCCTTCAACCGAATGGCGAGCCGCCTTGCCGAGCAGACCTCGGCACTGATCCGCGCGAACAGCCAGCTCGACGATCGCCGCGCCTTTACCGAGGCGGTGCTGGAATCGGTCAGCGCCGGCGTCATCTCGGTCGATCCGATGGGCGTAGTGCGGCTGATGAACAGCACCGCGCAGCGGCTGCTGCAAACCGAGGTCGCGCACTGCCTGGGCTGCACGCTTTCCGACATCGCGCCGCCCTTTGCCCGGCTGGTGGGCGAGGGGACCGAGAAAGCGGTGATCCAGTATTCGCGGGAGAACGATCTGCTCACCCTGGCGGTCCGCGTGGTACGCGAGCCTTATGGCATCGTCATCACCTTCGAGGACATCACCCAGCAACTGGTCGACCAGCGCCAGGCGGCCTGGTCGGACGTTGCGCGGCGGATCGCACACGAGATCAAGAACCCGCTGACCCCGATCCAGCTCGCCGCCGAACGCCTCAAGCGCCGCTATGCCAGCAAGGTGAGCGAGGACGATGCGACCTTCGGCCAGCTGACCGACACGATCGTCCGCCAGGTCGGCGACCTGCGCAACATGGTCGACGAGTTCTCGTCTTTCGCCCGCATGCCCAAGCCGGTGTTCCGCGAAGAGAATTTCTTCGACCTCGTTCGCCAGGCGATCTTCCTGCAGGAGGTCGCGCACCCGGCGATCCGCTTTGCCGCAGACGGCGCGCATGAGGGCAGCGATCTGTGCTGCGACCGTCGCCAGATCGGCCAGGCCGTCACCAACACCCTGAAGAACGCGGTCGAGGCGATCGAGGCGCGGCAGCAGATCGAGCAGGACTATTCCGGCGCCGTCACCGCAACCGTGTTCCGTCAGGAACCGTATCTCGTGCTCACGCTCGACGATAACGGCATCGGCCTGCCCGCAGACCGCGACCGTATTGTCGAACCCTATATGACGACGCGCGAAAAGGGCACGGGCCTGGGCCTCGCTATCGTCAAGAAGATCGTCGAGGAGCATTATGGCGAACTGTCGTTCGAACCCAATGATCAGGGCGGCACGCGGGTGACGATCCGCATGGATACGGTACTGCTCCAGGCCGGCGCGCTGCAGGATCCTGCTTCGGACGATCAGCGTTCCGGCACCGAAAAGATGACCACCATGACTTCGCGACCGGCCCGGGCCCGGGCCGAGCTGAGCCCGACCGCGCAGGACAAGGAAAGCAATTGAACATGCCCCTGGAAATTCTCATCGTCGATGACGAGCGCGACATCCGCGAGCTGGTCTCTGGCGTGCTGGAGGACGAAGGCTATCTCTGCCGTACCGCTGGCGGCAGTGACGAGGCGCTGGCCGCGATCGATGAGCGCCGCCCTTCGCTGGTGCTGCTCGATGTCTGGCTCAAGGGCAGCAAGCTCGACGGGCTCGAACTGCTCGACGAGATAAAGGCACGCGATGCCGACCTTCCGGTGATCATCTTTTCCGGCCATGGCAATATCGACACGGCGGTGTCCGCCATTTCCCGCGGGGCGATGGACTTTATCGAAAAGCCGTTCGAGGCCGAGCGGCTCATCCACATGGTCTCGCGCGGCACCGAGACCGCAAGGCTGCGCCGCGAGAATGCGCAGCTGCGCGAGAAGCTGGGCATCTCGGACGAGCTGACCGGCAATTCGAGCGCGATCAACACCGTGCGCGCCACACTCAAGCGCGTTGCCAATAGCGGCAGTCGCCTTTTGATTACTGGCCCGGCGGGCGTCGGCAAGGAGGTAGCCGCGCGGCTGCTGCACAGCTGGAGCGCGCGTTCGTCGGGCCCGTTCATCACGGTCAACTCGGCGCGGATGACCCCCGACCGGTTCGAGCAGGAGCTGTTCGGCGAGGAGGACCAGGGCAAGCTCGCCACGCCCGGTCTGCTCGAGCGCGCGCATGGCGGCACGCTGTTTCTCGACGAGGTCGCGGACATGCCCGAGTCCACCCAGGCCAAGATCCTGCGCGTGCTGACCGATCAGAGCTTTTCGCGCGTCGGTTCGACGCGGCCGATCAAGGTCGATGTGCGCTTCGTGTCTGCCACCTCGCGCAATCTGGAGAACGAGATTGCCGAGGGGCGCTTCCGCGAAGACCTGTTCTATCGGCTCAATGTGGTGCCGGTGGAAATCCCGGCGCTGACCGACCGCCGCGACGACATTCCCGCGCTGGTCGAACATTATGTCGCCCGCTTTGCCAGCGAGCACGGGATCACCCCGCCCGAGACGAGCAGCGAGGCGATGGCGGCGCTGCAGAGCTATAACTGGCCGGGCAATGTGCGCCAGCTGCGCAACGTCATCGAGCGGACGATCATTCTGGCGCCGCGCGGACGGCTGGCGCGGATCGATGTCGACATGCTGCCGCCCGAGCTGGTGCAGGGCGACGGCGGCCGCGCTGCCGGGATTTCCAGCCTGATGGGGGTGCCGCTGCGCGAGGCGCGCGAGAGCTTCGAGCGCGAATATCTCAAGATCCAGATCCGGCGGTTCTCGGGCAACATCTCGAAGACGGCCGAGTTCATTGGCATGGAGCGATCGGCGTTGCACCGCAAGCTCAAGCTCCTGGGGCTGCACGACCGCTAGAATCCGCGCGAGAAACCGCAAATAGCCGCAAACAGGCCATTGGCGCATTGCAGCATACGCACTATGTATATCGGGCGTCCTCCAAGCGCAGCCGGGTCGGGATGTGTCGCACCGGCTTTTCATAAACTGTGGTGCAACGTCGCCACCAAGACCGGGGGTCAAAAATGACCGAAAAGGCTCAGAACATTCAGGATGTTTTCCTCAACTCCCTGAGAAAATCGAAAATTCCCGTGACCATGTTCCTGGTCAAGGGCGTGAAACTGCAGGGCATCGTCACCTGGTTCGACAATTTCTCGGTGATGCTCCGCCGCGACGGCCAATCGCAGCTGGTCTACAAGCATGCGATTTCCACCGTGATGCCGGCCCAGCCGATTGACCTGGGCATGTTTGCCGGGCTGATGGGTGCCAAGAGCGCGAAAAACCGCAACCTTCAGGAAGTGTTCCTGCGCACCGTGCAGGAAACAGGCGTTCCGGTAACCATGTTCCTGATTAACGGCGTGATGCTGCAGGGCAAGGTCGCCGCCTATGACCTGTTCTGCATGCTGCTGGAACGCGAAGGCATGGCGCAGCTGGCCTACAAGCATGCGGTTTCGACCGTGCAGCCCAATGCGCCGATCGACCTGACCGGCGACTGGGGCGATGCCGAAGGCGATGATGACTGACCTCGTGGACTGCGGGGCGGACAAGGATAGATTTGACATTTGACCGACCCGCAGACCCTTGAATTCGCGCGCGGTGCCCGCGCCGTGATTGCCTATCCCGATCTTGGCCGCCGCGGCTCCGTGGATGCTGACGCTCGTCTGGACGAGGCGAGGGGGCTGGCGCTCGCCATCGGCATCCAGGTGTGCGCCGCTCATGCCTTCCGCATCCGCACCGCCCGGCCCGCCACGCTGTTCGGCGGCGGTCAGGTCGAGATCATCGCGCACAGCCTGGAGGACGAGAAGGCCGAACTGCTGATCGTCGATGGAAGCCTGTCCGCGATCCAGCAGCGCAATCTGGAGGAACGGCTCAAGGTCAAGGTCATCGACCGCACCGGCCTGATCCTCGAAATCTTCGGCGAGCGCGCCGCGACGGCCGAAGGCCGCTTGCAGGTCGAACTGGCGCATCTGGATTATCAGGCAGGGCGGCTGGTGCGCAGCTGGACCCATCTCGAGCGCCAGCGCGGCGGTTTCGGCTTTCTCGGCGGCCCCGGCGAAACGCAGATCGAGGCTGACCGCCGGATGATCCGCGACCGGATGGCCAAGCTGCGCCGCGAACTCGAACAGGTCAAGCGCACGCGCGGGCTGCATCGCGAACGGCGACAAAAGGCGCCCTGGCCGGTCGTCGCGCTGGTCGGCTATACCAATGCGGGCAAATCGACGTTGTTCAACCGGCTGACCAATGCCGGCGTGATGGCCGAAGATCTGCTGTTCGCGACGCTCGATCCGACGATGCGCGCGATCCGGCTCGACGGGGTCGAGAAGGTTATCTTGTCCGATACCGTGGGCTTCGTCTCGGACCTTCCGACCGAGCTGGTCGCTGCCTTCCGCGCGACGCTCGAAGAGGTGCTCTCGGCCGATCTCATCATCCATGTCCGCGACATGTCGCATCCCGAGGCAGACATGCAGGCGCAGTCGGTCGAGACGATCCTCGCCGATCTCGGAATGGAACTCGATCCGGTGCTGGCGGGCGAGGGGCTTGCCGTGCCGCTGATCGAGGCATGGAACAAATGGGATGTCCTGGACGAGGAAACCCGCGACCGGCTGATCGCCACCGCGCCGCGCGACCGAACGGTCTGCCCGATGTCGGCGCTGACCGGTGAAGGCGTTTCCGAACTGCTGCGCGCAGCATCGCAGGCGCTGGTCATCGGTCACCGTGTGCACGACGTGACCTTGCCGCGCCATGACGGCCAACGTATCGCCTGGCTGCACCAGCATGGCGAGGTACTCGACAGCCGCGAGCAGGGGGATGATCTGGCGCTTTCAGTGCGCCTGTCGGACAAGGACTGGGGGCGATTCCAGGCGCTATAGCTTGTTCTCGCCCTGCTTGGCGCGCTGCCACACGGCTTCCTTGTCATCGAGCGAAAGCTCGGCAAAGCCGTCGCCAGCGATCGCTTCCATCGCGCGGAAGCGGCGTTCGAACTTGGCGTTGGCGGCGCGCAGCGCATCCTCGGCGCTGACGCCCATGTGGCGGACCGCATTGACCGCAGCGAACAACAGGTCTCCGGCTTCCTCGGTCCTGTCGGCCTCGGTCTCGGCATCGAGCAGTTCCTCGATCTCCTCGCCGATCTTCTCGATCGCACCCATGACATCGGGCCAGTCGAACCCGGTGCGCGCGGCGCGCTTCTGCAGCTTCTGCGCGCGCATCAATGCGGGCAGCGCCAGCGCGACGCCATCCATCGCGCTCTCCGCACCGCCTCTGCTGCGCTCCTCGGCCTTGATCGCTTCCCAGTCCCAGTTCTCGACCGACTGGTCTGCGAAGATGTGCGGATGCCGCCGCACCATCTTGTCGCTGATCGAGGCGATCACATCGGCGACCGAGAAATGCCCGGCTTCCTCGGCCATGCGGCTGTGGAACACGACCTGCAGCAGCAGATCGCCAAGCTCGTCCTTGAGCGCGGCCATATCGGCGCGCGCGATGGCATCGGAAACCTCATAGGCTTCCTCGATCGTGTACGGCGCAATCGTCTCGAACGTCTGCTCGATATCCCAGGGACAACCGTGCTCCTTGTCGCGCAGCCGCGCCATGATCGCCACCAACCGGTCGAGAGGCACCGACGATTGGGGGGAAGCGCTGGACGGAACGGTCTGGTCGGTCATGAGCATAAGTCCGATAATATATATTATGTTAAATTAACTGACATTCAGTGGCTGTGCTGGCGCGGCACCAATATCATGCTGCTCCCCTCGACGCGCCAGCTTTCCAGCTCCGACAGAAAGTTCATGCCGAGCAGATTGGTCTCGCCGAGCCCGTCCGAAATCAGCACGTCATGACCGCGCATCGCCAGCGACCCGACGCGCAGGTCCGCGATTGTCGCGCGGTCCGCCTCGACCATGCCGTTGGCGGTATCGATCACGGTCTTGAGGCCCAAACCGCTCGGTGCGACCCCGGCAGCCTGGGCCGCCTCGGCCGAGATCGCGGTGAACGTCGCGCCGCTATCGACCATGAACCGCATAGGACGCCCGTTGACTTCGGCGCTAACCCAGAAATGGCCGTCCTCGCTCTTGCGCAAGGTCATTGGCTCGCCCGTGATCTCCGGTTCGCTGGCGAGCCCCAGCTCGCCGGTGATGCGCTGCCAGATCAGCTTCATTTCGGGGCGAAAGCTCACCAACAAAAAGATCAGCGCGAAAATGCCGATCCAGGCCAAGGCCATCTTGATCGTCTGGCCGATGGGCAGCGCTCGCGAGATCAGCGCGCTGCCGACCAGGACCAGCAGCATCAGGCTGTAGACCAGGCTGGCGGTATCGCCCTCGCTCATGCCGCGATCCGGGCCAGATCGACGACCAGCCCGTCAAAACCTGGCTCGACGCCTTCGGGCAGCTCCAGGCAGAGCGCGGCATAATCCAGCGTCTTGTCCATATGCGTCAGCACCGTGTGCCGCGCGCCGCATCGCTCCGCCAGGTCAAGCGCCATCGGCAGGCTGGCATGCGTCGGGTGCTTTTCGTGCCGCAGGCAATCGGTGATCAGCAGATCGCAACCGGTATAGAGCGCAACCATCTCGTCGGTGACATGGCTGAAATCGGTGGCATAGACGATCGACTGATCGTGCAGGTCGAAGCGCAGCCCGGTCGACAGCACCGGTCCGTGCGGCTGATCGACCGTGCGCACGGTCAGCCCGCAGATCGCCTGTTCGTCGCCGAGTGCGGCTGCCGAAACGGTGGCAGGATAACCGTCACCTCCTTCGAAAACATAGTCGAAACGGGTGACAAGGCTCTGCAGCGTATAGTCTTTGGCAAAGCCCGCGATCGGCTGGCGCGTGCGGTGAAACAGCGCGCGCAGATCGTCGATCCCGTGCGTATGATCGGCATGATCATGCGTCCAGATGACCGCATCGAGCGCGCCTATATGTTCGCGCAGCAGCTGGTGACGAAGATCGGGCGACGTATCGACCAGGATGCGCTGGCCATCATGCTCGATGATGATCGAGACACGCGACCGGCAATTGCGCGGATTGGACGGGTCGCAGGCACCCCAGTCATTGCCGATGCGCGGCACCCCGCCCGAGGTACCGCAACCGAGCAGGATCGCCTTCACGGACGCGCCCGGCTGAACAGCGCGTAGAAATTGCGCGAGGTGTTCTCGCACAGATGCTCATAGCTCTCGCCGCGCAGCTCCGCGAGAAAGCGGGCGGTATCGGCGACAAAGGCCGGTTCGCCCTGCTTGCCGCGGTGCGGAACGGGCGCCAGGAACGGTGCGTCGGTTTCCACCAGCAACCGGTCTGAAGGAATGTCCTTAGCAACGGCAGCCAAATCCTTGGCATTCTTGAACGTGACAATGCCCGAGATCGAGATCGACAAGCCCATGGCGAGCACCTTGGCGGCAAAATCGGCGCTGGCGGTGAAACAGTGGATCAGGGCCGGGAAGGCCCCCTTCCCCATTTCCTCGGCCAGGATCGCCGCCGTATCGTCCTCGGCATCGCGGGTATGGATGATCAGCGGCAGGCCGGTCTGGCGCGATGCGGCGATATGCGCGCGGAAACAGCGGCGCTGCTCGTCGCGATCGGATTTGTCGTAATAATAATCGAGGCCGGTCTCCCCGATCCCGATCACGCGCTCATCGCTCGCTGCGCGTTCCACCAGACGGGCCGTGTCCATGTCAGGATGCGCATCAGCCTCGTGCGGATGGATGCCGATACTCGCCCAGACATCGGCCTCGCGATGCGCGGTGGCGGTCACGTCATCCCATTCGCTGGCGCGGGTCGAGATGTTGAGCATGGCCATGACACCAGAGGCGCGCGCACGTTCCAGCAGCACCGCCTGCTGCTCGGCCATGCCCTTGTAATTGAGGTGGCAGTGCGAATCGACGAGCATCAGGCGGCGTCTTCCGCGGGCAGTTCGATGCGCGGGAACAGCGGCTTGGGCGTAGCGATCACGAAATCGCTTTCGGCGAGCGGCGAGTACCAGTGCGACCCCATGCCAGCGATGCTGCGCACGTCATCGGGCACGCCCATATGATCGAGCAGTGCCTTGGCGCTGCCGGGGATCACCGGCGAAATCGCGATCGCAAGCTGTGCGATGGCAATATAGAGCGTCGCGAGAACGGTCTGCATGCGTTCCGGATCGGTCTTCTTCAGCGCCCAGGGGGCCTGTTCGTCGACATAGGCGTTGCACGCGAACACCGCGCGCATCCAGGCTTCCAGCCCCTGCGACAGTGCCAGCTCGCCGAACGCCCTGGGCAGATCACGCTGGAGCGCCTCTTCCAGCGTCGCAAACAGCGCCTCGTCAGCAGGCGTGTGACCGTGCACCGCCGGAAGGGCGCCATCGAGATTCTTGGCGATGAAGCTCAAGATCCGCTGTGCGAGATTGCCGAAGCTGTTGGCAAGATCGGCATTGGCGCGCTGCGCGATGGCCTCGGGCGAATAGCTGCCATCCTGACCGAAGCTGACTTCGCGCAGCAGGAAATAGCGCAGCTGATCGACCCCGAACGCGTCGGCCAGCGCGATCGGATCGACGACATTGCCGAGAGATTTCGACATCTTCTCGCCCTTGTTGAGCAGGAAGCCATGGCCGAAGACCTGCTTGGGCACCGCAATCCCGGCGCTCATCAGGAAGGCGGGCCAATAGACCGCGTGGAAGCGCACGATATCCTTGCCGATCAGGTGCAGGTCCGCCGGCCAGTATTTCATCAGCGGATTGTCCGCATCGGGATAACCAAGCCCGGTCAAATAGTTGGTCAGCGCATCGACCCATACGTACATGACATGCCCGTCGCTGCCCGGCACCTTGACGCCCCAGTCGAAGCTGGTGCGCGAAACCGAGAGCGGGCGCAGGCCCGATTTGACGAAGCTGACGATCTCGTTGCGGCGGCTGTCGGGCTGGAGGAATTCGGGATGCTCCTCGTAAAGCGCGAGCAGCTTGTCCTGATACTGGTCGAGCCGGAAGAACCAGCTTTCCTCGACCGTCCATTCGACCGGCGTGCCCTGCGGAGAGACCTTGCCCCCCTGCCCGTCATCGACCAGCTCGTCCTCGCCATAATAGGCCTCGTCGCGGACCGAATACCAGCCTTCGTAGCGGTCGAGATACAGGTCGCCATTGGCCTCCATCGCCTGCCAGATCGCCTGGCTGGCGCGATGATGATCGTCCTCAGACGTCTGAATGAAGCGATCATAGCTGACGTCAAGTCTGTCGCACATCTGCTTGAAATATTGCGACATCTCGTCCGCCAGAGCACGTGGCGTGGTGTCCAGCTCACGCGCCTTTTGCAGCATCTTGAGGCCGTGCACGTCGGTGCCGGTCTGGAAGCGCACGTCGCGCCCCATCAGCCGCTGAAAGCGCGCGATAACGTCTGCGGCGATCGCCTCATAGGCATGGCCGATATGCGGGCGACCGTTGGGATAGCTGATCGCGGTGGTGATATAATAAGGCTCGCCCATGGCGGTGTTGTCTGCCGTTTCTTGTGAGGTTGGCGGGTTATGAGCGCCTATCTAGGCGGGGCCAGCCGTGCCAGCAAGCTGCCAATTTGGAACGCCACCGCCGAGGCATCGAGATTGAGCACCACCGCGCGCGAGGCGAGCGCGCCGATCTCCTGCCAGGCCGCGATCGCGCCCGGCAGCCGCTCGTCGCGCAGATCGCGAATGCGCCGGGCCGCGAAGCGCGGCGCATAGGCGAGCAGCGCCTGAAACCGGTCGCGATTGGCCTTGTTCGCCACCAGCGCGCCCAGTGCCAGCCGCGCCCGATGCGTGCCGTCGCCATGATCGGCAATCTCGCTGAGCAGCGCGTCTATCTTCGCCATGTCGAGCCCGGCAAAGCTCAGCGCCTGCCCCGGCGCGCCCTGGCCCAGCCGCACCAGCGCCGCAATCTCGCTCTCGGGCAATTCGGGCCGCGCGGCGCGCAACGCATCGGCCATTTCGGCATCGTCGAGCGCGGGAAAGTCGAGCACCAGGCAGCGTGAACGGATCGTCGGCAGCAAGCGACCCGGATTGTGCGCGATCAGCAGGAAGACCGTGTCCGCAGGCGGCTCCTCCAGGCTCTTGAGCAGCGCATTGGCCGCGTTGCGCTCCATCAGGTCGGCGGAGTCGAAGATGATCACGCGGCGGTCGGCCAGACTGGGGCGGACGGTGAGCCGCTTCTGCAAGGACCGGATCTGGTCGACCTTGATGTTGCGCGCGGTCTCGAACGGCTTGCCGTCCTCGGCCTTGCGCGCCTCCTTGTCATCCTTGGGTCCCAGTGTGATGTAATGGCAGTCAGGGTGCTTGTCCTGCAGCAGCAGTCGCCCCGACGGGCTATCCATATCGCCATCAAAATGGTCGACCCGATGATCGGGCGAGCGCGTCAGCAGATGCGCGGCGGCTGCGAGCGCGAAGCTGCGCTTGCCGATCCCCTCGGGCCCGGCGAGCAGCCAGCCATGGTGCAGCCGCCGGGCCTGAAACGCGCGCAGCAGCGTCGTTTCCGGCTCGGCATGGCCTTTCCAATGTGCGGTAGACGCCTTCATGACGTCATGCCATCAGCGGCTGCAGGGCGGCGACGATGCGCGCATGCACCTGCTCGCTCGGACCGCTGGCGTCGATGATGCGAAACCGTTGCGGCTCGGCCTCGGCAAAGCTGCGGAAAGCTGCAACGACCCTGGCATGATATGCGGCATCGCGCCCACCGATCCGGTCGCTGTTCGCGCCGTCACGGGCCATGGCGCGCCGCGCGGCCTCTTCCGCAGGCAGTTCGAGCAGGATCGTGCAGTCGGGCAGATAGCCTTCCGACCCGAACCGGTGCAGCGAGAGGATCGCCTCGTCACCCAGGCCGCCCGCGACGCCCTGATAGGCACGGCTGCTATCGATGAACCGGTCGGAAATCACCCATCCCCCCGCCTCGACCGCCGGGCGGATCAGCCTTGCGACGTGGTCGGCGCGCGCTGCGGCAAAGAGCAAGGCTTCGCTCCGCGCGTTCCAGCGGTCCGCCCCGCCCTCTAGCAGCAGCTTGCGGATCGCCTCGGCGCTGTCGGTGCCGCCGGGTTCGCGCGTCAGCGTGATCTCGCGGCCCTCGCGCCTCACCCAATCGGCGAGCAGGCGAATCTGGGTGGACTTTCCCACCGCCTCGCCGCCTTCGATCGAGATGAAGCGCCCCCGCATCGCCGGTCAGGCGCCGAAGAAGGACAGGATACCGGCCCAGATGCGTCCGAAAAAGCCTGCCTCCTCGACCGCTTCACCCGCCACCAGCGGCATCACCTGGCGCTGCATGTCGGGGGCGGACACGATCAGGCTCGCGACCTGCTGGCCCTTGGCGATCGGCGCCTTGAGCGGGCCCTGATAGACGACCTTGAGCGAGACCTTGTCGGTATCCGCGGTGCGCGGCAGCGTCAGCGCCAGATCGCGCGGCGCGACGAGTGGCAATTCGCGCATGCTGCCCTGCTGCACCGGTGCGGTATCGACGGTCTTGCCCTTGGTGAACAGCGGCACCGACTTCCACGCCTTGAAGCCCCAGTTCATGAAGCGGACCGATTCATCGACCCGCCCGTTGAAACTATCGAGACCTGCGACGACCATGACCAGACGGCGGCCATTCTGTTCAGCCGAGCCGGTAAAGCCATAGCCCGCCTCGTCGGTATGCCCGGTCTTCAGGCCATCGGCTCCGGCCACCTTGCCGAGCAGTGGATCGCGATTGGGCTGGGTGATGCCGTTCCAGGTGAAGCTGCCCTTCGAATAGAAGCGCTTGTACAGCTTGGGGTGATTGCGGATCGTCGCGGTGGCGAGCGTCGCCAGATCGCGCGCGGTCACCTGGGTCACCCCCTCATCGGGCCAGCCGTTGCTGTTGCCGAAGCGGCTGTTGGCAAGGCCGATTTCCTTCGCCTTCTTGTTCATCATGTCGACGAACGCCTCTTCGGACCCGGCAATGCCTTCGGCGAGCACGACACAGGCATCATTGCCCGACAGCGTGACGATGCCATCGAGCAGGTCGGCCACCGTGACCTTGCTGCCGACCGCCAGGAACATGCTCGACCCCTGGTTGTTCCATTTCTTCCAGGTTTCGGCGGAGACCGGCAGTGTCTGGTCGAGCTTCAGCTCACCCTTCTTGATCAGGTCGAACGCGACATAGACCGTCATCATCTTGGCCATCGACGCGGGCGGAATCTGCTTGTCGGCATCGCGCGAGAACAGGACCGCACCCGACGACAGGTCGGTCATATAGGCGATGGGGGCTTCGGAGACATAAGAGGGGGCAGCAGCTGCCAGCGGCGTCGCGAGCAGCGAAAACAGGGTAAGACCGAGAATCGGGGTTTTCATGCGTTATCCATGGTGTGCGTGTTGCAGGGACGCAGGCCTTTGACTGGCCCGTCTGTGTCAGCGACCGGAGTCCTGCTGAATCTGTACTCCCTGATAGCCTTTCCGCCTGGCCAGTGTAACCCCCTGCTGCGCGGCATTTGCATCAGGATAGGGTCCATAGCGGACACGAAACAGCTTGCCATCGGCGCTCGCGACGGTCTTGGCGCCGATCCGCTTCGCCAGTTCGTCAGCCCGCGCCTTGGAAGAGAAGGATGCGACCTGGACGAAGTAGGAGCCGGCCGACGCCGCTGCTGGCGGCGCAGGAGGCGCGGGGGCGAGCGTCGCGCGATTATCGCCGGTGCTGTTCTCGGCCATCTGCGGCCGGCCGCCCCTGCCCCCATTTTCGCCTTCGACGATGAAGCGGTCGCCGCCTTGCGTGCGGGGAGTCGGCAGCGGGAGTTTGGCTGCGGGTTTGGCGGCAGGCTTCGCCGCTGCTGCCGGGATAGGGGCGGCAGGAACAGGCTTGCCCTCAGGGCTGGGCTTGGCGTCTGCGTCCGCCACGGCCGCTGCCGGCGCGGCCTCTGCCGCCGGGATCGTCGCCAGATTGGCGGGCTTCGGCTTGCCGTCGAGCTTGCGGCGCAGCGGCACCAGCAGCGATTCGGGCGTATCCATTCGCGCCGCGACTTCCTGGCCCTGGCGCAGCCTCGCGCGCTCGGCCTCGGGCGGATTGACCCGTCGTACGCGCACCGCAAAGGAGCCCTGCCCCAGCACACCCAGCTGGCGCGCTGCGCCCTGCGACAGATCGAGCAGACGCTCGGGCGCCACGGGTCCGCGATCGTTGAGCCGGACCAGGATGGTCTTGCCGGTGTCGAGTGCGGTTACCTCGACATAGCTGGGCAGCGGCAATGTGCGATGCGCGCCGCTGATCGCTTCGGGATTGAACGTTTCGCCATTGGCGGTGCTGCGCCCGTTCAGCTCCTGCCCGTACCAGCTGGCATAGCCGGTTTCGTCATAATTGAAGGCGTCGGAAGGCGTGTAAGTGATGCCGCCGAGCTGATACGGCTCGCCCAGCTTCACCGGATAGTCGGTGACACCGCCTGCGATTTTGGGCGGCGCGGTCTCGAGGCTGCGCGTGACGGTGCTGCCCCCGCCGCAGCCGGTCAACGCGAGGCTAAGCCCTGCCCCGGCGATCATCCAGTTCCTCATCCCGCTTCCCCCTTTGCCCGGCCGCTCAATTGCGCACGCCGTCCGCCAGCAATCCTACCGACATCGCATAGTAATTGGAGCAATTATAATCGAGAATCGCCCGATAGTTGCGCGTCAGAAGATAGCCCTGCGCATCGAGCCCCGGCGTGATCAGCAGCGAGGCCTTGATCCTGTCGTCGCCGGGCCACACGCCGCCGCGCGGCACCACGCCCAGCGCCTTCCATTCACGCAGCGTCTTCCATTCACTGTGCCGTTCGATGGCACGTGCACATTTTGTCACGGTCTCACGATTGGCAATGGCCGCCGGATTGATCGTGGAAGGAATCGAGACGGCAAAGCCCCAGGGTTCGCCGCGCTGCCAGCCGGCCGCGACCATGTAATTGGCGATCGAGGCAAAGGCATCCGCACGGCTCGACCAGATTTCCGCCTTGCCGTCGCCATCCCCGTCCTTGGCAAGCTTGAGATAGACCGAGGGCAGAAACTGCGGATAGCCGAAAGCACCGGCATAGCTGCCGCGCAGTACCGCGCGTGGCACGCCGAGATCGACCATCTTGAGCACCGCGATCAGCTCGCCCTCGAACAGGTCGCGCCTGCGCCCTTCATAAGCCAGCGTCGCCAGCGCGCGCGGCAGGTCGGTCTTGCCCAGCAGCGTGCCGTAGTTGGTCTCATGCCCGAAGATCGCGACCATGATCGAGGCCGGCACCCCGGTCTTCTGTTCGATCGCGACCAGCCGGGCAGCTTCGTCGGCATAGACCTGCTGGCCCTGGCGAATCTTCGCGGCGTTGATGCGCTTGGCCATTTCGGGACCGAATGAGGGGAAACTCTGCCCGGGGGGAGTCGGCGCGAAACGGCGATCGAGCGCGGCCACGCTTTCGTCGAAGCTCAGCGTCGGCAGCACAGCATCGATCGTCCGCTGCGACACGCCCTCGCGCCGCGCGCGGGTGGCGACACTGTCGAGATAGCGCCGGAAACCCTGGGTCTGTGCCGCCTGCGCCTCCGCGCCCGGCAAGGGCTGGACGATCTCGCGCTGCGCCGTGCTGGGACTGCCGCAGGCGAGCAGGGCGGCGGTGCTGATGACGGCGCATGCGCGCACGGCAGCCGTGTGTACGATATTGAATTTCATGCGATACTCCCAGGGGCGGTTGTGCCACCAAGCCGGTGCGGGGGAAAGGGCACAGATCATGCACCCATCCCGCCATGGCCACGCTTGACCGGCGCTCAACCACGCGCGCATGCCGCCAGCAAGTTTCGCTTTCCAGATTTTACCACCTCGGCTAACAACCGCGCCGCACACCGGGCCCGCACTGGCGCGCCCGGCGCTGCCCGTGGAAGAGTGTCCGAGTGGTTTAAGGAACCGGTCTTGAAAACCGGCGAGGGTGCAAGCTCTCCGTGGGTTCGAATCCCACCTCTTCCGCCAGGGGCCTATCCCGCAACCCGCACGAAACCGCCATTCCTGCAAACCGGGCGGGTTTGCTGTCCCTCAAATCGTCCCTCAGACAGTGCAGGCTAGAGCCTGATAGCCGCACGATAGAACCGCATCCGGTTTCATCTCCCTTTGGCCGTCCGCACCGCCCCTGATACGATCGCCAGGCAGGCCAAGGGCAATGGAAGCCCCTGCAATGTCGGCTGAAGGGGCTGGGGTGCGGTGCGCTGCCAGCCCCTTTTGTGAGCGGGTGCTGCATCCTGTGCACTGCCATGCTATGGTGCCTGCAAGGGAGAACCCTATGCGCTGGTATCTGCTGCCCCTGATCACCATAGCCACGGCCTGCTCTGCACCAGGCGAGCAAACCAAGAGCCCCCAGCAATCCGTGCGAGAGCTCGAGGAAGCAACGGCGCGCTTGAACGCCATCAATGCCGAGATTGCAGCGGCAGAGCGGCGGCGCAGTGAGATGGAAGCCCAAGAGGCACAGGAAGCCGCGCGCGTCGCTGCGCTGCCCGCTGCTGACCCTGAGCCGGTGGATCTCTGCTATAAGGACTATTGCCCCTGCGAACCGCCACAGGGCGGGCCGGATATGCAGGCCTGCGATATGCTCCAAGCCGGTATCCCCGTCGATGACCGAATGATGATTGCCGGACGCGCGATGCGGGAAGCACGGCGGCAGATTGCGACCGGCGATTACTGACGATTCGACCGCCCTTGCTGCGTTCCCTGACAGCCGGACGCGCTTTGTTCCGGCCTCACCCCAACGCATCGGTAATACCCTGTAATATATAGGAAAAATTCACGGGTCCTAGGTCTGGCACGCCGGTTGCGTAGGCGCATGGGAACCGCAAAATCTCGCTCGGGTGTCATGCGCGGGCTTTCGCATAGTTTGAAGATGCACTCTGATCGGGGGGCAATCGGGGGCTGATCGCGGGTCGATCGACGCCAGCGCGCGCTTGGCCGCGAATCGCCAATGTGCTATCGCTGTGCGCGGTGTGGTGACCATCTGAACTCAGGGTCTCGCCATGCCCATTTGCCTCGATCCGACTGCGCCGCGCCATCTGCCGCGCCGCAAAGATCCATCCCTTGCCGATACCGACTATGTCGCTGGTTATCAGACAGCCGTGGCGCGCTTCCGGCGCGTGTTCGGCCATCCTGCCAGCGTCGGGAATGAACGCCAGGCGGTGCAGCTTCTGGCCAATGGCGTCCCTGCCGATGAGGCGATTTTCCATCTCTCCAACGCGGCCCCGATGGCCTGATCTTGAAAGGAATCCTCTATGTCTATCGTTCATGTCGTTCTCGATCGTCGCAGCTCGGATGCTGCAATCTCCAACGCGCAGCCCTATGCGGCGCAGACGCTGACCAGCAGCAATTCGGACAGCGTCGCCTCGACGATCGCGGTTCCGGCCGACGAAACGAACCGGCTGGGCTGGTCTTGGGAGGTCACCGCCCTCGACGCTGACACCTGGGTCGCATTCGGCGCCGCGCCGGTCGCGGCATCCGGTTCCGGCCATCTGATCAAGAGCGGCGAAACCAAGCGCTTCCTGGCGAGCGCGGCGGGTGAGAAGATCGCCGCGCGTGACGTCGCATGAGCAACGTAAGCGAATTCCCCATCTTCATCAGTGCTGGCTATCGAGAGAACGACGCGTTCTCTCGGTTCCAGGCGGATGTGCAGAACGCCACCCGATCAGCAGAACGCCAGTTCGACCAGTTCAGCCAAAACGCGCAACGCCAGCTCAGCCAAGCGCTGACCCTGCCCCGCACCTCGAGCGGCGCGCTCAATTTGGGCGTCGCTGAGGCGCAAGCGGCGGCCAGGGCGGCGGATGAGCGGGCAGCGGCGGCGCGGGAGGTGGCAAACGCTGTTCGCCTGGCTGCGGCTGCTGAGGGCGATTACAGCCAGTCGGCACGGCTCAGCATCGCGGCCGCGGAAGCGCTGGCGAACGATGAACGGCAGGCGGCGCAGGCGGCGCGCGATCATGCCACGGCGGTTGCGCAGGTGCAGGCGCAGCTTGATCAGCACGCGGTCGCGATCAACAATTCGGCGAACGTCACGCGGCTGCATACCGATGCGACCGGCGCACAGCGCGCGGCCATGATCAACGCATCGCAGCAGCTGCAAGACGTGACAGTGCAGCTTGCCAGCGGTCAGCGCGCATCGGTGGTGTTTGCTCAGCAGTTGCCCCAGCTCGGTTTCGCACTCTCTGGGCTTGAAGGCTCGACGAACAAGACCGCGGCTCGCCTCGGGGCCTTGGGCACGTTCCTGGCTGGTCCCTGGGGCGTGGCGGTCTTTGCCGGCGTAACAGCGCTGGGCTTTCTCATGGAAAGCCTTTCCCGCACCTCTGACCGGCTCGATGAAACCGCATCAGCGGCAGAGAAATCGGCTGGGCGCATCCGGTCGGCATTGGAAAACCTGCAGGCCTATGGGCAGACGGCTTCCGAAATGTCGAAGCTGTTCACCGACAGCAGCGACGTGCGCATCAACGCAGCGAAGAAGGACGCACAAGCGGCGCGGCTCGAGCTCGACGCTCAGCAGGCCAGGGAGGAAGCAAGCCGCAAGGGCGTTGGCATCGATCGCGAATATCGCCAGGCAGCTATTCGCCGCGCTGAATCGGCAGAGGCACGGGCAAAGTCACTGCGCAATGAGGCAAACGCTGACCGGGCATCAGCAGAAGCGACTTTGAAGGCGGCGGCGCAGAAGGAACGCGCGCAGGCGGTGATAGACGGCATGAACGCAACCGCGACCGGCGGCGCGCGGCGCGGCGGCGGTGCGACCGTTGACCGGGAGGCGCGCGCGGCGGCAAAGGAAATCGACCAGCTGGAAAGCAAGATCCAGTCGCTCGAATCGCGGCTTGATCCTGCTGCCAGTGCAGCGCGGGAATTCGCCGATGCGCTGGAGGCGATCAACCAGGCGGCGGGCAAGGGCATCATCTCGACCGGCCGCGCGCAGGAATTGAGCACGGCGGCGATCTTTGAAGATGACCGGCGCAGGAAGGCGGCAGAGGCGGCAGACGTGGCGCGGTTCCTGCAGGTCTATAAGCCCGTCGACCTCGACGGGCTGGTGGAGAGCTCAGAGGCCTATTCGCGCCGCATCGATGAGAAATGGAAGGCGGCGCAGGAAGGCGCGGCCAATGCGTTCGCGGAATCGCTCGCCAACGTCGATATCCTGCGAGGTCTGTTCTCAGGCCGGGGCATCAAGTCGATGATCACCAGCCCGGACCCGCAGCGCATGGCAACGGGGTCCGATACGTTCATCGGGTCGCTGCTGTATGGGCGCAAGACGCTGGCAGATGGGCAGGAACGCATGGGCCTGGCGCAGGCCTATCAGCAGTCGCTGCGGGTCTTTGAGCGCGGCCTTGACGATATCCTGAAAGAGGTTTTCGGCGAGGATGCGTCCAAGCTCGGGGAGGTCATCGGCAACGCTATCCTGGGCGCGCAGATGGGCAGTTTCGGTGCCGGCATCACTGGCGGCAGTCGCACGGCTGGTGCTCTGGGCGGGGTGCTCGGGTCAGAGGTCGGCAAGTCGCTCGCCAAGGGACCGCTGGGGACGGCGCTGGGTAAGTTCTCGAGCGCGCTGGGACCGCTGGGGGGTATCGTGGGCGGGATTGCCCTTGGCGCGCTCGGCAGCGCCCTGACGCCAGCGAAAAGGGGCTCGGCAACCATCGGCGGGACCGGGGCAACGCTCGCCATTGCATCGACGCGTGGCAACTCCCGATCGCGCATTGCCCAATCGAGCGATAGCGCCGGGGAAGCGATCACGACATTGGAGCGCATCGCGGAAGCCCTTGGTGGCACCATCGACGCATCGCGCGGCGCGGTGTCCATCGGGGTGCGCGACAAGAATTTCAGGGTCGATACCACTGGCAGCGGCATCACCAAGACGAAACGCGGTGCCATCGACTTCGGGACCGATAGCGCGGCGGCCATCAAATTCGCCACCATGGATCTGATCAGGGACGGGGTGATTGTCGGGCTGCGCGCGTCGACGCAACGGCTCTTGCAGAACTCGAAGGATCTGGACGACGCGCTCAGGAAGGCAACCGATTTTCAGGGCGTGTTCGATCGCTTGCAGGCCCGCATTGATCCGGTCGCGGCGGCGATAACTGGCGTTGATCGCGAATTCACGCGGTTGAGGGACATTTTCGGCCAGGCTGCGGCAAGCGTCGAAGAATTGGCCGACCTCGAAAAGCTCTATGCCTTCGAGCGCGCGGACGCGATCCGGGAAGCGAATGAACGGGTCTTGGGCTCGATGCAGGCGCTTTTGGACGATCTCCGCTTTGGCGACAATGGCAGGTCATTGCGCGACAGGCTGGCGGCGGCTCAGGCTAAGTTCGATCCCCTGGCGGCGCGCGTCGAAGCTGGCGACAAGACCGCCTACGACGATTTCGCAGAGGCCGCGCGGACCATCCTCGATATCCAGAGGCAGTTCAGCGGCAGTCAAACCGCGTTCTTCGCCCTGCAAGACCGGATTACGACGCTGACCGCAAAGGCAGTTGAAGGCGGTAACGTGACCTCTATCCTGACCGGGGGGAGTTCGATCCCGAGTGCACAGGCTCAGGCGCAACAGGCCTATGACGGCTCGAATGTGGTGAATGCGATCGATCGCCAGACGGACGAGCTCGGGCGCATCCTGTTGCAGGCGGTCGGCGGTCAGCTGGCTGCGATCAGGGAGAACACCGCGGCGGGACCGGTCAGCGGCGGCCGGGTCGATATCCCCGGTTTCTTCGTCCAGAATGTGCGCCAGATTTAGAGGCTGAGCATCCGCGAAACGGTCGACGCCGCTGATATCTCAGCTTGGGCTTTGAGAAGATCGGCGGCGCTCACTGTCAGCAGGGCGCGGCGCAGCAGCAGCTGTTCCGGCCGCGGCATGGAGTGAAAGAGCTCGGTCAGCTGGTTGTTTGCCATGTCGTGGTGATAGCCCTTGGCCTCGAGGAAGGCGCGGGCCTCCTCGAGGTCCATGGGGCGCAGGTCGTGGACGATGCTCATGCCGGTTCCTTTTCCAAGCGGGAAATCTGGCGCTGCAGCTGCCTGATCTCCTTTAATCGCCTAGAGGTGAGATACGTTTCCAGCAGCATCCCCCGGCGATCGGCTGCGCGCTGCGCCGGGGCAATCTGGCGGGGATAAAGAGGCTCACGGCCCACCTCTTTGACGTATCGGTCAAACTCGATGGCCGCCTCCAATTTGCATTTGAGTTCGTCAATCTTGGTCATGGCGAAGGTTTCCTTTGCTGGTGTTGCCCCCCTCCCGGCTGGTGTGGTGGTGGACCGGGAGGGGGACGGTTCGCCGGGGGAAATCACTTCCCGGCTATCGGCGCGCTCCGAAAGGTCGAAACCAACGCGCCGGGTCTCGATTGTCAGTAGTGGAGAGTGACCTGTTTCGCCGGGAACATGCCGGCGTCCTTCAGGATCTCGGCATGCTGGTCGATGGCGTCGACGATCCCCTTGGAGGGCGTGTAGACCCGCCGATAAAAGCCGTGCTCGTTCCGCTGCAGGGCTTCCATGACCGCACGCAATCCGATCAGCTTCTGGCTGACCCGTGGTGCCCTTACCGCCTCTCGAAGCGCGAAGGCGTCGACGAACGCGGCCGCCAATTCCTGATAAGCTGCATCGATGCGCTCGATTATCGCGGCCTCGACCTTGTCGAGCGGCTGGCACAGGGCAACTGCGATATCGGCCCGCGCTCGCTTCTCCTCCGATCGGAGATCCTCGAGCCCATGCACGATCTTGCGGCTCGCCTCCCGGATGTTGTTGATTTCCGATTGGATGGCCTCGACATTGCGCGCGGGCCTGACCTCGACCGCACCGGCTCGGAATTGCTCGGCAAGCTCATCGGCATTGCTGCGGATACCGCGCGCGGCCTGCATTTCCCTCGAGAGCTCGTCGCGCCGTGCTTCGATACGCTCGTATGCCGCCTCCTCTGCGGCAAGACGGGTCTGGACATCTTTCAGAGCGCGCAACGCCGGCAAGATATTGGCCTGGGCCATCAGGGCGCCGGTTTTGTCGATGGTGTTTTGGTAGCTCATAGGGACGGTTCCTTTCGTGCGACGGGTTAGGCGGCGTTCGAGCCGTTGAGGTTGGCCGAATTGTATTTGATGAGGGCGATCAGCGCCTTGGTGCCCTCGGCTTCCTCAGCGGCCATGGCGGCCCGCTTGGCCTGCTCTGCGCGCTGCAACTCAGCGGCTCGGGCATTCTCGGCGTTCAGCTTGGCCAGTTTCGCGGCCTCGCGCTTCTTGCGCTGCTGTTTCCGGTGCAGGCGCCCGACCTGATCAAGCTTGACCTGCAGTTCGGGCGGGCTGGCAGCATAGAAGCGGCTCATGCCCATTTCCGCCATCAACTCGGTCATCGCGGCCTTGTGACCATCGGCGAAATCGACAACGGCTTGTGCGACCCGTCGACGATCATATGCGAGACGCTGCGCGGCCAGGGTTTCCTCGCGGGCCTCGATGTTCGCGCTGAGGCGCAATCCGTGCCGGTCGCCCGGCATCGTCACGCGATCGGGATAGGGGCGTTCGGTCTCGGCAAGGGTGTGGATGGAAAGCAGTTTCGTCATCGGGGTAGATCCTTTCTTAGGGATGGGCGGGGGCCTGGGCGGCCTCGAGAAAATGGGTCAGGAATTCGCGGGCCTCGGCAACGGCGCGCAACGCGCGTTCGCGATGGCCATCGTCGAGAAAGCCAGTCAGCGCGGTTGCCAGTTCGATTTCGCCGCGCTCGACTTCCTCGACCATCGCGCGGCAAGGCCCAACGATGCGAAGCAGCATCTTGAACGCCGGATCGTCGACGTAACGGCGGTTGCGGCGGCTGCGCTTCCGGCCGCTTGTCAGGCCTTGCCGGGCGGCTTCGATGACGGCCTCGCGTAGGGTGGCAATGGTCATTCGTGTGAGCCTTTCAGTTCGAGATTGCGGCTTTGACGGCCTCAGCATGGCGCCGTTTGACGCCACCATTCCGGCCGGTGCGGATGGATGTCAGATGTCGGTCGGTCACACCGGCAGAGAGGCAGGCGGGGTGTCTGGCAATATCGCGGGCGTAACTTTGGGTCCGGTCCAGATAATCGATGACCAGCGACCGCAATTCGGCCCGTTCGGTCTGGTTGATGAGGTCATCACCGGGTGCAGGTGACCGACCGCCATTGCGGATATCGGTCCATGTCGGTTCACCCCCATTTCCAGACGGGGGGTATGGCTTACCTATAAGTGATGACACGTCGTCAGCAGACGATTTTGCAGAAATGGCAGTTTTCCGTTGGTGCCTCGCAATTCTTGCTGACACGTCGTCAGCAGCGAACGGTGGCCTTGCTGACACGTCGTCAGCAGATTTGCCCGTCTCTGCTGACACGTCGTCAGCGCCAGATTTTTGCGTCGGGGCCCAATGCAGATAGTCATTGGTAGCCGGGATGATGAGGTGCCCCTTCTGGGTAGACACGAACGTCAGCCGGTATTCGCGGGCCTTGCGCTGCGCCCATTCGCCCTCTGCGCTGACCAAGAGAAAGCCGTGCTGCATCAGTTCGGCAATCGCTTTGCCGATCGCGCGGAAATTCGACGTGCCCAAGCGGGCAGCGATTTCCCGCTGGCTGATTGCGATCTTGCCATTGTTGAATCCGTCCATGCGGCGGACGATCTCGACCAGGACGGCACGGGCATAGAGCGAGAGAGCCTGATAGGCTGGGCTATCGATGACAACCCAAGGCAATCCTGCCCATTGGCCGCCGCGGGTGTCAGCCCGGCACGGTGCTTTCGGTTTGGATCTGCTGCGGCCCATGTCACAGTCTGGCCTTTCTGACCCGTAGCGGCCGGTCCAAGATGGCGGCCATGCGCTCCCCGGCCTCGATCGCCCGGACGCGCGTTGCGCATCGCGCCAGGCTGACACGCAGCGTGCGATGGGCAACGCCGGGTGTGATGAGGTCGACGTTCCAACCTTTGCCGCTGCGGCGAACGGCCAAGTGTTGATCGGGTGCAGGGTCGAGCGGGTCGGTCATGCTGCGGCGGCCTTCGCCACTTCATCGACCAGCTGCCAGCCGTTCGAGCTCGCGAGCATGCGGCCATAGTCCCGGGCATCCTCATAGCGCCAGAAAACGCGGTCCAGGCGCTCGCCAGGGTCACGTCCGTCAATGAGGTGTAATTTGGGGTGTGGTCACCGGGCTGCATGGTC
>LSHP01000089.1 GCA_001555775.1 Acidovorax delafieldii | reverse complement strand
ACCAGCAGCACCTAAATCTCCACCGAAAATTACACCACGAGCGCGGACGCTAACCGACCGGAATTGTCGCAGCACGGGAGATAATGACTGAATGAGCAAGTTCATCAGACGATTCGAAGCCCGCGATTGGGACGCTTTCCCGGTTGTCCGCACCCTCCTCGATTGCTGGAAGCTGCCCGGCGAAGCATCGGATTCGGATGGCCTCCGCCTCGCCTTGCGCAACGGCTACGCCAACTTCTACCGCAAGGGCCAGTCGGTCGCCAAACTGCATTCGACGGCCACTCAGGTGAAGCTCGAAATCCACAAGGCCTATGTCGCTCGCCGCCGCAAGCCGGAGAGCCGGGGAGAGGCGCTGGTTGGCTATGATCGCTTCGACGAAGCCTGGCTTTCGGACCCCGCGAATTGCGCTCACGTGGCCGACTGGATCGATACCGCCGGTTCCTATGCCGGATCGGAAAAATCAATCGTCGACGAGCTGATCGCCGCCAACCCCGGCACGATCGACATCGAGATGGGTCTGCCCGCCTATGACGGCGAGAAGTCCGCCCCGCGCATGGACCTGGTGTTGGTGGAAGGCGGCAACCGGATTGCCTTCTGGGAAGCCAAATGCACCGACAACGCCGAAATCCGCGCTCGCGCCGAGCCGCACGTGGTGCAGCAGGTTCCGACCTACGAAGAGTGGATGGCGAAGCCGGGCCGTGCTGCGGATGTCGTGGCAGCCTATCGCGATGCCGCGGCGATCATGGTCGAGCTGGCGACCGCAGCAGGCAAGCCAGACAGCTCGGCGCTGGCCAGCTGGCGCGCTTTACGTGATGCCGGGGAAGCGATGGCAATCGGTCGCCCGGGCGTGGTGATCGGAGGATATTGCCCGGACGGCTTCACGGGGCGCGGGGCCGAACTGATCGCCGCTAGGGCACAATCGTTCGAAGCGCGGGGCCATCGGTCGCGGCTCGTTGAAAAGTTCGGCCTGACCCTGGCCTGCTATGCCAGCGCAGACGAGGTCAAGGCACGGCCCCTTCCCCCACTCGCCGGAGCCGCGCGCTGACCCTCCACCTCACGGTCCATCGCGGAACCGAGCAGATCGGCGGTAGCTGCATCGAACTCGAAGCTGCAGATGGCGCGCGCTTGATCCTCGATGCCGGACGGCCGCTCGATGCGCCACGCGAGGCAGGCGGGCTGCTGCCAGCCACGCTCGACATTTCGCGGCCCGCGCACGTCGTGTTCAGCCATCCCCACATGGATCACTGGGGTCTGGTCAGCGAGCTGCCTGCCAGTTGGCCGCTGTCGACCGGTGAGAAATCTGCCGCGCTGATGCGGCTGACGCTGGGGGTGTTCGGCGAGTCCATCGAGCGGCCCATCAGCACCTGGCACAGTCGGCAGGGCGCGCTCGACATCGGCGGGTTCCGGGTCACCCCCTTCCTCACCGATCACTCGGCGCTCGATGCCTACATGCTGCTGATCGAGCGCGACGAGGTGCGGGTGCTCTACACCGGCGACTTCCGCACCCACGGACGCAAGGCCGCGCTGGTCGAAGGCATGATCGCCCGCCCGCCGCGGGACATCGACGTACTGCTGATGGAAGGCACCAACCTGTGCAGCGACAAGCCGGTAGTGACCGAGAGCGACCTCGAGGCGCGCTTCCTTGAACTGGCACAGGCGGTGCCGGGTCACCTGTTTGTCGACTGGTCGGCGCAGAACTTCGATCGCACGGTCACGCTGTTCCGCACCGCGCGACGTTCCGGGCGCGACCTAGTGCTCGATCTCTACGCCGCCGACGCGCTGTTGCAAATTGCCGAGGGGACGGGCCTGCCCTGCCCCGGCGATCCCCGGTTCCCCGAGCTGAAGGTGATCATCACCCCGAAGATGAAGTGGCTCTACCAGCGGATGGGCCGCGCCGGGTTCGTGGAGGAGGTAATCCGCCGCGGCTGCGCGACTTCGCGCCAGCGGGTGGCAGCAAGGCCGGCAATCGTCATGGCGCGCAAATCGCTGGTCATGGACTACGAGGATCGCGCCAGCCTGCCGATGACAGGCGCGGATTGCTTCGTGCATTCCAGCTGGAGGGGATATCTCGATGCGAGCGACGCTGCCTCTGGCTGGGCCGTGGCGGCTCGCGCAGGTGCCCGGCGCGAACTGGTCCACACCAGCGGCCACGCCAGCGCCGCCGATCTCTCGCGCTTCGCCCGCGCAATCGATCCGCGCGTACTGGTGCCGGTCCACGGCGTCGAATGGGACGCGCCGGGCATTGCCCTTCCCCCGGTGCAACGCCTGCGCGATGGCGAGCGCTGGACGATTGGGCGACACGGCGGGTAGGCACAGTCGTCGAGGCGCTAACCCCCGAAGAAATGTTTTCGGCGTGCCTCAAGAGCGTCGGCGATCGGGGTGTTGCTATGCTCGACCCCGGCGGCTTCAGCCCACCCGCGCCAGTCGACTATCGCCGCGCTGACCTCCTCCACGATTTCGGCGATCCGCGCACGCTTGATGCCGTGCCGCGCGCCCAGTTCCTTGACGTGGTCGAACGTCACGTCCCTCCCCTCGCCCATGACGGCCATGTAATGCTCGCCGCCGGGGCCGTGGGAAAAGGTGAGGTCGAAGGCGGGCGCAAGGTGCCATTCGCCGCGTTCGTCCATCAGGAAGGCGTGCTGGCGGACGTGGTCGTCGCGGTTGTGGGCCAGCACGTTGAAGGCCATGCGGCGGAAGGCCTGTTCCAGCTGGCGCACATCGCGAGTGATCGTCAGCACCGCGCGCAGGAAGCCGTCGTAATCGAGGCTGGGCATGTGCGGCGAGGCCTCCAGCGCGCCGCCGAGGCTGACCATGTGCACGCGCCTGCCCGGCCCCGGCCGGTCGAACCGGCGGGTGGCAAAGTGGCCCCTGCCCTCGGCTGATGCGATGAGGCGCGTCTCGGCCATGGCGATCCCCGCCGCGCGGGCCATGCGGGCGTAGGCCTCCTCTACCGGACCGATGTCGGCGGGGTCGGTGAGCGCAGGGAACTTGACGATCCACTGCTCTGGCCATTCTTCGGGCCATTCTGCGGCAGCTGGAGCACCCCCCTCCCCCGCGCCCTCGTCACCGGCCCTCAGGGT
>LSHP01000010.1 GCA_001555775.1 Acidovorax delafieldii | reverse complement strand
GACCATGCAGCCCGGTGACCACACCCCAAATTACACCTCATTGACGGACGTGACCTGATTTTTCGCGCTTCCAGTGGGGAAAAGCGGGGCCATGCGGCCGTGAGATTGCTGTGATGCCGTGGCCGGAATCTCGGTTTGTTCCGGAATGGGGACCAAATAGCCATCACTGGCAGGTATGCTCGCCGCATTGATTTCGCGAAGTCCCTACCGCGCATCGGGAGCTGGATTTCGCCTCCGGATTCGGGACCCGAACACACGCAGTCAGCCATGACGGGCGGGTTCACGCCGTCAGCTTGCTGGCGGGGATCAGGGGGCCATCGCAGACACGCTTCAGAAGGTCCGCCTGCTTTGGTTCCAGCTCGACCAGCAGCGCCAGGACATTGAGCACGTTGATGAGCTCGCTGGTGTATTCGGGCAGCCACCGATCGGGCTGGATATCGCCCAGCGGAGAAGGGGGGCGCTTGTCGCCGATCAGGGGGCGTTCGCGGTTCTTGCGGCGGTAGCTGAACCACTGGCGCAGCACCTGCTTGCCCGACACTTCATAGGCCCAGACGGCGGGCGGAACATTGTCGATGAAGCCGGTGCCGACGAGCAGTCGGCGCTTAGCGGCATCGTATTCGAGCGTGTCGGGAAAACCCTCGGGCGTGGAGGGGATTGCGCCGTCCTTGGGCTGGGTCGGGCCGCCTTCGCCAACTCGTGGGGGACGGGGTGGATCTTCGGTGGCGAAGCGTTCCCCGAAGGTGTGCAGCCGGATCACCTCGCGGCCCAGCTTTGCGGCTTCAGCGAACAGCGCCGCATCGGCAGTCAGCGGCACGCGCAGACCGGGGCGGACAAGGTCTTCGGCGAAGCTGGCGGTGTAGGCCGGATGGGCAAGCAGCGCCGCGACATAGGCGAAGATATCAACCGGATCGACCGGCGCGCCGAATGCCTTGGAAAGCAGCGCGATGACGGCGGGGGAGATGTTGGATTCGGTCGCGGCGGCGTTCCTCCAGAGGGCGAAAACGCGACCGCCTCGTCCAGCGTAGTGGTGCAGATCGGGGATTGCAGCAACAGCCGACAAACCCGGCCCATTCTTGGGTGTGCGATCCATCGGAGCAGTCAGGAGAATCTGCTGCTCGCTGTAGTTGTCCCAGAGGCCCGGATTCGGCTGATTGATAACCCGCGCATCGGGCAGGATATACTGCCGGTCGAACGACCGGAAACCGTATCGAACCGGAGCCTCCCCAGCGAGAGCGCGACGCGCCAAAAGCCGTAGTTTCTGGTCCTCGTGGTCAACCTGCTTTGGTGCATCTTCGACAGCAGTGAGCACCTCGCGCTGAGGCCACCAAAGCGCCTTTCCGGACTTGCCGATATGCCTGTCGCCGGGTTTGCCGTCGCGCATATGGGGCTGGAAAAGCATTGCGCGCTTATCCGCCTTCGGCTCTTCAACGAGCCGCTTCCAGCGCTGCTTCAGCGACACTTCATCCGGGGCGATGATCCATGTGCGCCCCGGCATTACGCCCGAACCGCAATCGCCAATTACCGCATCGAGCGGGGCGAATGCGCCCCACCCTTCTCGCAGTTCCGGGAGGAAGGGCGCGCGCGGATCGGAGGGGCAATCACTCCACCCACCGCCCGCCAGCGTGATGGTTTTCAGCTCCTCGAATTTCTGCTCACGACGACCCTTGGCGAGCGCCCGGTATCGCACCCGCGCAGCGTTCTTGCCGGGCTCGCGAGAGCGGCTTGCCAGCACAATGCAGACCGGGTGCTGCACGCCCTGAAAAATACGCGTCGGCACATCCGGCTGATGGCCTTCGGGCGTGCAATCGATCACCCAGATATCGTCACACTGGCTGCGCAGATCGGCGCGCATTTTCTGGAACCCATCGCCGTTCAAAAAGCCCGCCACGGTGATGTAGCAGACCATCCCGGAAAGCTCTTCCTGACCGGGCAGATCATCATCGCGGTCACCTGCGCCCTGCTCGAAAACCTTCCACGCCGCCCAGCGCCAGAAATAGACATAGAGGTTGCGCAGATGTTTCGCGTGCGCGCCCACTTTCCATTCCTTGGGCGGCTGCCAGGAATTGAGCGGAATATCCTCACGCTTTTGCTTGGCAGGACTGCCGTTCTCGACCCACGCACCCTTGCCTTTGGCCTTCTCCTTGTAGGGCGGGTTGCCGATGACGACGGTGATGGGTTCGCTCCGCTTGACCTTGTTCGCCTCGGTCCGCGATTTCGATATCTCGCGGTAGATGCCCTGTCCGGTTTCGAGATCGGCAAACGGATCGCCCAACGTGTCGGTGACGAACAGGCGCGGGGTGGCGTGTGCACCAATCTCAAGCATTTCCGCCAGCAGCCGTAGCTGTGCCACGGCGAAGGCACCGAATTGCAGCTCGAAGCCGACCAGGCGGCCCGCGATCTCGTTCATCGATGCCGCAACATTGCCCTCGCCATCGCGCGCGGCAATCGTGGCCTTGATCCGCTCAATCAGGCCCAGCAGGAAGGTGCCCGATCCGGTCGCGGGATCGACGATATGCACGTCCTTGCCAGCGAGGCCATCGGCGATGCCGAAGCGCGGGCTTTTGAGCGCCTCGTCGCACAATCGCACCATGGTGCGCACGACTTCGGGCGGGGAGTAATAGCTGCCCGTCAGCTTGCGGAGCTTGTTGTCGTAGACCTCGAGGAAATCCTCGTAGAAATAGAGCCAGGCCTCGGGATCGCCCTTGGACACCTTGGCCCACGAAACCTCATCCAGCACGCGGGTCAGCGTATCGAGCGCGGGGCCGAGGTTGAGGTCCTGTTCGGTCAGCAGCCGCAGTGCGGTGCCGATCAGCGTGTTGGCCTTGCCGAGTTCGCGCGCGACATGGTCCAGCCCGCCGGTCAGCGCCATGTCTTTTGACTTCGCCATGAGCAGACCGAAGGTGACGGCCTGCGCATAGCCATCGGCGAACTTGGCATCGTCGGCATCGGGGAAGAGCAGCGCCTTCCAGTCGTCCTTGAGGTCGGTCAGCCTCGCGTTCTTTTCCGACGCGCCGAGCTGTTCCAGAACCTCATCACGCAAGAACCGGCACAGCCGCGCGGAAACGCGCGCCAGTTCGGTCGCGCTTCTGGGCGGAATGGGGTTCCAGGTGAGGAAATCGCTGAGCAGCGGCAGAAAACTCGGCGGTGCGGCAAGCTTCGCGCCCGCATGTTCGATCCCGCCTTCGAGGTGGACGATCTGCCCTACCACCGTCCCATCACGCCACAGCGAAAAGCTGTCGCCATCGGTGTAAAGCAGGTTGGGCAGCGCCTTGAGCTTGTCCCATTGCTCCTTATCGTGGCCGGTCTTCCACTTGCGCGGATCGGCCCCTTTGCCGGGGGCTTTCACCTCGATGAAGCCAACGAGGGCGTTCTTGACCTTGACCGCATAATCCGGCCGGGTCCGCATCTCCGCAAGCGATGTTTCGCCGGTCAGTACAAGGTTCTGCACTGCCGGATGCAGGATTGCCGCAACATCGGCGAACAGCGTTTCGAGCGGCGCGCGAAGCTGATCCTCCGGCTGACCGTCCCCGCCCGCGAGCTTGGCCTTGGCCGCAGCGCCGAATTCCCCCACAGCCTTTTCGATGGTTTTGGCTTGCGTCACCCGATGCCTCCCGTGCATATTCTGTGGCACAGGGCGCGCTGTGCCCGCAACGGCTTTGGACAAGTAAATGGCGGAAGATTCTGGCAATCTGTTCGATGGCTCGGCCCAATTGGGCTTCGACCTCGGCGACGATGTGCCTGCGCCGTCGTATGAGCCGGATCGCGATGAGGTCCGCCGTGAGTTGCACGACATACTGGCCGAGGCTCGTAGCGCACAGGCCGAATGTCCGTGGGACAGGCAGACGTTCAAATACCACAAGGTGGTTTTCCCGCAGATGGCCAATTGGTTGCCCGAGGACGAGCGGGACCAGTTGCGCTTCGAGTTCGCGCGGGAAGTCGAGCGGATCGAGCTACTGCTGGCGGCATGAACGCGCTTCGCCAGGCGGGCGCTGACCGAATTTTTGTGAAAGCATGGGCCGGTCAGAGGCAGGCCGCATTGCTAGGGTGTCGCGGGCAGATTGCGCCGGAAGCGATAGTCTACGGCAGCTTTCGGGCATGCTGCCTGTCGTCCTGAATGACCGGGTGTGGGTGGTTACTTCTTGGTCCGCTTTCGGAAGTAGCTGACAGCAAAGCTGTCTTGCGCGCGACGTCACACAAGTTTGGTTTTGACCCTAGGACCATGCACAAGGGCACGTTGCAGCTTCAGACCTGAAGCTCGTGCTCAGCCTTTACTCGTTTCGTCGGTGAGCCTGGCAACCTCTCGAATGATGGCCCCACCGAGCAGCTCATCACTCCACCGGTGGCCAGCGGCGGCAACGATGGTGAGCGACGCAGAGGGCCATGCTTGCGCTAAGTCCCACGCCGCCTTGGGAGGGGTGCACATATCGGCCCGACCGGCGATGATAGCACCGGGGATTCCTGCTAACCGAACAGCGTCCCGCAAAAGCTGATCGCGCTCCAAAAAGAAGTCGTGCCGATCATACCAGCTCAGGATGCGGGAGGCTGTTGCGGCACTATCGTCTAGCACGTCAGGCCTCTCGGGTGGTGCAGGCGGCCACAAATCAAGCATCTGGTTCTCCACATGCGAGAGCATAATAGCCGCCGGTGACGATATTGCCGGATCAAGGCTCGCAATCCTCGCATTGAAAGCCGCCCGCGGGTCGTCCCGCTCAACGGGCGTCAAAAATTCGTCGCGAGCGGCAAACACCTCGGGAAATACGGTGCGCGCGCCGTGCCACCACCAGCGAGTATCCTCCTCACGGCAAAGAAATACGCCGCTAACCACAAGTGCACGGACCCGCTCGGGGTGCGCTTGCGCGTAAGCAAGCGACAAAGCGGAGCCCCAGGAGCCGCCAAGCAGCATCCATTTCTCGATCCCGAGATGCTCGCGCAGCCTTTCCATGTCTTGGATCAGCGCTTTGGTGTTGTTCCCGCTCAGCTCGCCAGATGGCCGAGACCGGCCGCAGCCTCGCTGCTCGAAGAAAATGCCACGATGTGATGCAGGGTCGAGCAATCGCTTGTAGTAGGGGCGTATATCCCCTCCCGGCCCGCCGTGCACGACTACCACGGGCGCCCCGTCCGACGCTCCCCTTTCTTCCCAATAGATTTCGTGGCCATCTCCGACGCCCAACCACCCGGAGGCTATCGGCTCGGAGGCCGAGGAATGAAAGCTCGTGTCGACGCGGAACGGTGAACGCATTGGATCCCTCCCTGCGCGAATATGACGGTGATAAGACATTGCGAGCAACAGCTTTGTGAAGGTCAAAACCGGTCGGTTCTGACCCCGCAGTTGTGGGCTCCCCGAGTGCGGCTTTTAGACGATCAGAATCCGCTTCACAATGTCGCCTGCTGGGATTGGCATTCCAGTTCCGTTACGACCGACATGGGGTCGTTTCCCGAACGGCAGGAATTTTCCGCGAGCGGGGCAAAGCCGCAAGGCCGCTTGCGGGGTGGCCGAGCGGCGGTGCACATGGCCGCAACTGGGTGGGGAGGCGAATGGCGGCTTCGCTGGAATTCGTAATGCCTGCGAATTCTGGCGTTGGGCAATCAGATGCTTCGGCTATGATCTGTAGATGGGCGAGCCGCTGGAAGTTCGGACTCGGTAACATAGGAAAGCTCGAGGCCGACGACCGCATTTGAGCGCCTCAACGTGTCAACAAAATCGTCTGAAAGAAAGAGGTAGTTGCGGTTGGGCATTCGAAAGCCAGCTTCGTGAAATGCCGCAAAATCCTTTATTGCTGACGCACTCAGGACAGGCATATTCCTCAAAAGTGGGCGTGCGGACGTAGGTATCCATCCGTTCTTTTCAGCTAGCCAACCATTATCCGTATCCCAAAAAAAATCTTTTGAGCGACGCGGATCATCATCGCCGATATCAGGGACAATTGCGTTAATAAAATTATCGCAAGACCAATACCAGTAACGTTCTGGCCAAGGTGTTACTCCGTCCTCAAGGCGGAGATCTATAGGTGCAAACCGATGCTTATTCGGCTCAGCTTGCTCCAAAGCGGTTTTAAAGCGGTCGCAGTACCAATATTCTCTGGCGCGAGCCGGTAGGCTTTTTCGGTTGCGCCGAATCCGATAAAAGCATCTACCGAATTCATAGGAGGCGCGCAAAAAATCTACCGACCCCTCAATCATTGCATTGCCTGAACTCGGAAACTGCTCATGAGATGAAAGCGTAAGAACGTGATGATCTTGGGTTATAATTCTTTCGAATCGATCGCCTCCGAAAATGAAATTAGAACCTGCATCATTCTTCGAACCGACTGCCCAGGCTATATGATCCTCCATCAGAGAAGTATTCCGCTGACGCTATTCTTGTCCCTGCTGAGTTACTGAAAACCGACAGCGCTCTTGCAAGCTTGGATCCAAAAATCTGACCAAGAGCGGCAGGCGTGCCATCGAAGCCTCTGTCGCGCAAGCAGCTACCCTTGAACGTGGTCAAGTTTCGACCGCTAAGGGGTCGATTGCTGAACGGCAGCAATTTTCTCGAAGGCTGGCAAAGCCGACAGACCGCTTTCGGGATCACGAATCGGCTCCGCTCATGGCCGGTATTGGGTGGATTGTGTTGAAAAACTCCCCCTTGCAATGGCGCTAAAGTATTGATTCAATGTCTCTGCAAGCAAGTGGAGACGGGCGTATGATGGGCGAACGGACGGTGGCGCAGGAGGCGCTGTTCTACAGCTTCAACCTGGAGCGGCATGTGCCGGCGGATCACCTGCTCCGCTCGATCGATCGGTTCGTTGATCTGTCGGGCATTCGCGAACATCTGCGCCCCTTCTACAGCTCGACCGGTCGGCCCTCGGTCGATCCTGAGCTGATGATCCGGATGCTGATCATCGGCTATTGCATGGGCATCCGGTCCGAGCGGCGGCTGTGCGAGGAGGTGCACGTAAACCTCGCCTATCGCTGGTTCTGCCGCCTCGGGCTGGAAGGCGATGTCCCGACCATTCGACCTTCTCCAAGAACCGGCATGGGCGCTTCCGCGACAGCGATCTGCTGCGCCAGCTGTTCGAGACGACCTTGGCCCGCTGCATTGCCGAGGGACTGGTGGGCGGTGAAGGCTTCGCGGTCGATGGCAGCCTCGTGCGCGCCGATGTGAACCGTCAACATGCGGTTGGCAGCGCGGACGCCTTGCCGGACCCGGCCACAAGCCATGCCGTTCGCGAGTATCTGGCTGTGCTCGACGATGCGGCCTTCGGGGGGGCAACCCCGGTGCCGCCCAAGCAGTTGGCGGTGGCCGATCCGGCCGCACGCTGGACTGCGGCAAGCCGCGAGCGCGCCTTCTTCGCCTATGCCACCAATTACCTGATCGATCTGCAGAACGCCGTGATCGTCGACGTCGAGGCAACGACCGCCATCCGCCAGGCAGAGGTGACCGCCCAGCGCCGCATGATCGACCGGACGCAGGAGCGCTTTGGTCTGTGGCCCGAGCGGCTTGTGGGCGACACCGGCTATGGTGATGCCAAGAACCTGTCCTGGCTGGTCGAGGAGCGCGGCATCGATGTGGAGCACCTCATCGCCGTCGACCCCCTATTGCGCCGCGGGCTCCCAGCGTTCCATGAACGTTGCTCGCATCATCCCAAAGGCGCTGAGCCTGTCGCCTAGAGTCTACATTTCGAGCTGGACGGGGTTCGATGCCTTGAACTTGATCTGCACTCCGCAAGGCACGTATGATGTCCCTTGGATTGCAGCCAGCAAAGCAATGCACTAGGACCCCTGATAATCCTTGGCGGATCGATAATGAGGGCGTCCTGTCGTCATGAGCAGGGCATCGGCACATAGCGTAGGAGCCATGCCATGTGCCGCGCAGAGCTGTGACAAGGTTGACCGTGTCCTGAGTTGGTCGGAGTGCTGTTAGGGTCATGAGCTTCACTCCCCCCTCCCCCCTTCCCTCCCTTGCAGATGCGCGTGCAAGGCGGTCATTCGACCTCTTGGTAACCTACTCCTATTCGTTTGAAGGCGCTCTTGCGTCTTTCGCGGACCTGTCGGGCGATGATTTCGGCTTGGGCCCTGTCAGGAAAACTCAGGGTTACCCCCTGCCCTTTTGAGCCGATCCTCCCCCAGCGACGTTCAATCGTCGTCCAACCGAACAGGTCGGTTTGGATCCAGAGATGGTAGGCACGGGCAACATTGCGTGAAGGGTCGATGGCCTGCCAATGCCAAGACTGGCTGATGGGTGTTCTCATGGTGGCTTGGTGACAGGGATATCGGCTGTGGGTCCAACCGGAAATTTGAATCACTACACCCGCTGTGATTCACGGAAGCGATTGTATCGAGGGCGCTGGCCCTTCTCCCTTAGAAACATCATCATAAAAACGCCGCTGCTTGCAGCGGAAGGATTCTTGATTCTAGAGATTCAGATTCGAGGCCAATTTTTGAGGTGAATCCAGCACTTTAAGCCGATCTTCCTGACCAGATGGGGGTGTTAGGCTGACCTGATGGGGGCTGAACCCTGACCGAGCGGGGGCATTCACCTGACCTGCTGGGGCCATCCTGACCGCGTGGGGGACGGACCTTCAGCGCGCTGCTTAGTGGCCTAACTTCGCCCGCAAACATCAAAATTGCCCCCTAATCAGCGCTCTGTCCGTAAGCTTGCCGACTCGCGGAATCTCCTGGGATTTTGCCTCCCGTTCACAGACCTTCATTCCTGACCTCTTGGGGGCTCCCAAAGGAATCCCATCCTGACCTGACTTGACGAACGAGGTCAGGTCAGGCAGCAATCAATCCTTCGAAGAATCAAGCTCTGATCGCACTATGGCATGGAAACTGATGACAGCCCAATAGTAGAAGCTTCCGAGGAGAAGCCTGAAGAAGGTTCCCCCGGACGTGCGATGCGCGTTGCTGCTGCATTGAAGGCAAAGGGTGGCGACGAGTTCGCCAAACCGGGCAACATCATTGAGATCAAATTCGTCAAAGGTGAGTCGCTTAGTCTGACGGCATCGCGGCTGTTGGCGCTCATGATCCTGACCGCAGGTGGAGACGCATGGGAAGATCGTCCTCATCGCATTCGCAAAGCCGATATACGCCGAGGCCACAAGGGTAACGAGCGGATCAGCGACATGCTTCAGGAGCTCCATCGCACCCTGTTTGCTGTGGATGATAAATCGTGGCGCGGAAAGAAGGCGACTCTCCTGTTCTCCCTGATCTCTCGGTCTAAAGAGGAAACCGACGAGGATGGCGGAGAGACGGGCTGGATCGAATGGGAGTTCACGCCCGATGCGCGTAAGCTGATCCAGGCTTCTGAGACTTATGCCGTGCTTAACCGGCAAGCGGTCTTGGGTTTCCGCTCGAATTATGCGCTCAAGCTTTACGAGCTTGGAGCCCTTCGCCTCCATCGCCGCCAAGCAACTTGGCGAGGAGATATGCAGGCACTGCGTGCAGCGCTCGGGATCCCGCCGGATGTCTACACGGACTTCGCTCAGCTTCGGCGCAAGGTGCTTGAGAAGGCGAAGTCTGAAATTGACCAGCTCGCTCACTTCCGTGTCGAATGGCGTGAAATTCGGCAGGGGCGTACGGTCACCGAGCTTGAGTTCCGGTTTGAACCGAAGGGCGCCCCGGAGGTCTTGGAAACGGTAGATGAGCTCGACCGGCATTCGGCGGGACGGCAGGCAAGGCGGACCGGTTCCGTCGAGACCATAACGGCAGGGCAGGGGGCAATAGTATCTACGCCCGGTGCGGTGCATGCGATCAAGCAGTCAGAGTCCACATTCCCGTCGTCTGGCTCGATCCGCTTCGGGCACGCCGATTTGCTTGAAGTCGCCCGAAAGCATGGCGGTGGATGGGATGTTGACCTTATCGCGAGCGGTTTTCGCGACCACATGGGCAATCGGTTGGAGAAGCTTCGTGGCGCTAAGCTGATTGCGGCGTGGAAGGGCTTTTGTGAGGGGTGGGTAAACCGGCGTGGGCGGCCCTCATAGGCAAAATTGCACGCGTGCAATTCGCCGCGCCCCCACCGAGTCAGGATGGGGCGCCGCCTCCCCAAATTTAGGCTGACAAGGCAGTTCGACTTTCGAAATTTCCGAATTTCTTGACCGAAAAGCGCAAGTGGGTGTAGCACGCTCTCAATTGCGAAAGGACGGCATGTGTCTAACGGACTTCAGATTGAAGAGGCTGAACGTTTGGTTTCGGTCGCAACGCTGGCTAGTCGAACATCGTCAGTGTTGGAGAAACTGCGCGACTCTGCTCGAAGCGCGAGATCAGATGCCCGCCGTGAGCCAACCTTCACGATTGGAAAGGCGGCTGAGCTCGTCGGGCGAACACCGGCAGCTATCCGTGATGCAGAGAAGGACGGGCGCCTGCCCGAGCCGGCAAGGACCGATAGCAACCGGCGTGAGAGATACACCCTTGCACAGCTGAACGACATGCGCGGCGTGTTCGGGACGCGCCCGTACCGCGCGCCGGGTGATCCGTGCTGTGTGGTCGCAGTTCAGAACTTCAAGGGAGGTGTCGGCAAGTCCACCCTGGCAGTCCACTTGGCGCAGTACCTCGCGATCAGGGGGTACCGTGTTGCGCTCATTGACTGCGATAGTCAGGCCTCTGCGACAACGCTTTTTGGCTACGTGCCCGATCTCGATCTGACCGAAGATGACACCCTTTACCCATTCCTGCGTGAAGGTGAGCGGTCCTCTCTCGATTACGCCCTTCGCAAGACACATTTTGATGGCCTTGAATTGATCCCCGCCAACCTTCGCCTGTTCAACTCCGAGTATGAGCTGGCGGCGCGAATGGCCCAGGGGAACGGGGCCCTGCTTGACCGTCTCAAGGAGGGCATCGAGAGCATTTCGGATCGGTTCGATGTCATCGTCATGGATCCTCCGCCGGCCCTCGGAGCAATCTCCCTGTCAGTTTTGCGCGCGGCAAACGCGCTGGTGGTTCCTGTCCCCCCAACCGTAATGGACTTCTCCTCAACCGCGGCATTTCTCTCGATGCTTGATGAAACGATCGAGCAGCTTGCTGATCGGGGGCTTGCCCCGGAACTGACGTTTCTCCGCTTCGTCGCCTCGAAGGTCGATGAGAACAAGTCGATGCAGAAGGAGCTTCTGCAGTTGATGCGGACGCTGTTTGGCCACGCCATGGTTCGAACGCCGCTCAAGGACTCTGCCGAGATCGACAATGCGACTGCGCGGCTGATGACAGTCTATGAACTCGACGGGCCTGCTACGAGCTCGGCGGTACGCAATCGCTGCCTTAACTACCTTGATGGCGTGAACTCAGAAATCGAAGTCGACATTCGATCGATGTGGCCAAGCCATCAAAAGCGCCTCCGGCAGGAGGCCTTGGTATGAGCCGCTGGGAAAATTGCACGCGTGCAATTCTGCTAATGGGAGGCTTTCATGAGTAGGAAGAACAGCGGTTTTGCCGCCGACTTGGCCGCCGGGATCGATCTAACCGAGGATTCCGCCACGCCGCGTCGATCGAGCATCGCGTCGAATGTGCTTACCGGGCGATCAAACCGTTTGGCCGATCTCGCTTCCGGCGCGATTGTCTCGCGCACGCATGAGCTTGTTGATCCGGCAAGGTGCCGGATGTGGGCTGGCCACAATCGCGACTATGCGCTCCTCACCGAGGAGCGTTGCGCAGACCTGATTGAGAGCATCAAGGCACAGGGCCGGCAGGAGATCCCGGCAATTGTCAGACGCCTGTCTGGTGACGACGGATATGATTTCGAGGTCATCTGCGGGGCGAGGCGGCACTGGTCGATCAGCTGGCTGCGGACGCACAACTACCCAGACTTCAAGTTCCTCGTCGACGTGCGCGAGATTGGCGATGAGGAGGCCTTCAGGCTCGCAGATCTCGAGAACCGCGCACGGGACGACCTAACCGATTTCGAGCGCGCGAAGGACTATCTGCGAGCTTTGACCGCCTACTACGAGGGCCGTCAGAAGACGATGGCCGAGCGGCTCAAGGTGTCCGAAAGCTGGCTCACACGCTATCTCGATCTGGCTCGCCTGCCCGAGGAGTTGACCAGAGCCTTTGCTAATCCGCAGGAACTCGGAATTCGTAATGCGATCGCACTCAAAGCGCTCTTGAAGCCCGAGGACCGGAGGGAGAGGGCCTTCCTGGAGGCAGCCCGGCTTGCTGCCGAACGGGAGCGGACAAACCAGTCGCTCTCGGTGCTGGAGGTAATCAAGGCCCTTTCCCTTGCGGTCGATCCCCCCAAGAAGTCAGGATCCCCCAAGAAGTCAGGAAAGGTCGAGACTGTTGCCAATGGTGTGGGCGTGCCTGTGCTTCGGATTGAGGGAGCTGATCGCAAGGGGGTTCGGATCACCTTGTTGAACAAAGGTGGTGCAACGCGGCAGGAAGCCGAAGAGGCTATTCGCGCGGTACTAGATCAGCATTGGCCGGTACCATAGCACTATCGGTCTCGCGCAAGCGCACCATGCTTGCCTCCTGCAACGAGGACACCGATTGCGAAGCTGTTCGCTTTGTCACGCCTAGGGCTCTGGCAAGCTCCGCTCTGGTAAGGGGGCCAAGGCTGACGATCATGCGCCACGCCTGCGGAGCGGTTGAAGAGGTATACAGCCGACCGGCCAGCTGCTTGTCGGCCAAAGCAACAGCCTCTCGCATCACCCGCAAATCGATCGCGGCTTTGTCAGTGGCCGTCTGAAGCGCTGAACGGAGAAGGGCGGGCAGGGGTTCTTCGTGGAATTCGCGGAACAGGGCCCGCGGCATGATGCCTGCAAGCGCGAGCGGGGCCGAGCCCAATCCAAAAAGATGGGGCCTTATGGCCGCAGCCAATGAGGCAGCCCAGGCCGCGCCACGCGGCGCCGAACGCGTGATTGCGAGCCCACCTACCTGGACCATTTCGCTGCCGCCTTCGAAAAAGTCGAATTCCTCGGTTCGCAGTTCCTCAAGCCACTCGATCAGCGTGCCGTCGGGATCCCTGCTGGGGAGCAGAGCGTCGAGCCGCGCGAGCGCATTGTCTGCGGGTGTGTAGGCCTCGGTGAAGCCTTCGGTCTGGCATTTGGCTGCCAGCACCTGCCTGGCAGCCTTGGCGAGGACAGGGGACGCACGTCGGCCGATCCACGACAGAAATTGCCGCCGCTCCTCCGAGTACCATGATCGGACAAGTTCGCTCGCATTAATGCCCGGGTTGTGTGCGATTCCTAGATTATCAAAGGGATAGTCTCGAACATGCACGCGCCAAAGACGCCGCAATGAGGCCATCGCCAGACACTCGGCGAGCTCCGGCGAGATGAAGGGGAGGGCGCCTTCGATCCGCGCAAGGGTCAGTTGCCAAGGGGGAGGGTAAGGCGCCATCGGGCAAATAGTATATGAACGGCCTAAAAAGTATACCCAGCTTGTACGGTTGATTTGCTGTCCGATAAGAGCCCTTCACGGACGACATGCTATTCTATATAAAGCAGGCGAAATTCGCTGCGATCTCGCCCGCGCCCAAAGGCAAGGGTGAGGCACCACAGCGGAATTGAAACTTCAGGAGTGTCGCCTTGGACGATGATAGCAGCAAGGCATTGAGGCTTTCAGGTGAAGCCGCGCTCGCGCCGCTGGGGAACGGAATCCCGTCACAGCTAGCGGCTGAGATCGAAGCGGCGCGGTCGTACCGGGCGCGGTCCAAGGCGGCAAACACTGTGCGGGCCTATGACAGCGACTGGCGGCAGTTCGAAGAATGGTGCTGGACGCGCGATCTTGCGCCTATGCCGGCTATGCCGGAAGCAGTGGCCACATACCTTGCCTCGCTGGCGCAGGCGGGGAGGGCGGACAGCACGATTGGTCGCCATCTTGCCGCCATCGCCTGGCACCACAGGCAGGCAGGGCAGGTCGCACCCCAGCATCGCGATCCGCGCGATGTGATTGCCGATACCCTCGCGGGGATCCGGCGCGAACAGCGCGCGCGGCCGACGCGCAAGAAGAGCGCAATTCTGGCGGCTGATCTGGCGCGGATGATTGCAGCTGCTGAAGGCCAGAGTCCGCGGGCGGTCCGCGACCGGGCGGTGATGGCACTGGGGCTGGCGGCGGCGCTGCGGCGTTCCGAACTGGTCGCGCTACAACTGGCTGACCTCGAGCTGGTGCGGGAGGGTCTCAAATTGACGATCCGGCATTCCAAAACCGACCAGGAAGGGGAAGGGCAGGTCATTGCGGTGCCGTCGGGCAAGGTTCTCAAGCCCGGCGCGCGCCTCAACGAATGGCTCAGCGTAAGGGGAGGGGAGGCGGGTCCTTTGTTCTACCGCACCGACGCACAAGGGATGATGACCAAGGAGCCCATGTCAGATCGCTCGGTTGCCCGCCTTATCCAGCGCTACGCCGAAAAGGTTGGGCTCGATCCTGCCGTGGTTGGCGCGCACTCGTTGCGATCCGGATTCCTGACTGAAGCGGCCAAGGCCGGGGCTTCATTGCCCAAAATGCAAGAGGTGTCGCGCCAGAAAAAGGTCGAGGTGTTGCTTGGCTATGTCCGTGATGCTGCTCTGTTCGAGAACCATGCGGGCGAGAGATTTCTGTAGTCCTCGTTTTTGAGCGCTCACCGTGGCCGAATTGACCGGGTCTGGGACTTTCCGGTCTTTCCCGGACAAAATTTCCAGCGGCAGGTTCTGCCAAGACCAGACAATCAGTGATCGCACACCATCCTTGACCATTGCTCCCCAGTTACCTTCATCCAGCAACCATCGGCTCCACGAGTTCCGGGAGGCGACTTAAGTGTTTTACCGACCGTCAGGCTGGTGTCAGGTAGCTCAGCCATTAACGCCTCATAGGAGGCTGTTATGGCACATGGAATTGCATCACCAAAAAATCAGATCGCCGTTTGGGACTTGCCCGTCAGGCTGTTCCATTGGTCCCTCGTCACGGCCATCGTAGTAGCATTTCTTTCGTCTGAAGAGGATAGCGTGCTCGCGACCTGGCATATGACGGCAGGATGGATTGCTGCCGTGCTGATCGCATTTCGACTGAGCTGGGGCTTTATCGGCGGCAAGCATGCACGCTTTGCCAGTTTTGTCCGGCCCGGTGCGCTGCTGCCGCATCTGCGCGAATTGTTCAAAGGCAAGGCCGAACGGTCGGTGGGCCATAATCCGCTGGGTGGCTTGGCTGTTCTGGCACTGCTCGGCGGCACAGCTGCGGCGGTGTGGACCGGCGTCCAGCTGACCGGCGTGGGCGGCAGCGAAGAGCTGCACGAGACGATTGCCTATGGCCTGCTTGTGATGATCGCGGTGCATGTGATCGGCGTGATCGTGATGTCGGTGATGACGCGAGACAATCTCGTCCGCGCCATGGTCACCGGGCGCAAAACGGCGGCGGGGCTGCCGGTGCAGCAGTCCGAGCGCCCCCGCGCCCTGGCCGCGCTGGCAGGCGGCGCAGTCGTGGTAATGTCTGTCCTGGGCATATTGCGCTATGACAAGACGGCTTTTGATGGCGTATCGAGCGAAGCAGGCGAATATGAGCAAGGCAAGGCAGGCAGCACCGATGGCGATCACGACAATGACTGAGTGTCCGCGCCAAGGTTCCACAGTTGCCCAGCGACCCATGAGGCCAGACCCGTGCGATTGCTGATCGTGGAAGACAATGAACGCCTCGCCGGTCTGATCGCACAAGGTCTGGGCCGGCGGGGCTTTTCCTGCGATATTGCCCCGGATCTGGCGACAGCAGATGCATGCCTGGAAAGCGCTGCCTTCGATGCTGTCATCCTCGACCTTGGCCTGCCCGATGGCGACGGCATGACATGGTTGCAGCGCCAGCGCAGCCTGCGCCAGCTGATCCCGGCGCTGATGCTGACCGCACGTGGCGGGCTGGAAGACCGGATCGCGGGGCTCGATTCAGGCGCTGATGATTACCTGGTCAAGCCGGTGGATATTGAGGAACTGGCGGCGAGGGTTCGCGCCTTGCTGCGCAGGCCTGGGCCGCGTGCTGCGATACTTCTGGAAGCCGGGGCGCTCACCTTTGATCCGGTCAGCCGTGAGGCCCGCTGCGACGAGCGGGTGCTTGATTTATCCCGCCGTGAGGCTGACCTGCTGGAACTGCTGATGCGCAGACTGGGCACGGTTGTGTTGCGCGATACGATCGAGACCACGTTGTATAGCTTCAACGAGCCGGTAACCCCCAATGCGGTAGAGGCCACGGTATCGCGTCTTCGCCGCAAGCTGGACGAAGCAGGGCTTGCCGGGCAGCTGCACACGGTGCGCGGTGTCGGTTACATGCTGCGGAGCAGCTGAATGTCACGTCAGCCCACGTCCATCTTCAAGTCTCTGGCGCGCGGCCTTGCGGTGGTCGGGCTGGGCGGGACGGTGTTCCTGCTTGTTGCCGTGCTCATCGAATATCGCATCAGCTTTGCCGAGATGGCAACGGCAAATGCGTTGGAGGCCGCGCTCCATGAAATGGTGGAACACGTGCTGTTGCCCGTCGTCGCGCTGGTCGTGCCGATGACGGCCGCCGCCCTGTTCGTCATGCGACGAGCTTTCAAGCCGTTGACGGATGCAACAGAGCAGCTGAACGCCATTACCGGACGTGATCGCAACATCCGCATTGATGATCACAAGCTGCCCACCGAAGTCCGCCCGTTTACCGTGGCGGTCAACACCCTGCTGGGAAGGCTTGAGCAATCAGCATTGCATCAGGAGGCCTTTGCCGCCGATGTCGCGCACGAGTTGCGTACTCCGCTGGCGGCGATGGTTTTGGAACTCGATGGCATGACCGACCCTGCCGCTGCGCGTTTGAAAGGCGATGTCGCTGCCATGCGCCGGTTGATCGACCAGCTGATGTTGCTGGCGCAAATGGATGCGCAGGAGGCTGCAGCGACCGCGACCGACGATGTCGATTTGGCTGATGTCGCCAGCGATGTGGTTGCAAGATGTGCTCCGGCAGTGATCGCGCAAGGCCGCACCATTGAGCTGGTAAATGATGGCCAAAGGTTGGTGATCCGCGGGCGGCGCGAGGCGATTGCGGCGGCGTTGCGCAACCTCATCGACAATGCTGTGCGGGTTACGCCGAATGGCGGCACCGTTCACGTGGTGCTGGACGGCACTCCTGCCATTCGCGTGATCGACGGTGGACCTGGTCTGTCGCTGGATCAGCTCACCCAGCTGATCCAGCGCAACCGACGCGCCGACTATGCCAGCCCGGATGGCGCCGGCTTGGGCCTCGCGATCGTCGACCGCATCATGCAGGTGCACCGCGGCGCGATCCGCACCGATCCTGAGAACAGCGCGCTGATCCTCGACTTCAGCTGAACGATCGCTCCGTCAGGTTGCTGTCAGCTTCGGCGAGTAGGCAAAATCTCATCAAAATCCAAAGCATTAGTGGGCACGGTATCGTATCCCCCGTAATGCTTCACGGGAAGGGTTCGTGAATATGGTTGGTCGTTCGCCTCGATATTGGTCGGTGGCGCTTCTTGCGGGGCAGCGCCCTGGTGTCGATCCGCTGGCACGCGGCTTCAGGCGTTCTACCAAGGCGCTGATTCCGATCAACGGCAGGCCGATGATCGGCTGGGTGCTCGATGCGTTGCTGCAATCCCGTTACGTTGGGCGGGTCGTCATCATCGCGCAGGACAATGCGATCCTCGATGATCCTGCGCTTGCCCATTTCGCTTCCGATCCGCGCGTGGTGGTGAAATCGGGCCAGTCGGGTATTTCCCGCAACATCATGGCGCTGGCCGGGCAAGAGACGCTTCCGTGGCCGATGATTGTCACCACGGCGGATCACCCGCTGCTGACCACGCAGATTGTCGATGACTTCCTGTCGCAAGCCACGAACCACGACCTGTCTGTTGGCATGGTGTCGCGCAAGACGATGCTGGCGCGCTACCCGGGCTCGCAGCGCACCTGGCTGCGTTTTCGGGACGACGGCTATACCGGCGCCAACCTGTTCGCGCTGAACAGCCCTGTCACCTGGAATGCGATGCAGCTGTGGTCGGCAGCAGAGCAGGACCGCAAGAAGGCACTGCGGCTGTTCCTGCGGTTTGGCCCGAAACTGGCGTTTCGCGCCATAACCCGCAGGGTATCAGGGCCCGACGGCATTGCGATGGCAGGCGAGCGACTGGGCCTGACCGCACAGCTGGTTGCGCTGGACAATGCGGATGCTGGCATCGATGTCGATAAATGGACGGATTACTGGCAGGTTGAGGCCATCCTGCGCGCGCGCGATGACAAGGCGATTGGGGTGCTGCATCGCGTGCCGTTCGATCCTGTGAAAATCTCGGTGTTCGATCTGGACCGCACCTTGACCCAGAAGCCCACCTACACCGCGCTGCTGGTGTTCGTGGCGTGGCATCAGGCGCGCTGGCGGTTGTTACTCGCACCGGTGGTCGTCGCTGCGATGCTGGCGTATGTCGCCAAGCTTGTCGGTCGCCGCCGGCTGAAGGAGATCGAGCACGCTTTGATCCTCGGCAAAGCGGTGCCCCGGGCAAACGCACGCATGCTTGCGGAAAAGTTCGCGGACAGGCTCGCAGCGGACGGGTTCTTCGCCGATGGCAAGAAGCGGATTGCAGCCGAGCGCGCTGAAGGCCGCAGGGTTATCATGGCCACCGCAGCCAATGCGTTTTACGTCGAGGCGCTCGCCAGGCGACTGGGTATCGACGAGGTCGTGTGCACCCGCTCAACGTGGCAGGGTGAGACCCTGACGCCCCAGATCGAGGGCGAGAACTGCTATGGCGAGGCCAAGCGCGAAATGGTCGAAAGCTATCTGGAGGAACAGGGGCTGGCGCGTGCCGATGTGCATGTCCGGTTCTTCTCCGACCACGTATCGGACAAGCCTACGTTCGAATGGTCAGATGAGCCGATCGCGGTCAATCCCTCACCCAAGCTCAAGGCACTGGCACAGAAACGGCGCTGGCCAGTGCTGCACTGGACCTGAGCGTCCTTGATGGCTAACGCGCAAGGCCGAGATCGGCAAGGCACTTGCCGGCCATGGCATAGGCACCGATGCGAATAGGCTTTCTTTGCAACCACGATCAGATCCACCAGATCGCCCATAGCCTGCCGATTGCGCTGGCAATGTCCGAACTGGGGCATGACGTGCGGATTGCAGCCAGCAGCGATGCCATCGTGGCGGAAATCGCGCGGCTGGCGGGGCCGGAGCGGCTGGCCACGCTCAAGATCGTTCGGTTGGATGTCCGACGGGCCAGCTCGCGGCTGGCAGAGCGGCTGCTGGGCGAGCTTGTCCCGGCGCGCAAGCTGGTCATCTACCGCGACAACCTCGAATTTTTCTGCAGCGTGGATGTGCTGGTGGTGACCGAGCGGACATCGCTGTTGCTCAAGCAGCGCTACGGGCTGTATCACCTGAAGATGGTGCTGGCTGACCATGGCGCAGGCGACCGCGCCATCGGGTTCGGATCATCGGCTGCTGCGTTCGACCACATCCTGGCTGCTGGACCCAAGATTCGCGACAGGCTGATTGCCGAGGCCGGGGTTGATCCTGCCAACATCACCATCACCGGCTATGCCAAGTTCGACACCACGGGCGAGGATCGTCCGGTGTTGCCGATGCAGGCCAATGGCCGGCCTACGGTGCTATACAACCCGCATCTCTCGCCGCACCTATCATCCTGGTACAAGATGGGCCGCGCTGTGATGGAGCAATTCGTCGTCAGCAGCCGGTACAACCTTATCTTCGCGCCGCACATCATGCTGTTTCACAGGCCGTTTGTGGTGACCATCGACCGTTTGCGCATCGACCGCCCCGGAAAAATTGATCCGCGCTGGCTGGCTGCCCCCAATATCCACATCGATACCTGCAGCCCCGCGCTGACCGACATGACCTACACCCGCGCAGCCGATGTCTATCTTGGCGATGTCAGCAGCCAGGTCTACGAGTTCCTGAGCGAATCGCGACCATGTGTGTTCCTGAATGCGCATGATGTCGATTATCGGGGCGATGCCAATTACGCGCACTGGCAGGCCGGCCCCGTGCTCAGCTCGGTGGATGACCTCGACGCGCAGATCGACCAAGCCATCGCGGACCATGCCGCGACCTACCGCGCTGAGCAACAGCGGCTTTTCGCCTATACTTTCGACCTGACAGATGAGCCTTCGGGCATGCGCGCCGCACGCGCCATCACGGCGCTTTACGCGTGAACAAAGATGCACGGCCGCGCGGCGTCATCGGGCGGATTTACGCCAATTTGAGCCTGCTGCTGGGCGGCAAGGCGATCGCCGGCATCTGCAGCCTGGCCTATCTTGTCATTGCGGCGCGGACGCTGGGGCCTGCGGATTACGGCATCCTCATCCTGGTGCACGGCTATGCGCTTGCGGTGGGCGGAATCATCAGCTTTCCCGGCTGGCACGCCATCGTGCGCTATGGCGCTCCCGCGCTGGCGGAGGGCGATCGCGCGCGGCTGTGGCGGTTGATGCGATTCACCGCGCTGGTGGAGATCGGCGCGGGACTGCTGGCCGTCGCGGTGGGCATGGCGCTGGCCCCGGTGATCGCGCCGCGCCTTGGCATCAGCGGTGCGGCGCTGGACTATGTCGTGCCCTACAGCTTGGCTATCCTGATGACGGTACGAACCACGCCTGCGGGCTATCTGCAGCTGTTGCGCAAGTTCAAGCTGCTGGGTCTGCATCATGCTGTGATGCCAACCTGTCGCCTGATCGGCGCGCTTTTTGTGACAGCGCTGGGATTTGGCCTGACGGGGTTCATCGTCGTGTGGTTGCTGTCTTCGATCGCCGAGTCCGTTTCGTTGTGGATCATGGGCTGGTGGGTCGCCAGAACGCATGACCCGGATGCGAGCCTGTTTGCCACGATAAGCGCCGATGCGCCTGGTATCCGCGCTGAAAACCCCGGCCTGTTCCGCTTCATGGCGTTCGCCAATGCCGATACGACCTTCGCAGAACTTTCGCCGCGCATCGCGCTGCTGGCTGTCGGTTGGATGCTGGGGCCCGCAGCGGCAGGCCTTTTCTCCATCGCCCAGCGGGCCACGGTGATCATCGCGCAGCCCGCGCAGATCCTGGCGCAGGCGGCATATACCGAGTTTGCTCACCTGATTGCCAGCGGCGGGCGCGGATCATCGCTGCGCAAGGCGTTGTTCGGCAGCATCGGCCTGTCGATGCTGGCCGCGCTGCCGTTCGTCGCGCTGATCGCCTATTTCTCGCGGGAGGTTGTTGTGGTGCTGGGCGGCGAGGCGTTCGCAGGCGCTGCAGGTTTGACGATATGGCTGCTGGGTGGACGCATGATCATGCTGCCGGCCCCGCAGCTCAGCTCCGCGCTCATCGCGCTGGGCCATGCCGGATCGTCGATGAGCGCCAACATCGTCTCCAGCTTGGTGGCGCTGCCGCTTCTGCCACTGGCGCTGCATCACTATGGCTTGATCGGGTCCGGCTATTTTGCGGTGTTCGAATCCGCGCTCGCACTGGCCGCGTTGCTGGTGCTGTGTCTTCGGATGACGGCGTCCGGCATGCCCCGGACGGAGTTGCAACCCATAGAGTGACGTCCGATTGAGTGGGGACAACGCGATAGCTGTCGTCCATGAAGCTGCCTTTCTGGCATCATCGTCGGCAATGCCGCGCGCTGTCAGGTTGCTGTCAGCTTCGGCTGGCAAGTGACGGTCATGAACAGGCAACAGATCATCACGACCAGCGCGGTTGCGCTCTCCATCGCCGCAGGCCTTTTTGGGGTCCGGTGAGAGAATGTTCGAAAACGTACGCTAAGGGATCAGAGCGATTGCA
>LSHP01000001.1 GCA_001555775.1 Acidovorax delafieldii | reverse complement strand
GTCATAGGCAAATGTGCCATCCCGCTTCCCCTCCACCCCGACCTTCGGTCGGCGGTCCCCCTCCCCGAGACAAGCTCGGGGAGGATTTGGAAGGCTAATCGCTCGCCCCCAGATAGCCCAGCTGCCCGGCCTTGAAGATCGTCTGGCTGCGGTTGACCGCGTCGAGCTTCTCGCCCGCGCGGTGGATGTGGTAGCGGATAGTCGCGTGGCTGCGGTCGAGGATCATGCTGATCTCCTTGTCGGTCTTGCCGATCGCCGCCCAGCGCAGGCATTCGACCTCGCGCTTCGACAGCATGCAGTCCGCCGGCATCCGCCGCTTGGTGCGCATCACCATCACGTAACCTGCGATGAAGCGGCGGGTCATCGAGGCCATGAGGTCGGCATGCTTTTCGAACAGTTCGGATAGGTCGGTGAGCGACCGGTCCATCGGCGTGAAGCTGACCGCGGAGATCTGGCCAAAGGGCAGGTGCACCGGCACGACGATCGCGGCATGCACCAGCGAGCGCTTGCGGAAATCAGAGAGGTCCATTTCCTCGAGATATTCGTTGCGCCAGCGGCCGTACATGCCGGTTTCGTTGCACCAGAAGGGCTCGCTCTCGTAGCGACAGGCGCGCGGCAGCGGCGAGTTGAGCGCGAGCCGGGTATCCTCCCACCAGCGTTCGCCATCGGCCATCCAGCCGAAGATCTCGCCGTTGATGATCGCGCCATCGGCATCGACCATCGGTTCCTTGGACGAGATGTCGTCGCAGGCTGCCACCCGGAACCCGCGCGCCTGCGCCATTTCGTGCAGCGCGATGGCGGCGTCGCGGATATCCTCGACCCGGCGTATGGTGACCCGCTGCGCCAGCGTGTTGAACGGGCTGTTGCGAGCCTCCAGATTCTCGCTGAATTTGGCATGTGTCTCGATCATGGTGTTCCCCTTGATTCGATCCGTCTCTCCTGTGGGTGAGACTAGGTGAGGATGCGGGCTAACGCTACGGATTGCGAGGCAGACGGGTGCTTTTTGCGGCCAGTGTGACAAAAGGTCCGCACCGGCCTTATCCTGTCGTCCGCGCTGCCTTGTCCTTGGCGTTCGCGCCGCGGATCATCGCCGCCATGTCCGCCCATTGCTGGTCGTCCATGCGCGAGAGGCTCTGGTAGAAATTGCCCGAATTGGCCTGATAGCCCGCGCCGTCGATGGCGATGGTCTGGCCGTTGATATAATCCGCGCCGCGTCCCATCAGCAGCACCGCGAGGTTCGCCAGCTCGTGCATCTCGCCCACCCGGCCCATCGGGTTGCCGCGATCGGCATTCTGGCCCTGCAGCCCCTGCGAATTGCCGGGCGACAGCCGCTCGGTCATGCCCTTGGTGGGGAAAGTGCCCGGCGCGATCGCGTTGAAGCGTAGGCCATAGCGGCCCCATTCGGTGGCAAGGCTTTGCGTCATCACGTTGATCCCCGCCTTGGACATGGCCGAGGGCACGGTGAAGGGCCCGCCGTTCCACACCCAGGTGGTCAGGATCGCGAGGAAATTGCCGCGAATGCCTTCCGCGATCATCCGCTTGCCGACATTGTGCGTGATGTAGAACGTGCCGCGAAACACGATGTCCGAAATCGCGTTGAAGCCATTGACGCTGAGGTCCTCGGTACGGCTGATGAAATTGCCCGCGGCGTTGTTGACGAGGCCGGTGAGCGGCCCATGCTGCGACCAGATGGCGCTCACCATCGCATCGATCGAAGCGGCGTCGCGAATGTCGCAGACATGCGCAGCCACGGTGCCGCCATGCTTCGTCATCAGCTCGTCCGCCGTCGCTTCCAGCACCGCGCCGCGCCGCCCGCAGATATGCACCTCGGCCCCCAGATAGAGGAACGCTTCGGCCATCACCTTGCCCAGCCCCGTGCCGCCGCCGGTGACGAGGATGCGTTCGCCCTGCATCAGGCCGGGGCGGTACATGATCTGCGTGATGTCCATTCAGGGGCTCTCCTGTTTGTTCTTGTCTGCACTCAACACCGCTCAGCCTGAGCCTGTCGAAGGTCACGCTAGATGGGCAGCGTGGTCGCGGGGCCTTCGACAAGCTCAGGCTGAGCGGAGGGGTTTGGGCGAGTGTGGCACGCCTGGGTGCCGCCTCACAACCCCAGCACGTTCACGGGCCCAGCACGTTCACAGGCCCAGCACGTTCACAGGCCCAGCACGTTCACAGGCCCAGCACGTTCACAGGCCCAGCACGTTCATAGGCCCAGCACGGTCTTGGCGATGATGTTCTTCTGCACCTCGTCCGACCCGCCGAAGATCGTCCAGGCGCGCGAATTGAGATAGCGGCCCGCCGCCATCTGCGCCTCGACGCTGCCCACCGGCTCGGGCGCTTCGTTGCCGTAGAGCGGGCGCTCTGCGGGCAGCTGCAACCCGGCGAGCCCGTGGATTTCCATCGCCAGCGTGTCGAGCTCCTGCCTGAGATTCGCCGAGAACAGCTTGACCAAAGAGGTCTGCGGACCCGGCGGGCGGCCCTTGGCGATCTCGGCCAGGATGCGCAGTTCGCTGATCTCGAAGGCGCGCGCCCGCAGCCGCAGCGAGGCGAGCTTGCGCGCAATCTCGGTATCGTGGATCAGCGCACCATTGGTGCCGCTGGGCACCTTGGCGGCGGTGAGCGCGAGCTGGTCGATATCGGCGATCAGCTTGGGCGCGAAGCATGATCCGCCGCGCTCATTCTCGAGCAGGAACTTGGCGATCGTCCAACCCTGGCCCTCGTCGCCGATGCGGTTGCCGACATGGCTTTTCGCATCGTCGAGGAAAACCTGGTTGACCTCATGATCGCCCGCCATGGTGACGATCGGGGTCACGGTGACGCCAGGCTGGTCCATCGGCACGAGCAGGAAGGTGATGCCGCGCTGCGCCGAGACCTCTGGATCGGTGCGCACCAGGCAGAACATCCAGTTGGCGTAATGCGCGTGGGTGGTCCAGATCTTGGAGCCGTTGATGCGGTAGCTATCGCCTTCCAGCACCGCGCGGGTCTTCAGGCTGGCAAGGTCCGATCCCGATCCAGGCTCCGAATAGCCCTGGCACCAGTAATCCTCGGCCGAGAGGATGCGCGGCAGGAAGCGCGCCTTCTGCTCGGGCGTACCGAAGCGGCAGATTACCGGACCGACCAGCTTCAGACCCAGCACCGCCAGCGCCGGTGCGCCCGCCAGCGCGCATTCCTTTTCGAAAATATAGCGCTGCACCGGGGTCCAGCCGGTGCCGCCATCCTCTTCCGGCCAGTGGATGGCGAGCCAGCCCTTTTCGTGCAGGATGCGCTGCCATTCGAGGCCGATATCGGGTTCGACGAACACGCCGGGGGTGCGTTTCGCTCCCTCGATCAGCCGCGCGTTCAGATGCGATGCAAGGAAGCTGCGCACCTCGACCTGAAAGGCAAGCTCGTCGGGGGTGAAGTCCATGTCCATCAGTCAGATTCCGCCAGTTCCGGTCGCCCAGGCGATGCCGCGGCGCAACAGTTCGTAGTAAACGGGATAGTTCCACGCGCATTTTTCCGGATGCGGGTAGAAGTCCTGCATGCCCGGCAGGTCGTAATGCCCGCGGCAGTGGCCGAGCGTATTGTACAATATGCCGCCCTGGCCGATCGCGCGGGTATAAATGACGGGCACCACGGTCTCGGGCCAGTGTGCATCGACAAAGCCGGTGGCCTCGCCCGCGAACCGGGTCTGCGCGAGCGTGCGGATGTCGCTCATCTGCTTCATCAGGTACAGCTCGTCGACCACATCGAAATCGTCGATCCCGCGCGTCACGTCATGCTCTGCATCGACGATCTCGACGGTGAACGGCGCGCCGATCGGCGGGTGCGCCTTGAACTGGGTGCCCAGCATGTCCATCACGTCGGGCCGCTCTTCGGGGCTGTCGACACCGGCATCGGTAAAGCGCAGGATCGAGTTCGTCCCGTGCAGCGCCAGCCAGCGCCCGCCGCGCTCGAGAAAGGCGCGGATCGCCGCCGCTTCGGCCTCGCTGGGCATCAGGTCGCAGGTATAGGTGACCAGAAAGCGGCAGCCGGCGAGCCGCTCCTCGACGCCGTGATAATCATGCGCCACCGTGGTGCGGATATGGTCATGCTCGGCGAGCAGCTTGAGCACCTCCAGCCGGGCGAAGTCGATATCGTGATATTTGCCCGCCGCGACGAAATGCGCATCGATCCGTTCTGCCATGCTGCGCTCCCTTAGCTGCGGAAATGGCCGCCGCCATCGACGGTGAAATCGACCCCGGTGGTGAAGCTCGCCTGATCGGAGAGCAGGAAGACAATCGCATTGACCACCTCATCTGCCTCGCCGACGCGGCCCATCGGATGATTGGCGGCAAACATCGCCTCGACCTCGTCCGCCGTGCCGGGAAGAGCCTCGAGATAGCGTTCGAACATCGGCGTGCGGATCGCGCCGGGGTGCACGGTATTGGCGCGGATGGGCAGGCCCTTTTCGGCGCAGTCGAGCGCGATCGTCTTGGTGAGCGCCGTCACCGCCGCCTTGGACGCGCAATAGGCGGCAAAGCCGGAGCCCACGCGCAGCGCCAGCATCGATCCGATATTGACGATCGCCCCCGGCTCGTTTGCTGCCGCGATGGCGGGGATGGCGACACGGCAGCCGTTGAACGTGCCGTTCAGGTTGATGTCGATGGTCCGCTGCCAGCTGTCGAGGTCAACATCGACCACCGCGCCCGGCTCCGAAATGCCGGCGACATTGACCAGGTGCGTGAGCTTGCCGAAGGTCGCCTGTGCGGCCTGGACGGCGGCTTGCCATTGCGCAAGATCGCGGACGTCGAGCGAGACCGCCATCGCGCGTTCGCCGAGGTCCGACGCCAGCGCCTTGGCCTTTTCGAACTGCACATCGCCCAGCACGACGCTGCCGCCTTCCTCGACGATCCGCCGCCCGGCAGCGCCGCCAATGCCTTCTGCCCCGCCCGACACCAGCGCGACCTTGCCCTGCATCAATCCCATATCCTAACGCTCCAGTATCGCGACCGCGGACAGGCCCGGCGCGCCATAGACATGGCTGTAGGCGGTCTTCGGATTGCCCGGCACCTGCCGCGCAGCCCCGCGCCCGCGCAGCTGTACCACATTCTCATAGACCTGCCGCAGCCCGGACGCCCCAATCGGCTCTCCGCAGGCCAGACAGCCGCCATCGGTATTGACCGGAAGCTGCCCGTTCAGCTCGGTACGGCCTTCTGCGAACCATTGTTCCTGCTCGCCATCCTTGCAGAAGCCGTTCTCGGCCATGTGCATGATTTCCGCGCCCGATTCGGTGTCCTGCAGCTGCGCGACATCGATATCCTCGGGGCCGATGCCTGCGGCTTCGTACGCCGCCTGGCTCGCCAGCTCGGTCGGCTTGCCGCCGCGCTCGACGCTGATTGCAGGCGCGAACACCTCGAACGACCCGGGCGGACGCGTGCGCACCGCAATGCTGGCGATCTTCACGCCGTCCGCGCCCAGTTCGCGCGCCTTTTTCTCCGACGCGATGATCAGCGCGACCGCGCCCTCGGCGGGCGAGCAGAACATGTATTTGGTCAGCGGATCGTTGACCATTGGCGCATTGAGGATCGTGTCGAGATCGACCGGCGAGCGCCGCCAGGCATGGTCGCACAGGGTGCCGTTGCGGAACGCCTTTTCCGCGACCTTGCCGAGCGTCTCGCGGCTGATGCCGTGCAGCTGCATGTAGCGCTGGATCTTGAGCGCGAAGAATTGCGTGGTCAGCATCATGCCCGTTTCGCCATACCATTCGGGCAGGCCCCAGTCGCCCGGCTTGGCGTTGAACGCGCCGCGCGGGTGCTTGTCGAACCCGACCGCGAGCGCGATGTCGCACTGGCCCGAGGCGACCGCATTGCGCGCCGAGGCGAGCGCACTGCCCCCCGTCGCGCAGCCGTTCGACACGTTGATGAAGGGAAGGCCGGTCAGCCCCAGCTCGTTGACCATGATATCGGCATTGCCCGCCGCTTCCGAGCCGCCATAGGCGCATTCAATATCGGTCCATGCTAGCCCCGCGTCGGAAAGTGCCCGCTGCACCGCAAACACGCCCTGATCGCGGCCCGAACGGCCATCGGTGCGACCGAACGGGTGAATGCCTGCGCCGATTATGTGGACTTGGGTCATGGAAAGAGGGCTCTCGAGCTTTTCCGCGTTCGGGACAAACGGGAGGTGGTGGGCTGGATCATGCGGAAGGCCTGAACGCGAAGGTGGTCCGCCCCGGCGCGAACTCGGTCAGCACCAGCTCCATCGGCATTCCCAGCCTGAGATCGCTGAGAACCGCGCCCTCGATTCGCGTCTCGACGATCACCTCGCCGGGCAGCTCGACATAGCCGATGAGGAAGGGCACGAACTGCTCCGGTCCGGCGTAAGGCGGCGATTTGGGGCGGAAATCCTGGCTGGTCCACGACCACAAGGTCCCGGTGCGCGAGAGCGGCACCGGCGCAAAATGCTGCGCAGCATCGCCCCCAGGCATCGGAAAGACGATCTCCCCAGTCTGCGCATGGCGACCGCCGATCAGGCGCGGCTGCGGCTCGTCGGTCCACAGACCCTCGGCGACCGGAACCGCACTGCTCATGCTGCAGCCCTTGTCGCGACCTGCACATAGGCATCGAGCCCGCTCGCTGGATCGCCCAGCCATTGCGACAGCAGAAGGACGCGCTTGTGCGCATGGCCGATCTCGAGCTCGTCGGTGGTGCCCATGCCGCCGTGCAGCTGCACCGCCTCGCGCCCGATGGCCAGCGCGGCCTCGGCGACGATGGCTTTCATGCCCGCAATCTCGCGGGCCTCGCCCGATGTCACCGCCGCGATCAGCGCGCTTTTCGCCTGATCGACGCGGGCATAGGCCTCGACCATGCGGTGCTGGATCGCCTGAAACCGTCCGATCGGTTGGCCGAATTGCTCGCGTTGGCGGACATAGGCGAGTGTATCGTCGAACAGCCGCTGCGCCAGCCCCGCCATTTCGGCGGCTGCGACCAGCTGCGCGGTGGCGAGCGCGGCCTCGACCGCCTCCCATTCGAGCGCCAGCCGTGCCTTGGCTCCAACTTCGCAGCCCAGCAGTCGCACTTCCGCCGCCTCGTTGCCGTCGACCACGCGATAGCCTCGCCGGTGCACGCCGGGCGCATCGGAAGCGATCAGAAACAGCGCGGGTCCGCTCTCAGTCGCGGCGCTCACCAGCAGCCAGTCCGCCGCCATGCCCCCCAGCACGAAGCTCTTTTCGCCTTGCAGCACGAAGCCGCCGGCAGTGGTCTTGGCGGTCGTGCTGCGCGGCAGCGTGACATGCCGCCCCTCGGGCTCGAACAGCGCCAGCGCGGCAATCGCCCCGCCCGAGGCGAGCGCGTCGATCCGCGCATCGTCCCGAGCGAGGCCTGATCCTGCCAGCAGCATCGGAAGAACGGCGTTTTCCAGCCAGTTGTCCGAAGAGATGCGCAGGCCGAAGCTTTCGCCCACCGCGACCAGATCGAGCAGGCTGCTGCCGAGACCGCCCTTGTCCTCGGCGAGCGCCATGGCGGTCAGCCCCAGCTCGGCCATGGCCTGCCAGCGCGCACGGTCGATGCCGCCTGGCGCCGCGCGCTGCGCCTTGCGCGCAGCAATGTCGCTGCCCTCGAGAAACCGCTCGACCGAGGCGCGATACAGCAGCTGGTTCTCGTCATAATCGAAATTCATGCGCGCGGCTCGAAACGTACCGGCACGGATACGGGTCCGCGCAGCATCATGTTGGGGGGATAGGCGATGGCCGCCTCGTCGGTCAGCGTGATGCCCGAAATACGCGGCAACAGCTCCTCGAACGCCACGGTCATTTCCTTGCGGCTGAGCATATTGCCGACGCACATATGGATGCCGCGCCCGAAGGCGAGATGCGTGCGGGCATTGGCGCGGTCGGCGAGGAATCGGTCGGGCTCATCATAGCGTTCGGGATCGCGGTTGGCCGCAGCATAGCGCATCATCACCATCGCGCCCTTGGGCAGGGTCACGCCGCCCAGCTCGGCGTCCGCTTTCATCACCCGCCAGATGCCGGACGAGGCGCTGGCCAGCCGCAGCATTTCCTCGATCATGTTGGGTATGATCTTCGGGTCCGCCTTGGCCTTGGCGAGTTCGGAGGGATTGCGCGCGAGCAGGATGATGCCCTCTGCAAGCGTCGCGGTGGTCGTCTCGTTGCCCGCAACCAGCAATTGCTGCACGATCGAGAGCAGCTCGCCATCGTCGAGCGGGCGTTCGCCGTCGATCTCGGCATGGACGAGATCGGAGAGCAGATCGTCGGTCGGACTGGCGCGGCGCTGGTCCATCTGCGCCTTGATCGCGTGCTGGAATTCGACCACCTCGCGTGCGCATTGCAGCTCGCGCTCCTTGGGCACCATGCCGCCGAGCCGGTCGACAAAGGCATCGGTCCAGCGCTTGATCGTTTCCGGCGGCACATGGGTGAGGCCAAGCTGTTCGGAGATCATGCGGATCGGCAGCGGCATCGCGAAATCGCGCACGAACTCGATTTCGTCTTTCGCCAGCATCCTGTCGATCAGGTCTCGCGCGATCTCGCGGATATGGGCCTCGAGCTTGTTCACGCGCGGCGCGGAAAAGGCGAGGTTGACCAGCTTGCGAAAGCGCGTGTGCACCGGCGGATCGGCGGTCAGCAGCGTATCGACCTGCGGCCAGCCTTCGTCCAGGATCGCCTTGACCTCAGGGTCCTCGGACCGCGCGCCCGAAAGCACCGCCTGGAAATTGTTGGAGAATTCGTCCGTCCGCGACGTCGCCTCGCTCACCAGTCTGTGGCTCAGCACCAGATACAGGCCGGTCGCCTTGTCGTGATAAACCGGCTCGGTCGCCAGATGCTCCTGATAGAAGGCGAAGGGGCTGGTCAGCACTTCGGGATGGAAAAAGCTCTTTTGCTCCGCCGCCACCGTCATGCCCTGCTCCCATGGTGCTGATTTGCCATGAAACCGTCATAGCCCGCGCTCGCCTGCGCCCGCGATAGTCGAAAATGCTAGGGCGGTCTGTGCAAGCCGCGATAACGAAATTTGTGCATTTTATGTTATCGTGCTAATCTTGCGCGTCTCTGGTGCAAGGAGGAACTGCGATGAACGTATCGATCGGCGAACGCTGGGAAGGCTATGTCGAGGCGTTGCTCAAGACCGGGCGCTATGCTTCTGCGAGCGAGGTGATCCGCGAAGGCCTGCGCCTGGTCGAAGAGCGCGAGACGAAACTTGCGGCGCTGCGCGAGACAGTTGATGCAGCGATTGCCGAAGACAAATGGTATTCGCTGGAAGAGGTTGAGGCTCAACTCGAAGCCGATCTGGAGGGTTGAACAACAGGCTGCGGAATGATGCGGACGCTCCGCATCAGTGCGCGAGCGCAGCGACAGCTTCGAGAAATTTCAGCCTATATTCTCCGCGAAAGCGGGCATCGTGAAGTCGCGACGGCCTTTCGCAGGCGATTGGTGGCCAAAGCACGTCAACTGGCCGAGCTTCCAGGCACGCTCGGAACCGCGCGCCCCGAATTGGGTCCGGGCATCCGGAGCACGCCGATGGGCAATTACATTCTTGTGTTCCGGTACGCGCAGGGCACGGTGGATCTGCTCGCCGTGCTCCACGCCAGCCGCGATGTCGCCAGCCATTTCGACCCCGACTGACGACCGCCGTTCCGCTCAGCTGTGCGTCATCACGCCGCCATCGGCGATGATGCCCTGGCCGGTGATGAAGCGCGCGTCGTCGCTGGCGAGAAAGGCGATGACATCGGCAATGTCCTCGGGCTGGCCGAGCCGCTTGAGCGCCGATTTCTCGCGATAATATTCGGCCGCCGCGCCATTCTCCAGCATGCCGCGCGTCATCCCGGTGACGATGCAGCCGGGCTGGACGCAGTTGACAGTGACGCCATAGGGGCCAAGCTCCATCGCCAGCGATCTGGTGAAACCGAGGATCGCATGCTTCGACGAAGCATAAGCGCCAAGCCCGGCATCGCCATAGCGCGAGAGGATTGATCCGGTGTTGATCACCCGGCCCGCCGAGGACGCCTTGAGCAGCGGCAGGCAGGCCTTGGCGAGACGCGCAGGGGCGAGCAGATTGACATCGAGCCCGAACTGCCACTGATCGTCGGTCAGGTCCTCGAGCGTGCCCACCGGGCAGACGCCTGCATTGTTGACCAATATGTCGAGCCCGCCGAGCTGGCTTTCGGCGGCGGCGGCGAGTAGCGTGATCGCCTGCGGATCAGCAAGATTGGCGACATGGTTGAAGGTGCCCGCCATGCCCTCGCCGCTGATATCGCAGGCGAGCACCGTCGCGCCGTCGGCGAGAAGCCGCGCCACCGTCGCCGCGCCGATGCCCGAAGCGGCCCCCGTCACCAATGCCTTGCGTCCCTTGAGTCTGCTCATGCCTGCCTGTCTCCCATTCCTTCCGGTGTAACGTAATCGAGCGCATTGGCCAGAACTTGCCGCACATGCGGATTGGCATAGGCCGCCGGCCCGTCGCCGAATTGCAGATAGACCAGCTGCCCCGCTGCGACCGGCTTCGTCCAGCCGATCAGATGGCTTCCGGGCGAATGCGGCCATTCCGAATTGTCGAACATCCGGCCTGCCACGGCATGCGCGGCAGAGTAAAAATTGTGCGCAGCAAATTCGTGATCCGCTGCGATCAATGGTGTCACCTGCTCGGCGAAAATCTCGGCAAGATACAGCTCGTCGACCATCGCGAAACGGGCGGGCAGTCCGCGCGTGACCGGATGGTCCGCGAGCACGACCGCGTCATAGGCGACATCATGCCGATAGCCCGAATCGAGACATTCGCGGTCGCGCAGCGTCTCGCGCCGATAGAGGAACTTGCCGCCAAGCATCTCTGCCCATTCGGGCCAGTCCGCCCATCCCGCGAGCGCATGGTGCAATGCCACTGCGCCCCTGCCACGCGCAAAATGTGCCTTGATCGCCGCGATGAAGCCGGGCGATGGGGGCCGCGTCGTTACCATATCGTCGGCAAAGGTGAAGCCGGGCATGTCGTAGAACAGCAGCGCATCGGCTTTCTCCGCCGCGCCATCTGCCACCGCCGCTTCCGCCTCTGGATGCATCAGATGCTCCACCCGCCAGCCACCCAGGCTGGCGAGCAGCGCGGCAAAGGGCGTGGCCTCATAGGGATGGCCGCCCGACAGGACCAGCAGGTGCCGCACGCTCAGGCGATCTTCAGGATCATCTTGCCCTGGTTCGACCCCTCGAACAGCCGCAGAAAGGCAGGCAGCGCATTGTCCAGCCCTTCGTCGATATGCTCGTCGACGATCAGCTTGCCCGCTGCTGCCCATTCGCCCAGTTTCGCGCCGCCCTCGGCAAAGCGCGCGACATAATCGGCGACCAGCAGGCCCCGGATCGAGGCGCGGTGCACGATCAGCTGCCACAGGTTGCGCGCGCCGACGGGCTCTGGCGCGTTATACTCGCTGATCAATCCGCACAATCCGATGCGCGCGCCGTGCCTCAGGTTCATTAGACCTGCGTCCAGTATGTCGCCGCCGACATTCTCGAAGATCACGTCGACGCCATCGGGCGCGACCGCGCGAATTGCCGCGTCGAGCGCGCTCACATCCTTGCCGCGATAGTCGATCGCATGGTCGAAACCATAGCGTTCGGTCAGCCGCGCGCATTTTTCCGGGCCGCCGGCGATGCCGATCGCGGTGCAGCCCAGAATTTTCGCGATCTGTCCGACCAGCGATCCCACGGCACCGGCGGCGCCCGTCACCAGCACGACATCGCCTGCTTCGGGTTCGCACACGTCGAGAAAGCCGAAATAGGCGGTCATGCCCACCGCGCCGAACAGCGAGAGGTAATTGGTCACCTGCGGCACCGCGTGCGGGTCGATCGGCTGGGTGAAGCCGCCCAAAGTGCCGACCGAATAGTCCTCGATCGCGTTCAGGCCCATCACCCACTGGCCCTTGGCAAAGCCCTCGGCGCGGCTTTCCTCGACCACGCCGATCGTGGTCGCGCGCACCGGTGCGCCCAGGGGGATCGGCGGCATGTAGCTGTCCGCATCGGACATCCATCCGCGCTGCGCGGGATCGAGCGAGGCATAATGGTTGCGGATCAGAAACTGGCCTTCCTCCAGCGCGGGCAGCGCGGAGGTTTCGAGCGCGAAATCCTCGGCCACCGGCGCGCCATCGGGGCGGCGCTTGAGGATGAACTGGCGGTTCTGGGTCATGGGATGGGTCTCCGTGGAGGGAATGGAAAAAGGATCAGTCCGCACCGCGTCCGCCATCGACCAGCATCGCGGTGCCGGTGACCATGCGCGAGGCCGAACAGGCGAGGAAAGTGGCGGCGCTGGCGATATCCTCGGGCGTGCCGACGCGCTGCAGCGCGTTGCCGTCCATCACGAAGGCTTTCACCGCATCATTGTCGCCATAAGCGCCGGTGATCATCTCGGTATAGATCACGCCGGGGTTGAGCGAATTGACACGGACCTTGGGGTCCATCTGCGCGCCTTCCAATGCGGCGACCCGGCTGAAATGCGTCACCGCCGCCTTGGCCGCGCAATAGGCGGCGCAATCCTCCAGCCCGATCAAGCCGGCGAGCGAGGAGATGTTGACGATCGACCCGGCGCTCCTGGTATCACGCATCATGCGAAAGCCGTATTTGGTGCCCAGCACGACACTCTCCACATCGGCGGTCCATAGCTCGCGGAAATCCGCGAGCGTGGTGTCGGGCAGCGCTTTGGTGAAGAACGATCCGGCGGAGTTGATCAGCGCATCGACCGAAGCATGACGCGCGGTCACCGTCTCGGCGAACGCGGCCCAATCGCTTTCCGAGGTGACGTCGAAGCTGTGGAACTCGGCACTGCCGCCCGCCGCCTCGACCTGGCGGACGGTCTCTGCGCCGCGCTCCGGATTGCGGCCAGTGGCGATGATGTGAAAGCCGGCCTTGGCGAGACGGATGGCCGTGGCGCGCCCGATTCCCGAGGTCGCGCCGGTGACGATGGCGGTCTTGGTCATGTCAAACTCCATCCGCCATCGACCACCATCTGCGTCGCGGTCATGAACGAACTCTCCTCGCTGACCAGGAACAGGATGCTCTCGGCCATGTCTTCGGGCTCCTGCGGCACGCCCAGCGGCACGTCGGTCCAGTGCGCGGGATCATCGAGCGCGCCCGGCGGCATCGCGCCTTCGAGCAAAGGCGTGCGCGTCGGGCCGGGGCAGAGCGCGTTGACCCGGATCATGTCGCCCTTGCGGCCCAGTTCCACGCCGACCGCGCGCGCCATATTGGCCATCGCCGCCTTGGCGACCGCATAGGCCGAGATCGCGGGCGCGGCGCAATTTGCCATGACCGATGCGGTCAGCACGATGCTGCCCGTCGCGGGCGCGCCGCCGGCCTGCGCGCGCATCTGCGCCACCGCCTTTTGCAGACCCAGGAAGCTGCCTTCGACATGCACCTGACTGAGCTTGCGGAAGCGCGCCATGTCGAGATCGATGATCGGTTCGTAATTGACGATCCCCGCATTGCTGACCAGCGCATCGAGCCGCCCGTAATGGTGCACGGCAGCGGTGATCGCATTGTCCCAGTCGTCGCTCGAGGTGACATCGTGCTTCAGCCCGATGCACTGGCAATCGGCGGCGACGCCCTGAATGCGCTCGCCGTCCACATCGGTCGCGATCACCTTCGCGCCGCGCGCTGCCGCCAGCCGCGCGGTGGCAGCGCCGATGCCCGAGGCCGCGCCCGTGACCAGCACCACCTTGTCCTTCACGTCGAATATCATGCGTCGCTATCCAGTTCGATCATCCCGTCCTTCTCCCGCACCGGCCAGGTCCGGATGCCGCAATGCGCGGGCGGACCTTTGGCTGCCCCCGTGCCGATTTCGAAGCGCGCGCCATGGTGCGGGCAGAGCACATGCCCGCGCCGCACGCGTGCGCCCTCCAGCGGCAGCAGCGCATGGCTGCACAGCCCGTCAAGCGCGTGGAGCGCACCATCGCCATCGCGCACGACCAGAAATGCTGCACCCTCATGCTGCACAAAACGCGTGGATCCTGGTGCAATATCGGCAGGCGTGACGGGGGTGAAAGTCATGGGGTTAGTGATGCCCAAACATGCTGGAGACCGCAATCCCGCGCGTGTCCCGGCGCGATGGAACGCGACATCAACCACGCAGCACCCTGACCGGGATCGCGCTCTGCAGCGCCTGGCCGGTGATCGGATCATAGCCCTCCGTTTCGCTGACCAGGCGGTTAGTCGAGCCCCCGCGCAACGGCACCTGGTCCGGCCCGTAATCGGGGTCGCCATAGCCATGCGCCATCGAGATCACCCCGCGCCGCAAGGCCGCCGATGCCTTGGCGAGCGCGTGCACTTCGCCATGCGGCGAGGCGATGCGGATCATCTCGCCGTCCTCGACGCCCAGTCCGGCGAGGTCGTCGGGATGGATATGCGCCGGGTTGGTGGTGCGCTTGGCCTTGAGCGCGGAAAGATGCCCGCCGGTCGAGTTGAAGCGGTGGCGGCTGCGGCGCGAGATCAGCCGGAACGGATAGCCCTGTGCGGCGGGGTCGTCCCGACCGTATCGCATCAGCTGCTGCGGCATCGCGCCAGCTGCCAGATCAAACCGCGCCTCGTGACCCGGTTCGGCCGGTTTGACGATCGGATGCTTGTCATGATAGATGACCGGGCGGCCATCGGGGCTGTCGGCATGGACCTGGCTGGGGGGGACGACGCAGCCTGCGACGGCGAGGTCGAGAAACGTCTCCTTGTCCGGGCAGGCATCCATCGGGCAAGGTCCGCCCGCGAGCGGCAGTCCGGTGCCGAGCCGTTTCGCCAGCCCCCAGAGCATCTCGTATTCGTCGAGCAGATCGCCCGGGCGCGGCAGGATCGCTTCGGTATAGCGGGCATAGGGAATTTCGTACCACCATTCGGACAGCGACGAGATGTCGTCGCGTTCGAGGCTCATCAGCGGCGCGAGGACATAGTCGCTGCGCCGCGCGGACACGCCCTGGCTACGGATATCGACGCTGACGAACAGGTCGAGCGCTTGGATCGCGCGCGCCATCTTGTCCTGGTCGGGAAAGGCGAGCATCGGGTTGCCGCCGATCGAGATCAGCGCCTTCACCTGGCCGGGCCCGGGGGTCAGGATCTCGTCCGCCAGCACGTTGCACGGCATCTCGAACATCAGATGCGTCAGGCCCCGGAAGCGTGAGGCGGGATAGCCCTGGCCCCACAGCTTCATCGGCGGATTGACCTGCGCGCGGCGCGGCGTGACCGGCGTGAAGATGCGCGGGATCGAGCTCTTCTCGCCCTCGCGGCAAAAGCGCCCGCACAATATGTTGAGGCTGCTCACCAGATATTGTGTCAGCGTGCCGTTGCCCGCCATTTCCGGCCCGGTACCGGTGCTGGCCGAGCCCTTGGTGCCGCCCGCGAACATCCGCGCGGCGGCGACCAGATCCGCCTCGCTGACTCCCGCGCGCGCGGCGGCGACCGCGGGCGGGAAGCCAGAGACCGCCTCTTTCAGCTCGGCCAGGCCATCGACATGCGCTTGCACGAACGCCTCGTCGTAGAGCCGCTCCTCCAGAATGACATGGATCATGCCTGCGAGCAGCGCCGGGTCCTCACCGGGCTTGACCGGCAAATGGATGTGCGCGAGCGCGGCAACATCGCTCTCGCGCGGATCGGCGACGATCAGCTTGAGCCCGCCGGCGATCGCATCGCGCAACCGGCGCGAGGGCGAGAAGGGCGGAAGGCCGCCCGGCGGGCCGTAATGCGAAACGATGGGATTGTTGCCGAGGAAGAACGCGACATCGGCCTCGCCGAACACATGCCCGCCGCCCGACCAGCTGCCATATTGCGCCGCCGTATAGACTTTGGCGGGCTGGTCGAGCGTGACGCTGGTATAGAAATGCCGCGTCCCCAGACCCTGCGCGAATGCCATGGCCGACGCGACCCCGGCGCTGTTCTGGAACGCATAGGTGCCCGCATAGATCGCGACGCTGTCCGGCCCGTGCTCTTCGATCAGCGGCTTCAGCCGCTCCGCGATCTCGTCGAGCGCGGCCTGGGTGGCGATCGGCTCGAAGCCGTGTGCGCCCCTTTTCTGCGAGGACATCAGGCGCTCGGGATGATGATGCGCTTCGGGCAATTGGCGACCCTTGATGCAGGTGTAGCCGCCGAACACCGGGTCCTCGGCATCGCCCGACACGCGCACCACGCGGTCGCCCTCGGTCTCGACCAGGATCGCGCAATTGGCGTGGCAGAACCGGCAGAAGCTGCGCTGGACGGGCATGATCGAACCTCCCCTGGACACAGGTTTGCGGGCCGCGCGAACGGGCGCAGCATAGGGTCGGAAGCCCGACCTCATGCTTGCTACCCTAAAGCTTGCCGTAGGGTCCGCGACTGTCACTTTTGACACTTGAGGCATTGTCGGCCCCGGATCATTTTCGCGCAGCATAGGAAAAGGTGCGGGCCGAAAAAGGCCGCAGCATTGAGGGGAGGTTTGTGATGAGGGTGTCCACCTATCTGTCGGCATCAACCTTCGCATTGGGGCTCGCGATGCTCGCGGCGCCCCAGGCGGCCATGGCGCAGGAGGCCTCCGATCAGGCGGCCAGCGCCGAGCAGGCCGAGGAGGGGGGGCTTCGCACCATCGTCGTCACCGCGCAGCGCCGCGAGGAATCGCTCCAGGCGGTGCCGGTCGCGGTGTCCGCGATTGACTCCCAGGCGCTCGCCACCGGCGCGGTCGACGATCTTCGCGACTTTGCCGGGCGCGTTCCCGGGCTGGTGGTCGATCCGGTCAATGCCGGCCCTTCGGCTGCCGCGATCGCGATCCGCGGCATCAGCTTCGAGGATATCGAGAAATCGTTCGATCCGGCGGTGGGCGTGGTGGTCGACGATGTGTTCATCGGCACTAACACCGGCCAGCTGCTCGATGCGTTCGACCTCGAATCGATCGAGATCCTGCGCGGGCCGCAGGGCACCCTGTTCGGCCGCAACACCATCGGCGGCGTCATCAATGTGCGCCGCAGCAAGCCGACCGGCGAATGGGGCGTGCGTGCCTCGATCGGCTATGCCGAATATAACACCGTGCGCGGCCGACTGGTCGTCAACACCCCGATGATCGGGGATTTTCTGGCGTTCAAGGGCTTCTTCTTTTACGACAATACCGATGGCTATCTGCGCAACGTGACGCAGGGCAACCGCCGCACCAACGAGTACGAGGTATGGACCGCAGGGGTGACCGCACTGATCACGCCGACCGACGATATCGAGGCGGTGATCACCTATGAGCATATGGAAGAGGATGGCGAGGTCGCCACCGCGAGCGTCTCGAACGATCTCGACCTGATCTGCCTTCAGGTGCCGGTGCCGGGGGTCGGTCTGGTTCGTGCCTTCCAGATTCCGGGCAACCAGTGCAACCGCACGCCCACCAACAGCAAGCTGCTGTATCAGGTGTTCGGTAACATCCAGACCCCGGTGCGCAACAAGACCGACGCGATCAGCGGCACGATCAATATCGAGCTCGGCGATTTCACGCTCACGTCGGTTACCGGCTGGCGCAAGAACAACGAAAGCGTGCGGCAGGATTTCGATTCGGCATCGATCAACTTCTTCGATACGCTGCGCATCCAGCGCTACGAGCAGTTCAGCCAGGAAATCCGCTTTGCCGGTGACGTCACCGACTGGATGGATATCGTGCTGGGCGCCTATTATTTCGACAGCCAGTACACGCTGCGCCAGACCTCGTTCTTCGGTTTTCTGGGCCCCGGTGCCAGCGCCTTCCAGCTTTCAGTCGGCGACTCCAAATCCTATGCCGGTTTTGCCGATGCGCGGTTCAAGCTCTCGGACAACCTGACCTTTGGCGTCGGCGGCCGCTACACCAAGGATGAAAAGGCACTGGTCACCAATTTTGCGCTCAGCCCCACCGGCGCCTGCCCGGTCGGTTTTGCCGGTATCGTCGCCGCCAATTGCCGCGGTTCGGAAGATTTCGGCGAGTTTACCTATCGCGCCAGCCTCGATTACCAGTTCGATGGCGGCCAGCTGGTCTATGCCAGCTATTCGCGCGGCTTCCGTTCGGGCGGCTTCAACGGTCGCGCCGCGACCCCGACCGCGATCGGCCCCTATCAGCCCGAAATCGTCGATGCCTATGAAATCGGCCTGAAGGCGGACTGGCTCGACCGCCGGTTGCGCACCAATATCGCGATCTTCCAGACCGATTATTCGGACAAGCAGGAAGAGCTGGTGCGCGCGACGCAAGCGCCCTTCAACGCGATCCAGGCGCAGGAAACCATCGTCGAGAACGCCGCTTCGGCGCGGATCAAGGGTGTCGAGCTCGAGATCGTCGCGCTGCCTTCGGACGACCTGGCGTTCAACTTCTCCGCGACCTATCTGGATGCCAACTACCAGAATTTCGTGCGCGGCGGCGTGGACGTGTCCGATCTCGACCTGCGCCGGGCACCGAAATACGCCTGGTCGGCCGGGTTCGATTATACCCGGCCGGTGGGCGATGGCGAGTTCCGCTGGAGCACCATCTTCCGCTATGTCGACAAGTACACCACCTGTATCGTCGCCGATCCCGCGCTGCAGGCGCAGGGCATCATTACTAACGACCGCCGCTGCGAAGCCTCGGAGCGCGAGATCCTCGATTCGACCCTGTCGTACAAGCACGATTTCGGCGGTGCGCAGGCGACGTTCAGCGTGTTCGGCCGCAATATTCTCGACAATCGCGGGCTTTCGAGCACGTTGCCGGTGGCAGGCCTGTTCGCCTTTGCCGGTGTCCGTCCGCCGCGGCAATTCGGCGCGGAACTGATGCTGGAATTCTGATAGCCTCTTGCTGGCCCGCCGTCCTTTGCATCGGGGCGGCGGGCCTTTCCTTGCAACGCCCAACGGGATCGCAAAAGCTTAGACATGGCCAGGCCCTTTCCCCCGCATCCGTTCCTGCACGGGCACCATGCCCCGAACCGCTTCGAGGCCGATGCGCCCGATCTGGTGATCGAGGGCGAGATTCCCGATGATCTGGCCGGGGTCTTCTATCGCAACGGGCCCGAGCCGCTGCACCCCACGCGCGGCGACGAATATCACTGGTTCGACGGCGACGGCATGGTCTACGGCTTCTTCATCGAGAATGGCCGCGTCGCGATGCGCAACCGCTGGGTCCGGACCGAGAAGTTCGAGCTGGAACGGGCGGCGGGCGAGCGCCTGTTCGGGGTGTTCGGCAATCCGATGACCGCCGATCCTTCGGTGCAGGGCAAGCGTTACAATACCGCGAACACCAACATCATCGTGCATGGCGGCAAGCTGCTCGCGCTGATGGAAGGCGCGCCGCCGGTGGAGATGCACCCGCGCGACCTCAGCACCATTGGCGAGGAGCATTATGGCGGGACGATCTCCACCACCTTTTCCGCGCATCCCAAGATCGACCATGCCACCGGCGAGCTGATCAATATCGGTGCGATGATCAACGGGCCGATGGGCGCGGCGGAAATCCGCTATGACATTATCGACCGCACCGGGGCGCTGACGCACAGTGAGATCATTCCCGTGCCCCACATGAGCCTGATGCACACGTTCTTCGTCACCGAGAACTGGGTGGTGTTTCCGGTGCTGCCGATCGACACCGATCTTGGCCGCTTCATGCGCGGAGGGCCGATGACCGCCTGGGTCAACGATCGCCCGTCCAAGCTCGCGGTGATGCCGCGCCGTGGCAGTGCCAGTGACGTGCGCTGGTTCGAATACGAGCCGCGCCACATGTTCCACGAGCTCAACGTCTGGGAAGAAGGGGGCAGGATCATCGCCGATGTCGCCGCCGCCAACGGCACCGCTTTGTTCCCCGATGAGACCGGGGTGCGCGCGACGCATGCCGGCACGCGCCAGAGCCTGCGCCGCTGGACCATCGACCTGAATGCGAACACCGACATGCTGCGCGAAGAGGTGATCAACGAGCGCGACCTGCAATTCCCCCGTCCCGACGACCGGCTGATGACGCGGCGGACGCGCCAGGCCTTTGCCAATATCAACCTCGAATCGCGCGATGCCCGGGCCGAAGGGCTCGATGCGGTGCTGCGCTTCGATACGCAAACCGGCGCCGAGGATATCTATCATTTCGGCAAGGGCGCTGCGGCGGGCGAACTGATCTTCGCGCCGCGTCTGGGAGCGAAAACGGGGCCGGAGGGCGAGGCCGACGGCTATGCGATGACCCTGGTCCATCGCGCCAATGCGCCGGGCAGCGAGCTGGCGATCTTCCACGCGCTCGACATCGCCTCGGGCCCGATCGCGCGGGTGCACGTGCCGTTCCGCGTGCCAAGCGGCTTCCACTGCAATTTCTACCCCGCCGATGGCGATCTCTACGCCCAGGCGATGGCGCATTGAGGCCATGAGCATGATCGCCGAGATGGTCGCGCGCGGGGCCGCTGCCACGCCGCACAAGAACGCGCTGATCCAGGATGACGAGGCGCTGAGCTATGCCGAGCTCCATGACCTGACGTGCCGCTGCGTCGCCGCGCTCAAGGCCAGCGGCATCGGCAAGGGCGACCGGGTGGCGTTTCTGGGCCTCAATCATGTGGATTACGTGATCCTGCTGATCGCAGGCTTGCGCATCGGCGCGGTGACCGTGGCGGTCAACTGGCGGCTGGTGCCGCGCGAGATCGCCTATATCATCCAGGACGCGGGCGCGCGCTTCCTGCTGACGCAATCGGCGGTGCTGGGCAACGCGCTGGCGGTGCGCGCCGAGGCGGGTCTCGAGACGATCCTGCTCAGCGATGGCGCATTCGAGGGGCGACCCGCGTTCCGGCAATGGGTGCAGGGCTTTGCGCCGGATGACAGCGTTGCAGCGCTGGAACCGGCGGACGTCGCGGTGCAACTCTACACCTCGGGCACCACCGGCCATCCCAAGGGGGCATTGCTCACGCACGGCAGCCTTACCGCCTCGCTCAGCCAGGGCAGGAAGATTGGCGAGGACTGGGCAGCCTGGTGGCCGAGCGACGTGTCGCTGGTGGCGATGCCGCTCTTTCACATTGGCGGCACGGCCTGGGTGATGCAGACGCTGAACGGCGGCGGCACCGGCGTCATCCTGGCCCAGCCCGATGTCGCCGCGATCATCGCAACGGTGCAACGCCATGGCATCACCAAGATGTTCGCGGTGCCTGCGGTGCTCAACATGATCCTGAACCATCCCGATGCGGCAGGGGCGGATTTCTCCTCGATGCGGGTGCTGCCTTATGGCGCGTCGCCGATCCCGCTCGATGTGCTCAGTCGATCGATGCAGCTGTTTCCGAACGCTGAGTTCGTGCAGATGTACGGCGCGACCGAGACCAGCGGGACGATCGTCTATCTGCCGCCCGAGGACCATGATGTCGCGGGCACGCCCCGGATGAAGGGCTGCGGCAAGCCGTTTCCCGATGTCGAGATTCGCATCGTCGGCGAGGACGGTCAGGACCGGGCGCCCGGCGAGGTCGGCGAGGTCTGGGTCCGCGCGCCGCTGGTGATGGCGGGCTATCACAACCTGCCCGAGGCCAATGCGTCGGCCTTTGTCCAGGGCTGGTACCGCACCGGCGATGCGGCCTATCGCGATGCCGACGGCTATCTATACCTGTATGACCGGGTGAAGGACATGATCGTATCGGGCGGGGAGAATATCTATCCCGCCGAGGTCGAGAACGCGCTGCACCATCACGCGTCCGTGGGCGATTGCGCAGTGATCGGCGTGCCCGATCCGCGCTGGGGCGAGGCGGTGAAGGCCATCGTCGTGCTGCATCCGGGCGAGAGCGTCAGCGCCGACGATCTGATCGCCTTTGCGCGCACGCAGATCGCCGGGTTCAAATGCCCCAAGAGCGTGGATTTCGTATCCGAACTGCCGCGCAATCCTTCGGGCAAGATACTCAAGAAGGAATTGCGCAAGCTCTACTGGCAGGAGGGCGAGCGGCAGATTGGTTGATTTCGATAGCCTAACCACGGCCGTTTGTCCCGAGCGTGTCGAGGGACCTTACGCCACCCTTTACAAATGCGTCCCTCGACTTGAGTTTACCCTGAGCGGCTGGCTTTCCAGCCAGTCGAAGGGCTCGGGACAAACGGGAGGGGCAGTTTTGAGAGAGGAAGAACCATGACCACCACCCGTCAATGGCTGATCGCAGGCCGCCCGCGCGGCCGTCCGGTCGAGGACAGCGATTTCGAACTCGTCACGCGCGAGCTGCCGCCGCCCGCTCCGGGCCAGATGCTGCTGAAGACGCATTATCTGGGCTTCGATCCGGCGCAGAAGGGCTGGATGGAGAATATTGCCGATTATGTCGCGCCGACCGAGATCGGCGAGGTCATGCGCGGCTCGGGCATTTCCGAGGTGATCGAATCGAACCAGGCCAAGTTCCCGGTCGGCACGATGGTGATCGGATCGACCGGCTGGACCGAATATCACCTGTCCGACGGCGAGGGGCTGGTGCCGTGCGATCCTGACCTTCCGCCGACCGCGATGATGTCGGTGCTCGGCACGACGGGGCTCACCGCCTATTGCGGGCTGTTCAAGATCGGCAAGCCCGTGGCGGGCGATACCGTGCTGGTTTCCGGCGCGGCGGGAGCCACCGGATCGGTGGTCGGTCAGCTGGCGAAGATCGCCGGGTGCCGCGTGGTCGGCATTGCCGGCGGGGCGGACAAGTGCGCCTGGCTGGTCGAAGAGGCAGGCTATGACGCCGCGATCGATTACAAGGCGGGCGGCGTGCGCGAGGCGATCAAGCGCGAATGCCCGCGCGGCGTCGACGTGATCTTCGACAATGTCGGCGGCGCGATCCTCGACGACATGCTGAGCCAGATCGCGACGGGTGCGCGCATCGTCATCTGTGGCGGCATCAGCCGTTACGAGACCGGGCAGATGCCCGCCGGGCCGCAGAACTATTTCAACCTGATCTTCCGCCGCGCGACGATGACCGGCTTCATCGTGCTCGACTGGGCAGCGGAGTTCCCCGCCATCCGCAAGCGGCTCGCGGGCTTCGTGCACGACGGGCGGCTGACCTATCGCGAGGATATCCAGCACGGCTTCGAGAATGCGCCGCAGACGATGCAGCGGCTGTTCTCCGGCGCCAATCGCGGCAAGCAGATGCTGAAGCTGTAGCAGCACCCCCTTCCCGTTTGTCCCGAGCGTGTCGAGGGACGTAGGTACTACCCCGTGCCAATCACGTCCCTCGACTTTAGTTCACCCTGAGCGGCTGGCTTGCCAGCCAGTCGATGGGCTCGGGACAAACGGATAAGGTGTCATGTATCCCGAAAGCTCAGCTATACATGCCAAAAGCGCAACTTTGTTGCGATGCACAACTCCTAGTGAGGTTATAAGGCCTTGAAATTCAACGATGCATAAGCCTGATTGCGAAATTTGCATCTATCCTAGCGAAAATATCATTCGCAAATGCAGCATTGCGTATTGAAACCTATCAATCGCGCGCTTAAATGGCCCTCACAAGAATACCGCCCATAAGGGGCCAACGTCCTCCCCCGCGATTGAAAGGAATGCCATCATGAACCTTCGTTCCGCACTGCTCGGCGCCGTTCTCCTGGCCGCCACCGCCGCTCCCGCCTTCGCGCAGGACGACGCCCTGATCTCGAAGAACCAGACCATCTACGACGCCGAAGGCAAGCGCGTCGGCAAGGTGACCCGCGTTCTCGAAGACGGCTCGGCCCTGGTCATCTACAAGGGCAAGGTCGTGCGCATCGGCGCCTCGACCCTGACCGCCGCCGAAGGCAAGGTCACGACCTCGCTTTCGAAGAAGGAACTTGCCCGTCTGGATTGATCCTCTCGATCCATGACACCCGAAAAGGCCGGGGAAGCACACCGCTTCTCCGGCCTTTTTCGTGCGCGCATCGCGTGCTGCCAAGCCTGCCGTAGCGTCAGGCGAAACCCCCGCCCAAAGCCACTTTTCTTTTGCGCGCAAAGCCGCTTAAGGTTCGGGCATGAAACCGACCGGACCTTCTTCGCAGACCTATTTCTCGCAGCGGCTGCGGCTGCATTATGCCGATTGGGGCAATGAAGATGCCCCGCCGCTGATCCTCGTCCATGGCGGCGAGGACCATTGCCGGTCGTGGGACTGGGTGGCGAGCGAGCTGCAGGCCGACTGGCACGTCATCGCGCCCGACCTGCGCGGCCATGGCGATTCGCAATGGACCGCCGACGGCAACTATCCGATCATGAACTTCGTCTACGATCTGTCGCAACTGGTCGAGCAGTTCGGCTATGATCAGGTGACGATCGTCTCGCACTCGCTCGGCGGCAACACTGCGCTGCGCTATGCCGGGCTTTACCCCGAAAAGGTGCGCAAGATCGTCGCGATCGAGGGGCTGGGGCCAAGCCCGAAGATGATCGAGGAGCGCAACGCCACCCCTGTGCACGAGCACTGGCGCAAATGGTATGCCGACAAGCGCGCCAAGGCGACGCGCAAGCACCGCGAATATGACAGCTTCGAGGAAGCGCTGTCGCGGATGCACGCGGAAAACAGCTATCTCACCGCCGATCAGGCGCGGCATCTGTGCGAACATGCGGTGATCCGCAACGAGAACGGCACCTATAGCTGGAAGTTCGACCCGCATATCCGCATCTGGCCGATCCTCGACATTCCGCCCGAGCACATGCACCAGCTCTGGCAGCGGATCACCTGCCCGACGCTGCTGTGCTGGGGCGAGAAGAGCTGGGCCTCCGATCCCGAGGCCGATGGGCGGATGGAGCTGTTCCAGAACGCGCGGCTCGCCAAGTTCGCCGATGCCGGGCACTGGCTGCACCATGACCAGTTCGATCGGTTCATGGCCGAGCTGAAGGGCTTTCTGTGATGCAGCAGTCGAGCGATTTCCTCACCGAATGCGACCGGATACACGCGCTGGTCGCGCCGCTCGACGAGGCGGTGCTCGCGACGCCGACCGCGTTCAAGGGCTGGACGATCAGCGATGTCATCGGCCACTTGCACGTCTGGAACCAGGCGGCGCAATTGTCGCTCAAGGATGAGGACGCGTTCAAGGCGTTCATGCGACAGGTCGGCGGTATCATCGCCAAAGGCGGCGATCTCAACAGTTTCGAGCGCGTGTGGCTCGATGGCCTGACCGGACAGGCGTTGGTTGCGCAATGGGCCGAAACCTATCGCGCGGTCGCCGCCGATTTCGCCGAGGCGGACCCTGCGCAGCGCGTGCCCTGGGCCGGGCCGAGCATGAGCGCGCGCTCCTCGATCACCGCGCGGCTGATGGAAAGCTGGGCGCATGCCCAGGCGATCTTCGACGTGCTGGGCCAGGAGCGCGAGAATGGCGATGCGCTGAAGAATATCTGCGTGCTTGGGCTCAACACCTATGGCTGGACGTTCAAGAACCGCCGTCTCGAGCCGCCGCAGCCGGTGCCGCAACTGCGCCTCACCGCGCCGTCGGGTGAGTTGTGGGTGTTCGGCGAACCGGCGGACGGCGAGCTGATCGAGGGCGATGCGGCGGAATTCTGCCAGGTGGTGACCCAGACGCGCAATATCGCGGACACGGCGCTCAAGCTGACCGGGCCGAACGCCACCGCCTGGATGGCCATAGCGCAATGCTTCGCCGGCGCCCCGGTCGACCCACCTGCGCCCGGTGTGCGGCGGAAGGCGACGGTTTGAAGCAAGGCGACTGCAAACTGTGGCATCGCGATTAACCCATCCCGTCACCCTGAACTTGTTTCAGGGCCCATTTCTCCACACGCGGCTTCGGCTGATCGGGCACGATGGGTCCTGAAACAAGTTCAGGATGACGGACTTTTGAGCCGCTGAGAGTAGCGCGAGGCACCCACATCGCTCAGGCTGCGCGATGAGCAGCGGATGGGCTCCGCGCGACCCGCACCACCAGACTCCCCTCCCTGAAAGGGAGGGGCAGGGGGTGGGTCATCCGCGCGCGCTTCGATGTACCAATGCGCGCGACCGCGCACCCACCCCTAACCCCTCCCTTGCAGGGAGGGGAACGTGCATCGCAACGCCTCTTATTGAACACGCCCGCCTTCTTCGCGCCTTCGCGTCTTCGCGTGCAAAATCACGTTCACGCGAAGCCCGCGAAGCCGCGAAGATGCCCGATACAATCGCGAAGCTCCGCCGCACAAACAACCCGCTCCCCTGCGAAGGCAGGGGCCCATCTCCCAAGCGGTGTGCCGGGGGACGAGGGCAGGAGATGGATGCCTGCCTTCGCAGGCAAGCGGTTTGGGGGAAGGATGCAGCTTGACCGTGATAGGTCGAATGTTCGCCATCAACTTGGAACGAAAAAACAGTCTTTGGGATTGTGCCCCCTTTGCAGGCATCGTTTCCTAGCGCTTCTTCGGCCACCACCAGAACCTGACCAGGGTATCGCTTGTGCCGAAGCTGAGGCCAAAGTCAGCGTGATCGACTGATACATCCCTTACAGCTTCCGAGAGATTGGAGATGTCCACCGGTCTGAGAGGCATGACAAAAACATCGTTGGAAAGGCCAATTGATCCAGTTCCGTCAAGATCATTGCCAAGGCGAAGTTTTGCGGGAACTTCAAGCTGAAGGTCGTGATCACCAAAAATGCGGTCTGCTCCAACCTTTTGGGGATGTGTGACCGAGAGAGTCCGATACGCGGGTTCTGTCGCACCGCAAAGAATATCGAGTAGCTTTATAAGGCAAACACAGGCCTCTTCATCTGCTGAAAAGTGCCAGCCGTCATGCATCTTGCGGGCCTTGCGATACCGCCAAAGGCTAACACGCCCATCCTGCCGCCATGACCCGAGAGCTTCTTCCATAACGGCATGGTAGCACTTGAACGACCGATTTCCACCCAATACCCATCGCTCCGGCAACCTGCCTACTCTCTCAAAACACAGCCCTCACCCCCGCCGCGGCATCCGGAACGGCAGCATCAGCTTCACGATCCCCTTTTCCAGCCGGTCGAGCGACAGGCTCTCGTGCACCGCCTCGGCGCTCTCGCCGAACAGCCGGGTCTTCAGCGCGGTGCGTGAATAGAAGGGCGTGTCCTCCCATGTCCGGCGGATCTCGACCGGCGCGCCCGCATCGGCCCGCGTGATGCGCGGCATGCGCCACAGGGTCTTGGGCAGCACGCGTTCGGGGGGCAGTTCGACCTCGCTGATCGTGCCGTCCTCGGCGAAGCGCAGGCCCATGGCGAAGCGGCTGGCGTCGCGGCGCTGGCCTTCATAGAGCACCACCGAATCGCGGCCGAGATGCGCGCGCGACCAGTGCCAGTCGGAAAAGCCGCGCTCGAGCGGTTCGATCCCGGCATTGCTGTCGATATAGCCCTCGCCGCGCCAGCTCAAACCGGGGCTCTTCATGTCGACCTCGATCGCCGCGCGCGGCGCGATCGGGCGCCAGGCATGGTGGCCTTCGAGGTCCAGCGGCCAGGCGGTCTGCGGCATCATGTGCGGATAGACGCGGATCGTGCCGCGCACCTTGCGCGGGATCGGTGCGGTGATTTCCATGAGATCGATGCGCAGGCTGGTGCCGTCCCAGTGCATCGAGCTGGGCCCGATAACGAGATGGTCGTGATCGCGCGCCAGATGCTTCGATCCGCGCTCGGTCATGCACCAGCCGCCGCCGGGGCCGTAGAGCGCGACATTCATCGCGATATGGTTGTTGGGATCGCCGCGCCCCGACCAGTGATAATAAGGCGAGAACACGCTGCCGATGAAGGCGATGATGGTGAGGCCGTGTTTTCCGTCGTCGCTCAGCGCGTCGATATACCACCAGGCATAGCCGCCCGGCGGGACGACCGCATCGAAGGCAGGTCCGCAAGCAGCCGCTCTGCCGCCAAGCGGCCGGAGAGGCTCGCCATCGGGATCCCGGCGCCGGGGTGAATGCCACCCCCGGCCAGATAGAGCCCCGGCAGGCGGCTGGCTGATCCGGGCCGCTGGAAAGCCGCCTTCCACCCATGGGTCGCCCGGCCGTAAAGGGCGCCGCCCGTCGCCGGGAAAAGTCGCTCGTAATCCGCCGGGGTCACCAGATGCGAATTGTCCGGCGAACGGTCGATCGTCAGGCCACAGGCCTCCAGGAAGCCGAAAACTTGCCTCTCGCATCGGTCGATCTCCGCCTGTGAACTCTGTTTGGTGTCGCCATTGGCTGGCGCGTTGACGATGAGCTGCAGCCGCTCGGGCCCCGGCGGCGCGCGCGCGCTATGGTCGTCGCGGTCCTGCGCGCAGATATAGATGGTGGGGGATTCGGGCACCGCGCCGCGCCCGAAGATCGCGTCGAACTCGGCACGATAATCGTTCGAGAAGAACACGCTGTGGCGGACCAAGGGAAAACCGGCGGTCTTCGCGTTCATCAGCCAGGTCATGCTGGAGAGCGAGCGCTGTTTCGGCGGCACCGGCGGCACCGCCTTGCGCGCCGCCTCGCCCAGCCTGCCGATGTTGAGCGCAGCGGGATCGCCGTTGAACACCACCGCACGGCCGCGGATCACCTCGCCCGATTCGAGCCGGACGCCGGCGGCGCGGCCATGTTCGGTGACGATCTCTGCTATCGGTGCATCATAGCGGAACTGCGCGCCGTTGCTGCGCGCAAGATCGGCGATGGCCGTCGCGATCGAGTGCATGCCGTTATCGGCGAGCCACACCCCGTCCTGCTTGACATGCGCGATCAGCATCAGGGTGGCGGGCGCGACGAACGGCGACGAGCCGCAATAGGTGGCATAGCGCCCGAACAGCTGCTGCAGCCGGGGATCGTGGAAATGACGGCCCAGCGCCTTCCACATCGCCTGATAGGGGCGGATCGCCATCGTCTCGGGCAGGCGCCTGAGGCCGATGCGCGTGACCAGCGAGAGGGGTGTCGGGGCAGGGGCCTCGAGATAGGGCTTGCGCAGCACGTTGAAGATGCGCGCGGCCTCGGCGCAGAAACTGCGGAAACCGGCGGCATCGCGCGCGCCGAAATAATCGCCGATCGCGGCTTCGCTGTGCGCCACATCAGCAAACAGGTCGAACGGCGCGTCCGGCCCCCAGGCATGGCGCGCGATCAGGCTGGCGGGGGTGAGCGGGATTGCCGAGTCGAGATCGCCGCCGCAATCCTGGAACAGCCGCTCGAACACCCAGCGCATCGTGAACACCGTGGGGCCGCCATCGACCGGGCGACCCGCCGCCATCACTTCTCGCAGCTTGCCGCCCGGGGTCTTCTGCCGCTCGACCACCAGCACCGGCTCTCCCGCCGCAGCCAGCAAGGCCGCTGCGCTCAATCCGCCCATGCCAGCGCCCGCGACGATGATCGGTTCATGCCGCATGGAGTGGCCAATCGGGAAAGCGCCGGGTCATTGTGCAATGCTAGCAGGTGTCCATAATGTTTGACAGATGTTTGTCACATTATATGGACATGACGCGATCGCGGATTGGCACAGTTTAAAGCCCTCCCCCTTGATGGGGGAGGGCTTTAAACTGTGCCAATCCGCGAT